>NZ_JBQEDF010000016.1:0-52028 GCF_052107835.1 Corynebacterium sp.
TGCGCTGGTCACAGCCGTTGCGGTCGATGTCCTTCCACCGCTGCCCGAACTCGTCGCGGCTGTACCCGGTCTTCGGCGCACGCCCCTTGACCTCGAGCACAGCCAGCGCGGTCAGTGCGTCCTGCACGTCCGGGTCGCCGGAGGTCGGTAGCGGGTCGGACGCGGCGTCGCCGGGGTCGCCGTCCCCTTCCGCGTCCTGATCACCGGACCCGTCGGCAGCGGGGGTCGGGGACGGGGCGTCCTGCGTGGTCGCCCGCGACACCTCCACGGGATCGGTGGTGGTGACAGCGTCCTGCTGGCCCCCATCCTCCGTTGCGCAGGACGCGAGGACCAGGGCGGTGGCGGTGAGCGCGGCGACTGCGAGCAACGGGGCCCGACCTGAGTAGTTCATGAGGACATACTATGTGGTCCAACCACAGCAGCAGAAACGGCGTCAGTAGGCGGACACACCCCTGGGGGTGGACTTCCACGCGGACACCAGCAGCAGGACCAGGCACAGGATCCCCGCGAACCCCTGCAGGTTGCTGAGCAGCCAGTTCCCCTCGAACATGCGGTAGATCGGCTCGCGCTCCCCGACGGTGTTGTCGAGCAGCACGTTGGCCGCCAGCAGCTGCGTCACCCCGATCAGCGTGGGCCAGTCCGGCCTGCGCTCCATCAGCAGCGCCACCAGCAACGCGACCGCCACGATGATCCCGGTCCAGTGGTGTGTCACCGAGATCGGCGCGGAGACCGCCACAGCCAGCACGAGCAGCAGCAGTGTGGCCACCGGACGCCCCGCCCGCATCAGCCGGTAGGCGCCCCACGCCGTCGCCGCCGCAATGACCAGGAGTCCCGGGACCATGATCGTCTGCGCCAGGTCATTGTCCACCCCCGCCCTGGCCAACAGGCCGGTCATGGCCTGGTTGGGCTCGAAGTCCGGCGCCCCGCCGCGGTCGCCGTTGAACACCTCGTCGGTCCAGTAGAACAGCGACTCGTCCGGACGCATCATCCAGCCGATCGCGACCGTCAGGAAGAACGACCCGACCGACCGGGCCAGGTCACCCCAGCGCCTCGACACCAGGAACGCCAGCGCGAACGCCGCCGGGGTCAGCTTGATCCCTGCCGCCAGCCCGACCCCGGCACCCCGCAGCCAGCGTGGGGTGAACCTGAGCACGTCGGCGGTGACCAGCAGGACCAGGAAGACATTGATCTGCCCGTACATCAGGTGGGTCTGCACCGGCTCCAGGCACAGGGCGAAACCCAGCATCGGCACCGCCACCACGGGTGCCCACCGGATGCGCAGCCGGTGGGCGGCCATCGCCAGCACCGCCCACGCCGCCAGCAGGGACGCGACGGTCCACAGCGCCTCCATGACCTGATCGTCGAACCACGTCAGGGGGACGAACAGCGCGGCGGCCAGCGGCGGGTAGATGAAGGCGAAGCCACTGCGGGAGTCGAAATCCTCGCCGTAGAGCCCCCCGTTCTCGACAATGGCGCGTCCGGCGTCGCGGAACACACCGACATCCAGCAGGTAGTTCTCACGGAAATGCTCCACGATGCCCGCCACCTGCCACACCAGCAGCGCCAGGCCGAGGACGGCGGCGGCCGCTGCGACGAGGCGTCCGGAGGTGGTGCCCGGTGAACGGGACAGGTCAGAACCGGACGCGCCGGGGGACGACGGGGCAGTAGTGATCATGGGGCAAGAGTAGAGAAAACGGCTGGCCGTCGTCACCTCCGACACTGAAAAACCGCTGCCAGCACTCTGTTTGTGCTGGCAGCGGTTCAGTAATGCGGGGTGTGCGCCGACTATGCCCCGTTGGTGATGTTCCCGTTGCCGTCCTCCAGGTGCGCCCGGATGAACCACTGGAACTGCTCCATCTCGCGGACCTGGCCGATGACCAGGTCCTCGGTGGAGGGATCGAGCTGGTCGAGGGCCGAATCCGCCTCGCGGGTGTCGGCGATGACCTTGTCGTAGACCTCATTGAGCGCGGCGAGGTGCTGCAGCGTGGTCCCCTTGTTGACGGGGTACTGCAGCGGGTCACGGCCCGGCGCGTGGGAGTCCGGCGTGCCGACCGGCTCCCCGCCGAGTGCGGCGATGCGCTCAGCGACATCGTCGGCCGACGCGCGCACGCGCTCCACCTCGGGGTCCAGCATCTCGTGGACTCCGATGAAGTTCGGCCCGACGACGTTCCAGTGGGCGTGCTTCAGGATCAGGTGCAGGTCGTTGTAGGCGGTCAGCCTCTCCTGCAGAATGTCGACAACCTGCTTGGCGTCGCCCTGCGACAGCCCCGGTACTGTGAAATTGCTCATGATATCGTTAGCTCCTTTCACGTCTCGAGTATACGCCGGTTCCGTGGAATCCGACGTTGTCCGTGATGCCCGTCACTGGGCATGTAATGTCATAAACATCATGAGTTCCCGTTCGAATTCCCCACGCCGTCCACTTCCCGTGCGTCTGCTCCGTGACCTCGAGCGACGGGTGATGAGACACGTCTTCTCCGGACCGCGGGCGATGGAGCGCTCGCTGCGGATCTGGCCTCCGCTGGCCGGTGCCGGGGTGAAGATCCGCGATGTCGCCGATGACTGGTCGCACGGCGAGGTCGAGCTGACCCTCGGACCGCTGAACCGCAACATGCACGGGGCGGCATTCGGCGGCACACTGTTCTCCATGACGGACGTGCTGTTCGGCACCCTGGTCATGAAGCGCCTGGGACGTGACTTCGAGGCCTGGACCCGCACCGGCAGCTTCCAGTACCTCAACCCCGGCCGCAGCGGCGCCCGGCTGATGGTCGACGTCGACGACGCGATGGTGGACGACATCCTGCGCTACATCGCTGCCGACGGCTACTACAACGTCAGCTACACCTCGGTGATCCGCAACCCCGACGGCACGGTCGCCGGCATCGGCCAGCAGGACCTGCACGTCCGGCACCGCAAGGGCCGGGAGGCCGACCTCTCCGCCGCGTCCACCGCCACGGCCGGGGAGTCCTCACCCCGGTCGGAACAGGATGCCGCCCCCGTCCACGAGCCCACCGGCATCACCCTGTCCTCCCTGGTCACGGCCGTGGCCTGGCGCGCCTGGGGAAGCCGTGGGGACGCCCGTGACCGCGGTGGCCTCCTGAACTCCGTACTCAGCCACGCCCGGCGCATCCCCCTGCCCGAGGAACGGGCACGGTACGTGTGCGCCGAGGCCCTCGACCGTGGTGACCTCACCCGGGAACAGATCCTGGAACTCCACATCCCAGAACGCCTGCTCCCCCAGGAGGACCAACCGTGACGAAGGACGCCCGCCCCCGGCGCCGGTCCCTGCCGACCAGGATCTACCGCACCGTCGAGAGCTACATCACCCGGTACGTGTTCTCCACGCCGCGTGGTCTGCAGCAGGTCACACGGTTCTGGCCCCCGCTGGCGGGCTCGGGGGTACGGATACGGTCGGTCGCCGACGACTGGTCGCACGGGGAGGTGGTCCTGCGTCTCAGCCCCATGACCCGCACCCCGAACAACGCCGCCTTCGGCGGCACCCTGTTCGCCATGACCGACATCCTGTTCGGCACCCTGGTCATGCGGCGGCTGGGGTCCGACTACGAGGCGTGGACCCGTACCGGCACCTTCCAGTTCCTCAACCCGGGTCAGGACGGAGCGGCGCTCCTGGTGGACGTCGACGACGACATGGTTGCGCGTATCCGCGAGCGTGTCGCCACGGACGGTTACGACAACGTCAGCTACACCTCGGTGATCCACAACCCCGACGGAGCCGTCGTCGGCATCGGGCAGCAGGACCTCCACGTCCGCCCCCGCAAGGGCCGGGAGGACAGCCCCGCATTCGCCACCTCCGGCACAACCACAGCACGGTCGGAGACCGAGTCGGCCCCGCCCTACGACCCCACCGGGATCACGCTGATCTCCCTGGTCACCGCCGTCGCCTGGCGGGCCTGGGGTGGACCGGAGAATCTCGCGGACGGCGACGGCCGGCTGAACTCGGTCCTCAGCCACGCCCGGCGCATCCCCCTGCCGGAGGACCGGGCCCGTTTCGTGTGCTCCGCCGTTCTCGAGGACCGGGCCATGACCCGGGAGGAGATCACGGACATGCGGATCCCCGCACACCTGCTGCCCTGACTCATCACCTCCGGCGGGGCTACCCGGTGCGGGTGCCGGGGTCCCCGTATGCGGCGTCCGACCTCTCCCTGGGCAGCACGAAGTCCAGGATCTCCGGCAGCGTGACCACCCTCGGAAGGAGCCGACCCTCGCCGCTGACGCCGACGAGCTGCTCGCTCTCCTCACGCATGCGGTGGAAAGCCTCATAGACCGGCATCGAGCCCGGCAGCACCAGCAGCGGACGGCTGAGACCGACGACCGTGGCGTCCCGGTCCTCCATCAGCGTGTCCCTGACGTGCAGGACGCGGGCAGGGTCGTCCCCGCCGGAGAGCAGGACGCGGAGCTGCCCGGTCTCACGGGCCACGTCCTGCACCTCCGCGACGGTGGCGGACAGCTCCAGGTGGGGGACCGCCGTGCCCGGCAGCTCGCCGAGGGACCGCTGCTGCAGGTCCAGGGCACCGGCGATCTGCGCCTGGAAGTCCGCCTCCAACGCACCCTCCTCCGCCGAATGCTCCACCAGCTGGCGCAGTGTGGCGGTGTCGTAGCCGCCGGCCGCGGCACGGTCCACCGGCTCGACCCCGGTCATCGTCACCAGACGGTTCGCCATGTAGTTCATCCAGAGCAGGATGGGCCGCAGGACCCACGCAAGGCCACGGGCGGGCAGGGACACCAGCCGGGCGGCACGCTCGGGAAAGGCGATGGCCCAGGACTTCGGGGCCATCTCGCCGACCACCAGATGCAGGAACGTCACGATCAGCAGCGCAACGACGAAGGACACCGTGTACGCCGCACTGTCCGGGATGCCCCACGCCTCGAACAGCGGGGTCAGCCACCCCGACACCGCCGGTTTCGTCACCGCGCCGAGCGCGAAGGTGCACCCGGTGATGCCCAGCTGCGCCACCGCGAGCATCACGGTCAGTTCGTTGACGCCGCGCAGTGCGGCGCGCGCCGAGGGGATGGTGGACGCGATCTCCTCCAGCCGGTGACGACGCGCACCCAGCAGGGCGAACTCGATCATCACGAAGAACGCGCTGGCCACCAGCAGGAGGATCGTGATCACGATCGCTGTCAGGTCATTCATCCTCGATCACCTCCAACCGTACGAGCAGTTCCGTGGGAACGTGGTGCCCCACCTCCGCCACCTCGGCGACGAGCACCCGGCGGTGCGGGATGTCGTCGATGATCTCCCGCGGGTCATCGGGCAGTTCCACCCGGATGACCTGGCCGATCTCGGGCAGCGAACCGACCTCCTCGATGACCAGCCCGGCGAGCGTCTCGAACTCGCCGGCCGGCAGCCGGACATCCAGCTCCCGGGACACCTCGTCGAGGTGCTCGTCGCCGGCGATGCGCCAGTACTCGTCGTCGCCGGTGAAACCGGGTTCGCGGCTGATGTGGTGCTCCGGTGCGTCATGCTCGTCGGTGAGTTCACCGACGAGCTCCTCGGCGAGGTCCTCCGCGGTGAGCACACCGGAGACCCCGCCGTACTCGTCGACCACGCAGGCCAGCCGGTTCGATGACTCCCCGAGCTCCGCCAGGGCGTCCGGCAGTGCCATGACCTCCGGCACCACCACGGGTTCACGGACCAGCGTGCCGACCGCGGTCCCGGGGTCGAGGTCGTTGGCGAGGATGTCATCGAGGTGCAGGACCCCGAAGAGGCGCTCCTCCTCCTCGTGGTTGTCGGGGTCGGGGTCCTCGACGGTGCCGAGCACCGGGTAGCGGGTGTGCCCGACGGCCATGCGCTCCCGTGCCTCGGCCACCGTCGTCCGCGGGTCCATCTCCCCCAGCTTCGCGCGCGGCACCATGGCGTGCTCCACAGTGCGCTCCGGGAAGTCGAGGATCCGGTCGATCAGCATCGACAGTTCCTGCGGCAGATCGCCGGACGCCCGGGAGTCGGCGACGATGCGTCCCAGGTCCTTGCGGTCGGCGGTGGAGTCCACGTCCTCCACCGGGGTGACGCCGACCAGCCGGAGCAGGGCGTTGCTGGACCAGTCGAAGAAGGCGATGAGCCAGCCGAAAAGGAACAGGTAGACCTGCGTGGAGCGGGCGAGGCCCCGGGCCAGCGGTTCCGGCGCGGCGATCGCGAGGTTCTTCGGGTAGAGCTCAGCGAAGACCATCTGCAGGACAGTGGCGACGAGCAGCGTGGCGATGGCGATGGCGCCGGCGGCGCCGGCTGCCCCACTGAGCTCGGCAATGGAGCCACCGACCATCGGCTCGGCGAGCTCACCGACGAGCAGGCCGGTCACGGTGATTCCGAGCTGTGCGCCGGACAGCATGAAGCTCGTGCGGCGGGTGACCTTGAGGGCGCGACCCGCCGCGGCGTCCCCGTCGGCGGACAGCGCCCGGAGGCGGGCCCGGTCGACCGACATGTAGGAGAACTCCTGGGCGACGAAATAGGCGTTCGCCACGATGAGAGCGAGGATCAGGACGATGCCGAGGAGCAACGTCAACAGCGGGCTCACCGGTCACCCCCCGGTTCCGGTACTTCAGTGTTCCCCCGTACGTGCACCCCGTGGTGCGGGCGGACGACGCCGCCCCTCATACTCCGACTAGGCCCATCGTCCATGGTGGACGCTCAACTCCTTGGTGTTCGCTTCTCGTCCACGCGGTTTGGTGGAAGTGCTATGCAGGATACACGAGTCACGGACGGCAGCGTACTCTCGGTTGCCATGAGTTTTCCCGACGTTTACCGCGCCTCGGACGACCGCTACTCCGGCGGCGACGGGCACACGCCGATGCCGTACCGCCGATCCGGGGTCTCCGGTCTGCGACTTCCGGCGGTCACGCTGGGCCTGTGGCACAATTTCGGTTCCGACCGGCCGTTGGACGGTCAACGGGCGATCCTGCGCCGCGCCTTCGACCGGGGTGTGACGCACTTCGACCTGGCGAACAACTACGGCCCGGTCCCAGGTGCCGCCGAGGAGAACTTCGGCCGGATCATGGCGTCCGACTTCCGGCCGTACCGGGACGAGATACTGGTCAGTTCGAAGGCCGGCTGGCGCATGCAGGACGGCCCCTACGGCTTCGGCGGGTCACGGAAGTATCTGGTGGCCAGCTGCGATGCGTCGTTGCGGCGGATGGGGCTGGACTACGTGGACATCTTCTACCACCACCGTCCCGACCCGGAGACCCCGGTGGAGGAGACCGTGTCCGCCCTCGACCACCTGGTCCGTTCAGGCCGGGCACTGTACGTGGGCATCAGTTCCTACTCCCCGGAGCTGACCCGCCGGGCACAGTCGGTCGCGAAGGACCTGGGTACACCCCTGACGATCCACCAGCCGTCCTACTCCATGTTCAACCGCTGGACCGAGGACGGGCTTCTGTCCACCTGCGAGTCGGAGGGGATGGGTGTCATCGCGTTCTCCGCGCTGGCGCAGGGGCTGCTGACGGACCGCTACCTGGACGGGGTCCCAGGGGATTCACGGCTGGGGTCGCACAAGATGTCGTCGTCCTTCCTGGACGGGGACACACTGACCGCGATCCGGGAGCTGAACGGGATCGCTGCCGCCCGGGGGCAGACGCTGGCGCAGATGGCGGTCGCGTGGGTGCTGCGACGTCCGGAGGTCACCAGTGCGCTGATCGGTGCGTCCTCTGTGTCGCAGCTGGACGATTCGCTGGATGCGCTGGACAACCTCTCGTTCACCTCCGGCGAGCTGGAGGAGATCGACCGGTGGGCCGTGGACCGCGGCATCAACCAGTGGGCCGGCGCAACGGAGTCGACGGAGTAGGGCCCACAAGCTTGTCGGTTCCGGGTCGGAGAATTATAACCTGCAACCGGGATGCTCACGCCCCGGCGTCGCCGGCGCGCCAGTCAGGAAACGCCGAACGCCGCGACAACGGCGGAGTTGAATGCCGGGAGGTCGGCCGGTGTCCGTGAGGACACCAACGCCCCCGCAGCGGCTCCGCCGTCCCCGCCATCGATGTGGACCTCTTCATCCACCCAGGACGCCCCGGCGTTGACCAGGTCGGTGCGCAGGCTCGGGAACGAGGTCAGCGTCCTCCCCTTGAGCACGTCGGCGTCGGTGAGGATCCAGGCCCCGTGGCAGATCGCGCCGACAGGCTTCCCGGCGGTCGTCAGATCCCGGACGAGGGACACCGCGTCCGGATCGAGGCGGATGCGGTCCGCGTTCGACGTTCCGCCGGGGAGAAGCAGCGCATCGAACACCGCCGCGTCCGCATCCGCGGTGGATGCGTCGGCGGCGATCTCGGTGCCGTTCTTCCCGGTGATGGTTCTCGCGCCGGGGGTCACGACGGTGACCGTGGCACCGGCGCCCAGGACGGCGTCCCGGGGATCGGTGAGCTCGGAGTCCTCGAAGCCGTCGGTGGCGACGAGTACAACATTGCGTCCGGTGAGATCGGGCTGGTCGGACATGAGTCCTACCTCCTCGTAGGTCGGAAGTTCGTTCCTTCCCCGAGGTTACGCCCGGTCAACGGCGGACGGTCAGGCCCCGATCAGAACAGGCCGTTCGGGTTCTGGTCGTAGGACCACAGCAGGTTCTTGGTCTGCTGGTAGTGGCTCAGCATCATCAGGTGGGTCTCGCGACCGATGCCGGACTTCTTGTAGCCACCGAACGCGGCGTGCGCCGGGTAGGAGTGGTAGTTGTTCACCCACACACGGCCGGACTGGATGTCACGGCCCGCACGGTAGGCGGTCTCGTTGTTGCGGGACCACACGCCGGCGCCGAGGCCGTAGTCGGTGTCGTTGGCGATCGCCATGGCGTCGTCGTAGTCCTTGAAGGTGGTCACGGCGAGGACGGGGCCGAAGATCTCCTCCTGGAAGCAGGCCATGGAGTTGTCGCCCTTCAGGACGGTGGGCTCCACGTACAGGCCGTTCTCCAGCCCGTCGACGGAGCGCACCCCGCCACCGATGAGCACCTCGGCGCCCTCGGCGGGGCCGGACTTGAGGTAGCCGGTGATCTTGTCCATCTGCTCCAGCGACGCCTGCGCACCGATCATGGTGGCCGGGTCAAGGGGGTTTCCTGCCTTGATGGAGCGCACGCGCTCCACGGCGAGGTCGAGGAACTCGTCGGCGATGTCCTCCTGGATCAGCGCGCGGGACGGGCAGGTGCAGACCTCACCCTGGTTCAGGGCGAACATGGCGAAGCCCTCGAGGGTCTTCTCCCGGAAGGGGTCATCCGCGTCCATGACGTCGTTGAAGAAGACATTGGGCGACTTGCCGCCGAGCTCCAGGGTGACGGGGATGAGCTTCTCCGCCACGGACTTGTTGATGATCTTGCCGACCTCGGTGGAACCGGTGAAGGCGATCTTGGCGATGCCCTCGTTCGCGGTCAGCGCGGCGCCGGCCTCCTCACCGAGACCGTTGACGATGTTGAGCAGGCCGGCGGGGAGGATATCCTGGATGAGCTCGGCGACGAGGAGGATCGACGCCGGGGTCTGCTCGGCGGGCTTCAGGACGATCGCGTTGCCTGCCGCGAGGGCGGGGCAGATCTTCCAGGCCGCCATGAGGATCGGGAAGTTCCAGGGGATGATCTGGCCGACCACGCCGAGGGGCTCGTGGAAGTGGTAGGCGATGGTGTTCTCGTCGATCTGCGAGAGCGTGCCCTCCTGGGCACGGAGGGCTCCGGCGTAGTACCGGAAGTGATCGATGGCGAGGGGGATGTCGGCCGCGAGTGTCTCACGGACCGCCTTACCGTTGTCCCAGGTCTCGGCGACGGCAATGGCCTCGAGGTTCTCCTCGAGACGGTCGGCGATCTTCAGCAGGACGCGGGAACGGTCCTGCACACTGGTCTTGCCCCAGGACGGTGCAGCGGCGTGGGCGGCGTCGACCGCCTTCTGGACGTCCTCGGCCTTGGAGCGGGCGACCTCGGTGAACACCTTGCCGTCGACGGGGCTGATGTTCTCGAAGTACTGGCCGTCCGCGGGCGCGACCCACTGTCCGCCGATGAAGTTCTCGTAGCGGGGCTTGAAGGAGACGATCGAACCTTCAGCACCGGGGGCGGCGTAGGCATTGTTTGCGGGGGCGACTGTGGTCATTTTCGGGCTTCCTCCATCCAGGCCCGTGCGTCCGGGCCCTCGGGTGAGTGGCTGTCAAGGACCCAACCTAAGCCATCTCCGCTGTGATGACCACCACTATTTTTTTATATGTGCGATTAGATCACATTTCCCACAGGGTGAACGCCCATCCCCGCAGTTCAGGCTGCTACGCTGCAGCCCCGGACCCCACGCGTCCCTTGAACAACACCCGGTCGAGACCGAGCTTTCCGCCACCGAGGGCGCCGATGAGCGCCGCGCCCGCAGCGAGGGCGAGGACCAGCTCGTAGCCGCCCGCGTCGACGAAGATCGTGCCGGCCTCGCTGTGCGCGTACCAGTAGGCACCCGCCATGTCGACGACGACCAGGACGGCGACCAGCGGCGTCAGGAGGCCGACGACAAGCAGTGCACCGCCGACGAGCTCGACGGTCGCAGCGAAGATGGCGGCGGCGGTCGCGGCCGGAATACCCATGGAGTCGAAGCCTTGCGCAGTGGCGTCGATACCGTTGGTGAAGAACTTCTGCCAGCCGTGGGCGAAGAGGATCACGCCGATTGCGACGCGTGCGACGAGGATGACGATGTCGCTGACAACGCCGGAGGCTGTGTTGGTGCGGGCCATGGTGGGTCCCTCCTGTTGGGGTGTCCGTTATTAGTTGACATGTCAACGATAACGCGGATAGTTGACATGTCAACCCACTCCCCCCGTCCCCGGACCGGATCCGTGCCCCGGTCCCGCTGCTACAGACGCCCCACCCGGACCGCGACCGGCCACGACACCTGACGCGGACGCCCGTTGTCACCCCAGATGTCCACGATGTCCGCCGAGAAGTTCTGGAACAGGTCGGAACGTCCCTCCCGCTCCGCCTTACGCACCGCGGACCACGTCCCGATGTACCCCAGGAACTCCTCCCGGTCCAGGTCGGCGTCGATGCTCAGCTCCGGTGCCTCGACCTCGTCGAAGGGGAAGGGCATCGTCCGGTACCCCTCATCGACGTAGCGGCGCTCCGGATCCCAGTACGGACCGATCTCGTCGTAGTAGAAGCGTCCGAAACGCTCCTGGACATCCGGGTCGAAGATCCGCAGGATCCCGTAGCTGACCAGGGCGATGACCGCGCCGTCGCGTCCCACCCGGCGCGCCTCGGCGTAGAAGTCGGGAAGGGTGAACCAGTGGGCCGCCTGGGCGGCCGTCACGAGGTCCGCCGTGCCGTCCGCCACCGGGAGGTTCTCCGCCGACGCCACCTCGTAGGCGATGTTCGGGTGCGGGGACGCCGCGCTGATCTGCGACTCGCTCGGATCGAAGCCCGCGACCCGTTCGAAGTAGTCCGCGAGCTGCACGGACAGCTGTCCGGTACCACAACCGACGTCGATGGCCAGGTCCGTGCCCGGGGCGATGTCGGCGAGGAAGGACGACACCTGCGTGGGGTAGGACGGGCGGAACGTGGCGTACTCGGCGCCGCCGGTGAACCAGTTGCTGGGGACGTCGCTGCCCGGTCCATCTCGCTTGTCAGTCATGTGTTCAGGGTACCTGGGGAAAGTCCACGTCCGCCCCGGCCACAACCTCCGCCGTCTTCCCCGGACCACCCTGGAACTGCCAGTAGAGGTTCGTGTGGGCGATCACCTGGTCCACCGGCGGCGCACCCCACTCCGTCTTGTCGCCGGCCGTGTGTGCGTCGGACACCAGGGTGACGTCGTAGCCGCGGGCGAAGCCGCCGTGGATCGTGGAGCGGATGCACGCATCGGTCTCCGCGCCGGTCACGACCAGCCGTCCGACGCCGAGACCGGCGAGGACGTCCTCCAGGTCGGTGCCCTCGAAGGAATCCCCGTAGGTTTTCGGGACGAGGGGTTCGTCCGGTGCTGCGGGCCGCAGGGATTCCAGTTCAGGCACGAACCTCCAGTCATCCGAGCCCTCCGGCAGGTCCTCCGCAGAATGCTGGATCCAGATGACCGGGACATTGTCCCTGCGTGCCCGACCCACCAGGTCAGTGATCGTTCCCACCACCTCGTCGCGGCGGTGGGCACCGTCCACCACGGCGTTCTGCACGTCGATGACGAGTAGTGCGGTGTTCGTCCGGTTCTCGAGTGTGCTCATGCGGCCGATCATAGTTCCAGCCGGTCACCATGCCAGCGCTGCCGCAGCCAGCGGTCGTGCGAGGCGACGACGACCGCGCCCGGGTAGGACGGAATCGCCTGTTCCAGGGCCGTGACCAGCGCCAGGGACAGGTGGTTGTCCGGCTCGTCCAGCAGCAGGACGTCCGGCGGGTCGGCGAGCAGTACCGCCAACGCCACGCGCCGTTGCTGCCCCAGGCTCAACTCCGCGAGGGGACGGTTCTCATCGCGGGGATGGATCAGACCGAAGGTGGACAACGGCACCTCGTCGGCGAGTGTCTCCCCGACCAGGTCACGGTAGGTACGCTCCACGGTACGGTCGGCTCCCCGGTGATGCGGATCCGGTAGGTCGACGTCCTGCGTGAGGTGTCCGACGGAGACACCGGCAGTCGTCAGGGATCCCCCGTCTGCATCCAATGCGCCGGCGAGGACGGACAGCAACGTCGACTTCCCGGAACCGTTCGGCCCGGTGACCAGCCACTTCCCGTCACCGTTGACGGTCAACGACGTCGCTGGCATGCGGCCGTCCACCCGCAGCCCGGAGGCCACCATCACCGGTCCGGTTGCCGGCTCTGCACCCCGGCGTCCAGCGCCGGTCAACCCGGTGAAGGTCAACTCCTGCGGCGGCTTGCGGACCTGGGATTCCTCGAGCTTCTCCAGCCGGGACCGCGAGTCGTTCACCCGGCGGGAGACAACCTTCGCGTTGCGGTCGGCGTAGAATTTCGCCGCCATCTTCCCCTCCGTGCGTGGTGCTGCGCCGACATGCCCCACCTGGTGATTGTCACGCACACCCGCACGCAGGCGTTTCAGCTCCGCCTGCTCGTCGCGGTACTGCCGCTCCCACCGCTCGCGCACGTCCTCTCGCGCCGCGAGGTAGTCGGTGTAGTTGCCGGTGTAGCGGGTCACGCCGGCGTTCTGGCCGACCTGCGTCGGCGCGGGGTCCAGGTCGATCAGGGAGGACGCCGCCTCGTCCAGGAATGCCCGGTCGTGACTGGCGAACAACACCGGCCCCTTCCACGCGTTCAAGGTACTGACCAGGTAGGACGTCGCCTGATCGTCGAGGTGGTTGGTGGGCTCGTCCAGCAGCAGGACGTCCGGACGGCTCAGCAGCAGCCACGCCAGCGATAGCCTGGACTTCTGCCCGCCGGAGAGTTCACCGGTGAGCCGGCCGGTCGGGATGTGCGACAGTCCGAGGCCCGCGAGGGTGGCGGAGATCCGCGAGTCCGTCTCCCAGACGTCGAGCCGTTCGGCCTGGTCGAGTGCCGTGGCGTAGGCGTCCGCATCGTAGGGATCGGCCGCGGCCTCCAGGTCCCGCGCAGCCCGGCGTTCCTTCGCGACCGCGGATTCGAGGGCCTGGGCGATCGTCTCGTCCGGCGCGAAAGGGGCCTGCTGGTGGAGCAGGCCGATGCTCGCTCCGGAGCCGGTCTGGATGTCTCCCGAGGTCGTCGCCCCCACAGGCAGTGAGCCATGGACCGCATGCAGCAGGGTGGACTTCCCCGACCCGTTCTCCCCGATCAGGCCAACACGCTGGCCCGCGGAGACGGTGAAGGAGATATCGGTGAAGACGCGCGTCCCGGTGATCTGGACGGACAGACCGTCGACGGTGAAGAATCCGGTGGATAACATGGGGGAACTCCCTGAATGGAGATGGGGTTGTCCCGCCGGGCAGTGGCCTCGGGCGCAGGACGTTTCAGGGGTTCTACTTCCGCATGGCTCTCACCGTACGCGAAGAATCACCGGGGTTCCAGAATCAGCGCGGCTCCACCGGGAACCAGATCTCGTTGGTGACCTCCGTTGCGTCCTCCCGGTGGTCGAGCGTGGTCAGTACACACGGTCCGGGACGCATCTGCCAGGGGTTCGACGGAAACCAGTCGGTGGTCGTCGACGCCCACGTAGCTTCGAGGGTATCCGGGAACGGGCCGGATGCCCGGAACACGACCCAGTCACCCTCCGGAACCTCGATGACATCGAGGGTCGTGAGGTCGTCTGGGACATCCTGCTCCCCGAGGACCGCTACCCCATTCATGAACGTGACCTCCACGTTGTCGGCATCGTCGCGCTCGGGGTCGTTGAGGATGGTGAGGATTCCGGACGGGCCGTCCTCGCCGGTATTGCCGAGCGTCCGGAGTTGGTCGTAGATGTCGGCTGGTACGGCCCCGACGTGTTTTTCGAGTTGAGCGGTCTCATTCTCGGTTGTCGACGACGTCCGTGTGGACGGACCGATCAGGCGGATGGTCGGGCGGTGGATGATTCGTGCGTCCATGGGGATATTCCCTTCGACAGTCAGGCGAAACCTGAGGTGTGCTTGTGAACGAAGGGGGCCTCCATCACGGCGGGCCTGCGTCGGGACGATGCCGTGGACGCTGCGGAAGGCGCGTCCGAATGCCTCGGACGAACCGTAACCGTAGCGCACGGCGACGGTCAGTACATCGTCGCCGCGGATCACGTCACCTGCGGCGACAGTCATGCGGCGGCGCCGGATGTACTCGGAGACGGGCATGCCCGCCAGCGACGAGAACATGCGCCGGACGTGGTACTCGGTCACCCCCACGGAGCGGGCCACGCCGGCGATGTCCGGCGTGCCGGTGTTGCCGGAGTCTCCTACCGCGAGGGTGTCCTCGATGTGTTCGACGAGGGCGTTCAGGCCGTTGATCATGGAAAACCTCCTTCACCCTTGATGCTGCCGTCCGACGACTTCCACCCGCCCGACTTCCCCGGACCGGTTCGGTCAGTCCTCCAGGATCCCCTTGATGTTCTGGAGGGTCTCGGTGATGCCGTTGGTGGCGGCCTCCCGACGGTTCGCCTCCTGCGCGGCTGCGTCCTCACCGAACTTCGTGGTGAAGTACTGCTCGCCCTGCTCCGTGAAGCGCGTGTACTCGGTGAGGACGGTGGCGTTGTCCCGACGGTTCACCGGCTCCAGACGGTAGCCCCACACTGTTCCGCTGGAGGTCACCCGCCAGGAGAATTCCACCGCAGGTTCCCAGGCCACAACCTCGGAGACCGTCGTCCACTCACGTTCGGAGGTGCGGTTATGGCCGGTGAAGCGTGAACCGACACCGGGTGCCGATGCAGCACCGTCCTCCCACTCCGCCTGGTAGCACTGTGCGCTCCACTCCCCCGTCCTGGTGACGTCGCTGCCAAGGGCAAAGACCTCGGTGGGCGGAGCGGCGATGGTGACGGAATCGCTGAGTTCATAGGCCATGGTTGCCGATCGTAGTCACTGTGCAGGCCACGGCCCCGTCTCTGCAGACCTACGGCTCGCGCACCGTAACGAATCCCTCGAGCCCGCCGAAGTCATCAGTGTTCCGGGTCAGGACGATTGCCCCGTGCACTGCGGCGGTTGCAGCGATCATGAGGTCCACCGTTCTCCCCCTCACTCTTCTACCGTTCGCCAGCACAAGACCACACACAGTCTCGTACGCTTCGGCCGCAGCGTCGTCGAAGGGAAGACCGGGCCCCATCAGCCTCTGGACCTTCGCGAGTTCCTCCGCTCGTCGCGCACGCTCTACGGCATCCGCAGTAGCGCGGATAGCGAGTCCAAGCTCCGCATATGACAACGAAGACACCGACATGTCGTACTCCGGATACGAAAATACGCCCTCAATGAGGACAGTGGTATCGAGTAGTGCCCTCACCGCTACTGCTCCCACGGGTCCCGGAGTGGCTCTGCATCGCGCAGGTCTTCAATCTCCCGGATCCAGGCCTCTGCGTCGGGCCTGTTTTCATCCTCGAGCCGCTCCTTGAAGAATGCACGGACCTCCTCACCCGCTACCCACCGGTGTCGCCGTGGGGTGACCTCGGCAACCGGTTCACCGTGGTCGGTGATGGTATAGGTCGCGCCGTTGCGGACCTCGCGGAGCATCTGGGTCGGGTTCTTCCGAAGCTGCCCGACGCTGATCGTGTTGACCATGACACGCCTCCTCATTCCTGTGTCTGTCCAGTGACTCGATATTTGTCTACAGCCTACTGCCTGCACCGACGTCCTGTCACCGGCCAATACTCCCTCCGCTCGCTACGGTGGAACCATGACCACCACATCGCCACACCCCACGCACATTCCACGCCGGACTCGCCCGCGTGCCAGGCGCTCTGGTATCGCCGCACTCACCCTCGCCGCGGGCCTCGCAGTGTCCGCCGGCACTGGCACCGCAGCCGCCGACTCCGCTGACCTCCCACCGGGCACCCCGCAGCAGGTCGGGGACGCTATCGCCGACTCCACCGAATACGCCGGATACGTCGCTGGCAGCGTCGAGGCCTTCTTCCAGCTGCCGCCCGCCGAAGCCATCGGCGGCAGTGCTGCCGCCGGGTCAATCGCCCTGTGCCTTCTGCTCCCCGTCCCGGGCGACACCTGCGTGATCTAACCCTGGGTAAACTCTCGGGAATGGAACTGGTCGTTCGCGCGCATAACGAACTCACCGAGCGTGACCTGGAACTCCTCCAGGGTCTCTTCGACCGTGAGTACCTTGCCCGGTTCGGCCCGTGGGACCCGGATGCACCCTACGGATACTCGCCAGCGGATGTGCACATTATCGCCTACGCGTCCGGTGATTCCACACCGCACGCAGCGATCCACGGTCAAGCACGTTTCCAACGGCGCCGCATCGCCGTTGGTGATCGGGCCGTCACAGTGGCCGGAACGGGCGGAGTTCTCGTCGCACCGGAAGCCAGGGGGACCGGGCTCGGCCATCAACTCATGAACCGTGCGCTGGACGCCATGGTGGACGCCACTGCTATCACGGACATCGAGTACGGGTACCTCGGATGTAGTCCTGAGGTGGTCCCCTTCTACGAGTCCTCGGGATGGCACAGAATCCATGCCCGCGAGCGGCATACCTCCCGCCTCGAGCCAACCACGATCATCGACGAGACACACTCGCCGATCCTCATTTGTCCGGCAGGACGCAGCGTGGATGAGTGGCCATGCGGCGACATCGACCTCCACGGAACCCCGTGGTGATCTCCTCATAACCCGACCACATGGAAGGTCCCAAAATGCACTACAGGATGTTGAACACGTAATCGGTCAGCTGGCCGTTCTGGAATCTCGCAGCCCGGTACAACGGTGTTCTGGTCACCTTGGACGAGAAGATTGGACACGGCCTCACCGGCGGAGACCGCAGATTCGTCCATGCTCTACGAGCACAGCACGATCGACCGGCCAATTGACCTCACCACCAGTCCCCTGAACACCTACTGGTGTGCCATACCGCAGGGATCCATCACCGAATCACGTTGCGACTGGCAACGGATCCCGAAATCCGTGATGAATTCCGCCCCGCCGCAGAGCCTACACAGCACCTACACCGCTCCGCCGGCGGCGAACTGGCTGCGGTACAGCTCGGCGTAGGAACCGTCGGCGGCCAGCAGCTCCTCGTGCGAACCCTGCTCCACAATCGCACCGTCGACCATCACCAGGATCCGGTCGGCGTCACGGATCGTGGACAGCCGGTGCGCGATCACGAACGACGTCCGCTGCGCACGGATCGCATTCATCGCCTTCTGCACCAGCACCTCGGTACGGGTGTCCACCGAGGACGTCGCCTCGTCCAGGATCAGAATCTCCGGGGCCGCCAGGAACGCACGCGCAATGGTGATCAACTGCCGCTCACCAGCGGACACCGAACCGCCGTCCTGGTCAATGACCGTGTCGTAGCCCTCCGGCAACGAGTGGACGAAACGGTCCACGTACGCCGCCGTCGCCGCTTCGATCACCTCATCATCGGTGGCGTCCAGGCGCCCGTAACGGATGTTCTCCATGATCGGGCCATCGAACAACACCGCATCCTGCAGCACCATGCCGGTCCGGGCACGCAGGTCGGCCCGCGTCATCTCACGGGTGTCCACACCGTCGACCAGGATCGAACCACCGGTGACCTCGTAGAACCTCATCACCAGGTTGACCATCGTGGTCTTGCCCGCTCCGGTCGGCCCCACGATCGCGACCGTCTGACCGGGCAGCACGTCCAGGTCCAGCCCGGAGATCAGCGGCGCGTCCTGCGAGTAGCTGAAGGAGACGTCGCGGAACTCCACCCGGCCGCGCTTCTGCCCGGCCAACGCTGGCGTGGCAGAGGAGTCCACCGCATCAGGCTCCTCGACGTCCGCGTCCAGCAGCTCGAAGACACGCTCGGCCGAGGCCACACCGGACTGCACCATCGTCATCATCCCGGCGAGCTCGCCGAGCGGCTGGTTGAACTCACGCGAGTACTGGATGAACGCGGTCACCGCACCCAGCGTCATCTGCCCGTTCGTGACCCGCAGCGCACCGACCACGGCGATGACCACGTAGGCGGCGTAGTTCATGAACTGCATCAACGGCATCATCATGCCGGACAGGAACTGCGCCTTCGCACTCGCGCGGTACAGCTCCTCGTTGTGCTCGTCGTAGGCGGCGGCCATGTCGTCCTGCCGGCCGTAGGCGACCACCAGGTCATGCCCGGTGAACGACTCCTCGACATGGGCGTTGACCCTGCCGGTGTTCGCCCACTGCGCGGCGTACTGCTTCTGCGCCTTCGTGCCCACGATCGCCACCAGGATCGCGGTGATCGGCAACGCCACCAACGCCAGCAGGGCGAGCTGCCAGGACACGGTGAACATCATCACCGTGACACCCAGCAGCATCAGGATCGAGTACACGAAACTGGCCAGCGCCTGCTGCAGGGCCTGCTGCACATTGTCGATGTCGTTGGTGGTCCGCGACAGGATGTCGCCCTTCTTCTGCGAGTCGTAGTAGCGCAGGGGAAGGTGGTGGACCTTGTGCTCTACATCGCGGCGCAGGTTCAGGACCACGTCGACCACGATCCGGTTCAGGATGAACCCCTGCGCCCAGTCGAAGACCGACGCAATCAGGTACATGCCGAGCACCGCGCCGATCAGGGTGCCCAGCCGGGTGAAGTCGATGGCGGCCTCCCCGGCGGGGACATCACCGTTCCACTGGGCGACGACGCCGTTGTAGATCACGTCGACGGCATCACCCAGCACCTTCGGCGCGTACACGGACAGCGCCACACAGATGAACAGCAGGACGAAGACCCAGACCATCCCGACCTTGCGGGAGGCCATCAGGCCGATCAGCCGCAGCATCGACGGCCAGAAGGCCTTCGCCGAGCGCGGGGCGGACTCGTCGCCGCGGTCGACGAACTCTTCATCGCTCATCGCTTCGCCTCCATCTGGGACTCGACGATCTCGCGGTAGGTCCCACTGGATTCCAGCAGCTCCCCATGGGTGCCCCGGGCAACGATGCGTCCCGCCTCGAGCACCAGGATCTGGTCCGCCTCACGGACCGTGGAGATCCGCTGGGCGACGGTGACGACCGCGGCGTCCTCCACGGTGGGACGCAGCGCGTGGCGCAATGCCGCATCGGTGCGGACGTCCAGCGCGGAGAAGGAGTCGTCGAAGACGAACACCGTGGGACGTGCCACCAGGGCTCGGGCGATGCACAACCGTTGGCGCTGGCCACCGGAGACATCCGTACCGCCCTGGGCGATCGGCGACTCCAGACCGGCCTTCTCCCCGGCACCCCGGTGCCTCACGAAATCCTCGCCCTGGGCCACGCGCAGCGCGTCCCACAGTTCCGCGTCGCTGGCGTCGGAGTTGCCGAAACGCAGGTTGGACGCCACCGTCCCGGAGAACAGGTACGCCTTCTGCGGCACCAGGCCGACCCGGCGCGCCAGGTCCTTCCGCGGCATCGTGGACACGGCGGTGTCGTCGATGAACACCTCGCCGTCCGTCGGCGCGAACAAGCGGGGGATCAGGTTGACCAGCGTGGACTTCCCCGACCCGGTCGCCCCGATGATCGCGGTCGTCTGACCGGGACGCACGGTGAACGAGATGTCCTGCAGCACCGGCTCATCTGCGCCCGGGTAGGTGAACGAGACATTGCGGAACTCCAGCTCGCCCGTGGCATGATCCGGTGACTCGGGTTCCACCGAGGGATCGGCCTCCGGCTCGATGATCGACGGCTCGTGCCCGATGACCGTGCCGATGCGCCGGGCGCACACCATCGCGCGCGGCAGCATCATCACCATGAACGAGACCATCATCACCGCCACCAGGATCTGCAGCAGGTACTGCATGAACGCGGTCAGGGAGCCGACCTCCATCGCGCCGTCCTCCACACGGTGACCGCCGAACCACAGCACCGCCGCCGTCGCTGCATGCAGGATGACCATAATCACCGGACCGACCAGCACGAACACCCGTCCAACGCGCTCCGCGACCCACGCGACGGCCTTGTTCGCGGTCTCGAACCGCCGGGTCTCGAATGTCTCGCGGACGAACGCGCGGATCACCCGGATGCCGGTGATCTGCTCGCGCATCACCCCGTTGATCGCGTCGATGCGCTCCTGCATCACACCGAACAGCGGGATCAGCTTCGCGACCATGACACCGACCACGACCAGCAGCACCAGCACGGACACCCAGACGAGCCAGGACAGTCCGGCGTCCTCGCGCAGGGCCATGATGATGCCGCCGATGCACATGATCGGCATGGTCACCATGAAGCTCAGCCCCATGACGTAGACCACCTGGACCTGCTGCACGTCATTGGTGCCGCGGGTGATCAGGGTGGGTACGCCGAAGGTGCCCATGTCCTGGGCACTGAAGCGGTCCACACTGCGGTAGACGTCGCGGCGGATGTCGCGTCCGACGGCCATCGCCAGCCGTGCGGCGCACCACACCGCGCCAATGGCCGTGACGACCTGCACCAGGGCCACACCCATCATGATGCCGCCGGTGGACCAGATGTAGCCGATGTCACCGGTGGACACACCCCGGTCGATGATGTCGGCGTTGAGACGGGGGAGGTAGAGCGTCGCGAGGGTGGAGACGCTCTGCAGGACGAGGACCGCGATCAGCAGCCCGGGGTATGGGCGCGTGTACGCGCCCAGGAGTCGGAGCAGTTGCACGCGGACTATCCTAGGCGAATAGCCTCTGACCTGCCAGGAAGTCAGTCCTCACCATACGGTGTTCAATCGCCCAGGTTCTCCTCGATGTCGTCGAGCACCCCGTGGGCGGCAATGTAGCCCGCAGCATTCCACAGGTCGTAGTCGACGGTGTACACGGCGTCGTTGCCCACGGCGTCCAAACTCCCCCACAGCGGCGAGTCCTCCGCCTCGGACAGCAGATCCGTACCCTCCTGGTTCGACTGCGCGATGGAGTACGCGAACATCGCGTCCCCGTCGGCGTCGGTGAGGTTCTCGAGGCTGACCGGGATGTAGCCCGAGCCCTCCTCCTCGACGTCCTGTTTCCCGGGGCGGGCCAGACCGACATCGGCGACCACCATGCCGGTGAAGGAGTTCTGCACCTCCAGCCGCAGTTCCTCGTCGTGGAAGCGCACCACACTGGTCTCGATGTCGGACGGCTCGGTGCCGGTAGCGGAGATCGAGTCGGCGACCTCCCCGGCCCGGGCACTGTAGCCGTCCTCGACCTGCGTCGCTGCGTCCTCGGCGCCCAGGACTTCGGCGACGTCGGTGAGGTGCTGTTTCCAGGCGTGCGTCCCGTCCCATTCCAGGATGACGGTCGGGGCGATCAGGTCGAGGTCGTCAAAGAGCTCCTCGTGGACGGAACTGCCGATGATCAGGTCGGGGTCCGCGTTGGCGATCTTCTCCAGGTCCGGCTCAGTGGACTCGCCGACATGGTCGAGCTCCCCGATGTCGACGCCCTCGGGGTACTCGATGCCCTCCAGTGGCTCGGTGTTGTGCGCGTAGGCCTGCGGTGGTTCGTCCAACGCGAACATCGCCGAGAGGGTCGGCGCCCACAGGCTGACCACGTTCTCCGGGTCGACGGGAACCTCCGTCTCCCCGGCGACGTGGCTGACGGTGCGGGTATCGCTGCCACTGTCCCCCTCACCGCTGTCGCCGCCGTCGTCGCCCGAGCCGCAGGACGCGGCGAACAGCAGGACCCCGGCCGACAGCAGTGCCGTGAGCGGGCGGATGGTTGTCCGGGCAGTGGTGCGGGGTGTCATGGTGGCCTCCGGAATCGGCAGTGAGTGTGGTTAACCTACCATTGCTCCCGCGCGCCCGGCAGGCGGTACGCACAGTCGGATCTGAGTAGATGCTCCGAACGATTCTGGCCCCCGGATCGTTCGGAGCATCTACTCAGATCCCGTGTCCCTCCACCCGCTGACCGTCCACACCCTCCGGACGATCGGCTGCGAGTCCGGAGCGCAGCCGTTGACCACCATCTCCGGGTAATCCCCGCGGACCAGGTCGACCGTGCACGGGACTCCACGCACCGACAGGGTGACCGTGGAGACCACCTCCCGTTCGTCCACCACGGTGACCTCCACGTCATCGACCCCGGTCAACCCCCTCGCCTCCCGCACCGCAATGTCCGCGACCTGCGCACTGTTGGGGATACCGGACAATCCCCGCAGGTTGCCGGGCTGAAGGCGGCCGTCCGTGTAGGCGAGTGCCGCGTCCACCGCGGTCCCCGGGTTCAGGCGCCCGAAGAAGTAGCCGTGCGGGAAGGCGACCATGGCGGCGGCGAAGCGGTCGCCGCCGATGTGCGTGATCTCCCAGACGTCCAGGCCGGCCGCGTCCACGGCACGGACCACGGGACGTCCGAACTCCGCGCAGCAGATCTCGCGCTTGCCGTGGGTGCAGACCACGAACAGTGGCCCGGTGTGCACCTCCCCCACCGTGGCGAGGTCGAGGTCCCGCAGGTCGTCGTAGGAATCCAGGACGATCCGCCGCATACGGGGCTGCGGGCCCGCGGTGACGGTGAATGCGTGCGGACGCTCCACCGTCCGTGCCCCGGGGCGCCGGATCAGGGTCACGCGAATCCCGGGGGTGCGGGCGCGGATGTTCTCCAGCAGGTCCGCATCCAGGACGTCCTCCACGGCCCTCGACGGCCAGGGACCGGGGTGCTCGATGAGCAGCCACCGGTCACGGGTGTAGGCGGTGCCGGCCAGGGGCTCCGCGGAGGCCTGGGACAGCACCGTGCAGGCGCCCGCCCTCTTCGACGGCCCGGTGCCGGTGATCGCGCTGGTCATTGTGACCAGTGTCGCGGGCGCGCCGGTGCCGGCGCAAGGGGTGCAGTCTGCATGGTGGTCCGGTCACTTTAGGATGTAGCCATGTCCCAGGAGCGCAGCGGAACGTGGAAGATCGTGCTCATCGTCGGTGCGGTGGTCCTCATTGCGGCGATCGCACTTGCGGTCACCCTGATCATCGGCGGCGATGACGACACCGACACGGATGCCTCGCGCTGCGCCGATGTCGAGTTCATCGGCGCGGCCGGTTCCGGCCAGCGCGAGGCCGACGGGGAGGATGCGGAGCTCCCGTACAGCGGTGTCGGAGAGATCGTGGAGCAGACCTACAACAACCTCTCCACGGACGTCCCCTCCGACCTGAGTCTGAATCTCCGCGCCGTCGACTACCCGGCCCTGTCCGTTCCGCAGGGGTTCAACCAGTCCGAGTGGGAGGACTTCCTGCACTCCGCTGCCCTCGGTGCGGATGCCGCCGGGGAGCTGATCACCAGCACAATCTCGGAGTGCCCGGACGCGCAGATCGTGGTCGCCGGCTACTCGCAGGGAGCCATGGCGGTGCGTCGGGCGCTGATGGAACTGGGGCCCACCGAACAGGTCACGGGCGGCGTCCTCATCGGCGACGGCGACAAGATGCCGGACGACAACGTCACCACCGTCCCCGGGTACGGGACCGATGACCGGGAGGGAATTGCCCAGGAGGTCCTGGAGCTGGGGTTCGACACCGGCACGACCAGGGACGTCCTCCCCGACTTCTGGCAGGACCGGATCCTGTCGGCCTGCCAGGCCGGCGACCTGGTCTGCGCACCGACCTCCCTCGGCGACAGCATCGATGTCACCGCGCACGCGAACTACGACGCCGATGACTGGCGCGACTTCCTGCCCGACCTCGTGGCCGGGCAGGAGTGACACAGGGGAATCACACCGCCGCCGATGTCCGTGGACGTCCCGCACGGCACTGACCTGCACTTCCCACGATGTGGGAACCTGCCCCGGTGTGAAAATGTCCCCGCACCCCGGACCGCCCGGACCGTGACCGGGTCAGTCCCCCGCGGTCCCCGGCGATTCGGCGGCCTCCGCAAGGATCGCCGCCGACGCCGACAGGCCCAGGCGTGTGGCACCCGCGGCGATCATCCTCTCCGCCGCCTCCAGCGACCGGATCCCGCCGGACGCCTTGATCCCCAAACGCCCACCGACGGTCTGATGCATCAGCCGGACGGCATGCACGCTCGCCCCGCCCGCCGGGTGGAAGCCGGTGGACGTCTTCACGAAGTCGGCACCCGCCTTCTCCGCGGACTCGCAGGCCGACACGATCTCCGCATCACCCAGGGCTGCGGACTCGATGATCACCTTCAGCACACCGGGCTTGGGCACGGCCCCCCGGACGGCCTCGATCTCCCTGGTCAGGTCATCGAAACGGCCTTCCTTCGCCAGGGCGATGTTGATGACCATGTCGACCTCACCGGCACCGTCGCTCACGGCCCGCGCCGCCTCCGCCGACTTCACCTCGGCCTTGACCGCGCCCGACGGGAACCCGACGACGGTGGCCACGTGCACCCCGTCCGGCACGTCGACCGGCAGGTGCGAGGGGGACACACAGATCGAGTACGTGCCCAACTCCCCCGCCTCCGCGGCCAGAGCCGAGACGTCCGCGGCCGTGGCCTCGGGCTTCAGCAGGGTGTGGTCGATCAACTTCGCGAGGTCGTCGCGGTTCGTCATGCTGCTATCCAATCCTGTCCAGAATCACGGAGTCGCGCACCGGCGCGTCGTCGGCACCCGGTGCATCCTTGTCCACCGAGTATCCCGGAGAAAGCACCTCGAGTGCACGCCCGAACCGTTCAGGGGTGTCCGTGTGCAAGGTGAACAGCTTCTGACCTGCATTGACCTTCTCCCCCTTCACCGCGTGCATCTCGATGCCGGCCACCGCCTGCACCGGATCCTCCCTGCGGGCGCGTCCCGCACCCAGGCGCCAGGACGCGACACCGAACGCCAGGGCATCCGTCCCGGTCAACCACCCGTCCTGCTGCGCGACCACGTCATGGGTGTGTGCGGCGACGGGCAGCTCCGCATCCGGGTCGCCGCCCTGGGCGCGGATCATCGCCTTCCACGTGTCCATCGCCCGGCCGTCGGCCAGCGCGGTCTCCACATCGGGGTCGTTGACGCCGGAGGCGGTGAGCATCTCCCGGGTCAGCGCGCACGTCAGTTCCACCACATCGGGCGGGCCGCCGCCGGCCAGTACCTCCACCGACTCGCGGACCTCCAGCGCATTGCCGATCGTCCGACCCAGCGGCACCGACATGTCCGTGAGCAGCGCGGACGTGGCGACCCCGGCGTCCTGCCCGAGAGCGACCATCGTTTCGGCGAGTTCCCGGGCGTCCCCGAGATCCGTCATGAACGCCCCGGAGCCGACCTTCACGTCCAGCACCAGCGACGCGGTACCCTCCGCGATCTTCTTCGACATGATCGAACTGGCGATCAAGGGGATGCAATCGACGGTGGCGGTGATGTCCCGCAGCGCGTAGAGCTTCTTGTCCGCCGGAGCCAGACCGGACCCCGCCGCGCAGATCACGCAGCCGGGATCCCCGAGGATCTCCGTGAGCTGCGCATTCGACAGGTCCGCCCGCCAGCCGGGAATGGACTCGAGCTTGTCCAGGGTGCCGCCAGTGTGCCCCAGCCCGCGTCCGGACAGCTGCGGCACGGCAACCCCGTAGGACGCCACGAGCGGCGCGAGCGGCAGGGTGATCTTGTCGCCCACCCCGCCGGTCGAGTGTTTGTCCGCGGTGACCCGCGACAGGTGGCTGAAGTCCATCCTCTCCCCGGAAGCGATCATCGCCGCCGTCCACCGGGCGATCTCCGCACGGTCCATGCCCCGCAGGAAGATGGCCATGGCCAGGGCGGACATCTGTTCCTCGGCCACCACGCCGCGGGTGTAGGCGTCCACCACCCAGTCGATCTGGCCGTCGGTGAACACTCCCCCGTCCCGCTTGGTCCTGATCACGTCAACGACATCGAACTTCTCTGCTGCAGCACCCATGGGGGCGGCCCTCCTGTGTGGCGTATCTATTGCCGGAACCTACCGGACTCATTATGATCACCGGGAAATCCACCGTCAACGACCGATGGTGGTTCTCCACAACCCCAAGGATGTGCTGCCATGCAGGATCCGGTCCCCGACACCTCCGGCATCTCCGACGCCGGCCTCCTCTCCCAGTCGCGCGATGCAGCCCACCGTGCCTACGCCCCGTACTCCGGCTTCCCGGTCGGCGCCGCTCTCCTCCTCGACGACGGACGGGTGGTGACCGGCTGCAACGTGGAGAACGCGTCCTACGGCCTGGGTATCTGCGCCGAACGCACCGCCGTGACCCGCATGATCGCCGGGCAGGACAGTCCGCAGGACGCACCGGCCACGCCGCACATCCTCGCCGTCGCGATCACCGGGTTGAAGGCCGCGCCCTGTTTCCCCTGTGGTGCGTGCCGCCAGGTCCTCCACGAATTCGGCTGCGAGCGGGTCATCGTCGAGACTGCGGCCGGTTCAGGCGACACCGCGTCCTACCCCTTCGACGAGATCCTCCCGCACTCCTTCGGACCCGGTGATCTGTGATGGACCGCCTCCAGGGGGTCCTCGGGATCCTGGTGATCGCCGGAATCATCTTCCTTGTCTCCCGTGCCCGCCGGCAGATCCGCTGGCGCACCCTGGGTGTGGGGCTGGCCCTCCAGGTCGCGTTCGCGCTGCTGGTCCTGAAGTGGGACGTGGGCTTCCAGGTGCTGGTCAACGTCTCGGAGGGGGTGGAGAAACTCTCCGAGTTCACGAACGAGGGCACGTCCTTCGTCTTCGGCGACCTGTTCGGGATGGAGGACGGGGACTTCGTCTTCGCCTTCAACGTGCTACCGGTGATCATCGTGCTCGGCGCGATCATCGCCGCCCTGTACTACCTCCGCGTGATCCAGTACATCGTCCACTACCTCGGCTCGGCCATCAACTACCTGATGGGGACGTCGAAGGTGGAGTCCGTGTTCGCCTCCACGGTGATCTTCCTGGGCCAGGCCGAGGCACCGCTGGTGATCTCCCCGTACCTGCCGAAGCTCACGAAATCCGAGCTGTTCACCTGCATGACCGGCGGCTTCGCCTCAGTGGCGGGCTCCACCCTGCTGGGCTATGCCTTGCTCGGCGCACCGCTGGAGTTCCTGCTCGCCGCGTCCATCATGAACGCGCCCGGCTCGCTGCTGGTGGCCAAGGGGCTGATGCCGGAGACCGAGAAATCCCAGGTGGACGCCACCGTCAAGGAGGTGCGCGACACCGAGTCGAAGAACATCATCGACGCGATCGGCAAGGGGGCGATGTCCGGCGGGAAGATCGCCGTGACCATCGGTTGCCTGCTGATCGCCTTCATCGCGATCATCGCGATGCTGTCCGCGATCCTGGGCGGCGTCGGCGGCTGGTTCGGCCAGGACAACTGGTCGCTGGAGGGCCTTTTCGGCATCATCTTCGGCCCGCTGGCCTGGCTGATCGGCGTGCCGTGGCACGACGCCATGCAGGTCGGCAGCTTCATCGCGGAGAAGACGATCATCAACGAGTTCGTGGGCTTCACCTCCTTCAGCGAGGTGGTGGACGACCTCGACCCGAAGTCGGTGATGCTGTCGACCTTCGCGCTGGCCGGCTTCGCGAACCTGAGCTCCATCGCGATCCAGATCGGTGCGATCGGAGGCTTGGCCCCGGAACGCCGGGCGGACGTGGCCAAGATGGGGCCGTTCGCCCTGCTGGGAGGGTTCCTGACGAATATGCTCAATGCCGCGATCGTCGGCGTTGTCGCGTTCTAGGGGCAGGACCTACAGCTGAGCGGCGAGCATCGGGGCCGCGGTGACCGGGTCGACGCCGGCGGCACGCAGGGCATCGACCGCGCCCTGGGGGTTGGACGCGAACTGGTCGGCCGTCGCGCGGTCGATGCCCATCCGCTCAGCGGCGGCGACGGTCGCCGCCGGATCCGCGGCCAGCTGGTCAGCGGTGCCCGGGTCAACACCGGCGCCGACAAGTGCGGCGTGGATCGCGGGATCACCGGCAGGGGCGGGCGGCGGGGCCGGCGCGGGTTCGGGTGCCGCCTCGGGTTCGGGGGCAGGCTCCGGGGCGGGCTCGCCCTCGGGTGCGGGGGCGTCCTGCGGTGCGGGGGCTCCCTCGGGGGCTTCGGCATCCCCTGCCCCGGGATCACCGCCGCACAGCGGGGGAATCCGGTCCGGGGCGACGTTCTCCACCAGGGTGCACGCCCACTGCCGCGACAGTTTCCACTGCTCGTCCTGCTCCACGAACTCGACGTTCTCCACCACGTTCGGATCCTCCCCGGGCAGGGTCAGGTTCATCGTGGCCAGGGCGATCTCGGGCGTGTCGCCGGGCAGGACGGGGTCGACGACCTCGAACTCCGCCCCGGACTCCTGCTTCGAGGTGGTCATCACCTCGAACAGTTCAGCGGCCTGCTCACCGTCCTCGACGGTGTCGACCTTCTCCCCGGTCGGGACCTGCGGATCCACCGCGCGGTCCAGGATCACGGCCAGGTCCGCGGCCGTCGGCAGCGCGTCCTGCTCCCCGGTGGTCGCGGGGGCCGATTCGGAGGAGACGGGTGTTGCGGTGCCGGACGTCGCGTCCGACCCATCGTCCGGGGAGCACGCCGTCACCACCAGTGCGGCCGAGACCGCGAGGGCGGCGGCCACGGACCTTGTACGACAGTGGGTGAAACGGAGATTTCTCACAGGACACACTTTCTTCTCGGAAATGTTCCCCGTGAGTGTAACTTACTTCGCGAGATTCTCCCGGATGCCCTTGAATCCCTCGGACCACGCCAGCAGGGTCTTCAGCAGGGACGGGAAGGTTCCGCTGGAGACGTCCTGCGGGGTGAACTCACCGTCGGTGAAATCGGTGAACAGAGAGAAGGAGGCGGTGTCGCGGACGGTCACCGCACCGAAGTTCGCGAAGGTCACACGCCACGCCTCGATGGCGCGCACGCCCTTGTCCGCCCCGTAGGACGCGAAGGCGATCGGCTTATTGGCGAACTCGGATCCGACGAAGTCGATGGCGTTCTTCAGCGGGCCGGGCACGCTGTGGTTGTACTCCGGGGTGACCACGATGTAGCCGTCGAAGGGCTCCAGGGCGGCACCCCAGGCCTTGGTGTGGTCGTTGGCGTACTGGTGGGCGCCGCCGGGGATCGGCTCGTCCAGGACCGGGAGGTCGTAGTCACCGAAGTTGACGACCGTGTTGTCCACCCCCGCCTCGTCGAGCTGCGCCTTGACCCAGGCGACGACCTGGGGGTTGAGGGCTCCGGGGCGGGTGGATCCGGCGATGATTCCGATGCTGGTCATGAGGGGCTCCTTAAGGAAGTGAGGGAATACAACGACCTCACCGAGCCTACATCAGTGACGCATCAACTATCTGACCGGTCCGGCACCCCGTCGGCGTCCTTCGCGGCGGCCGTCCGCACCGACCTGGCCTGCACCCACCGGTACAGCCCCAGGATGATCCCGACGAACACCAGCGCACCGACCCACTGGGACGCCCCGGCCCACCCCGCGGGCATGAACCCGAGCGCCTCGGAATCGCCGGTACCTGCGATGATGCCCGCATTGAGCACGCCGAACAGACTCTCGCCGACGATCAGCCCGGTAGCACCGAGCACACCGAGCCGCTTGGCCGACTCCGGGTGGCCGCGCTTGTCCGCCCACCGGTTGTAGAACCAGCCGGCGAACGCACCCAGCGGAATGATCAGCGTGAGCGAAATCGGCAGGTACATGCCCATGCCGACCGCCAGGGGCGGCAGGGCGAAACGTCCGCCGGAACGGAAACGCAGCGCCTCGTCCACCAGGATGATGCCGACACCGATCAGCGCGCCGAGGCCGATGAGCCCCCAGTCCAGCGAGTCGCCGAAGATCCCCTCGGCGACCGACGACAGCAGACCAGCCTGCGGGGCGGCCAGGGCGTCCGGCCCGGCACCGGGGGCGCCGACGAAGCCGAAGGCCTCGGCCATCAGGCCCATCACCGGCGGGATGATCAGCGAGCCGAAGATCACGCCGATGATCAGCGCGGTCTGCTGCTTCCACGGGGTGGCGCCGACCAGCTGGCCGGTCTTGAGGTCCTGGAGGTTGTCGTTCGAGATCGTGGCCACGCCGAAGATGACCGCGGCCGTGAACAGGGTGTACGCCACCAGGGCCATCGGGTCACCACCGTCGTCGTTGCCGGTGACAAGCTTGATCAGCAGAGCGGCCAGCAGGACCACGATCACGCCGACGCCGGAGATCGGGCTGTTGGACGACCCGATCAGTCCGGCCATGTAACCGCACACCGCGGCAATGACCAGACCCAGGATCAGCACGAAGAGGATGCTGAAGATGATCAGCGAGGTGGTGTGGTGGCTCACGCCCGTATCGGACAGGAAGGACCACAGCAGTCCGCCGATCGGCACCATCAGCACGATGATGGAGGTCACCACGATGCTGACCGGGATGTCGCGCTCGGTCAGCGTGATCTCGCGGCCCTCCTTGCGGGCGCGGGACGCCGCCAGCGACGCGGTGATGCCCCGCACCACCGGGCCGATGATCTTGATCAGCGTCCAGATCGCGGCGATGGCCATTGCACCGGCGCCGACGAAGCGGACGTCGCCGGAGAACGTGGAGTCCACGATCTCGGAGATGTCGCCGGTACCGGGCAGGTCACCGCTGGTGAACACCGGGAGCAGGACGCCGAAGGAGATGACAAGGCCCACGATCATCGCGATGCCGACCATGGGACCGACCAGGTGACCGACGCCGATCAGGGCGAGAGACAGGCTGGAACCGACCATGGTGCCGCCCGCCCCGACCTTGAAGGTGGTCGCGAGTTCCCCGGCGGTCACCTTGAATGCGGTGAGCAGGGCCATCCCGGCAGAGGCGAGTCCGCCGACCACGATGGCCATCAGGCCGTCCCGGTTGTCGCGGTCCTTGGCGTCGCCGTCGCCGACCTTGAGCACCTCGGCGGCCGCGACACCCTCGGGGAAGGGCAGGTCTTCGGATTTCCTCGCGGCCTTGCCGTCCCCCTTGTCCGCGTCGTTCCCGGTGTTGTTGGTGACCAGCGCGCGGCGCAGCGGGATGGAGTACATCACGCCGAGGACTCCGCCGATGAGGCAGACCAGCATGGTCGTCCAGTAGGGGAAGCCGGTCCACCAGCCGATCATGATCAGCCCGGGAAGCACGAAGATGATCGCCGACAGGGTGCCGGCGGCCGAGGCGATCGTCTGGACGATGTTGTTCTCGGTGATGGAGTGGTGGGCGAACCTGCGGAGGATCGCCATGGAGATCACGGCGGCGGGGATGGACGTGGCGAAGGTCAGTCCGACCTTCAGTCCCAGGTAGACGTTCGCGGCGGTGAACACCAGGGTGATCAGGCCACCGAGGATCACCGCCCGCAGGGTGAGTTCCCGCAGGGGTGTGCGGGAGGGGGAATCGGGAGAGGTTGTCGTAGCCACAGCGGGCTCTCTTTCCGGTTGGCGGACGGCCAGTGTGTGACGGCCGCCCGCCTACATACAGGACTTATGGATACATGGTCCGGAGAAACTTTAGTACTCCGTCCCCTGACCCGCCATCGATGGTGCCGGAGTCCGACCGTTCCCTCGGCAGCGTCGTCCATGAAACTCCAGGTCACTAGGAATCGCGTCACCGGGAAACGGTGGGATTTCCCGCTTCCCGGGTGGGGACCCGCCCTCAGTCCGCGATCGCCTCCAGGGGTTTCGTCCGGGACGCCTTCACCGCCGGCCACGCCGCGGCCACGACACCGACGACACCGGAGACGCCGACCATGCCGACGACCTGCCCCCACTGCACGGCGGTCTCGGTGATCCCCTCGCCGGCCATGACCTGCAGGAACGCCCAGCCCAGACCGAGGCCGACAACCACACCGACCAGCGCACCGTACAGGGCGATCTGCACGGCCTCCAGCGTGATCATCCGCCGGACCTGCCCGCGCAGTGTGCCCACCGCACGCAGCATCCCGATCTCCTGCCTCCGTTCGATCACGTTGAGGGCCAGCGTGTTGATGATGCCCAGCACCGCCACGATCACGGCCAGCGCCAGCAGTGCGTAGAGCACGTTGAGCATCTGGTCGATCACCACCGCCTGCTCACCGGCGAACTCCTCGGGGGTCAGGACCTGCACCACGATGTAGTCGCTGGTGGCGTCCTCGAGGTTGCTGCGCAGGGTGTCGTCCGACACCGAGTCGTCGCCGTTGACGAAGATGCTGAACAGGTTCATAGAGTTTCCGGCGCCGATGGACGACGCCAGTGGCTCCAGCGCCGACCAGGATACGATCTGCTCGCCGAAGAGGTCGTGGGGCTCGTAGGTTCCCTGCAGCGTGACCTCGCCGACCTCGCGCGCTGGACCGTCGGGGACCGGAACGCTCAGCGGGAGACTCTCCCCGACCGACCAGCCGTTCTCGGCGGCCACCTCGTCGTCGACGATGACGCCCGGCGAGCTCAGAGAGATGTCTCCCTCGACCGCCTCGATGCCGCCGGAGACCCGCGGGTCACCGTCGAATACCCCGGTACCGACCGACTGCGCGGCCGGATCCTGCCCGTCCTGGGCGTCCGGTGCGTCCGCCCCGACGCCACCGACGTTCACGGGCACGTAGCCGTAGCCGGAGGATTCGGCCACGCCGTCGGTGTCCCGCACGGTGTCCAGGGCGCTCTGCGGGACGGGGAAGGCTCCGCTGGACGGCCCGGTCAGGGCGTAGTCCGAGGTCACCGTGTCTCCGATCATCCCGGAGACGGACGCCTTCATCGACGCACCCAGCATCCCGATGCAGGCCACGAGGGCCACACCCAGGGTCAGGGCGAAGGCGGTGGTGGCGGTGCGCCGCGGGTTGCGTCCCGAGTTCGTGGCGGCCAGCCGTCCCACCGGTCCGAACGGCAGGCCGATCAGCCCGCCGATCGCACGGACCACCGGGCGCGACAGCGCCGGGGACAGCAGGAACGTCCCGATGATGACGCCGAGCGCCCCGACCCCGACCAGTGTCGCCCTGGGTCCGGTGTCACTGCCGTCCATCACCACGCCGGCACCGGCGAGCACCGCGCCGGTGGCGAACATCGCCACACCGGTGATGGTCCGCCCCTTCAGCGGGGAGGACGACGACTGGTCGCCGGAGCGCATCGCCTCGACCGGACGCACCGACCCGGCGCGGCGGGCCGGCGCCCAGGCGGAGACCACCGTGACGATCGCCCCGAGGACCAGCGGGATCACCACGGAACTGACCGTGACCTGGACCCCGGTGTTCGGCAGGCCGGCCCCGGTGGAACCGATCACGGCGTAGATCCCGTGGGTCAGCCCGATGCCGGCGAGCACGCCGAGGGCCGAACCGATGATGCCCACGACGATGGCCTCGAAGACCACGGAGACGGTGATCTGCCGGGAGGAGACCCCCAGGGACCGCAGCAGCGCGAACTCCCGCATCCGCTGGGCGACGATCATCGAGAAGGTGTTGGCGATGATGAACGTACCGACGACCAGGGCGATCAGGCCGAAGGCGATGAGGAAGTAGTTGATGAAGCTCAGGGCCTGGTCGATCTCCCCGGCCTGTTCGTCGGCGAACTCCTCACCGGTCTGGATCTCGGTGCCCGTGTGCCCGGCGTCGCGCAACTGGGTTGCCAGGGAGGTCGCGAGTTCCTCCTGGCTGGTGCCGTCGGTGGCGGTCAGCGAGAACTGGTTGGTGGTTTCACCGTCGGTGAAGAGATCGGTGTAGGACGCGCCATCCATGGACAGTCCGAGGAATCCGCCACCGTCGATGTCCACGTCGTAGATGCCGGAGATGGCGACCTCGTGCCGGCCGGAATCGTCGACGACGATGAGATCCTGGCCGACAGACAAGTCGTGCTCCTCGGCGGCGGTGGAGTTCACCACCACCTCGTCCTCCCCGGACGGGGCCGCCCCGTCGGCGATGGTCGATGCCGGACCGGCGACATCCTCCGGCGGGTACCAGGCCATGACGAAGGCGGGGGCACCGCCGGTCTGCAGGGTCTCGGTCCCGCCCGAGTCGTCCTGCGTGGCGACGACGACATTGGCCTGACTTGTGTCGTTCACCGCGTCGACCTGCGGGTTCTCGGCGATCTCCTGACCGAGTGACAGGGGCAGCGGGGAACGGGGATCCTCCGGGCCGACGACGACGTCGATGCCCTTCGTGGTGGATTCGGTCAGTGTATCGAAGGTCTTCTGCAGCGAGGCGGTGAACATCAGCGCCCCGGCGATGAACGCCGTCCCGAGGACAACGGCCAGGACGGTCAGGACGAGCCGGACCTTGTGGGCACCGAGGTTGCGCAGGGATATGCGGCGCATGGTTGCGGCAGCTGTGGTCCTCACCGTCCTCACAGCCCTTCGATACCGGTCATGGTGGCGAGGATCTGCTCGACATCCGGGTTGCGCAGGTCCTCGACGATGCCGCCGTCCGCCAGGAACACGACCCGGTCGGCGTAGGACGCCGCCTTCGGGTCATGGGTGACGATGACCACCGTCTGCCCGTCGCGGTCGACGGCGGTGCGCAGGATGTCCAGCACCCCGGCACTGGAGTTGGAGTCGAGGTTGCCGGTGGGCTCGTCGCCGACGATGATCTCGGGGCGGGCCACCAGGGCGCGGGCGCACGCCACACGCTGCTGCTGACCGCCGGAGAGTTCGGACGGACGGTGGCCCAGCCGGTCGGTGAGGCCGAGACGTTCGGTGATCTCGGCGAACCAGGCCTTGTCCACGTTGTCGCCGGCGACGTCGGTGGGCAGGGTGATGTTCTCCGCCGCCGTGAGCGTGGGCACCAGGTTGAAGGACTGGAAGATGAAGCCGAGCCGGTCACGGCGCAGCTTTGTCAGGGCCTTGTCACCGAGCTGGGAGATGTCGGTCTCGCCGAGGTAGGCGGCTCCGTCGCTCGGGGTGTCGAGTCCGGCCATGCAGTGCATCAGGGTGGATTTGCCGGACCCGGACGGGCCCATGATGGCGGTGAACTCACCGCTGGTGAAGTCCACGCTGACGTTGTTGAGGGCCACGACCTCCGCGTCGCCCGAACCGTAGACCTTGGTCAGGTGGAACGCACGGGCGGCCGGGGTGGCGGTGGGGGCGGGAGGGCTGAAGGACGGTTGGCTGGTCATGGATCAATCCTAGAACGTCTTCGGCCTGCAGCACCTCCTCCGAAGGGAGGAGAAACGCCGTGGGGTCGACGAATCCTGCCGGCCTGGTGTCTCGGGAGACTGGGTCTCCCCTTGTCAGGAATTGAGGTTATGGCCCGGGGCACCGGGGGCACATCAGGGAAGACCCTGAACTTCCACCCTGATTACCTACCCTGAGACGCCGGGGGCGGTGTCCCCTCCCCATTCACTGCCGAGTGCGGCGAATACCAGGGTGTCCGTCCACTGCCCCTTGCTCCACCAGTTCTGCAGGAAGTGCGCCTCCTGGCGCAGTCCGAGTCTGCCGGCGAGCTTCGCCGAGGCGGTGTTGCGGGCGTCCATCTGCGCCACGATCCGGTGCAGTCCGTACTCACCGAAGCCCAGGTCGAGGACCCTCCGGACGGCTTCGGCCGCGTACCCCTTCCCGCCGTACGCGGGGTCGAGCACCCAGCCGATCTCCGCGGCGCGCCCGGTCTGGTCGGACAGCCAGATCATGATGTCGCCGATGGGCGTCCCGTCCCGTTCGATGACCAGGGCGAGGGTGCCCAGGTCCCCGTCCAGGTCGGTTTTCGCCAGGCGGTCCGCGAGCCGGTTGAGGGCGAAGGCCTCGTTCCACGGTTCGTCGAGGAGGTAGCGGACCACGTCCGGCTGCGCGTAGATCGCGTGCATCCAGACGTCGTCGCCGTCGCGGTAGAGGCGGAGGTTGAGCCGTTCGGTGTCGATGGGGAACGAGGGCGTCGGACGGTGACTCATGGCCCCATGGTACCCCCGAACCTGAACGTTTCGACGTGGAAAAATATGTGTTCGTTCCCCGTCGGCGGGGGTGGCCGCGCGGCGGAATGTAACGGATTGGTCACGGTCGTCGGTTAGTGTGTGTGGCGCGCCGGGAACCCCCGACGCCACGTTCTACCCGAAAGGATGATCATCATGATCGACACCATCGCCGAATTCTTCTCCACCGTCGTCGGACTCGTCCAGGACGGCATCACCGGACTCGTCGACGCCGTCGCCGGTTCCCTGTCCTAGTCTCCAGGACGTTCCGCCAGCACGACCTGACTCGTGCTGACGTGCGCTGACGTGGCCTGACGCGAACCCACGCCGGACCACGCAGTACCCGGACAACCCCCGCCGCCCGCAGTGTCCCCGGACACCGTGGGCAGCGGGGGTTCTCCCGTACCTGCAGCCGTCGGCGGAGCATCAGCCGATGACCGCCGGGGCATCCCAGAGGTACCGCTGGTTCCGGAGTTCCCGCATCGTCGGGTCGAACAGTCCCGCAACGCGCAGGACCCACCACGGAACCCGCACGACCCGGGGCGCACGTGCCCCGGCCTCGCGCGCTGTCTCTGCAGCGATCCGGCGTTGCGATCTCGGCGGCAGGGATTCGGCGGTGAGGACGGTGTCACCGTCGGCCCCGGGCGACACGGCACGCCCGGCGGCCCCGACCATGGTTCGCGTGAGGTCGCGGATGTCGGTGATCGACCGGGGCGCATCCGGGTCGCCGAGCGCCCACACCGTCTTTCCACGCGAGGCCGGCCCCATGTTCAGCAGCAGGTAGACGGCGGTCCCCGGTTCCGCGGTCGGGCCGATGAGGTCGGCGGCGACCACGGAGACCGTGCGTGCGGGGTGCGCCTTCCGGGCCGCCAGGAGTTCGGCCCTGACCTCACCGAGCGGGGACGCCGGTGCGGGAATGAAGGGCTCGCGTAGATCCCTCGCCTGCGTCCCGAAGGCGTAGACGGACTCGGGGAAGATCACGGGGATGCCGGCCTCGGCGGCGATGTCCATCACCGCCTGCTCGCGGTGCGGGAGATCCCGGCGCCAGGCACCGGCGTCGTAGGAGGAGTGGATGCAGTGGAAGATGGCGGCGGTGTTGTCCCCCACCGCCCGCCGCAGCAGGTCGCGGTCCCCGGCATCCCCGCGCAGCAGGACCGTTCCCTCCGGTGAGTGGTCCCCACGCCGGACCACGGTGACGTCGTGGCCGTCCGCGACCAGGTCGAGGGCCAGCTGGGTGCCGATCTGCCCGGCCCCGGTGATGATGTACCTCATGTCGTTCTCCCTTATTTAGTGAGCGCTGCTCTCTGTTTCATAATGGACGCTACGCCGGTGCACGCAACCGGTCAAGAGCACTGCTCACTTTTTTGGCGGGCGGCACCCTGCCGTGGAAAACTGGTGCACCATGAGCCCCGCCCGCCGCACACACGCCCAGGCCCGCGCCGAAATGCGTGAGGGAATCCTCCGGCTCGGACGTGAACAGCTCGCCACCCACGGTGCCGCGGGACTGTCCTTCCGCGAGATCGCCCGCGGGCTCGGGGTCGCGTCCTCCGCCGTCTACCGGCACGTCAGCAGCCGCGACGAGCTCCTGACCCTCCTGGTCGTCGACGCCTACACCGAACTCGCCGACCGGGTCGAGGCCTCACTCGCCAGCCCGCCGGACGCAACCTCCGGCACCGGGACGAACGCAGCGTCCGACCTCGGCGTCCTGTCCCACAGCGTCCGTGACTGGGCGGTCGCGAACCCCGCACGCTGGGCGCTCCTCTACGGCACCCCGGTCCCCGGCTACGCGGCACTGCCGGACGACACCACTGCCGCCGGCACCCGCGTCATGGCCCTCATGCTCGGCATCCTCGCGCGCGGATCCGTCACCGGGGATTCCCCGCCGGTCTCCCCCGGGCTCGCCCGGGAGCTCGAGACCGGGACCGGGGAACTGGGCATCGACCTTCCCCGCGACGCGGAAGCACTGGCCGCCGATGCAGTGCTCGCCTGGTCCGGACTTGTCGGCACGATCAGTGCAGAGATCTTCGGCCAACTCGGACCCGAACTCACCGCCTTCGGCCACGAGTTCCTCGACCGGTGGATCGGCTCCACGGCCAGCAGGTTCGGCCTGGGACAGAACCCCGGACAGCAGTAGCTACTCCTGTTCACCCAGCTTCTCGCGGGTCTCGTCCAGCACCTTCTGCAACTCCTCCGGGTCCTCGTCGACGGCGATCGCACTGCCGTTGCTGTTCTTCTCGACCTCCGCCTGGACCTCGTCGGACCGCCAGATCTCGACGAGCGTCCCCAGGTCCTCGTCGTCCTTCCGGTCGCCGGTCGTCGCCCAGACATTGATGTACGGCTTCGCCGCGGGATCGGACGGGTCGTCCTTCGCGACGGCGTCGTCCGGGGTGAGCCCGGGCGATTCCAGGTAGTTGTCGTTGATGATCGCCGGGGTCCCGTCCTCGTAGGCGGTGGCGGTCGCCGACGCATCCACCGGAGTCACGGAGACCCTCGACTTCCCCTCGTCGATGTCGGCCGGGGTGGGGATGAGCACGTCGGGGTCCCTCAGGGTGACGAGGTCCGCCTGTGCCAGGACGTTGATGGCGCGTCCCTGGTTGGTCTGGTCACTCGGGATGGCGACCTCCCCCGCCCCGGCGACGTCGTCGACCGAGTCACCGTCCTTGTAGTAGACGCCAAGGGGGACGATCACCGTCGACGCGATCGGGACGATGCTGTCCTCGGCGTCCCCTTCCCCGGCGTCGGCCTCGTTGAGGTAGTTCGCGAGGTACTGGATGTGCTGGTACTGGTTCGCGTCCAACTCCCCCTCGAGCAGGGAGCGGTTGACGATGTCGTACTCGGAGAAGTTCTCCACATCGATATCGATGCCCTCCTCCTCGGCCTTCTGCTGGAAGACCTGCCACTGGGTCTGGCCAGCGTCCGTGGTGCCGATCCTGATCGGCCCGGCGTCGCCGCCGTCCCCGTCGCCCCCAGAATCATTCACACAGGCGGTAAGTACGAGGGCCGACGCGACGGACGCGGCTACGGCGGCGGTGCGGACTCGGCGGACTCGGCGGACTCGGCGGCTGAACATGGTGTCTCCTTCAGGGTGGTGGCGTTGTTCCCTGAAGAATTACCGGTCAGAGGGGAATTCTGTCGCGGTTGGTTTCATTCGGAGCGGATGAATACCGGTTACCGCATGTCTCCGACCCACCTGTAGTGACCACTATGTAATGCGATTCACCCGAGGCTCGGATAAAATCGCGACCTCTCACGTTTCAAGCCCCTCACCTCGTCATCCCCTCCCGATCGACCCCGATTGATCCCCGATCAAGCCCCCGAACCCCACACGGAGGTGCTCTCCCATGCGCTTGCCCGATATCCTTCCCCCGTCCCACCCGGCCCTCGGCCCCTACCATGACCGCCGCGAAATGCTGCTCGGCATCCTGCTCGCCGCCCTCGCCGGAGCAGTCGGCGCCGCCGCCTGGTCACACTCCTCCGGCTGGTACGTCACCTTCATGACCGGCAACACCGAGCTGATGGTCCTGGAGCACTACCAGGGAGAACATATCCTGGCGTTCAGCGCCCTGGCCACCATCGCGGCCTTCATCCTCGGCGTGATGGCCGGCACCTTCGCCCGCCTGCGCCTGTGGAGCAAGTCCCGCCACGGCGCCACCCTGGTGACTGTGGGCGCAACCTACGTGGCCTTCATCATCGACCTGATCGCCAACCGGTCGAACGAGTCGCTCGGCGTGATCCCGATCCTCTCCCTCGCCTTCGGCCTGGGAGCGCTCAACACGGCCGTCAGCCACCGCAACCAGGTGCAGATGCCACTGTCCTACGTCACCGGGACGCTGGTGAAGATGGGGCAGGGTTTCGCCCTGCACCTCTTCGGGGACCGTAAGTGGGTCTGGGTGTCGCAGTTCGTCACCTACGCCGGCTTCCTGGGCGGCATCATCAGTGGCGGCGCCGTGTTCCACACCATCGGGACCCACAACTCGCTGGCCGCGATCGCCCTGATGTCGACGATCGCCTCCGTGGTCACGTGGAAGCTGGACCATCCGCGCTACGCAACGCAGGATTCCGCAGCGTAGCGTCCGGCGGCGTCAGCGCCGGGTCCCCGCCATCAGGGAAGGTACGGGTGGTCCTTCAGCTCAATGTCGTCGAGGAACGGTCTCCCGCCCTGGGCGTGGGATGCGGAGGACACCGTGACAATGCGACCGTGCTCATTCCTGGCGAGACTGTCGGTCAGCAGCAGAGACAGCAGTACCGCGGCGAAGAGGTTCACCGTCATCATCACCCGCACCCTGACGCTGTGCCTGACGGGGCTCCTCGCTGAGCGTGGGTCGACCACGACGAACTGAGGGAACACGGTACTCCCCGGGTTTTTCAGAGGACCGGCCATGCGACCGTCCCTTGTGTTGTAGCCTGTACGCGATCACGAAGCTGACGCACCCATCGCAGCCACAGTTACACAGCCACTGATACACAAGAGGGACCATGCGCTCCAGAAAAGTACTCGCCACCCTGCTCGCCACCGCCACGATCACCACCTTCGTCTCCCCCGCCGCCAACGGCGTCCCAGGGGTCGACGTCTCCAGCCACCAGAACAAGACCGGGCCGATCAGCTGGATCGAGACCTCCGTGTCCGGCCAGCAGTTCGCCTACGTCAAGGCCACCGAAGGCACCGACTACGTCAACCCGACCTACATCGCGGACGCGAACGTCCCGAAGTACATGGGCATGTCCGTCGGCTCCTACCACTACGCCCAGCCCAGCACCGCCCCCGGTTCCGCCGCTGCACAGGCCAACTTCTTCGCGAATGTCTCGATCGCCAGCCACTTCCCCACCCTCCCGCCGGTCCTCGACATCGAGGAGACGGGCGGCCTGGGGCCCGAGCAACTGCAGGACTGGGTCCGCGAATACCTCAACGTGGTGAAGCTGCGCACCGGGCGGGACGCGATGATCTACACCTCGCCGAGCTTCTGGCAGTCAGCGATGGCGGACACGCACGAGTTCGCCAACCATCCGCTGTGGATCGCGCACTACGACACCGACACCCCCCAGATCCCCGGAGGGTGGTCCAACGCCACGATCCACCAGTACAGCAGCAGCGGATCAGTGCCGGGGATCAATGGGCCGGTGGACATGAACACCTTCAACGGCAACGAGCTCCAGCTCGCGAAGTTCCTGAGGTAGTCGGGCGGAAGTCATCTCCGATCCGCGGATTCCGTGCCAAGGATCGGCTGGATCCGTGACGCTAGCCCGCCGCTACGGCCGCTACGACTGCGATGGCACGGTCTCGTCGAGCGCGGCCAGCAGGTCGTCCACCAGATCACCGGCATCCTCGAGCCCGACGGACAGGCGGAGATGGCCGTAGGTCCTGAACGGCTCCGGATAGGCCGCCACCCGGGGACCCTCCGTCCCGACGTGCACGATCAGCGACTCATCGTGGCCCACCGACACTGCCGAGGTGATCACCTTCAGCGCGGCGACGAACCTGTTCTGCGCGTCCCGGTCGCCGTTGACGGCGAAGGCCAGCACCGCGCCGAAGCCCCGACCGCCGAACTGACGGCGGGCGAGCCCGTGCTGGGGGTGCGACTCCAGGCCCGGGTACGCCACGTAGGCGATCCGCGGATCAGCGTCGAGGGCTTTCGCCACCTGCTGCGCCGACTCCAGGTGCTGGCGCAACCGCAGCGGCAGGGTCACCGAACCGCGCTGGATCAGCCAGGCGTTGAACGGCGAGAGGACACCCCCGACGTCCACGACAGCCTCGGACTTGATGCGCCCGACCAGTTCCGCGCTGCCGACCACCGCACCACCGATCGCGTCGCCGTGGCCGTTGATGAACTTCGACAGGGAGTGGACCACCAGATCCGCCCCGTCCTCGAGCGGCCGGTACAGCGGCGGAGGGGTGAACGTCGAATCCACGGTCAACAGTGCGCCACCCTGGTGCGCGATGTCCGCGACGGCGGCGATGTCGGTGACCTTCGTGGTGGGGTTCCCGATGGTCTCGACGTGGATCAGGCGGGTGTCGTCCTGCACCGCTTCCCGCACGGCGTCCAGGTCGGACGCGTCGACGAAGGTGGCCCGGATGTCGTACTTGTCCGGCAGCAGTTCGGTGAACAAACGCCAGGTGGCCTCGTAGGTGACATCGGCGACCACAACATGGTCGCCAGCTCGCAGGAACGTGAAGAACACGCTGTGCAGCGCGGCAACGCCACTGCCCAGCACGGCGGCGTCCTCTCCGCGCTCCAGTGCCGCCAGCTTGCGCTGCAGTGCCAACTGGTTCACACCGGAATTGCGCGTGTACAGCGGCACCTCCGTCCCCGACCAGTCCAACGAGGACGGGTCGTCAGGCAACGCATAGGAGTTCGCGGTGACGATGGGGATGCGGATGGCTCCGGTCCCCTGGTCAACGGCATTGCCGGCGTGGACGGACTGCGTCCCGAAGGACAGCGACTGCGGGTTCTTCTTGTCAGGACGTGGACTCATGCCCGCCGAGAGTAGTCACCGGACAACGCGTCCCGGGCGGCCCGTGATCGGGGTGAACCTATTGGGTCGTGCCGGTGCTACGGCGGGACGAACTACCGCTGGACGAACGGGATCTGGTCGACCAGATTACCGATGAGGTCTCCGATCAGGACGAATGGGGTGGCCACGGTTGCGCTCGCGATCGCCAGGACGATCTGGTAGCGGCCGATATCGTCCGCGATTTCGTCAATGGGGAGATCCATGATGGTTCCTTTCTGGAATCTGGCGGTAGGGAAATGAAGGTGCTGCTGGATTTCGGGGATTCTGAGAGAGATTAACCGTCGACTGTGACGAATCCACTGCCCGGCAGGCGAGGCCACACCGCATCGAGTTCGGAGTGTGCATTGGCGATCGACACCTTCAGGGTCACCAATCCGGGGTCGGTTCTGACCGTCTGAGACGCCGGCGAATCTCCACTGACGACGTCGCTGTTGGCGCATGGGTTGACCGCGACAGTCCCAGTCTCCTTCGTCTCCGCATTGTGGTAATCGATGACCACATCGGCGGCATGGAACGTGGTGGCGCAGGCGCCTTCATCCGCCGGAGCAGCAAAGGTCACTTCCCCGGGCGCTCCTGTGGGGGTTGCTGTCACCGTCGATAACACTGGTCCCGGGAAGAAGCTCGAGAAACCGATGGTTGAGGCCGGGATCTGGTAGACAGGGATCGGCTCGTGAACCGGCGGCGCCTCATCGGCACCTGCGGTTGCCACCGCACCCGTACTGATCGTTACCGTGGCAATTGCCACCATGGCGCGACAAACAATTTTCCGTGGACGCCTCACGTGGGGGTGTTGCGTATTGTTCAACATTCTCACTTCCGTCGTCGTAGATTCACATAGTCGTACACAGTAGAACCACTGAAATTCCGACTGCGTTACAGTCGGTGAATTTTTCCTTAATCCCCGGGGGGCATTCTCCGTAAGATTGATTTGTCAACCAGTTCCAATGCCTGTATTTATTTCACGTTGAATAGATAAGTCGGGAGTTTCCTGCGCTGGAATGATGCACGCCCGAGTCGCCGTAACCAGAACGGATTGGCCAACGAACGTTAACAGGTGTCGGCGGCCACTCGGTCGCACTAGGTGGGCGTACCGAAATCCGTGACGCCGCCTATCCCGAAAGGATGATCCCCATGATCGACTCGATCGCCACGGCCCTCCGTGACTTCGTTGGACTCGCCAGTGAGACCGTCACCGGGTCCGTCGAGATCCTCGTCAACCTGTTTACCTAACCAACAGGTCGACCCGGCCCCCGGCGGCGCGTCGGACCACCGGCGCGTCGCACGGGACGCGAACCACCACCAATCACCACCATCCGGACTCACCACTGGACAAGGAGAGAACAGTGCCACGTCTCCATGACCACCAACTACTACGCCGATTGTCCGTCACCACCACCGGACTCGCCGCGGTAACTGCGCTTACCCTCGGCGTCGGAGAAACCGCCGGCGCCGATCCTGCCGAGTCCGAGGCGAAAGCCGCATCCGATTCGCCTACCGCAGAGCGGATGCAGGACACCTACACCTACCGGGTGACAGCGCCGATGAACATGCGTGCCGCCCCCGGAACCGAGTATCCCACTACGGGGGAGATACCCCCGGGCGATCTCATTGAAGTCAAATGCGCAACGCGAAACGACCGCGGATACATCTGGTTCGCCTTCGACCGAGCATTCGGTAACCAAGGATATGTACAGAAGTGGCCGGATGTCCATAACCAGCCCGTCGTCGTACCACACGGTGACGGCCACGCCCGCTGGTGCGGTTAACGTGCAGACCAGCCCGAAGACAGGACTCCCATGATCCACCGGCTACGCACCAACAGAACTTCCCTCCTCGCCGCCACCGTTGTCACCGCCACCCTGGTCAGCCCTCCGGTGGCTGCCGCCGACGAACCGTCCCGCGACATCACCTGGGAGGACTGCCCGGAACAGGTGACCGCGAACAACGCCGAATGCGGGCGCATCGATGTCCCCGAGCACCACGGCGACCCCGACGGGGACACAATCTCCATCGGCTTCGTGCGGGTGCCCGCGTCCAACCCCGATGCCAGACGCGGCACCCTGTTCGGCAACCCCGGTGGCCCGGGCGGTGACGGCTACGGGTTCTTCGGCTACGACGGTGAGGACGGCCTGCAATGGCCGGACGAACTGCGCGAAGAGTGGGACATGGTCGCCGTCCAACCCCGCGGGCTCACAGGCTCCACGCCCGTGGACTGCGACCACGAACCGGAGGGATGGGACCCCGTCCGCCAGCAGCTCGAGCCCGCCGGCTACCTCAAAGAAGCCTGCGAGATGGGGACGCCCGGGTACACCGACTCGGTGAACACCTGGGAGACCGCGGAGGACTGGGAGTCGGTCCGCGCCGCTCTCGGCGAGGAGCGGATATCGATCCTCGGGCTCAGTTACGGCACACAGATCAGCTCCACCTACGCGACCAACCACCCCGGACGCACCGACCGACTCGTCCTCGACTCCGGCTTCGACAGTGACCGGAGGTGGGCGGGAATCATGGATGACCAGGTCGGGGGCAACATGGGCGCCCTCCACGACTTCACCTCCTGGGCGGCGGACAACAATGACACCTACGGTTTGGGGGACACGCCGCTCGAGGTCTACCAGGCATGGTCACGAAGGATCGTCGCCGAGTCCGGCACCAACCCGACCATGGTTCCGCCGCCAGCCCAGGTCGGCGACCTTCCGCCCGGACTGCAGTGGGCCGGCCAGCCCGCGGCGGACGTCCTGACGGCGACCGGCGAGCCGCGGGCGCGGATCGAGAACCTCTTCCGCATGGTCGAGCACCCCGGGTCGAACCAGGCGGCGTCACCGACGCTGCACCTGACCCAGGTGATGCTGACCCAGCCCCACCTCTGGGGCGACCTCGCTGAGCTACTCAATGGAACGGCGGAGATGCCCTCCGGGGACGAACTGCAGGAGGCAGTACAGGAGAACCCGGATGACCAGATCCGCAGCGACATGCAGGCCATGCTCGTCTGCAACGAGAACCAGGTTCCCGCCGACCCGACCCGCATCCCCGGGGCGATCTGGAACTCCGCGGTCGGCGACACGTGGGCGGCTCCGGGCGACATGGCGATGTCCGGGCTGCTGTGCTCGGGGATGGAGCCGGATGCACCCAGGACTGAGTTCAACGGCGACGAACTGGACGTCCAGCCGCTGCAGATCCAGGGCACCGGGGACCCATCCACCGTGTACGACACCCACCAGCCATTGGCCGAGGCGATGGGAAGTCACGTGATCACTGTTGACGGCCCCGGCCACGCCCAGGTCGGTGTAGGGAACGCCGCCGTCGATGACGCGGTGGTCGAGTACCTGCGGGAAGGACGCACCGATGTATCGTCCGCCCCGTCGCGGCCAGTGGAGTAGACGACGGTTCTCAGTAGCCGGTGACTGCCTTCCCTACGCGTTCCAGGACGTCCGCCTGCGCTTCGTTGTAGAGCTGCCCTTTGGCCAGCGCGACGGTACGCAAGGTCGAGTCGGCACCCAGGGGAGCGCCTGCCGTGACGTCCCGTAGCCCGGGGTGCTCATCCTGGATCTTCTTCAGGTGCGCGGCCAACCGGCGGGCCATGTCCTCCCTGGCGGACTCATCGGCGTCTTCCGGCAGGCGGTCGAAATCAGCGAGGGTCTCGTCACCGGCCGTGGACTCGACCATCGCCGTCCACTGTTCCATGATCTCCGGTGACACCACCCGGCTCATGGCCAGAAGGTACGACCGGTCCGCTTCCGTCAGATGGTCCGCCGACGGGCCAAGTACCCTCGCCTCAACGTCGGCGACCCGAAGTGGGTCCGAGGTGTCGGAGAGCAACGCCGCAATGTTCGCACGGGTGCTCCGCAGCTCCTCGATCTTCTCGGCCACCTCCGTGTCCAGCCGACGGAGCTCGTCGGCGAGGTCGATGCCGTCGTCGGGAAAACTCGCGATCTCGGCGAGGCTGAAGCCCACGTCAACGAGCCGTCGGATCCGAAGCACCCGGAGCAGGTGCTGAACGCCGTACGCCTTGTACCCGTTCGGGGAGCGCGGCGGATCCGGCAGGAGCCCGATGCTGTGGTAGTGGCGGACGGCGCGCAAGGTGGTGCCGGCCATTTCAGCCAGCTCACGGGTACTCCACGACATGGCGGTCACGTCGCCGACCGTAGCACTTTTCATTCTGCCCTTGACTGTGACGCAGCGGCATAGCGTGGGATGGGTTTGTTCGCCGCGGATCCAGCGGAAATCACACTTGAGGAGAGACATGCCCACCACCACACGACACCACGTCGCAGCCGCGGTAACTGCCGTGGCCCTCGTCGCCCTGACCGCGTGCTCCGGGTCCGGCTCCGGTGAAACCGGCGGAACCAGCGGGACCAGTTCGCCCGACGACGCTATCGACCAGTTCCACAGTCAGGAGATCAACTTCGGGTCCTGCGAGGGTCAGGCTCCCTCGGATGTCGAGGAGGACTACTTCGTCGACCCCTTCGAATGCGGTTCGTTCGAGGTCCCGCTCGATTACGACGATCCCGGCGGAAAATCCATGCAGATCGGCGTCATGCGGCTACCCGCCAAGGGTGCCCCGGAGGACCGGATCGGGTCTCTGGTGCTCAACCCTGGCGGCCCCGGTGGCCCCGGCACGGTGCAGACGGCGATCGCCGCGGCAGGCCTGAAGGACTCCGAAGTGCTTGAGCGGTTCGACGTCGTCGGCTTCGACCCGCGCGGGGTCGGGACGTCCGAACCGGCAATCAAGTGCTTCACCAACGAGGAGCAGGACGCCAATGACAACCAGACCACCCTGATCGGATCCACCGGGGAGTGGGGCGCCCGGGACACCGAACGGCTCAAGGACCGCTGCGCGGAGCACTCCGGCGGCGAGGACGTCCTCGGCGCCGTCGGGACCCGAAATGTCGCGCGTGACCTGGATATCCTCCGCGACGTCCTCGGTGACGACAAGCTGACCTTCGCCGGCCAGAGCTACGGCACCCGGCTCGGTGCGGTCTACGCCGAAATGTTCGGCAACAATGTCCGGGCGATGGTCCTGGATGGCGCCCTCGACCCCCGCCTCGACACTGCCGAGCGGCGTCGCGAGCTCCACGCCGGCTTCCAGCGTTCCTTCGACCTGATGGCTGAGTCGTGTGCGGACGGAGGGGACTGCCCGCTGGGCGACGACCCCGGCCGGGCGACGGAGGAGTTCCAGGATCTGGTCCGTCCGCTCATCGACGAACCGGTGCCCGCCGGGGACGGGCGTGAACTGGGGTTCAACCAGGCGACCGGAGCCGTGACTGCAGCGCTCTACTACTCCGAGCAGTGGCCCGCCGTGATCGAGGGGATCAAGCAACTGAAGGACGACCGTCGCGGCGACCAATTGATTGCCCTGGGTGACGCCTTCGGGACCCGCGCACCGTCCGGAGACTGGAACAACCAGACCGAGGCGAACCTCGCCACCAACTGCAACGATGAGAACCGGCGCACCCCTGAGGAGGAAGAGCAGCTGAGGCGGGACACCTTCGAAGCGAGCCCCTACATGGATCCGGGCCGTCCTGTCGAGGGAGTGACCCGCGACGCCTGCGAAGCATGGCCCAGCGAGCCGTCGCTGGAGTACCCGCATTCCCAGGACGTGGAGACACCCACCGAATCCCTGGTCATTTCCGTCACCGGGGACCCCGCCACACCGTTCGAGGCCGGAGAGAGTCTCGCCGACTCCGTCGGCGGTTCATTGCTGGAGGTCGAGGGTGAACGCCACACTGTCTTCCAGGCCGGAATCAGTCCATGCGTCAATGACGTCACGGCCAACTACCTGGTGGATTTGGAGCTGCCCGAGGAGGGAAAACGCTGCAAGTTGTGACCGCGACCCCCGGGGCGCCTATCCGACGTGGATCAGGCCGCCGCTTTTGACCATGATAGGTGGACCTGCATCCTCCGAGTCGCTCGGAGAAGAGATGGTCAGTACCACCGGACCGGAACCGGTCTCAAGGTCGATGGAACTACCAGGCTTGGAGTCACCGGCGAGGATCTCGCCTTCACCGGACTTTCCGGTGGACGTGTTTATCCAGGAGATCTTCCCTCCCTGCGCGTAGTCCTCCTCACAGAGATCGGGATTGAGCAGATTGCAGAACTCGTCGAGGGTCACCCGGGTCACGCCGGGACTGACTGTCTGCGCGCTGAAGGTCTGGTAGGTGAATGGTCCTGGTCCAGCATCCCCGGTGGACAACACCGGGTTACTGGTAATCGGCTGAGGGTCGGGGAGTTCAGGGGTATCCGGAGTATCCGGGGCGTCCTGGGCCGCAGCAGTGCCAGTCGCCCCGACCACCACAGCGAACGCTGCGGCGGCGAAACCACGGGTCAGTCTCCGCGTGAGGGTTGCGGGTGTCGAACGGTTACTCATGGTCTTTCCTCTCAGCATCACGGGACGGTGACGAGACCGTGGCCTGACCGTCCCACGTCTGGACCGAAATCCTCGTTGAACAGAGAGATCTCCAGTGCCAACTTTCCTGGACCGGTGTTGACGATCTCCGTTTCAGCGGGGTCTGCACACGGGTCAATCTGGTTGAACCTGCCGCCGTCGCCAGTCTCGAGGTTGCGGTAGTCAATTAGCACATTGGACAATTCGGCGTCCTCGCAGACTGTGGAGTTCGGATCCACTCCGGCCCCGAAGGTCACCTCACCGGGCGTACCGGTCGGGGACAGCCACACCCCTTGATGATGCGATTCAATTTCACCGTCCGGTCCGACCACCGGCACACTCGCCGGTATCTGGAAGACAGGTAGCGAGGTGCCCGGCGCCGGCGGCTCCTGTGCCCCCGCTGTTCCGGCCGTACCCACCCCGAGGGCAACAGCGGCCACCGCACTGGCGGTCTTGGCGAACGTTTTTCTGGTCTTCGTACCGGGTGCATTCGTACGCGGCAACATTCTCACTTCCTTGGAGTTTGCTTCAGACGTTCTACCCCGTCCGAACCCCATAAGGACGCTAACTGTTACGCCCCCGCAAAATAAATCCACCAGGAATGGAAATGACTGGTCCCGCTCCGAGCGCAGAATCTTCATGCCCTGGGGCACGCTTCCGGCAGGAGAACGGGCCCAAGGGCATGAAGATTTCGGGTACAAGGATGCGGGTCGTCACTCCTCGTGGGCGACCGCCTCGATGGTCAGGGCACCGCCGCCAGCAACGACGTCAGCCAAGCGTGCGGGTGTACTCGAGAAACTCATCGCCCTGCCCGGACAAGGTGAATCCGGTGGTCTCGTAGAGACGTCGTGCCCCGGCGTTGTCTTCGTGGGTTTCGAGGTGAACAGCACTGGCACCACTGGCCTCAGCGCTCTCAAGCACCGCTTCGGTTAACGCCCGTCCCGCGCCGGTTCCACGGGCGTCCGGGTCCACGTACAGGTCATTGAGATCCCAGTCATAATGCAGATCCAACGAGGAGTACACCGGGTAGATCTGCACCATTCCCACCACCCGAGAATCCTCCGCACCAGATATGTCGTCGATGGTCGCAACCCACTGCCGTGCAGCGGGATCCTCAACACGGCGCCGAAAGAACCGGCGAGATGCCTCGTCATCCCCTTGCCGCTCATAAAAGTGGCGGTAGGCGACAAATAAGTCGGTTGCTGCAGCAAGAGTGGCTTCGTCGCTATCAGGGGTGATCTCGAGAACTCGAACTCCGCTCATGGGCGTCAGCCTAGGGGGTCGCACTGACTGGCGAGGCAACATCAGCGCCAGATCCACGCCAATCCTCAGCGCAACGCGTCCTCCAGGAAATCCGCCGCGCGTTCCGCGATCATGATGGTCGGGGCCTGCGTGTTCCCGGACGTGATCTGCGGGATGACGCTGGCATCGGCAATCAACAGACCGGAGACTCCGCGCACCCCGAGCCGTGGATCAACGACGGCATCGCTGTCCGTGCCCATGCGGCAGGTTCCGACGGGGTGCCACTGCGTCTGCAGATTGTCGACGATCCACTTGTCCAGGCCCTCGTCATCCAGGTCGGGGTCCGGGAGGAGTGGTGTACCGCTGATCTCACGCATCGCGGTTCCTCCATGATCTCCCGGATCCGGCGCAGACCCGCGCGCAACCGCGGGAGGTCGTCCGGATCAGACAGGTACCCGGGATCGACGACCAGCTCGCCGAGAGGATCGTCCGGGTCGAGGCGGACCGAACCTCGGCTCTGTGGGGACAGAAGTGCCACGGTGACACTGATAGCGGGATCCTCCAACGGAGTCATGTCCCCGCCGATCCCGAGAAGGTACACCAGGGCCTGAATTTCCGGCAGGTTCGATCCGCTGGCTCCCGGGAGGACGGCGCCCGTGGTCGGGAGATTGCCCAACGGACCGCGGCGCAGCGCACGGTAAGCGTTGGTGGCGGGGCCGTCGTTCATGTCCAGCAGGGTGCGGCCCGACGTGATCGGCCAGACCGGGATAACCATCGGGTGGTCATGGAGATTCTGGCCGACGCCGGGAAGGTCGACGGCGGTGTCGATTCCTGCAGTGCGCAGCTGCGGTGCCGGTCCGATGCCTGACCGCATCAGGATGCCCGGCGTGCGGACCGCGCCCGCGCTGAGGACGACGGACGTACGGGCACGAACGTGTCGGCCGTCCGCCAGCACAACCCCGGTGGCGCGACCGTCCGTGAGATCGACCGTGGCCACCTCGGCATTGAGCCTGATCTGCAGATTGTCGGCGGCACTCGCGGGCCTGAGGTACCCGTCCAGGACGCTGTGCCGGACGCCGTCACTGATGGTCGCGTCAATCAGGCCGGCACCCAGCGGCTGCCGCCCGTTGAGGTCATTGGTCACCGGGATGCCTGCCTGCTGCGCGGCGGCAATAAACGCGGCCTGCCCCAGTTCCAGGTCAGGTGCGGTCCGCACCTTCATCGGCCCGGTGACCCCGCGCTTCTCGGGGTTGTCCCCGGCAGTGCTTCCGGCGTGGGATTCGATCCGCCGGAAAAACGGTTCAACGTCCTCCCATCCCCAGCCGGTGGCCCCGGCGCGGCCCCAGGTCTCGTAGTCGTGCGGGTGACCCCGGAACCAGGCGAACAGGTTGACCGTGCTGCCGCCACCCAACCCGCGTCCGGTCGGCACGGTCATCACCCGGCTGCCCACGTGGGGCTGCGGGACGGTTGGATTGGGATCGAGCACATCAGGGGTGAGCGAGAAGAACGCGGAGCCCGGGGTCTGCGTTCCTTCAGAGGGCAGGGCGGTGCCGGCCTCCAGCAGCAGCACCTGCAGATCAGTGTCGGCGGCGAGCCTTCCCGCAGTCGTGCAGCCACCTGACCCAGCACCGACGACGATGACGTCGACCTCGGCCGGCAGGGCATCGTCGCTGTGCGCGGTTAGGTCGGCGATCCAGTTGTCGTTCTCCATCAGTTTCCACTCCCTGTACCTACGATGTACCTATGACCTCGTGCAAAGAGTTGTACAGGACGTCGACGGCGACCGCACGGGATAGATTCGCCGCTTATGCATAGCGCAGGC
>NZ_JBQEDF010000017.1:0-50067 GCF_052107835.1 Corynebacterium sp.
GGGGGGATGGGTCCGGGGCTCTCCCACCCCTATCGGGGGTGCGTGATCCGTGTTCCGCGCACCCGTGGCTGGCTGGGGGATGGGACGAGTGTGGCGGGTTGGGCAAACGGGCGCTACTCCGACTAGCCTTGCCTAACTGTGGATTGATGTGAATCCAGACGTTTCAATCGTGACGTCCCGCCCCGCGGGCGTCCCCAGTACGGAAAGTGCGCCCAGTGAAGTCACCGTTCCCCGCCGTCCCGGCACCCGTCCGCCACTCACGCCCGCTGCGGATAGCATCCGCTGCTGTTGTGGTGGCCACCCTGCCGCTGGTCGGCGCCGCGATCGTGCCGAACACCCCGCTCCCCGCCGCAGTGGCTGCCCCGGGGCAGGAGGCCGCGGGGCAGGCGTCCACGGTCACCCAGGGCACTCTTTCGTGGGGGATCAAGCAGTCGTTCCGGAACTACCTGACCGGTCCGATCGCCGGCGGACACTGGAACCTCAACGGGATCGGCTACACCGGCGGGAAGAACGCGGAGGACGGCGCATTCCAGTTCGCCGCCGACCCGGCGTCCTCCCGCGTGGAGGGGGACAACGCCGACCTGCCGATGGGCGGGGAGATGACCCTGGTGGGCCACGCCGGGCTGATCAACGTGACCCTGTCCAACATCGTCATGCAGATCCGGGGGAACAAGGCGCAGCTCATCGCCGACGGACGCTACCTCGGTGCGGACGTGGACGCGGCGGTCAGCATGGCAGGTGGCCCACCCGCCTTCACCGGTGAGCCCGTCGCCACCTTCAATCTCGACGAGACACTGACACAGGCCGGTGCCGCTTCCGGTGCAGCGACCATCACCGGTGACAGCTGGATCCACGAGAACCTGAACCAGGCACTCCTGGGCAGCTACGGCGAGGGGAAGAACGACGGCGACCGTTTCAGCCTCAGCCTGTCGACGGCTCCCGGCGGAAACCAGGGGGTCGAGCAGGGCGTGCAGATCGCGCGTTCTGCAGGGCAGCCGGACACCTCCGCGGAGCCCGCTGCACCTGCCACCCGGCAGGCCCCGGCCCGGAACCCCCAGCAGAACACATCCCAGAACCAGGTGCCGGCGACCGACGCCGCACAGTGCGGCGAGGTCACCGCGGCGAACGTCGGCTGGGGCATCAAGGAGTCCTTCCGCAGCTACATCAACGGGCCGATCGCGATGGGCGGCTGGGACCTCAATGGCGTGGGGTTCTCCGGCGACCCCCGTGGACAGGGCAGCTTCGACTTCACCGGTGCCCCCTCCTCGGTCACCATCTCCGGGCAGGACGCGGACATTCCCCTCGGCGGATCGATCAACATGAACGGCCACTTCGGTGCACTGGACATCACCCTGTCGAATATGTCGGTGAAGGTCCGCGGCACCACCGCGCAGTTCATCGCCGACTACCGCTCGTCCACCGTCAGCAGCTTCACCCCGGGCGCCGAGGTGACCGGGGCGGACACCGGGTCCCAGGTGCCGATCGCCGAGTTCACCCTGGACCAGCCGATCTCGGCGGCGGCAGCGGAGTCCGGCAGTATCGCCCTGTCCGGCCCCGGCTTCATCACCGCCGAGGGCAACACGGCCTTCGGCGGCAACTACGGCGAGGGCAACAACGAGGCTGACCCGTTGGACGTCACCCTCGAGACCACCGGCGGCGACTGCGGTGCCGGTTCCGGCGGGGGTCTCAGCCGAATCGAGTCGGCCGCCCCGGCGTCCGGCGGTACGGGTGGAGCCGGGGGCGCCGGCGCCGCATCGGGCTCCGGAACCCCGGACCTCACCGTGTCCGCACCGCGGGTGACCGGCACCGCGCGCGACAGCGACACCACCTGCGAAGCGGAGGACGGGGAGAACGGGGTCACTGACGCACGGATGGGCTGGGGCATCAAGGAGTCCTTCCGCAGCTACATCCGCGGAAGCATCGCCAACGGCGACTGGACCACCGGCGACGGCGCCGTCTACAGCGACGGTGCATTCGTCTTCGCCGGCAGCGACGGGAAGGTCGCCCTCGACGGCGATGACGTGCAGGACGGCGCCGTGTCCTTCACCGGGTCGGTGAACTTCACCGGTCACGACGGGATCCTGGACACCACGGTCGCCAACCCCGAGATCGAGGTCTCCGGGTCCACCGGCACGCTTGTCGCCGACGTCACCTCCAACGACACCGAGGGCAATCCGCACGACTACGGCCGCATCAGCGTGGCCGACCTGTCGTTCTCAGAGTCCTCGGTCACCGACGGCGTCCTCGACGCTGCGGCGTCCGCCACCCTGACCCAGGACGGTTCCTCGGCAATGGGCGACTTCTACGAGGCCGGGGCCGAGATGGACCCGCTGACACTGAAGGCCGCGCTGTCCGACGGCTGCGACGGTGAGGGAGCGGGGCTGGACGATATGCCGGAGGACGAGTCGGACAGGGACCGTCCCGACCGCGACGACGATGCAGAGGGCGACGGGGAGGTCACCGTCCGTGGTTCGGACGATGACGCCGACACGTCCGCGGATCCCGGGGACAGCGACGATGACGGGAACGCCCTCGTCTCGTTCGTCACCAACCCGGCGTCGGCGATCCCCAGCGGCATCGCGTTGATCGCCGTCATCGTCGCCGCCTGGCTCGGCATCCGTCTGCGCCGCGGCAATGGCGAGGGCTGAGCAGGGGAGCGGGCGCCGCGACTGTCCTGCACCCGCCCAGGGTGACTAGACTCGTGGAGGTGACAGAGCACGTGACTGAGCCAGCTTCCCCGCCCCGGTCCGCCCGACGGCGCCGGGGGTGGCGGTCGTTCCTCACCCCCGGTTGGGTGCTCACGACCATTGTCGCGGTGGTGTTCGCCTACTTCGCCTTCACCGTCCTGGCGCCGTGGCAGCTGGGGAAGAACCGGGACACCCAGGAGTTCCAGGACCGGCTGAACACCGCCCTGGAGACGGATCCGGTCCCGGCGTCCGAGGTCCTGCCCGCCGACGGTTCCAGCGCCGGTGAGCAGGAGGAGTGGACCCGGGTGGAGCTGCAGGGCCGTTTCGTTCCGGGGGACGAGGCCCTGCTGCGCAACCGTCCGGTGGGCGGCACCCAGGCGTACCAGGCGTTGACGCCGTTCCAGCTGAACGGCGGCCAGACCGTGATGGTCAACCGTGGGTGGATGGACGCCTCCGACGGTCAGGGCGTGCAGGACGTCCCGGCGGTGGACGGGTCGCCGACCACCGTCACCGGCTATGTGCGCATGTCGGAGGCGGCGCCGGACAATGATCCGATGTCGGAGGGGGGCCGCCTGCAGGTCTACGGGATGAGCACCGCGGCCGTCGGGGAGGCGGTCGGTGTGGACTACGCGTCCGACTACGTCCAGCTCGACGGCCCGTCGGTGGAGGCCACCGACGGGGACGGGAGCATGTCCGCGCTGCCGCTGCCCGACCTGGACTCGGGCCCGTACCTGTCCTACGGGCTGCAGTGGATCGCCTTCGGTGTGATGGTGCCGCTCGGGCTGGCGTACTTCATCTGGGCGGAGATCAGGGAGCGCCGTCGCCGACGTGACGAGGTCGCCGCGGCTGAGCCGGCCCGGCAGGTCGACACGGAGGGGCAGGACGCGGCGGCGTCCTCCGCTGGTGCGGACCCGCAGCAGCCCGCGGGCGCGACGACCGCTGCACCGTCCCGTGAGCGCAAGCTCGAGGACCGCTACGGAGGCAGCCGGTCGCGATTCTTCGAGAAGCGCAACGCCCGCGACGAGGAGCGCTTCTAGACCCCCGGACCACCTGCCCGGACGCGCCGCAGTTGTTTCGGACTGGAACTTGTACACCGTTCAAGTTACCATGTGCTCCATGGCTGACATCCACACCGACGATATCCTCACCACCGCACGCGCCCGCGTCCTCGACGAGGGACGCGGCCTCGACTACGACGACCTCATCAAGGTCCTCCACCTCCCCGACGACCGCATCCCGGATCTCCTGGCACTGGCCCATGAGGTCCGGGTCAGGTGGTGCGGCGAGGAGATCGAGATGGAGGGCATCGTCAGCCTGAAGACCGGGGGCTGCCCGGAGGACTGCCACTTCTGCTCCCAGTCCGGCCTCTTCCAGTCCCCGGTCCGCTCCACGAAGCTGGACATCGCCGAACTCATCGAGCAGGCCCGTCAGACCGCCAAGACCGGTGCCACCGAGTTCTGCATCGTCGCCGCGGTCAAGGGCCCGGACGAGAACCTCATGGTGCAGCTCGAGCAGGCCGTCGAGGAGATCTACGCCAACGTCGAGGGCGTTGACGTGGCGGTGTCCGTCGGTATCCTCACCCCCGAGCAGGTGCAACGGCTCAAGGCCGTCGGCATCCACCGCTACAACCACAACCTCGAGACCGCGCGCAGCTTCTTCCCGGAGGTCGTCACCACCCACTCCTGGGAGGAACGCCGTGACACCATGAAGCTCATCCAGGACGCCGGGATCGAGGTCTGCTGCGGCGGCATCATCGGGATGGGGGAGTCACTGGAGCAGCGCGCCGAGTTCGCCGTGCAGCTGCGTGAACTGGACCCCCACGAGGTCCCGCTGAACTTCCTGGACCCGCGCCCCGGCACGCCCTTCGAGGACAAGCCGGTGATGGACGGCAAGGACGCGCTGCGCGCGGTCGGCATGTTCCGTCTCGCGATGCCGGGCACGACCCTGCGCTTCGCCGGCGGACGCGAACTCACCCTGGGCGACATGGGCCTGGAGCAGGGGCTGACCGGCGGCATCAACGGTGTGATCGTCGGCAACTACCTGACCACGCTGGGCCGTCCGGCGGAGCAGGACCTGGACACCGTGGGACGGCTGAACCTGCCGATCAAGGTCCTCAGCAGGAGCGTGTGAGCCCAGTGGGACGCAGACGCGGCACCGGCACCGGTCCATTCGACCCGTACACCGGTGCGGACCTGGGCGAGGGGGAGTGGATCGAGTACTCGCCCGCCCAGAAGGCGGGTCTGGACGCCCCGCGCTACTGCAAGGAATGCGGGCGCCGCGCGGTCGTGCAGGTGACACCGCACGGCTGGACCTCCGCATGCTCGCGGCACGGCATCACCGATTCCCTGGACCTGGAGCAGCGCTAGTGCGGCGCCGCTAGTCCCGTGCGCGGTCAGACCCGCGCGGCGACCTGTTCACGGGCCCAGTCGACAACGCCGGGGATCGCTTCGCTGAGCTGGCGGGAGACCACGGTGAAGCCGTCCTCCCCGCCGTAGTAGGGATCCTCGACCTCCTTGTCCCCGGCCGGTCCGAAACTGCGGAACAGGGCGATGCGCTCCGGGTCGATCCCCTGCTTGACCAGGGCCTTGCGGTGGGTCGCGGTCATGACCAGGAACAGGTCGGCATCGCGGTGCTCCGGGCCGAACTGGGCGGCCCGGTGCCCGGAGCCGTTGAAGCCGTCGTACTGCAGCTGGGCCACGGCCCGGGGGTCCGCCGCCTCGCCGACGTGCCAGCCGTCCGTCCCGCAGGAGTTCAGCCGCACATCCCCCTCGATCCCGGCCTGGACCAGGGCGGCGCGCAGCATGATCTCCCCCATCGGGGAGCGGCAGATGTTCCCGGTGCAGACCACGCAGATGTGCGGACGGTTGTCCGACCAGTGCTCGACGAGCCGTCCGAGCTCGGCGGCGTCGGCGACCGAGTAATCGGACTTCCTGTGCTCGTCGCGTCCCCCGTAACCCCAGTCCACCAAAACCGTACGGATCCCGTAGGCGTGCGCGCCGTCGACGTCGTGCACCCGGTCGCCGATCATCAGCAGGTCGGAGCGGTGCTCCGGCCCACCGTCCGTGACGGGGCGGGCGTCCTGCCCGAGCTGCTCCATGGCGTAGCTGACGACCGAGGACTTGGAGCGGCGGGTCCCGTCGTCGGACGCGGTGGCGATGACGTCGAAGTACCCGAGTAGCCCGAAGTGCTCCAGCAGCCGCGTCGCCGACGACACCGACTTGGAGGTCGCCGTCGACAGGGTGAACCCCTGCTCCCGCCACGTGGTGAGCAGGTCAACGACACCGTCGAAGGGCTGTGCCTCCAGCCAGCCGCCACCGTCGTAGTGTTCGCGGTAGCTGGCGATCGTGGCATCGAGTTCCGCACCCTCCAGGCCGAGGGCACTGAGGGTGTCGACCATCGGTGGGCCGGCGATGAGGCCCAGCTGGTCCTCGGTCGGCAACGGGACATCATTGTCCTCGAGTGCGCGCAGGAAACTCGACCGGATGCCCGGGTACGAGTCGACGAGTGTTCCGTCGACGTCGATCAGGAGGGTCCGGTTCCTGACGTTCCTGCCCTGTGGGGCGGGTTCTGCTGCCTGCTCTGCGTCGGTCACGGAATCCAGGGTGCCAGAATCCGCCCGGGGATGCCGCCAAGGGCGGCCGAACCTGCGTCGGCGGACGTCTGCCGCGTTACCGCTATCGTGGACGGTGTGAGTGAGAGAACAGAACCCTCCGAACAGTCCTCCGCCGTCACGGTCGCCTCCGTGGTGGACATCATCGAGCGCGCCTACCCGCCGGCGCTCGCCGAATCCTGGGACGCCTGCGGACTGGTCTGCGGTGACCCGGCTGACGCGGTCCGCCGCGTCCTCGTGGCCCTGGACTGCACCGATGAGGTGGTCGACGCCGCCATCGACGCGCGTGCCGACCTGCTGCTGGTCCATCACCCGCTGCTGCTGCGGGGCGTCACGGGGGTGCCCGCGTCCCATCCGAAGGGACGCATCGTCCACCGCCTGATCCGGCACGGGGTGGCGTTGTACGCGGCACACACCAGTGCCGACGCCGCACGTCCCGGGGTCAATGACCGGCTCGCCGAGCTGCTGGGGGTTACCCCCGGTCACCCGCTGGCGCCGTCGTCGCCGGCCGCCACCGCAGCGGCGCTGGCGGTGCAGGGCCGTCCGCTGCCGCCGGACCCGGGGGCCGCTTTCGGCATCGGACGCGTCGGCGAGCTGGACACCCCGATGACCCTGCGTGAATTCACCGCGCGGGTCGCGGAGAGACTTCCCGCCACCCGGTGGGGCGTGCGCGCGGCCGGTGACCCTGACCGGGTGATCCGCCGGGTGGCGGTCTCCTCCGGGGCGGGCGACAGCTTCCTCGACACCGTCGCCGGCCTGGATGTCGACTGTTTCGTCACCTCCGACCTGCGTCACCACCCGGTCGACGAACACCTCAGGGCCGGGGGCTGCCCGGTGATCGACACGGCGCACTGGGCCAGCGAGTTCCCGTGGTGCGCCCAGGCCGCCGGGGTGATCGCCGCGGCCGACCCGCGGCTGGACACCGGGGTCATCCCGGTGCGGACGGATCCCTGGACAGTGCACGCGGCAAGCGGAGGAGACGACGATGCCTGACACCCCGGAACGGACGACCATGACGAACCTGCGGGAGCTGACGCAGGTGGACGAGCGCTCACGGCTGCTCACCGCCCGGCTGCAGGCCCTGCCCGAGTCCCACGAGGTCCAGCGCCTGGAGGACGAGGTCCGCAACCGCCGCCAGAAGCTGGCCGAGGCCGACCGGGTCGCCGAGGACCTGGGCATGACGCTGCAGCGGCTGCGGCAGGACGCCGCGAAACTGCGGGCCCGGCGCCGCGACGACCTCCGTGGACTGCGGGCGGAGACCGACCGCGAACGGCGCCAGGACCTGCAGCACGACCTCTCCGTCGCCGACCGGCGCCTCGGTGAGGTCGAGGAGTCCATCAGCCGCGAGGAGAGGACGGTGGCTGTCTTCGGTGACGGTGCAGGCACCACCGGGACGGGGGCCGACGGTGACGAACCAGAGGTTCCCCCTGCCGTGTCAGAGGCGCGGGTCGCACTGGACGGGGCGGGGGAGAAGCTCGACGCCGCGCGGGACACGGAGAAGACCGTGATCCGGGAACTCCACACGAAGATCGACGATCTGGCCGGGACGTCCCGTTTCCTGCGGTCGCAACTGCCCGATGACCTGCGTGAGCGCTACGAGACGGGGGAGAGGGAGAACGGTGTCGGCGCCGCGCAGCTCGCCGGTGCCGTCTGCCGGTCCTGCTTCATGTCGCTGGACCGGGCGTCGCTGTCCCGCATCGTGAACGCCCCGGCCGATGCCCTGGTGACCTGCCCGGAGTGCGGGACGCTGCTGATCAGGGAGGACGGGTCATGACCCGCCCCGGGTGGATCGGCGGATCCGGGGACGACCGGCCGCTGCGGCTGCTCCTGCTGCGCCACGGGCAGACCCCGATGTCGGTGGCCGGCGTCTTCTCCGGACGCAGTGACCCCGAGCTCACCGAGCTGGGGCAGTCACAGGTCACCAGGGCCGCCGACTACCTCGCCCAGCGGCAGGACGGGGGAGAGGGCATCGACCGGATCATCTCCTCGCCGCTGACCCGGACCCGGCAGACCGCCGAGGCCGCCTCGCGCGCCCTGGGGCTGGGTGTGGGCACCGACGACAACCTCATCGAGACCGATTTCGGCCGGTGGGAGGGCATGACCTTCTCCGATGTCCATGAACAGTGGCCCGAGGAGCACGAGGCCTGGGTGCGCGACACCACCGTCCCGACCGTCGGCGGCGAGAGCATGTCTGCCGTGGAGCGGCGCTCCCGCGCGCTGATCGACGGGCTGCGCGAGGGGGACGGAGGAACCGTCCTGCTCGTCAGCCATGTTTCGCCGATCAAGTCCATCCTGAGGGAGGCGTTGCGCGTTCCCTCCACGATCTACTCCACCCTGCACCTCGACCTGGCGGGACTGTCCGTGGTCGAGTTCTACCCGGCACGGTCCATGGTCCGTGAGGTCAACGACACCCACTACCTGCGGTAGTGGCGGTGGTGCTAGTGTTGACTCCCGTCGAGAGGGCCGGGTGATCGCGGTTCCGGGGACAGCGTCGGGAGTTCTGCAGGACGCCGGACGTCCGCCCGGGATCGAGGAAAGTCCGGACTCCTTGGAGCACGGTGGTTGTTAACGGCAACCCGGGGTGACCCGCGGGCTAGTGCCACAGAAAACAGACCGCCCGGCATTTCTGCCGGGTAAGGGTGAAACGGTGCGGTAAGAGCGCACCAGTGTGCCGGGTGACCGGCGCAGCTAGGTAAACCCCACCGGGAGCAAGGTCAAGTGGCTGCACCGTTCCCCTGTTCTATCGGGGTGGGGGTGTGGTCGTGTCCCGTCGGCTGCTCGTCGGTGAAGGGACAGGTAGACCGCTTGAGGCAGTCGGTGACGGCTGACCCAGATGGATGATCGCCTCCCCGGCCGTCCGCCCACGGGCGCTGGCCGGGGATACAGAATCCGGCTCACAGGCCCTCTCGACACTTCTTCGTGGTCTCCGCCATCGCCGCCGGTGGACATTCACACCGCCGACGATTCCCACTATGTGATACCTGCAGGTCGGAGAGGTTTTCCTGACGAGTGGATTCCCGTGCCGGTGTGATAGTCACGGGTCGCGCGGCCTAGAATGATTCACCGTGAGTGAAAGCCCCCGTATGGAACGGACACCAGAGCAGGCGGCAGGCCGGGAGAATGACCCTGACCGGCGGTCGGCCCTGTCGAGACGCCTGTTCCCGGAGGGCGGGGAACCGGATCCGCGGTTCACCCTGGCGAACGAGCGCACCTTCCTGGCCTGGATGCGCACAGCACTGGCATTCATCGCCGGCGGGGTGGCCCTGGAGGCCCTGCCGATCGACGCCATCCCGTCCCACCTGCGCAGCATCGCCGCCATTGTGGCGATCGGCCTCGGGATCCTCCTGGCCGGGGGAGCGGCGGTCCGCTGGCTCCGGGTGGAACGGGCGATGCGGGAGCAGAAGCCACTCCCTGCCCCGGCGATCGTCCCGGCGCTGTCGGCGGGAGCGGTCATCGCGGGCATCGTGGTCGCGGTCATGGTGCTGGCATGACCGCCACTGCGGCCCCGGCCGCCGCTCCGTCCGCGGCCCCGGATCCCGGCCTGCAGCCCGAGCGCACCACGATGGCCTGGGGCAGGACCTCGCTGGCCTACCTCGTGGCCGCGGCGGTGATGCTCCGGTGGGCCCCGCACTACGGCGGGATCGTGGTCCTCGCCTCGGGGGTGCTGCTGCTCGTGGCGTTCGGGATCTACGGGACGCAGCGCCGCCGTTACCGCAGGTCGGCGCGCTCGGTGCACGGTGCAGGGGAGCTGCTGGGGGCGTCGGTGGTCCCGGTGATCGCCCTGGCCGTGTGCACTGTGCTGCTGGGATGCGCCGGAATCGCCTTCGTGGCGGTGGACGCACTGGGAGGCGCACCGTAGATCGGTCTAGGCTGGCGGACATGAGCGACAGCACAGGCAAGTGGTACTTCGACACCTCCACCGGGGAGGTCACCCAGGGCAAGGTCTCCGGCTGGGACACCAGGATGGGACCGTACGACTCGCAGGCTGAGGCGGAGCGCGCGCTGACGACCGCCCGTCAGCGCGCCGAGGCCGCCGACGAGTGGGACGAGGACTAGGGCCTAGAAGGAGTGCTCTTCCGCGGGGAAGGAGCCTTCGGTGACCTCCCGCTTGTAGGACGCGGCGGCGGACGTGAGGTCCGCCCCGACCTGCGCCCACTGCTTGGCGAACTTCGGCCGGTGACCGTCCGCCGGGTGTGCGGCAATGTCATGCCAGACCAGAACCTGGGCATCCGTGCCGGGGCCCGCGCCGATGCCGATGGTGGGGATGTCCACGGCCCCGGTCGCCCGCACCGCGACGTCGGCGGGCACCATCTCCATGACCACGAAGTCGGCTCCGGCCCCGGCGACCGCGGTGACGTCCTCGACCAGCGTGTCGGCGGCGTCCCCGCGGCCCTGGACCTTGAACCCGGACAGGGCGTTGACCGACTGCGGCGTGAAGCCCACGTGGGCGCACACCGGGATGCCGGCGGCCACCAGGGCGCGGATCCGGGGGGCGATGCGCACCCCGCCCTCGATCTTGACCATCGCGGCACCGGAGCGCCGCATCACCTCGGCGGCGGAGCGGACGGCCTGCTCGTCCGAGGCCTCGTAGGTGCCGAAGGGCAGGTCGACGATGACCAGGGCGTTGCCGGCGCCGCGCACGACACCGGCGGCGAGGTAGACTATCTCGTCCAGGCTGATCTGCTGGGTCTGCCCGTAGCCGAAGACGACATTCGCCGCGGAATCGCCGACGAGCAGGCACTCGATGCCGCCCTCGGACAGCGCCCGGGCGGTGGAGTAGTCGTAGGCGGTGAGCATGGCCCACTTCTCACCCGTGGCCTTGCGTTTCCGCAGGTCGCCAATGCGAATCTGGCGGGTGGGCGTCAGGTACCCGGTGGGGGGATTCGTGTTAGCCATGGCACAATATTGTGCCACTTTCATCGTCGAGGTGTTAACGGCTTGTAACAACCCGTGTGGCGGGGCACCAAAAACGGGCTACCGGACGACGTGGAAGATACGATGGTGGCCATGAGTCGCCAACAGGAATTCGTCCTCCGCACCCTCGAGGAGCGTGACATCCGCTTCGTCCGTCTCTGGTTCACGGACATCCAGGGGTATCTGAAGTCCGTCGCCGTCGCTCCCGCGGAGCTCGAAGGCGCTTTCGCTGAGGGAATCGGCTTCGACGGCTCCTCGATCGAGGGCTTTTCCCGGGTGGTGGAGTCGGACACGATCGCCCGCCCGGACCCGTCCACCTTCCAGATCCTGCCGCTGGACAACGCCAGCAGCGACAAGACCCTGACCGCCCGGATGTTCTGCGACATCGCCATGCCCGACGGCGAGCCGAGCTGGGCGGACCCGCGCCAGGTGCTGCGCCGTCAGCTGAACAAGGCCGCCGACGAGGGGTTCTCCTGCTACGTCCACCCCGAGATCGAGTTCTTCCTGCTGCAGGAGCAGAACGGTCCGGACGGGCGTCCGGTGCCCTCGGACACCGGCGGGTACTTCGACCAGGCCGTCACCGACTCCGCCCCGCTCTTCCGGCAGGACGCGATCACCGCGCTGGAGTCGATGGGCATCTCCGTGGAGTTCTCCCACCACGAGGCCGCGCCGGGCCAGCAGGAGATCGACCTGCGTTTCGCTGACGCCCTGTCGATGGCGGACAACGTGATGAGCTTCCGCTACATGGTCAAGCAGGTCGCACGCCGCAATGACGTGCGTGCCACGTTCATGCCCAAGCCGTTCCACGACTACCCGGGCTCGGCGATGCACACCCACATGTCCCTGTTCGAGGGGGAGAACAACGCCTTCCACGACCCGGACGACCTGTTCTACCTGTCCGACACGGCGAAGTCCTTCATCGCCGGCATCCTGGAGCACGCCCCGGAGATCTCCGCGGTGACCAACCAGTGGGTGAACTCCTACAAGCGTCTGACCAGTGGCGAGGAGGCCCCGACCGCCGCAACGTGGGGAGCGTCGAACCGCTCGGCGATGATCCGTGTCCCGATGTACACGGTGAACAAGCCGTCCTCCCGCCGCGTGGAGATCCGCACCCCGGACTCCGGCGCGAACCCGTACCTGACCTACGCCGTGCTGCTGGCCGCCGGGCTGAAGGGTATCCGGGAGGGCTACGAACTGACCTCCCCGGTCGAGGAGGACGTGGCCGGGATGACCCGCCGCGAGCGCATGGCCATGGGCTACAAGGACCTGCCGGGCGACCTCGACCTGGCGCTGCGCGAGATGGAGAAGTCGGAGCTCGTCGCCGACGCGCTCGGCGAGCATGTCTTCGAGTACTTCCTGCGCAATAAGTGGCAGGAATGGAAGTCCTACCAGTCACAGGTGACTCCGTGGGAGTTGGCGCATAACCTGGAGTTCTAGTCGGACGGGGAAACGCCCCGACGATGAACTTCAGGAGTTGAGTCACCCGGTGAACCAGCCACGCACGACCCGCCGTCGAGTACCCTCCCCGGTGTCACTGGGACTCAACCGTCCGACCGCGGCAGATGACCTGTCGAGGCTGGGTTGGGACGATGAGGAACACCTGGACCTCCTGGGGGTGCTGGCGTCCACGGGGGACCCGGACAGGGCGCTGAACGCGGTCGTCCGGCTGGTGGAGTCATTGGACGGGGGAGGGTTCACCGGGGAGGAGTCGTCGTCGGCACTGCTCGCCGCGCTCGACACCGACCCCGGGTTCCGGATTCGTCTGCTGGCCCTTTTCGGGGGGTCCACCCTCCTCGGCGACCACGTGATCGCCTGTCCGGGGATCTGGCCGTCGATCGGGGGGGAGTTCCCCACCCGGGACGAGGTGATGGGGGCGCTCATCGCCTCGGTCGGTGCGGAGCCGGTGGAGGGTGGCCACGAGGACGACTCACTGCTGCTGCGTGCCGGGATCACCGGGGTGGACGCGGACCGGGCGATGCGCACGGCCTACCGCACCGTCCTGGCCCGGATCGCAGCGATCGATCTGGCGGGGACCTACCGCAAACGGGACGGGACGGAGCTGTCCGATTCGGTGCGCGGGGACGCGCCGGTGGAGTTCGAGACGCTGACCGGCAGGCTCGCCGATGCGGCGGACGCCGCCCTGACGGCCGCCCTGTCGGTCGCGGTGGCCACGGTGTTCCCGGAGGGGCCGGTGCCGGTCAAACTCGCCGTCCTGGCGATGGGCAAATGCGGGGCGGGGGAACTGAACTACATCTCGGACGTGGACGTGATCTTCGTCGCCGAGCCCGCCGATCCGCAGACCACCCGGCTGGCCGGCGAGTTCATCAACATCGGCTGCCGGGTGTTCTTCGAGGTGGATGCGGCGCTGCGTCCGGAGGGACGCCACGGGGCGCTGGTGCGCACCCTGGAGTCACACCTGAACTACTACCGGCGCTGGGCGTCCACCTGGGAGTTCCAGGCGCTGCTGAAGGCCCGGCCGATGACCGGTGACCTGGATCTGGGGCGGGAGTACGTCAAGGAACTCGCACCGATGGTGTGGAAGGCCGCCGAGCGGGAGGACTTCGTCCCGGACGTGCAGGCGATGCGCCGCCGGGTGATCGACAACGTCCCGGACAACCTGCTGCCCCTGGAGCTGAAGCTCGGCCCCGGTGGGTTGCGGGACGTGGAGTTCGCCATCCAGCTGCTGCAGATGGTGCACGGACGCGTGGACGAGACGCTGCGCGTGCGCTCCACCGTCCGGGCGCTCACCGCGCTCGTCGACGGCGGCTACGTGGGACGCGAGGACGGCCAGATCCTGATCAGGTGCTACGAGTACATGCGCATGCTGGAGCACCGCATGCAGCTCCAGCACCTGCGCCGCACCCACGCCCTGCCGCCGGAGGACGACATCCCGGGACGGTTGAGTCTGGCCCGGACCGCGGGGGTGCACAGTGAGGGCCAGGCCGGCCCGGTCACCGCCCTGAACGCGAACGTGAGGAAGGTCGCCAGCCAGATCCGTCAGCTCCACAACAAGCTGTTCTACCGTCCACTGCTGACCTCGGTCGTGGCGATGCCGGTGGATGCGCTGCGGCTGACCCCGGCGGCCGCGGAACGGCAGCTCGCCGCGCTGGGCTACCTGCACCCGCACCGGGCGATGGACCACCTGGCGGCGCTGGCGTCCGGCACCAGCCGCAAGGCGCGGATCCAGGGTCTGATCCTGCCGTCGCTGATGGAGTGGCTGTCCTCCACCGTCGACCCCGACGCCGGACTGCTGGCGTACCGCAAACTGTCCGATGCGGCGGTGGACCGCTCCTGGTTCCTGCGGCTGCTGCGCGACGAGAACATCGTGGGCCAGCGCCTGATGCACATCCTGGGCACCTCGCCCTACATCGCCGACCTGTTCATGGCCGCCCCGGACGCGGTCCGTCTGCTGTCGGACGGGGCGAATGGGCCGAAGCTGCTGGAGAAGGACTCCACGGTGATCAGCCACTCCCTGGTCGCCGCCGCCGGTCGCCACCGCGACCCCGATGCGGCGATTGCCGCGGCACGGTCGTTGCGCCGCACCGAACTCGCCCGCATCGCCTCGGCGGACCTGCTCGGCCACATCGACACCCCGGAGGTGTGCCGGTCGCTGTCCTATGTCTGGGACGCCGTCCTCGAGGCTGCGCTGCGCGCCGAGATCAGGGCGTGGGAGGACGAGCACCACCGCAATGCCCCTGCCCTGGTCTCCGTGATCGGGATGGGGCGCCTGGGAGGCTCGGAGCTGAGCTACGGCTCGGACGCGGACGTGATGTTCGTCTGCGAACCCGTGCCGGGGGCCGGCGCCGGCGACCTGGACGGCGACGGGGAGGCGGACACCGAGAACGACGCCATCACCTGGGCCACCGGCATCTGCAAGCGGATGCGGACCCGCCTGTCACGGCCGTCCCAGGACCCGCCGCTGGAGGTGGACCTGAACCTGCGTCCCGAAGGACGCAGCGGCCCCACGGTGCGCACGCTGGAGTCCTACCGCAACTACTACGACCGCTGGGGTGAGACCTGGGAGTTCCAGGCCCTGCTGCGTGCCACCTGGATCGCCGGGGACAAGGACCTCGGCATCCGCTTCCTGCGCATGATCGACGAGTTCCGCTACCCCGACGGAGGGGTGGACCAGAAGGCGGTGCAGGACGTCCGCCGGATGAAGGCCCGGGTCGATGCCGAGCGGCTGCCCCGGGGCGCCGACCGCTACACCCACACCAAGCTCGGCCGCGGCGGACTGGGCGACATCGAGTGGACCGTCCAGCTGCTCACCATGCAGCACTGCCACCAGATCGAGAACCTCCACAACACCTCGACCCTGCAGGTCCTGGAGGAGATCAGGATCGCTGGACTGCTGTCCGAGGCGGACGTGGAGATCCTGCGGTACGCGTGGCTGACCGCCACCAGGGCCCGCAACGCCATCATCCTGGTCAACGCGAAGCGCCGCGACCAGCTGCCCGGGCCGGGGCCGCAGCTCGCCCACATCTCGGCGGCGGCGAACTGGGAGCCGGAGGATTCCCAGGGGTTCCTCGACGACTACCTGAAGACCACCCGGCGGGCACGCCGGGTCATTGACCGGGTGTTCTGGGGTGAGGAGGTCACCGACGCGGAGTTCGGTGATTAATGCCGCGGTGATAGATGAGGGTAGGCTCTCACACCGATGAACCAGACACTTGCGCGGCGCCGGGCGACGCGGCTGACCACCCTGGGCGTCCTGCTGGCCGCGCTGGTGGCCGTGGTCGCGGTGAACCTGGTCCTCGGCCAGTTCACCCTGGCGCCGGGGCAGGTGTGGGACGCGCTGCTCCACGGGCCCGGTGGCGCACCCGCCGGCACCGGTCCCGATGCCGCCCAGCAGGCCAATGTGCTGTGGCAGATCCGGATGCCGCGGATCGTGCTGTGCCTGCTGGTCGGCGCCGCCCTGGCGGTGGCCGGAACGCTGCTCCAGGGACTGTTCGGCAATCCGCTGGCCGAACCCAGCGTGATCGGTGTGACCTCGGGGGCCGGTGTCGGTGCCGCCACCGCCATCGTCTTCGGCATCACCGTCCTCGGCCCGGCCACCGTCCCGGTGTTCGCCTTCGTGGCGGGTGTGCTGACCACCGTGGCGATCTACCGGCTCGCCTCGATCAACGGCGAAGTCAAGGTCCTGACCCTGATCCTGACCGGCATCGCGGTGAACGCGGTCGCCGGTGCCGCGATCTCCTTCCTGGTGTTCCTGGCGCCGACGTCCTCGCGGGAGCAGGTCATCTTCTGGCAGATGGGCTCCCTCAACGGCTCGCAGTGGAACCAGGTCGGCATCGTCGTGGTCCCCGTTGTCCTGTGCCTGGTGGGGGCCGTCCTCATCGCCGGGAAGCTCGACGTGCTCAGCCTCGGTGAGCGCGCCGCCGGCCACGCAGGGGTGAACGTCCCGCTGATGCGCCTGACGATCATCGGGCTGTCGACCGCGTTGGCCGCGTTGGCCGTGAGCTTCGCCGGGATCATCGGCTTCGTCGGCCTGATCGTCCCGCACATCCTGCGGCAGGTCACCGGTCCGGCCAACCGGTGGCTCGTCCCGTTGTCGGCGGTCGGTGGCGCGGTCCTGCTGCTGCTCGCCGATCTGGCGTCCCGGACGCTGATCCCCTACGCCGACCTGCCGATCGGGATCTTCACCGCGCTGGTCGGCGGGCCGACGTTCTTCGTCCTGCTGCGCCGGATGCTGAGGAAGGGGGGTAGTGCCGCATGAACGGGACACCGCACAACCCGCTGCTCCACGCCGGGGACATCGTGGTCACCGTCGGTCCGGGACGCCACCCCACCGAGATCCTCCACGGCGTGGACCTCACCCTGCACCCCGGGGAGGTGCTGGGGCTGATCGGCCCGAACGGTGCCGGGAAGTCCACCCTGCTGGCGGCCCTGTCCGGCGATGCCACACCGTCCGGCGGGAGCGTCCTGCTCGCGGGGCGGAACTACGGTGACTACGGTCCGCGCGAGGCGGCCCAGCACCGGGCGGTGATGCTGCAGGACCCCCGGGTCTCCTTCGCGCACCTGGTCCGCGACGTCGTGGAGATGGGGCGGTCCGCCTGGCCGCGGGACCCGGCACGCGACGCCCGGATCGTCGACGACTGCCTGCACGAGGTCGGTATGGGCGACATGCAGGACCGAGACATCACCACCCTGTCCGGCGGTGAACGTGCGCGGGTCGCCTTCGCCCGCGTGATGGCCCAGCAGGCCGGGTGCGTCATGCTGGACGAACCGACCGCGGCCATGGACATAGCCCATCAGGAACGCACCATGCACTCCGTCCGGCGCCTGGCCTCCCGGGGTGCGGGGGTGATCGTGGTGCTGCACGACCTGAACCTCGCCGCCCGGTACTGCGACCGGCTGGCGCTGCTCAGCGAGGGGGGCATCGTGGCGACCGGGACCCCGGACGAGGTCTGCACCGCCGACCGCCTGTCCGGGGTGTACGACTGGCCGGTGAGCGTGAGCCGCGTCGACGGCCACCTGTGGATCCGGCCGACCCCGGGTGCGTAGGGCCGGGATGAATCAACCTTTCGGATGATACGGGGTTAGGTCGGCCGTTGTTAGCATTGCCTGTACACGATGCTGATCGAATGCCGGGACTGTGACCGGTCGACCGAGGACAGGGACGATGACCGCTGTGACCGCCACGCTCTCCGAGCGTCTCCGCGAGGAGACCAGGCAGGACCACGAGGACGCGGAGCACTCCGTGTTCATGGGGCGCCTGCTGGACGGGAGTCTGGACGCGGCAGCATTCACGGCCCTGCAGGAGCAGGCGTACCTGTTCTACTCGGCGCTGGAGGGTGCGGTCGACGCCTGCTCGGGTGACGCCCGGCTGGGTGCCGTCGCTGACCGCCTGCTGGACCGCCGTGCGGCCCTGCGGGCGGACCTTGGGGCACTCGGGGGCACCGTGGACGCCGTCCCGCTCGACGAGACGGCGTCGTATGTCGCCGAACTGCAGCGCATCGGCCGGGAACGTGACGTCCCGGCGCTCATCGCCCACCACTACACCCGCTACCTGGGTGACCTGGCGGGCGGCCAGGTGATCGGACGTCTCATGGGCCGCCACTACGGCGTGCCGGAGTCCGCCACCGCCTTCTACCGCTTCCCCCACATCGACAAGCCCAAGCGCTACCGCGACGCCTACCGTGCCGCGTTGGACGCCATGGACCTCGGTGCGGGGGAGCGGGAACATCTTCTCGCCTCCGCCAGGGCGGCGTTCGCCTACAACTCCGGTGTCTTCGGTGGCCTGGACAGGGCACTCGGCATCTCGGCTGGCGGGCAGGCCACCCCTTAGGGTAGGCTCACGAACATTCATTGCGGTATCGAGGTAGAGGACGGTGAACGGGATGGCCCAGACGCAGCAGGTGCACGCGACGTACCAGGGGGCCGCGGGGACACCCGTCGACGCCGCCGAGGTCGTTGACCTCCTCGACGCCGCCGGTGACTCCGCGGTTGACTGCATCCGCCGGTCCACCGTCTTCCGCCGCATGTCGGACGGCACGCTGCCCTTCGCCGGGCGCGCCGCCTACCTGGAGCAGCACTGGGAGGGCCTGCGGGTCCTGCGTAATGCCCTGGCGGCCCCGGGGATGGCATCGGCGTCGTCCGCTGGGGCACTGGCTCCGCTGCGCACCGCGCTCGCCGCCGCCACCGAGCAGTTCGCCGGTGCCCTCGACAAGGCGCATGCCACGGCCCGCTGGCGCGACCGGCACGTGACCATGCCCTCGATGCTGCAGTTCAGGCGCCATATCGTTGCCCTGCAGGACGAGGGGGACGTGCTCGGCCTGGTCGGCCAGACCTACCTCCGCCTGCTGGCCGCCGGCGCCTGCCCCACCCCGGCCGCGGACATGGGGGAGGACCGGGCGGTGCACGAGGCGATCACCGCCCTCGTCTCCGACGAGGAGGGGCTCGAGCTGCTGTCCGAGGAGCTCAGTGCGGCACTGCTGATACTGATGCAGCACGGCTCCGACGTGTGCCGCGGCTACCAGGAGCGTGACGCCGACAGCAGCTGCGCGGTCACCGCGGCCACGATCCGCAGCGCCCTGCAGTGACGGGAACACCGTCGGCACCGGCGACGGTGCTGGAAGTTCTACCACTTTTCAGCGGTAGGATTTCTGCTGACCTGCAGTTATGCGAGTTCAATCAGGCGAACAGTGGTAGAACTTCGGTCGGAGCCTTTGCCGGACGCAGTGCCGGTACCGCTGCTGGGTTCCATGGACGCCGGTAGCGTGGTCACATGAGCGAAGCAACGTTCACCAAGCACAATCCCGGCCGTCCCGGTGACTGGGAGGCCGCCTGCCTGTCCTGGCTGGAGGAGGCAGCGGACTCCCACGGCGGCGTGCCCGTCGCCGGAGTGGCCGACCGGCAGGGCGGTGACCTGGTTCTCCGGCGGGTGAGTCCCGGACACGCCACGGCCCAGCACGCGGAGGATTTCGGACGCCGGCTCGCCGCCACCCACGCCGCAGGCGCCCCGGCCTTCGGCGCTGGGCCGGACGGTTGGGAGGGCACCGGCTACCAGGGGCCCAACGGCAACCTGCTCGACCTCCCGCTGCAGCGGGAGGAGTCCTGGGGCGTGTTCTACGCCCGGGTGCTCGCCGACCTGGACAGGACCGCCGGGGGACTGTCAGGGACCGACCGGCTGCTGGACCGGCTCACCTCCGGCGATTTCGACGACGACCGTCCCGCCGCACGGCTGCACGGAGACCTGTGGTCGGGCAACGTGATGTGGTCGCCGGAAGGCGCGACACTGATCGACCCCTCCGCCCACGGCGGACACGGGCTCACCGACCTCGGCTTCCTCACGATGTTCGGGGCACCGCACCTGGACACCGTCCTGGACGCCTACGCGGAGGCGGCCTCCCTCCAACCGGGGTGGAGGGAACTTCTGCCGCTGCACCGTCTGCAGGTCCTGTACCTGCACTCCGCGGTCTTCGGCGGAGGGTACACCGGGGAAACCGAGCGCACGGTCCGCCAGGTGCTCAGTTTGTAGACCATGGTGTGCCACACTTGTCGGCATGTCCAACTCTCCCGACCGCGACGGCGGTGGCCCGGTCCCCATCGACTCCATGAACCGGGTGGCGCCGGGGTACGTCCCGGCAACGTACATCGGTACCCTCCCGTGGACGCTGGTCCCGATGATCGCCGCGGCCGTCGGCGCGGTACTCGCGTCGGGCGTGTGGTCGGTGATCCTGTGGGCGGCGGCGGGGGTCCTGCTGGCGCTGCTCGTGTGGCAGCTGTGGCTGATCCCGGTGCAGGCGTACCGTCGCCGCTGGTTGGAGACCGGGGATGAACTGCTGATCACCAAGGGGCGGCTGTGGCGCACGTTCACCGTGGTCCCGTACGGGCGGATCCAGTACGTGGACGTCACCGCTGGCCCGGTGGAGCGGGGCTTCGGCGTCAAGCGGGTGAAGCTGCACACCGCGTCCTCGACCAGTGACTCGGAGGTCGTCGGCCTGGCCGCGGACGAGGCGGATGCCCTGCGTGACCGGCTCGCCGTCGCCGCCCGCGAGAGGATGAGCGGGCTGTGAGCGCCGACAGCGCCGACAGGCTGGAGGGCACGGAGTGGCGCCGCGTCCACCCGCTGAGTCCGCTGCTGCGCATGTGGGCCGTTCTCGTGGGTGTCGCCGCGGTGGTCATCTTCCAGCAGGCTGAGCAGCTCGGCCGCCTGCGGGACCTGCTGGCGGACAGTTCACTGCCCACCGCGCTGGTGGTCCTGGTGGCGGTCGTCGCCGTCCCCGTCGTGTTCGCACTCGGCTGGCTGGTGTCCCTGCCGTGGTGGCACGCGGCCGGGTACCGGGTGGACGACGAGGAGATCGCCATGCGCCGCGGAGTGGTGTCCAAGCAGGTCAGGACGGCCCGGTTCGACCGTGTGCAGGCAGTGGACCTGGTGGAGCCGCTGGCCCCGCGGCTGTTCCGGCTGGCGGGAGTGAAGGTCGAGACCGCCGGCGGCGCGGACAGTGCGGTCAGCGTGGAGTACCTGCCCCGCAAGGATGCCGAGGAACTCCGCACGACCCTGCTGCACCTGGTCAACGGCACCCTGCAGGACGCCGATGACCACTGGCCCCTGGTCGACGGCGCCGGGGACCAGGGGACGCCCGGGGGAGAGGGTGGCACCGTGATCGTCCCGCCGATCCCCATCGGCCTGTCGCTCGCGGCGGCTGCGTTGTCCGGTGCCACGGTGGCGTTCCTCATCACCGTGGTGGTGTCGCTGACCACCCCGGCGGGCCTGGCCCTGCTGGTGCCGGTGGCCGTCGGTGTGGTGCCGTGGCTCTGGGGCGTGCTGAACACCAGCTGGCGCTTCACCGCACGGCTCAGCGGGGATGTCCTCGGCGTGACCTTCGGCCTGACCGAGCGTCGCCGGCAGTCGGTGCCCCTGGCCAGGATCCACGCCGTCCAGGTGTCCCAGCCGCTGGTGTGGCGGCTGCTGGGCTGGTGGAAGGTCAAGGTCGATGTCGCCGGGTACGGCGACGAGAACAGCAACGGTGGCTCGACGACCACCATCCTGCCGGTGGGGGACCTCGACCAGACCCTGAGGGTGCTGGAACTGGTCTCGCCGCTGGATGCCGGGGAGATCGTCGGCCTGGCCCACCCGGAGGGGATCGGGACGGAGACTGCCGGGGACGCCGGCACCGCAGGCGACGACGGCGTCCGGTACTACCGCAGCCCCGTCGCAGCGCGGTGGGTCTCGCCGATCGACCGGCGGCGCCAGGGGGTCACCCTGGTGTCGGCGAAGGCGGTGGTGTGCCACCGGGGGCGCGTGTACAGGGCAGTGTCCGTCATCGCGCCGTCCCACATCCAGGAGCTCAGCCTCCGCAGGGGCCCGGTGCAGCAGATGCTCGGTCTGTCCGGCGTCCGCTTCGACCTCGTCCCCGGGCCGGTGTCGATGGCCGGGCGCGACCTCACCGAGGAAGATGCCGTGGACCTGGTCAGCCGACTGAGGCAGCGCCAGCTCCCCGCGCCTGCGGTTGTCCGGGATCCAGTCCCCACGTCCGCGCCCCCCGAGGGCTGAAGGCCCACCACGCGCAACTGACGGTGAGGACGATGACCGAGACGTTGCGCAGCACCAGCACCAGCGCAGCACCGGTGTCCGGCGGGTTCGAGATCAGGTAGGGGTCGTAGACCACCGGGTACACCCACGTGGTCAGTGCGGCAGTGACCAGGACCTGCACGGCGATCACCGTCACCGCCCTTTGGCGGCACACCACCATCGCCACCGCGGCGACGGGGGCGATCCAGACCATGTACTGCGGTGAGAAGACCTTGTTGGTGACGATCACCAGCATGATCAGCAGCATGCCGAAGGACAGTGCCCGCACCGGCGTCCAGTCGTCCCGCACCAACCGCACCAGAGCCCACCCCAGGGCCAGGACAACCGTCAGGACCATCAGGACGGTACCGGCGGTGAGCATGGCCTCCACCCCGGGGCCGGTGATCTCGTAGCTCTTCGAGTCGGCGAAACCGATCGCCCAGGGGGTGTCCGCGCCACCGCGGACGGCGTTGGCGAGCATCAGGGGGGTGGCCAGGATGGACTCGACCTGCAGGCCCCGGTCGCCCTGGTAGGTCACCGGGGACAGCAGCCGCTCGGTGCCGCCGAGGACCACCACGAGGACGCACAGCGCCGCCAACGTCCCGAAGAACCAGGCGACCCGCGCCCACGTCCCCACCCGGCGCAGACCCCCGACCAGCGCGGCGCCGAGGATCCCCGGCCACAGTTTCATCATGGTCGCGGCGGCCAGGAGTGCCGGCGACAGTGCACGCCCCGGAGCTGAGCGGCTGAACAGCAGGACGGCGAACCCGGCGACCAGCACACCGGGGAACATGTCGAGCCGGGTCAGGAGGATGGGCCCGGAGACCGCCGCGAAGAGGATCCAGAACCACGCCGCCCTGGCACGCCGGTGCCGGTCGATCCTCCACAGGCAGACGGTGAACGCGGCGGAGGCCAGCAGATTCAGGGCAATGAAACCGTCGATGAAGAGGGCCCCGGTGTCCTCCCCTGGCAGCCGGGTGGCGATGATATCGACCAGGCGCGCTGGCCACGTCCCGACCTCCGGGTACTCGTCCATCGCGCCGGGCTCCAGGCCCGCCACACCACGGAAGTAGTAGTGTATGTCGCCCGTGGACTCGCCGGTGGCCCTGATCCAGGCAACGGGGATGGCGTGCGCCACCAGCCAACCGAGGAGCAGGACGGCGGGATGCGCCGGCCACTGCTGTCCGCGCGTGCTGCGCTGGCGTCCGGACGCGGGGGAACTCACGACACCGGAGTCTAATGCGGCCATATAGATTGGTGTGAATGGAACTCGCCCTGCTGGTCTTCGTGACGATCCTCGTCGGATCGTGCCTGCAGCGGGTGTCGGGGATGGGGGTCGGGCTGATCGGTGCCCCCGTGCTGAGCGTGGCCATCGGCCCGGTCGAGGGGATCATGGTGATCAACGTCCTCGCGGCGGTGAACGCGACGATGTCCACCGTGACCGTGCGCAGGGACGTCGACTGGCGCCGGTTCGCACTGATCGGCTCGGTGATGGTCGTCGGTGCCGTGCCGGGGACGTGGCTGGTGCACGTCACGTCACCGTCGGTGCTCCAGATCGTCGTCGGTGCCGTGATCCTCGTGGCCCTGACGGTCACCACCGTGGGGCTGCGGTGGGTTCCGCGGGTCTCCGGGGGGCCGCCGGCCGTGGTTGCCGGGGTCCTCGCCGGCTTCAGCAACACCCTGTCAGGCGTGGCAGGGCCGGTCCTCACCGTCTACGCCCAGGCGTCCCGCTGGGACCAGCGCACCTTCGCCGCCACACTGCAGCCACTGTTCGTCGTCTCCGGGATCGTCAGCTTCCTGATCAAGTACGCCACCGGCGCGGGCGACATCACCGGCCAACCGTGGGGGATCTGGCCGGCGGCACTGGTCGCCATGGTCCTCGGCATCGCCGTGGGCATGGCGCTGTCGCGCCGGGTCGAACGGTCACGGGCCCGTGTCCTCGCACTCACCCTCGCCGTGCTGGGCGGGCTGACCGTGCTGGTGCGTGGCGTCCTGACCCTGTCGTGACACCGGCCGTCGCGCCGTTCACGCTGAACCCCGCCCAAGAGGTCGGACCACGACGGGTCTACAGTGAGATGACGTGTCACCTTCTCCCCGCCAGAACCCGTCCGCCGCCGCAGGCACCGCGACAGACCGCCTGACCCGCAGGGCCCTGGTTGTCTGGACCGCCGGTGTGCTCGCCTACATCCTGGCGATCACGGGCCGGACCTCGATGGGCGTGGCCGGGGTCGAGGCGCTGGACCACTTCGGCATCGACGCCTCCCGTCTGGCCGTGTTCACCTCGGTCCAGGTCGGTGTGTACGCGTGCGCGCAGATCCCGATGGGCATGCTCATCGACCGCTTCGGCCCGCGCCGGATGCTCGTCGTCGGTGCGCTGCTGATGGGTGTCGGCCAGGTACTGCTGGGGGCGACGTCGTCCTACCCGGTGGCGATCCTCGCCCGGGTGATCGTGGGCACCGCGGACGCCACGGCGTTCCTGTCAGTGATGAGGATCCTGCCCGCCTGGATCCCGATCCGCCAGACACCGGTGTTCACCCAGCTCACCGGTGGTCTGGGCTACATCGGCCAGTTCCTGTCCGCGGTCCCGTTCAGCCTGCTGCTGCACGCGCAGGGCTGGCAGACCGCGTTCCTCAGCCTCGGCGGGCTCAGCGTGGTCATCGCGATCCTCGCCTGGGTCGCCGTCGCCGATTCGCCCGACCCCACCCCGGCCAGTCAGTCAACAGACACGGTGCAGGACGCGGCGGCGAAGACGTCGCGGGTAGGCATCTGGAACACCCTGAAGTTCGTGGTGCATCAGCCGGCCTGCTGGTTGGGCTTCTTCATCCACTTCACCCTGATGAGCCAGATCGTGTTCACCCTGCTGTGGGGTGTGCCGCTGATGACCCTGGGCATGGGTCTGACCGAGGGGCAGGCGTCCTCCATCCTGGTGGTCAACATGGTCGTCAGCGTGCTCGTCGGGCCGATCATGGGCATCATCTCCGCCCGGGCGGGACGCCGCCGCCCGGAGGTCGCTTTGGTCGCCACGATCATCGTGGCGGCGACCTGGGTGGTGTTCTTCGCCGCCGGTGATCCGCGCGGCCTGGTCGCCGTGGCGATCGTGAACATCATCGTGCCCGGGTTGGCGCCGGTGGCGAACTACGGCTTCGACACCGTCCGGGAGGAGGTCGACCGCCGCTTCACCGCCACGGCCACCGGCCTGTCGAACATGGGCGGGTTCGTCGCCGGGATGATCGCCTCGCAGGCGGTCGGCGTGGTGCTGGACATCACCTCGGACGGCGGGGACTACACCTGGGGCGATTTCCGGGTCGCCTGGTGCGCGCTCGGTGCGGTGTGGCTCGTGGGGATCGTGGGGCTGCTGGTCAGCCGGGTGAAGATGAAGCGCTGGCGGGCCACGCAGGACGCCCGGTAGGGCTCGCCGGCGACACCGGCCACCTTCGACTGCGCCTCTGCCCAGCTCCGGTGCACCTCAGCCCGGCCCGCTGCGCCTCTGCCCTCGTAAACTGTCGGCCGCCCTCACGAATTGTCGAGTTAACGGCATTAACCCGACCATTTGTGAGGGCAGCTGACCGTATGGGAGGGCATGGCAGATGGAGGGCGGACAACCATCTCCTGGGCACAGGGGATAACCATGTGGGAGGGCATGGCGGAAGAGATTCAGGCGCGGCGCAGCGGGGTGGGGCAGGGGCCGGGGAGCCGACTAGTAGCGCGGCAGCTCAGGGTGCAGGTCATCGACCCAGGCGAGGATCCCGCCGTCCAGGTGGGACGCCGACTCCTCGCGTCCGGCGAAGTAGGGCGCGACCGTATCCAGCGCAGTCTCGGAACGCCGTCCGGACTTGCAGTGGAAGACCACGTCCCGGCCCCGCGCGGAACCCGGCAGTGCATCGGCGCCACGGGACTCCAGCTCGCCCAGCGGAACAGCCACCGCACCGGGGATGCTCACGATGTCGCGCTCCCACGGTTCACGGACGTCCACGAGCACGGCCCCGGAGTCCAGCCGGGACTGCAGTTCAGTGGGTTGCACGGTGGGGTGGGACACTGTGTGGCAGGCATCGACGACCCCGTCGTCCACATGTGTGACCAGCGGCGCGTCCGGGTCGGGGATGATCCGCAGTTCGCGGAAGGTCATCGCCAGCCCGTCATGGATCAGCAGGCGGCCGTACAGGGGATCGCCGACCCCGGTGATCAGCTTCACCGCCTCGGTGACCATCAGTGAACCGACTGTCCCGGGCAGCGCGCCGACCACCCCACCGGCGGCGCAGCTGGGGACCTCGCCGGGGGCGGGGGCATCCGGGTGCAGGTCGCGGTAACTGATGCCGTCATGCCCGGGACCGTTCCAGAACACCGACAGCCGACCGTCGAAGCGCAGGATCGACCCCCACACGCACGGGGTCCCGGTCAGGGTGCAGGCGTCGGAGACCGCGTAGCGGGTCGCGAAGTTGTCCGCCCCGTCCATCACCAGGTCGTAGCCGGAGACGATGTCGACGGCATTGTCCGGGCCCAGGCGGGTCCGGTGGGTTTCCACGGTGACCAGCGGGTTGATGCGTGCGACGGCGGCAGCGGCGGAATCGACCTTCGCCACGCCCACGTCCGACATGCCGTGGACGACCTGACGCTGCAGGTTGGACTCGTCGACAACGTCATCGTCGACCACACCGATGGTGCCGACCCCGGCGGCCGCCAGGTACTGCAGGGCAGGGGAGCCCAGACCCCCGGCGCCGATGACCAGCACGCGGGCGTTCTTCAGCCGGCGTTGTCCGACGGGGCCGATGTCGTTCAGGGTGAGGTGCCGGGCGTAGCGCACCAGTTCCTCCCGGGTGAGTTCGGCGGCGGGCTCGACGAGCGGTGTCACAGTGCGTCGGCCTCCCGGGGTCCGGAGCCGATCCGGCCCTCCATCGGGGAGGACGCCAGTGCCCCGTCCGCCCAGGTCCGCTTCGGGATGCGTCCGGCGTGGCGGGCCAGGTGCCCGGACTCCACGGCGTACCTCATCGCCGTGGCCATTGCCGTGGGATCCTGGGCGCGGGTCACCGCGGTGGCCAGCAGCACGCCGTCGCAGCCCAGTTCCATGGCCAGTGTGGCGTCCGACGCGGTGCCGATGCCGGCGTCGAGGATCACGGGAACGGTGGCACGGGTGCAGATCAGCTCGATGTTGTGCGGGTTCAGGATGCCCAGCCCGGTGCCGATCGGTGAACCCAGCGGCATCACGGCCACCGCGCCAGCGGACTCCAGCGCCTTGGCCACCGCCGGATCGTCGGAGGTGTAGGCGTAGACCTCGAAGCCGTCGTTGGTGAGCTGTTCAGTGGCGTCGACCAGTTCCACGACATCGGGCAGCAGGGTCTCGTCGTCGGCGAGGATCTCCAGCTTCACCCTGTTCGTGCCCAGTGCCTCCCGGCCGAGCTGGGCGGTGAGCAGGGCGTCACGGGAGGTGTAGCAGCCGGCGGTGTTCGGCAGCACGTCGATGCCGAGGTGCTGCAGCAGACCGAACAGGGACGTTCCGGTGGACGGGTCGAAACGGCGCAGTGCGACGGTGGTCAGCTGCGTCCCGGAGGCGACCAGGGCGTCCTCCAGGACGCTCATGGATGTCGCCCCTCCGGTGCCCATGATCAGGCGTGAGTCCACGGTGGTGGACCCGATGGTCAGTGACGGTGTGGTGGGCATGCCCTAGCCTCCCTGCATGGCGGTGATGATCTCGACCTGTGTTCCGCCGGTCAGCGTGGTCGTCGCCCACCGGCTGCGCGGAACCACGCCGGAATCCAGGGCGACGGCCACGCCGAGCTGGTCGGAGTCGGGGTCGTGCCCGGTGACCTCGCCGATGAGACCGGCGAGGGTGGTGTTCTCGGGGTAGTCGTGGTCGGTACCGTTCACGGTGATGTTCATGCTGTCAGTGCCTCTCTCTCAGGTGCGGTCGCGGCGAGGATGGCGGCGTCCTGTGCGGATGGTCCGGTGCCGGTGACGAGGTCGGCGGCCAGGCGACCACCGAGCGGTGCGAGCAGGATGCCGTGCCGGGAGTACCCGGTGGAGACCACCAGCCCGTCGACCCCGTCCAAATGCCCGATGTAGGGCAGGTCGTCGGGGGTGCCGGGTCTGGCGCGGGCGAGCACCTCAGTGAGTTCCAGGTCCGCCGCACCCGGGACGAGTACCTGGGCGTCCCGCAGGAGCTGGTAGGCGCCCTCCAGGGCGACGCCGTCGAAGCCGTCCTCCCGCTCGGTCGCGCCGATGACGATCTCCCCGTCGGCGCGCGGCACGAGGTACACGGGCTTGCCGTTGACCAGCCCGCGGACGGTGCGCTCCAGCAGGGCGGGACGCCCCGGACGGAGTCGGGCGCGCAGGATGTCGCCGTGGACCGGACGCAGTTTCACCGCCTCGGCCTCGGGGAGCCCGTCGATGCCGGCGAGTGACACCCCCGGGCACAGCAGTGTGGTTTCGGCGTGGATCTCGGTGCCATCGTCCAGCGCGACCCCGGTGACCTGCGGGCCATCGCGCAGGACGCGGACGGCACGCTGCCGGACGAGGCGTCCTGCGCCGTCCCCCGGCCCGGTGACGGCCTCGATCAGGGCCGGGACCAGCACGCGGGGGTTGACCTGGTGGTCATCGGTGACCAGGAACGCTCCCGCGATGGCGGGTGACAGGGCGGGTTCACGCCTGCGTGCCTCACGGGTGGTGATCTGCTCGACCTGCATGCCGGAGGCCCGTTGGTGGTCGGCGAGGTCGGCGAAGGCGTCCCGGTCGGCCGGGTGCGCGCCGATGTCGAGGGTCTCGGTGGCTCGGTAGCCCACCTGGTGCCCCACGGCCGTCTCGAGGTCGGCGATGTAGGACGGGTAGGCGGCTGCGGAGGCGACCATCAGCTCCCGCATGGTGTCGTGCTGGTAGACGACCTCGCTGACCGCGGCGATCATTCCGGCGGCGGCGTGGCTGGCCCCGTTGCCCGGGGCGGGATCGACGACGGTGACTGTGTGACCTGCCTTGCGCAGGTTCCAGGCAGCGGTGAGTCCGGCGACTCCCGCGCCGACGATGACGGTGTCTGTGCGATTCATGGTGCGTCCTTTCCTCCGGCGGCATGACCCGCGTCAGGTGTGAACGGTCGGCCGGTGCTGCCCGGCCCTCTCAGCCCCCACCTCAGGGGCTCCCGCAGTGCGCTTGACGACTACCATTCCACCACATGACCCCCCAACGATTCGACGTCACCCCCGACCGTGAGAGGCGCATGACGCTTCTGCGGGACGCCACCCTTTACCTGTGCACCCCTGCCCGGACGCAGCAGGGTGACCTGCGGGATTTCCTGCACTCCGCGTACGACGGGGGCGTGGACATCATCCAGCTGCGCGACAAGACGCTGGACACCTGTAACGAGATCGACGCATTGTCCGTCCTCGCGGAGGTGGCACGCGAGCACGGGAAGCTCTTCGCCGTCAATGACCGGGCGGACGTTGCCGCACTGGTCGGGGCAGATGTCTTCCATGTCGGGCAGGACGACCTGACGTCCGCGCAGGCCAGGTCGCTGCTCGGGCCGGACGTGGTGGTGGGGTTGTCCACACATTCGCTGGAGCAGGCCACGGCGGCTGCGCAGGACGCTGACCTGGACTACTTCTGCACCGGTCCGGTCTGGGAGACGCCGACGAAGCCGGGTCGTGCTGCGACCGGTCTGGGGCTGGTGGCGGAGACGGCGGCGATGCTGGGCAACGCCATCGATCCGGTGCAGCGCGACAAGGCCTGGTTCGCCATCGGAGGCGTGGACGCCTCGACCCTGCCGTCCGTTGTATCCGCCGGCGGACGCCGCGCCGTGGTTGTTCGCGCCATCACCGACGCAGCGGCCCCCCGCGCCGCCGCTGCCGAACTCAAGGGGTTGCTGGGGTAGCCGGATTGGAGCCTTTTGTCCGGTGTCAGGACGCCAGGACGTGGACCCCGTGGTGCCGCAGGGTTGCGAGGCAGCGTTCCGCGTCCTCGCAGGGAACCTCGATGACCTTGCGGTTGGTGCGGGTGATCCGGAATCCCGGTCCACTTCGGGTGATCAGTCCGGTTCCCATCCCGTTGAACCGCCAGCCCCAGCCGCCCCATTCACCGGCGTGGATGTCAATGAGCTGGGCGAAGGAGATCTCGTCGTAGGGGACGCTGGAACGGGGGAGCCCCAGCACTGAGCGGTAGCTGAAACCGTCCGCGTCCACACGGAGCCTCCATGTGCTGCAGGACACGACGACCAGCACAACGAAGGCGATGGACCCCAGTGAGGACATGGTGGAATCACCCTGGACCAGACCGAAGATGATGAGGCCCACAACCAGTCCGTACGTCCCGATCTGGATCCACGGATTCAGGGTTTCGGTGCGGAACCAGGCGACCCGGACCCCGTCCGGTACATCGAGCGGGGGAACGGTCCCGGTCATGGGGGCGATCGCGTCCGGTACGGGACGGGTGATCAACGCGAGGAGCGTGGCGACGGCGGCCGCCACGACGAAGACCCATATTTCGGAGCTCAGGGACAGCTCCGCCGTCGCTGCGTCCTCAAGTCCTCGCTGGACCTCGAAAATCCGGATCTGCATGCCGCACAGCAGGACCACGGTGAATCCCATGGCCGCTGCATTGAACCGGGCGGCTGGTCCGGAGGACAGTCCTGCCCGGCCGAGAACCGTGAGCAACGCGAGGGTCGCCACGGCCATGCCCGTGAGCAGCAGGATGTTGAGCCACGGGGAGGAGAAGCCGTTGGCTTGTCCGGAGCCGTTGAAGTGCGTGGCCATCGGTTCGGGGACGTCCGCGATCATCACCATGGACCACACTGCGGCGGCGATGATGATGACCGCCAGGGGAACGGTGGTGGTCAGCAGGTACCTCCGCTGGCCACGCTCGGTGTCGGGATTCAGGACAGGCCTCCTTCGTTGAGCATCCGGGTGACCCGGGAGAGTGACATCCCCTTCTGCCGTGCGAGGATCACGAGGTCGGTCACGGCGGCGGAAACGGGGTCCGGTGTGGGCGACGGATCGAGCGCGATGGCGCCCCGGCCCCTCCTCAGTTCGATCGTGCCGGCGTCCCGCAGGTCGCGGTAGGCCTGCAGGACGGTGTTGCGGTTCAGGTCGAGGGAGGACGCCAGTTCGCTGGCGGAGGGGAGTCGTTCGCCGGGGCTGATGGCGCCGGACATGATCTGCTCACCGACCTGGTCCGCGATCTGCCGGTAGATCGGCGTCGCGTCGCTGTGGTCGATGGCAATGAGCATGCTTCCGAGGGTACTCAACTAGCATAACTAGTACAACTAGTTCTTTGGGTTCCGGACGCGGTGACAGGAGGGCAGGCCCCGTGGTCAGGGGAACGATCGATATGGCGAGGAACCAGTGACCCGGTCCTGGGAGAGAAAGGTCTCGGCCAGGGACTGCCACCGCAACCACTGGGTGCTGGCCCAGGTCGTCCCGCGCGTGCGGTACGTGCGTCGTTTACGTCGTGGCACCGGACATCCTGACAACCAGGGCCACGAGACGGTAGACGAGCTCGCTGACGATCAGTATTGCGACGACAATGATGATGGCCTGCTGCCAGAACGGGAATGGATCGAGGAGATCGTTCCAGAGCACGAGGACGAGAAGGGCGATCAGAGGCGTCTGCAGCCAGAGTGTCACCCGGTCACGCAGGGGCCTGCGAGGGGGCGGGGTCTCCTCCGGCACATAGACCGGGGACATGGGCTCGATCTGCCCTGGCGGGTTGGAGAGGGGCATACACCGACACTGTCATGAGAAAATGCTCAGCGCCATCGGAGAATGCCGGTTGATTCCCCGGCACCGCCCCGATCCGATGGCGCAACGCCGTTTACGACGGCGGGTCCCCCATCCCCGGCCGATCGGCCCCGTCGCCGGAGCTTAGAGCTCGCTGACGGATCCCTTACCGTCCACGAACTCCACCGTGCGCTCCGACGGAAGCTCGTCGCGTCCGGCGAACTCGGTGAGGACGTCGGCGACCAGGTCGCGTGAGGACGTCGTCACCCCCTCGGCCTCCGGGGTGCCGGCGGCCGCGACACCGGTGGACGGCTCCTCGGTCAGCGCGGTCGGCCCGAGGATCAGGTAGTCGAGACCCTCCGTGCTGTTCAGGCGGTCGTCGACCGTCTTCTTCGCGTCGGCGTAGGGGAAGAAGGAATTGTCCTCCGGCACAGAGTGCGTCGTCGCGCCCAGGTAGGAGACGTTGAGGTAGCGCGGCGCCTTGCCCGCGTCCCGGAGCCGCTCCAGGGAATCCACCACAGCCAGCGCGGCGTCCTGGTCGACGGCGTAGGTCACGTCGGCACCGCCGCGTCCACCGTTGCCCGCGGTCCAGACCACCACGCTGAACCGTGAGAGCAGCGCGTCCCACTCCTCGCCGGTGAGCTTCGTGACGTCGCGGACCAGGGGAGTGGCCCCCAGGGCCTCGATCTCCTGGGCCTGGTCCGGGTTGCGGATCAGGGACGTGACCTCGAAGTCCCGGTCCACGAGCTTGGGTGTGGCCAACAGGCCGACCTTGCCGTGGCCGCCGATGATAAGAACGCTGGTCATGAAATCCTCCTGTGGGAGTGTGATGAATGCTGTCCACCCGCCTCAACGGGCCCTCACCCGCCGCTATTCCAGTTTTGCCCACAGTTGGTATTCCGGGGACACCCACCCAGGTAACCTGAATCACGTTACCCCTGACCACGTGAGGAGCTTCACCGATGAACCTGGAACTTTCCGAGGAGGACGTTGCCTTCCGCGACAACCTCCGCAGCATCTTCGCCGAGGTCCCGTCCGGCATCCGCGCCCGTATGCGCGCCGGGCGGATCACCCGCGAGGACATCATCACCTCCCAGCAGGTGCTGAACAAGCATGGCGTCGCCGTCCCGCACTGGCCGGAGGCCAACGGTGGACAGGACTGGACCCCCACCCAGTCGCACATCTACACCAATGAGCTGCAGCGTGCCTGCATCCCCGAGCCACTGCCGTTCAACACCGGCATGGTGGGCCCCGTCATCGCCACCTTCGGCAGTGACGAGCTCAAGGACCGCTTCCTGGCGAAGACCGCGAACCTGGACATCTGGTGGTCCCAGGGCTTCTCCGAGCCGGGGGCCGGCTCCGACCTCGCGGGGTTGAAGACCACGGCGGTGCGCGACGGTGACCACTACGTGGTCAACGGGCAGAAGACCTGGACGACGCTGGGCCAGTTCGGCGAGTGGATGTTCCTGCTCGCCCGCACCGACCCCGACGCCGCCAAGCCGCAGCAGGGGATTTCCTTCCTGCTGGTCGACCTGGACACCCCCGGCATCGAACGCCGCCCGATCCGCCTGATCGACGGCTCGGTGGAGGTCAACGAGTTCTTCTTCACCGACGTCCGCATTCCGGCGGAGAACCTCGTCGGTGAGGAGAACAAGGGTTGGACCTACGCGAAGTTCCTGCTCGGTAACGAGCGCAATGGTATGGCTCAGGTCGGCACCAGCCAGCGTCTCTACGCTGACCTGGTCGAGATCGCCGCGGGACGGGACCTCGCGGCAGGCACCGTGCTGGACGACGCAGTCTTCCGCAACCGCCTCTACGACGTGAAGCTGCGGCTCAACGCGCTCGAGGCCACCCAGCTACGGGTCACGGCAGCGAGTGAGGGCGGCAAGCCCAGCCCGCTGTCGTCCCTGCTGAAGATGGAGGGCAGCCGCATCTGGCAGGAGCTCGGCGAGCTCGCCGTCGAGGCACTGGGCTCGGACGCCGTGGAAGTCACCGGCGCAGACCCGGCCGGGGGAACCGGTGCGCCGGGGGACGGTGACCATGTCGTCGAGTACCTCAACAACCGCAAGGTCTCCATCTACGGAGGCACCAATGAAGTGCAGGCGAACGTCATCGCCAAGGGCATTCTCGGACTCTAGGAGGAGCGGAACCATGGATCTTTCACTCACAGATGAACAGCGCATGCTCGCCGACTCCGTCCGCAGCGTGTTCGCGCAGGCCGACGGCGACCCCACCTCCGGGGCCGATGCCCCGGAAGGTTCACTGGCCTTCCGCCGGGAGGTGTGGCAGCAGGCCGCCGAACTCGGGGTGACCGCCCTGGTCACCCCTGAGGAGTACGACGGGGCGGGCGCCGGTGTCGGGGAGGCGTACGCCGCGGCCAATGTGATGGGCGCCCTCGCGGTCCCGGAGCCGTTGACGGATGTTGCCTATGTCCCGTCGTGGCTGCTGCAGGACCTGGGCACGGACGACCAGAAGCAGGACTGGCTCCCGCGGCTGGCCGCCGGGGAGGCCCTCGTCCCCCTCGCGCACGCCGAATCCGGCGCGGGCTGGGGCAGGGAGCGGTCAACGACGGTCACCGCCGGACGGATCAGCGGTGGGAAGCGGGCCGTCGCCGTGCCCGCGGACGCCGACGCCTTCCTGGTCACCGCCGTGGAGGACGGCACCCCGGGCGTCTACCTGGTCACCGCCGGCGAGGGCGTGACGGTGGAACCGCACCGGGACGCGGAATGGGTCGCGTCCGGCACCGTCACCTTCGACGGGGCCGCCGCCGAGCGGCTCGGTGGGGGAGACGGCGTCGCGGCGTCCGACGCGCTGCGCCGTGCGGTCGCCCTGGCGAGGATCGTGCAGGGCGGCCGCGCCGTCGGCCTGATGGACACGGCGCTGACGCAGACGGTCGAGTACCTCAAGGTCCGCAAGCAGTTCGGTGTGACCCTGAACCGTTTCCAGGCGCTGACCCACCGTGCCGCGCAGCTGTACTCGGACGTGGAGCTGGCCCGTTCCACCGCACTGTGGGCCACCGGCATCGCCGAATCGGAGGATGTGTCCCTCGACGAGCTTGAGTCGACGGCGTTGGACGCGTTCGTCTTCCTGGCACGCCAGGCCCGTGTGATCGCCGAGGAAGCCGTCCAACTGCACGGCGGGATCGGCGTGACCTACGAGACGGCCATCAGCCACTACGCCGCGGCACTGACCAGCTTCCAGCAGATCTACGGCGGTGTCCTGGAGGCACGCAGCACCGGTGTGTCCTCGTCCTCGCCGACCACGCCCCCGAGCGCCCTGCTGGACAACGAGCTGCCCAGCTACAGCTGAGGCGGGAACGATGATGACGGTGACAACGGGCCGCCGATTCTGAGTCGCCCGTCCCGTCAGCGGCAGCAGACGCGAAACAACCCGGCGGGGCGGTTCCGATCATCAGAGAATCGGAACCGCCCCGCCGGGCTGCCACCGCGCCACGGTGGGCGCGGGAGTCGACTACCGCTCAGCAGTCGAAGTAGAGCTCGAACTCCTGCGGGGTCGGGCTCAGCCGGACCGGGGAGATCTCGTTGTCGTACTTGTAGCCGATGTAGGTGTCCAGCAGGTCATCGGTGAACACGCCACCCTCGGTGAGGAAGTCGTTGTCCTCCTCCAGGTCCTTCAGAGCGGCCTCCAGGGAGGTCGGCGCGGTCGGGATGCCGGCGGCCTCCTCCGGGGGGAGCTCGTAGAGGTCCTTGTCGACCGGGGCGTGCGGCTCGATGCGGTTCTTGATGCCGTCCAGGCCGGCCAGCATCATCGCGGCCATGCCGAAGTACGGGTTGCCCGAGGGGTCCGGTGCACGGAACTCGAGGCGCTTGGCCTTCGGGTTGGAGCCGGTGATCGGGATACGCACCGCAGCGGAGCGGTTACGCTGCGAGTACACCAGGTTGATCGGGGCCTCGAAGCCCGGGACCAGGCGGTGGTAGGAGTTCAGCGTGGGGTTGGTGAACGCCAGGACGGAACCGGCGTGGTGAAGGATGCCGCCGATGTAGTAGCGGGCCAGGTCGGACAGGCCCGCGTAGCCGGCCTCATCGAAGAACAGCGGGGAGCCGTCCTTCCACAGGGACTGGTGGGCGTGCATGCCGGAGCCGTTGTCGCCGGACAGCGGCTTCGGCATGAAGGTGGCGGCCTTGCCGTGCTGGGCGGCGGTGTTCTTGATGATGTACTTGAAGGTCTGCAGGTCATCCGCGGCGTGCAGCAGGGTGTTGAACTTGTAGTTGATCTCCTGCTGGCCACCGGTGCCGACCTCGTGGTGGTAGCGCTCGATGTCGAACTCCGCGGCGAGGAGGTTCTCCACCATCTCGTCGCGGACGTCCACGGTCTGGTCGTACGGCGGGACCGGGAAGTAACCGCCCTTGATACGGGTCTTGGAGCCGGTGTTGGGGGTGCCGTCGGTGTTGAAGTCCTTGCCGCGGTTCCACCAGCCCTCGTTCGAGTCGACCTCGTAGAAGGAGTTGTTGATGTCGGTGGAGTACTTCACCTTGTCGAAGAGGTAGAACTCGGCCTCCAGGCCGAAGTTGCAGGTGTCGGCGATGCCGGTCGAGGCGAGGTACTCCTCGGCCTTGCGGGCGACGTTGCGGGGGTCGCGGGAGAAGGGCTCGCGGGTGAAGGGGTCGTGGACGAAGAACTTGATGTTCAGCGTCTTGCTGTTGCGGAACTGGTCAACCTTCGCGGTGGCGAGGTCGGGCAGCAGGTTCATGTCGGACTCGTCGATGGTGGTGAAACCACGCACCGAGGAGCCGTCGAACGCCAGGCCGGTCTCGATGGCGTCCTCATCGAAAGCGCCCGCCGGGATGGTGAAGTGCTGCTCCACGCCCGGGACGTCGGTGAAACGGACGTCGACGAATTCGATGTCTTCGTCCGCGATGAACTTGGTGACCTCTTCGGCCGTCTTAAATGCCACTTCTGGACTCCTTGCAGTCATGTTCGACCCAACTCGCGGTCTCGTTGTCTCACGAGTGGATTCACCCTGTCGGGTGTGTCGTGGAACAACCCTATTCTCAGGTTGTTGCCCGGCTGTCAATCGAATGTTACCGGCATGTAACAGACGACCGGGTTCCCCGGCCGAGTGGCTGGGGGTTACCGACTAGGATACCCAGGACGGGTGCCGGGGTGTGGTACTCCGGGGTGGAAGCGGGGGAATTGGGGGTCAACGGGACCGCCGGTAGTCTTGGGTGACATGGCGAAGCGGCAGAACAGCAAGGGCCCGCAGGGCGACAGGGACAAGGCGGAGCGCAGGCGGGAGCGCAGGGAGTTCCGGGATGAGCGGGCATCGCAGCCGAGTTGGCTGGAGGGCCCCCAGGTCCCCGGAAAATACGAGGATCCCCGTGACCTCAGCGCCTACCCCGGCAAGCTGCTGGGGCTGCCCAAGGACGGGGCGCGGTCGATCGCGAGCATCGGCCAGCGCTGCCTCGCCCTGCTCGCCGACTGGTTGATCTGCTACGTCATGGCGATCTTCATCACCCAGAGCACGGACGCGCTCGGGGGACCGGAGTTCGTGGTGCTGGTGCTGTGGATCCTCTGGCGGACTGTCACCGTCTGGCTGTTCGGACAGTCCCCGGGCCACGCCATTGTCGGCATCGGGGTCTGCCGGGTCGACAACCCTGAAGCCCGCGTCGGACTTGTCCGTGCAGCGGTGCGCACGGTCCTCACGGTGTTCCTGTTCCCCCCGCTGGTCCAGGACACCGACAGTCGCGGGATGCACGACCGTGCGACCGGCACGGCGGTCGTCCGGACGCGCTAGGAGTGCATCAGCCCCGCTTGTTGCGGTTCGCCGCACGGCGGGCGCGCCGGTTCACGCCGGACGGGCTGCCCGCACCCTTGGGGATCGGCCCCTTCGGCATCATCGCCTCGCGTGAGTGCAGGCGAGAGATCGACTCGACGCGGCTGTTGAGCGCGTCAACTTCCTTCTTCTTGATGTTGCGCGGCAGCTTGACCAGGTGATTCTGCAGTTTGCGCACCTCGACCTCGCCCTCGTCCTTGCCGATGTACACGTCGTAGATCGGGGTGTTGCCGAGGATCCTGGCGAGACGCTTGCGCTCCTGCGCCATCATCGACTTCAGGCGGTGACGGCTTCCCTCACCGACGAGGATCACGCCGGGGACGCCGACGACCCGGTGGACGGCATCCATGTGCGTGTTGGTGGCCACGGCGGTCTCGGTGATCCACTTGACGCCCACCCCGTCACGCAGGTTCTGGAGCGCCCATCCCGCAGCACCGGCCTCGCCCTCGATCTGGTCGTAGACGCCAGCCTGCAGACGGCGGGAGAAGATCCAGAACGCCACCAGCACGCCGATGAAGATACCGACGATGAGGTTGAGCCACCACCAGCCGAACAGCAGGCTGAGCAGCAGCATCGCTGCAATGGGGACCAGGAATCCCAGCAGCATGAAGGGGATGAGCTTCTTGTCCTTCTTGCGCTGCATCTGGAAGGCCTGCCACATTTGACTCCTGGTCTGCTTGCGGCGGCTCTTCTTGGCGGCTTTCTCCAGCCGCTTGTTTTCCTTTTCCCGGGGATCTTTCGCCATGCCCCCACTCTAGAACATCACCCTCCCATGCCCGTAAGTCCCCCGCGTGGGGGCGTGGGAGGGGTGGAACCGGGGGCTCTACCGCGCGGAGGAGACCGGGGTGTCGGTGGACGGACCGTACTTCTCCAGCAGCGTGCTGGCCTCCTGGCTCGTGGTCGAGCCGAGGTTGTCGCCCAGGTGGGCGAGGTTCTCCGGGAGCGGCTCGCCGCGGGAGGCCTTCGCCTCGGCGTAGAGCCGTCCGGAACGGTAGGACGACCTGACCAGGGGACCGGACATGACCGCGCCGAAACCGAGCTCCTTGGCGAACTCGGAGTGCTCCATGAACTCCTCCGGCTTGACCCAGCGCTCGATCGGGTGGTGCATGCTCGTCGGACGCAGGTACTGCGTGATCGTGATGATGTCGCAGCCGGCGTCCTTGAGGTCCGTCAGCGAGCTCTGCACCTCCTCTGCGGTCTCGCCCATGCCCAGGATCAGGTTGGACTTGGTCACGAGGCCGAAGTCACGTGCGGCGCGGATGACGTCCAGGGAACGGTCGTAGCGGAAGGCGGGGCGGATGCGCTTGAAGATCCGGGGGACGGTCTCCAGGTTGTGGGCGAAAACCTCGGGGCGGGCCTCGAAGACCTTGGCCAGGAGATCGGGCTTCGCGGAGAAGTCCGGGGTGAGGTTCTCCACGCCGGTGTGTGGGTTCTTCTCGTGGATCTTGCGCACGATCTCGGCGTAGAGCCACGCGCCCTCGTCGTCCAGGTCGTCACGGGTGACGCCGGTGACGGTGGCGTAGCGCAGATCCATCTCGCTGATGTTCTCGGCCACGCGCCGCGGCTCGTCCATGTCCAGCGGTGAGGGTTTACCGGACTTGATCTGGCAGAAGTCACAGCGCCGCGAGCAGGTGTCACCACCGATGAGGAAGGACGCCTCGCGTTCCTCCCAGCACTCGTGGATGTTGGGGCAACCCGCTTCCTGGCACACCGTGTGGAGACCGGCGCCGGAGACGCGGTTCTTCATGTCACGGTATTCCGGGCCCATCTTGGCCTGGGTGCGGATCCACCGTGGCTTCTGCTCGATGGGGGTCTGGGAGTTCTTCGCCTCGATGCGGAGAAGTCGTCGTCCGTCTGCTGTAACAGTCACAGGGCCAGCCTACGCGCGGATTTCCGCGGCGTCACAGTCGGAGGTGGCGTCCGCCCCGGGACCGGTGCCGGAGTCCACGGCGTCCGCCACGATCCCGTGGGCCAGCCGCTCCGGAACGTCGGCGTCGGTCGTCGCCAGTGTGCCGTTCAGGGAGTCGGTGAGGTGCCCGGTGAACAGGTCGGTGACCTCCCCGACGGTGATCTCCCGGCCCAGTTCGGCCGACAGTGTGGTCACACCGGTGTCCGGTAGGCCGCACGGGACGATGTGGTCGTAGTAGTCCAGGGTGTTGTCGCAGTTCAGCGCGACCCCGTGCATGGTGACCCCGCGCGTGACCCGGATACCGATGGCGGCGACCTTCCGGGCGGGGACGAGTTCCCCGTGGCGCAGCCCGGCGGGCAGCCAGACGCCCGAGCGTCCCGGTACCCGGCCGACGGTGTCCAGGCCGAGGTCGCGGCAGGTGGCGAGGACCGCCTCCTCGATGCGGCGGACGTAGTCGACCACGTCGATCGGGTCGGCGAGTTTGACGATGGGGTAGGCCACGAGCTGTCCCGGCCCGTGCCAGGTGATGCGGCCGCCGCGGTCGACGTCGACGACGGGCAGCCCGTTGGTGGGGAGGTCCTCGGGCTGGGTGCGTTTACCGGCGGTGTAGGTCGGGGGGTGCTGCAGCAGCAGGATGGTGTCACCGGTCTCGTCGTTGGCGCGCTGACGGGCCAGGGTGGCCTGCCGGTCCCAGGTGGACAGGTAGTCGACCGTGCCCAGGTCCTCGACGGTGAGCGGGGAGTCCGCCATCCGGATGGATCCGTGTTGATATCCCATGCCTAACGACTCTACCCCGCCACCGTCGGGGGACGGTGGCGGGGTAGAGGGGCCTGTGGGGCCCGGGCGTGGCCTAGAGCTCCAGATCGCCGTCGAAGTCGGCCGCCTCGAGGCGGGCCTTGACGGTGGTCAGGAAGCGTCCGGCGTCGGCCCCGTCAATGACCTGGTGGTCGTAGGTCAGGGGTAGGTAGACCATGTTGCGGATGCCGATGCTGTCGGAGCCGTCCTCGGTGATGACCACCGGGCGCTTGACGATGGCACCGGTGCCGACCATGGCGGCCTGCGGCGGAACCAGGATCGGGGTGTCGGTGAGAGCGCCCTCGGACCCGATGTTGGTGATGGTGAAGGTGCCGCCGGAGATGTCGTTCGGCTTCAGCTTCTTGTTCCGGGCCCGGTCGGCGATGTCGGCGATGGCCTTGGCCAACTCGGGCAGCGACAGGTCCTGGGCATCGTGGATCACCGGGGAAAGCAGGCCGTCCTTGGTGTCCACGGCGATGCCGAGGTTGACCTTGTCGTGGTAGGTCATTTCCTGGGTCTCGGCGTTGTAGGACGCGTTGACGTTCGGGTGGTCGACCAAAGCCTCGACGACGGCCTTCGCGAAGAAGGGCAGGTAGGTCAGGTTCACGCCGTGCTTGTCCTGGAAAGCGGCCTTGGACGCCTTGCGCAGGTCCGCGACGTGGGTCATGTCGATCTCGTGGACCTGGGTGAGCTGGGCCGCACCGTGCAGGGAGTCCAGCGTGGTCTTCGCGGTGATCGCCCGGATCCGGTTGACCTTCTGGGTGGTGCCGCGCAGCGAGGCCTTCTCCGGGTCGACGCCCGGTGCCGGCGTTGCGGGACCGGTCGACGCGGAGGCCTCGCCGCCACCGTCGGCGGCGGCGAGGACGTCCTGCTTGCGGATGCGTCCACCGACACCGGTGCCCTCCACGGAGGACAGGTTCACGCCGTGCTTCTCGGCGAGCTTGCGCACCAGCGGGGTGACGTAGGGCAGGTTGCCGTCGGAGGGGGTGGTCGAGGAGGCGGCGGGCGTCTCCTTCTTCTCTTCCTTCGGGGCTTCCTTCTTGGGCTCGGGCGCCTTCTCGGGCTCGGGCTCAGGCTCGGGCTCGGGTTCCGGCTCAGGCTTCTTCTCCTCGGCCGGTGCGGCAGCCGGGGCACTTCCGTCACCGACGCGGGCGATCACTCCGCCGACGTCGACGGTGTCGTCCTCCTCGGCGAGGATCTCCAGGAGCGTCCCGGCGACCGGGGAGGGGACCTCGGTGTCGACCTTGTCGGTGGACACCTCGAGCAGCGGCTCGTCGACCTCTACCGTGTCCCCGACGCTCTTGAGCCACTGGGTCACGGTGCCTTCGGTGACGGACTCGCCGAGCTCGGGCATGGTCACGTCCGTGCCCTCACCGCCGGCCGGTGCTGAATCCGACGGGGACGTGTCCTCGGCCGGTTCGGGCTCGGGCTCCGCTTCGGGCTCGGAGGCAGCCTCGGGCTCGGCCTCGGACTCACTCTCGTCGTCGCCGGAGTCACCGGCGGGTTCCTCACCGGAGTCGCCGATCTCGGCGATCACGCCACCGACGTCAACGGTGTCGTCCTCCTCGGCGAGGATCTTCAGCAGTACGCCGGCCACCGGGGAGGGGATTTCGGTGTCGACCTTGTCGGTGGAGACCTCAAGCAATGGCTCGTCGACCTCGACTGTGTCCCCGACCTGCTTCAGCCACTGGGTGACAGTGCCTTCTGTGACGGATTCGCCCAGTTCGGGCATTTCGACGGAGTGCGCCATGGTGTTGAAGCTCCTAAAAGACGAAGTACAGATGTGGAGTACGTGGAATGGTCTCTAAAGACGAATACTACATATGGTACCGCCGTCGGCGTCGTGTGGCCGGGGAGGGACGGCCCTAACGGGGGCAGCCGAGTTTGATTACTATCGGGGACGTGTTCAATCTCTTCGGCCGATCCAAACGTTCCGGACCCCGCCCACCCCGTGGGCCAGGGGACACCGTCCGCGCGGCTGATCTGGAATACCTCAAGCGCTGGTCCACCGAACGCCGCGGTGTCGAGGCCTTTGTGGAACCGGAAACCCTGGTCAACGAGATGTCCGTGGTGCTCGTCGACGACACCGGCGACTGGACCAGGCGCCGTATCGGCGGGCCGAAGGGCGCCGATGTCATCGTGCGGGAACTGGGCGTGCGGGTCTACGCCGCAGAGAAGTCCGGGTATCCCCAGCGCATGCGCGACCGGATAGAACGCGACCGGGTTCTCCGTAAACGTGCGGAGGCACAGGAACGCCGCGCCCGATTCGAGGCGAGACGGGATTCCGAATGAATGGGGCCGTGGGTGCCCCCGGGGAACAGGAATGGTTGATCCTGTTCCGCCATTAGTTGTTTGAGTAGATCTAGAGGTTGTCCGCGAGGTCCTCGAGGACCGCGATGATCGTCCGGACAGGGACTCCGGTGGCACGGCGTGGGGTGTACCCGTGCGCCCCGGAGGTGTTGTAGGCCGGGCCGGCGACGTCCAGGTGCGCCCAGGGGAGGCCCTCCGCCACGAACGCCGCGAGGTAGTGTCCCGCCGCAGCCATCCCACCACCGCTCCGGGTCGAGATATTGCGCAGGTCGGCGACGTCTGAACGGATGTCGCGGGCGATCTCGGCGGGCAGGGGCATCGGCCAGGCGTCCTCCCCGACGTCCTGCGACAGTCCGGCCACCCGGTCCCGGAAGGACGGCGTCCCCATCACCGCCGGGGTCCGGTCGCCGAGCGAACGGACCTGGGCCCCGGTCAGGGTGGCCGTCTCCAGCAGGTAATCCGGGTCATCCTCGCAGGCACGGGCGATGGCGTCCGCGAGGATCAGGCGCCCCTCCGCATCGGTGTTCAGCACCTCCGTGGTGGTGCCGCCGTAGTGCCGGAGGATGTCGCCGGGGCGCACCGCGGTGCCGTCGGGCATGTTCTCCGCCAGTGGGACCGTGGCCGTCACAGCGACGGGAATCTCCAGTTCGGAGGCGGCGATGACGGCGGCGACAACGGCAGCCGACCCACCCATGTCGGAGATCATGTTGTCCATCTTCGGTGAGGGCTTCAGGGAGATACCGCCGGTGTCGAAGGTCACGCCCTTGCCGACCAGGGCCACATGCGGCACGTTGCCGACCCCCTCGGGGCGGTAGGAGATCCGGACCAGACGGGGAGGACGCAGCGACCCCTGGCCGACCCCGAGGATCGCGCCGAAACCCTGCTCGGCGAGGTCGTCCTCGTCGAGGATCTCCACGTCGAGACCGGCCCCGCCCGCGAGATCGTTGATGAGCTCGGCGTAACTCCCGGGGAAGAGCAGGTTCGCCGGGGCATTTACCAGGTCCCGGGCACAGGTCACCGCCTCGATCACCACGCAGGCGTGGGCGAAGTCGGCGTCGGCCTCGTCGGGATCGCCGTCACGCGGAGCGGCAATCACGACGCGCGCGAGATGCGTGGAGGAACCGTCGTCCCCCGCGCTCCTCTGCCCGTCGTAGCGGTAGGCACCGAGCCCGTGCCCCTCCGTTGCGGCACCGACCCCCAGCAGGCCCAGCAGACTGAGCGCGGTGATGTCACCGGAGTCCGCCATGGTCTCGAGCACACGTGAGGCCGTGCCGGCTGCGCTCCGTAGCCGTTCCGCCGTGAGCGACTCCGGGGCGCCGAGCCCCACGGACAGCAGACGTCCCGCAGTGACCCCCGGGACCGGCGGCAGCGAGACGGTCTCACCGGTACGCCCCGTGGCACCCACCGCCACCAGGGCCTTCCAGATCGCGACGTGCACCGGGTCATCCGCCTCCTCGGTGTCCGGCGCGCCCAGGTCCAGTTCGATGCCGGAATCCCCGTGGAAAGTGGGAATCACCAGCACATCAGCGCTGGCGTCCGTGAGTGGCCCCGTGCCGGTGGACAGTTCCAGGGAGGGGACGACGCCCCGTGCCGGACGTGCCGGTCGGGCCGGGTCACCCTGTCGTGCCGTGGACGCTGCGGTGGTCATCCCACACCTCTCGTTCATTGATACTTGCCAACGGGTCTAAGATACAGGCCATGTCTGAATCTTCGCCTGCTTCCTCCGTTCCCTTCAGTCGTACGCTGACCGACAACCCCACCCCGGTGGAGAGGATCAGCGATGTACTGGCCAACCCCGGGTTCGGCCACTACTTCACCGATCACATGGTGGTCATCGACTGGTCCGAGGACGAGGGCTGGCACGACGCGAGGGTCGAACCCTACGGCCCGATCCAGATGGATCCGGCGACGTCGGTGCTGCACTACGGGCAGGCCATCTTCGAGGGGCTCAAGGCGTACCGGCAGCCGGACGGGTCCATCGCGACCTTCCGTCCGCAGAACAACGCGAAGCGGATCCAGAACTCGGCGCGCCGGATGGCGATGCCGGAGCTCCCCGAGGAACTGTTCCTGGAGTCCCTGCGCCAGATCGTCGACGTCGACGCCGACTGGGTCCCGGCCGCCGGTGGTGAGGAGGCGCTGTACCTGCGCCCCTTCATCATCTCGAAGGAGGTCGGCCTGGGCGTGCACCCGGCGAACAGCTACAGCTTCTACGTGATCGCCTCCCCGGCAGGCGCGTACTTCAAGGGTGGGATCACCCCGGTCAGTGTGTGGCTGTCCACCGAGTACGTCCGGGCGGCCCCGGGTGGTACGGGTGCCGCCAAGTTCGCCGGCAACTACGCCGCCTCACTCGCCGCGCAGTCCTACGCCGAGGAGCAGGACTGCGACCAGGTGGTCTGGCTGGACGCCGCCACACACGAGTGGGTGGAGGAGATGGGCGGCATGAACCTGGCCTTCATCTATGCGCGGGAGGACGGCGTGACTGAGCTGGTCACCCCGGAGCTCTCCGGTTCACTGCTGCCCGGCGTCACCCGTGAGTCCCTGCTGAAGCTCGCCGTCGACGACGGTCTGGTCGTCACCGAGCGACGGTTCAGTGTGCAGGAGTGGAAGGACGCCGCCGCGTCCGGGCAGCTCACCGAGGCCTTCGCCTGCGGCACCGCCGCGGTGATCACCCCGGTCGGCACCGTCAAGGACAGGTCCGGCGAGTTCCAGGTCAACGGCGGGGAATCCGGTGAGATCACCATGCGCCTGCGCGAGCACCTGACCGGGATCCAGCGCGGCACCGTGGAGGACACCCACGACTGGAACTACACGCTGGTCCCCGCCCCGGCCGCGGACTAGCCGTTCCGGCCGGCGAGGACCGCGGCCGTCCGCACCAGCGGCAGGACGGCCAGGCCCGCCGCACCGTCGGGCACCCCGAGATCCTCGCCGAGGACCGGGTCCAGCCGCAGCCGGGACAGGGCAGGGGAGGCGGTGGCGGGTCCGGGGGCATGGGGAGCCAACCACCACCGGGACGCACCGGCGTGCAGAGCATCCGCCACGAGCCCGGCGGCGAGCGTGGCGCTGCCGTCCAGGATGACCGGGGTGCGCCGCGCCGCCGACTGCGCCAGGATTCCCGCGGTCACCGCGATCTCCGGGGACCCGAGGATCCGGAGGAGTTCACGGGCGGTCGCCGGGTCCGCGGGCCTTCGACGTAAGGGGCGGGCCCGGAACATCGCGTCCCGCACGGACACCGTCAGTTCCTCCCAGGCCCCGTCGTCGCCCCCGGTGGCCGTGATGAGCTTCACCGGCTCCACATTGCACAGTGTGCCGATCAGGGCCACCGTGGACGTGGCCGTCGTCCCCTGGCCGTCGGGGAGACCGACCAGCAGCAGGGGAGTGGCCGAGTCCGCGTGGGCATCGGTGAGCGCGCGGCCCTGTGCCAGGAACGTCTCGACCTGCTCCGGTGTGAGACCGTCCTCCCGCGGAATCTCACCGGCACCGGAGTCGGGCTCCGGAGCGACCACCTGGATCCCGGCGTCCGCCTGCAGCGCGAGATCGTTGAGGACCGAGTCGCCGGAGGTGACCGGTACCGGGTCGCCGCCGACGAGCAGCAGGGTGGGACGGTTTCCGGCCGTCCCGGTCGCGTCACCAGGGCCGGTGCCTCCCAGCGCACCGGCACACCCGGTGGACGCGGACCAGGTGGCGAGCCGGGTGAGCAGGGTCATCAGACCGAGTCGCCGATACCCACCTGCGGCGCGGGGGTCCGCATCTTGCGGATCATCGTCGCGCGGGTGAAGGCGTAGAAACCGATGGCCCACTTGCCGAAGGTGGTGTCCGGGTAGCGTTCGCGGACGAAGCGGTTGACCTTGCGGGCCAGGAAGAGTCCCTCGACCACCAGGATCACGATGACCACCAGCATGAACAGGCTGAGCATGTTCGCCAGTTCCGGAAGCTGCGTACCCAGGATCATCACCACCACCACGACCAGCGCGATCGGCAGGAAGTAGTTCATCAGGTAACGGCGGGAGTCCACGAAGTTACGGACGAAGAGCTTCTCCTTGCCCTGGTCACGGGCGAGGAGGTAGTCGGGATCACCGGCCATCATCCGCTCATTCGCCTTGGCGCGGGCGGCGGCGGCCTCGTCACGCTGCTTCTTCTTGGCCTCCTTGTACTCCTCCTTGGACATGGAGCTCTTGACGTCCTTCTTGCGCTGACGGGCCTCCTTCGGCGTCATCGGGGCGTCGTAGTGCACACGCCGAACACCGGTGGAGCGCTCCACCTCGTTGCGTCGGGGCGTCGGGCGGCCCTTCTTGGGGGTGTAGCCCCTGGGCAGGACCCCTTCGCCGTCGGAGCCGTCGGTCAGGCCGGTGCCGGTGTCGTCGGCGGTGCCACCGGTTGCGGCCGCGGCTGCGTCTGCGTCTGTGTCGTCTTTCTTCCACGGGAGTTTCACACCACACAGGCTAGAGCACCGGAGGTCACCCGCACCAACGAGGGTTGTGGTTTCACCGGGAATACTCCGTTGGCGTTCGTGGTTACACAGGCGTAGCTTGGGTACATCCGCATCACCGAGGAGGAATAGATGACTGCTCCCGAAAAAACCACCGGGGTTGAACTGACCACCGCAGCCGCAGGAAAGGCTGCCGGACTACTCGCCCAGGAGGGTCGGGACGACCTGTCTCTCCGGATCGCCGTGCAGCCGGGCGGCTGCGCTGGGCTGCGTTACCAGCTGTTCTTCGACGACCGTACGCTCGACGGCGACCTGATCGACCGGGTCGAGGGCGTGCAGCTGGTCGTCGACAAGATGTCCGCCCCGTACCTGACGGGGGCGAAGATCGACTTCGCCGACACCATCGAGTCCCAGGGGTTCACCATCGACAACCCCAATGCCGGCGGTTCCTGCGCCTGCGGCGACTCCTTCAGCTGACCGTCTGACGGCACCGGCAACGTACGGGAGCCCCGCACCTTTGTGGTGCGGGGCTCCCGTTTGTCTGAGGCTGGTCCGCAACTTTCGCACCTCGGACGGTGCGTAGGAAAATCAGACCTGGTGTTTTGCTGCCGATGACGCCGGAGGCGGTGCGAAAGTTGCGGCGGAGGGGCGATCCGCGGAGACCGCCGTCCTACAGCTGGACCGGGTACTCCCGCTCGTCGATCTCCGGGTGGATACGCTCCTCGACGAAGATCCCGTGCCAGATCATGAACGCGATGACCGTCCACAGGCGCCGGGAATGGTCCGGGCCGGAACCGGTGGTCATGGACACGCGGTGCTCCTCGAGCATCGCGAGGACCTCGGCCTTGTTGAAGATGTGGTCGGTCTGCGACTCCTCGATGTTCCTCTTCGCCCAGTCGTGGAGCTCGTCGCCGGCGAGCCAGTGCCGGATCGGCACGGGGAAGCCCAGCTTCTTCCGGTTGATGACGTGCTCCGGGACGATCAGTTCCAGGGCGCGGCGCAGCGCGTACTTCGTGGTGCCGTGGCCGACCTTGAGCTCATGGGGGATCGTCCGGGCGACATCGAAGACGACCCTGTCGAGGAAGGGGACGCGCAACTCCAGGGAGTTGGCCATGGTGATCTTGTCCGCCTTGACCAGGATGTCGCCGCGCAGCCAGGTGAACATGTCCAGGTGCTGCATCCGTGACACCGGGTCCATGTCACCGGACTTCGCGTAGATCGGCGCGGTGACCTCGCGGTGGTCCCATTCGGGACGCGCGATCCGGAGCACCCGCTCGAGCTGCCCGTAGTTGAAGGAGCGGGCATTGCCGTAGTAGCGCTCCTCCATCGGGGTGGTGCCACGCTGCAGCAGGGACTTCCCGCGTACACCGTCGGGCAGGGCGTCACCGACGGTCCGCAGGACCTTCTTCAACGGGGACGGCACCTTGTCGAACGGTGCCAGGGACAGGGGCTCCTTGTAGATGGTGTAGCCGCCGAAGAGCTCGTCGGCGCCCTCACCGGACAGGACGACCTTGACACGCTCACGCGCCGCGGCGGCCACGAAGTACAGGGGGACCAGGGCCGGGTCGGCCACCGGGTCGTCCAGGTACCAGATGATCTTGGGAACGGCGGCGGCGAACTCCTCGGGGGAGACGACCTTGATGACGTGCTCGACGCCGATGGCGGCCGCGGACTCGGCGGCGACGTCCACCTCGGAGTACCCCTCGCGTTCGAAGCCGGTGGTGAAGGTCACCAGGTCGGGGTTGTGCTGCTTCGCCAGGGCGGCGATGGCGGTGGAGTCGATGCCGCCGGAGAGGAAGGAGCCGACGGTCACATCGGCGCGCATGTGCTTGGCCACGGAATCCTGCATGGCGTCGGCGATCCGGTGGAACAGCTTGTCCTCGGTGCCCTGCGGGACCGGGACGACCGGGAACGTCGGCTCGAAGTACCGGACGGCCTCGACGGATCCGCCGGGGGTGAGGGTGACGTGGCAGCCGGATTCGACGCGGCGGATCCCGGCGTGGAGGGTCTCGGGCTCGGGGACGTACTGGAGATCGGTGTAGTGGGCGACCGCGCGGTCGTCAAGGTCCTTGGCTAGACCGATGTCGTCGGCCATGGCCAGGATCGACTTCTTCTCGCTGCCGAACACGGTGCCGGCGTCGGTCGTGGCGTAGAACAGTGGCTTGATGCCGAAGGGGTCGCGTCCCAGGAACATCGTGCGTTCCTGCGCGTCCCACACCGCGAAGGCGAACATGCCGCGCAGGTGGTTGACGACGTCCGCACCCCAGTGGTGGTAGCCCACGACGATGGTCTCGGAATCGCCGTCGGTGTGGAACCCGTAACCCTCGGCCTCCAACTCCTCGCGCAGTTCGAGGTAGTTGTAGATCTCACCGTTGAAGGTCAGCGAATAGCGGGACTCCGCGCCGTCCGATCCCTCCGGGTCCCACTGCAGCGGCTGGTGGGAGTGCTCCAGGTCGATGATGGACAGGCGGTTGAAGCCGAAGACGACGTCCCCGTCGTTCCACGTACCGTCCTCGTCCGGGCCGCGGTGGCGCATGCAGGGCAGGGCCCGGGCGACGGTGTCGACGAACCGTCCGGCGTCGCCCTGCGAAGTCAGGATTCCAAGAAGTCCACACATGAGCTGTAGGGGTCATCTCCATCAAAGTCGTCGGTCACGTAAGCACCCAACACTACAAGGGCGGTGGAGCTGGACGAAGTAGCCCGGGCGGCGCCGTGCCTGTGGACTGCCTGGCAACCCCGAATAGGGCCGATGGGGAATCACAACGGTGTGGATGATGATGGACCAGTGCCCGGGATGGACTATTGTCGGTTACTGACACGGGACCCTGGCCGTCCTCTGCAGGTGACGGTTACTTGCGGTCCCGATGAACACGACGTGTGATTGAGGAAGGCATACTCGCGTGGAACAGCGAA
>NZ_JBQEDF010000018.1:0-49862 GCF_052107835.1 Corynebacterium sp.
GGCGGTACTGTCCGCAATCGTCGCCTGGCTGGCCCCTTTAGGAGACACGCCCTAGTCGTCGAAGACCCCGGCGGCGAGGTAACGCTCCCCGGCGTCCGGCAGGACGGCGACAATGGTCTTCCCCTTGTTCTCCGGACGCGCCGCGAGCTGGGTGGCGACGGTCAGGATCGCCCCGGCCGAGGCACCGATGAACAGCCCCGTCTCCCGGAGCGCGGCCCGTGCGGTGGCGTAGCCGTCGGGGGCCTCCACCCCCACGATCTCGTCGGCGATGGTCAGGTCGTAGTTCGGCGGGAGCTGCTCGTCCTCCAGCCCGGCGACCTTGTGGACGCCGTCGATCTCGGCGTCCGGGTTGATCTTCTCCTCACTGGGCACGGAGTTCTCCCCGGGTTCGGTGACGACCACCTTCACCTCGGCCTTCCGGTCCTTGAGGAAGCGCCCCGCCCCGGACACGGTTCCACCGGTCCCGACCCCGCCGACGAGGATGTCGACCTCGCCGGCGGTGTCGCGCCAGATCTCGGGGCCGGTCGTCTCGAAGTGGGTCGCCCGGTTCACCGGGTTGCCGAGCTGGTCGGTGAAGTAGGCGTCCGGGTTCTCCTCCTTGACCCGTTCCACCAGCTTCTCCAGGCCCTCGGGGTCGATGAAGATGGAGTTGTCGGTGGGGATGATCTCGGAACCGATCGCCTCGAGGATCCTCCGCTTGGTCGGACTGGTGCGGTCACCGAGGTAGAACTTGGTGCGGTATCCGCGGGCGGCGGCGATGCCGGCCAGCGCGATCCCGGTGTTTCCGCTGGTGACGTCGATGATCAGCTGACCGGGCGTCAGTTCCCCGCTCTCCTCGGCCTGGCGGATCAGCGATGCGGCGATGCGGTCCTTGACGCTGAACAGCGGGTTGAAGAACTCGACCTTGCCCAGGAGCCGGGCCGCCCCGCCACGCTGTGCGGCGAAGGACGACAGGTCGATCAGGGGTGTGTTACCGATCAGGTCGGTGATGTCGGACGCGATCGGTGTGGGGGTCTCGGTGGTGGTTGCAGTGGTCATGTGTGTGGTCCCTTCAGTGCTGGTGGGGGATGGTGCTGGTGGGGATGGTGGTGGTCGTCAGCCCCACTTGACGGTGGAGCCGGCGTCGATGACGAGACTGGTGCCGGTGATGTAGCGGGCCTCGTCCGAGGCCAGGAACAGGACAGCGTTGGCGACGTCGACCGGTTCTATCCAGGGGACGTCGAGGAGCTTGCCGGCGGAGAACGCCCCGACAACGTCCGCCGGGAGCGGGTCGTCGAGGTCGGGCCGGTAGCGGCGCAGGTTCTGCCGGTTGAGCACCAGATCGGTGCCCACCGCCGTGGGGTGGGTGGCGTTGACCCGCCCGCCGAACGGGCCGAGCTCATGGGCCCAGGCGGACGTCAGTGCGGTCAACCCGGTCTTCGCGGCGGCGTAGGCACCCGCACCCGCGCTGGCCCGGATTCCAGCGGTGGAGGACGCCAGGATCACGCTGGACCCCTGTGGATTGCGCTTCAGATGGGGGAACACCGCCTTCGCGGTGCGCCACACCCCGGTGAGGTCGATGTCGATGATGCGCTGCCAGGTTTCCTCGTCGAGGTCCTCCACGGAGCCTTCGGGGACGAGGATCCCGGCGTTGGCGAAGAGGATGTCGATGCGTCCGAAGTGCTCCACCGCCTCCGCCGCGGCACGGTCGAGACTGGCCTGGTCGGTGACGTCGCCGACCAGGGGAAGGACGGCACCGGCACCCAGATCGTCGCGGAGGTGCTCCAGGTCCGGTGCCCTGCCGTGCAGATCAACCGCCGCGACCCGGGCGCCCTCGTCCACCAGCCGTCGGACGGTGGCGTCCCCGATTCCCCCGGCGGCGCCGGTGACCAGAGCGACCCGGTCGGCGACACGTCCTGCATTCCCTGCTGCCACGGTATCCCCTTGGCTCCCTGGTCCCAGGGCTCGAGTAGACATTATCTATACCGATCTGTCTACTCCGTGGCCGGCCGTGGACGGTACCGTTCAGTTCACCCTGAACCAGGGAGGGGGGTCAGGAAACCGCCGGCTCAACCTCGGTTGCCCGGGCGTACACCGTCTCCCCCGCACTGGTGTCCGACAAGCCCAGGGCGCGGGCATCGCCGCGGGTGATCTGCGCGGTGAACAGACCCCCGTCCACCACGTCCTTCAACTCCACACGCACCTCGAAGCCCAGCACGGCCACGCGCTGCACCACGGCCTCGCGTACGTCGGTCGCCGGGATCTCGTTGCCGGCCACCTCAGGGGTGGCGTTGCGGCCCAGACGGATGTCGTGGGGACGCACCGTCCTGCCGTCCAGTTCCGTCACATGGCCCAGGAAGGACCGCACGAACGGCGTCTCCGGGTGGTCGTAGAGCTCCGAGGGGGCCCCGACCTGTTCGATGCGTCCCTCCCCCATCACGGCGATCCGGTCGGCGACGTCGAGCGCCTCCTCCTGGTCGTGGGTGACCAGCACCGTCGTGACGGTGAACTCCTCGTGCATGTGGCGCAGCCAGGTGCGCAGGTCCTCGCGCACCTTCGCGTCCAGCGCGCCGAAGGGCTCGTCCAGCAGCAGGACGCCCGGGTTGGGCGCCAGGGCACGGGCCAGCGCCATGCGCTGCCGCTGGCCGCCGGACAGCTGTGCGGGGTAGCGGGTCTGGTAGCCGGACAGGCCCACGATCTCCAGGAGCTCGTTGACGCGGTCCTCGATCTCCTTCCTCGGACGCTTGCGCACCGTCAGCCCGAAGGCCACGTTGTCACGCACGGTCATGTGCTTGAAGGCTGCGTAGTGCTGGAAGACGAAGCCGATGCCGCGGTCCTGCGGGCTCAACCGGGTCACGTCGTTGTCGTCGATGACCACGGCGCCGGAGTCCGGCAGTTCCAGCCCGGCGATGGTGCGCAGCAGCGTGGACTTACCGGAGCCGGACGGTCCCAGCAGGGCGGTCAGGGAGCCCTCGGGGATCTCCAGGGAGACGTCATCGAGGGCCGTGAAATCGCCGTAGGTCTTCACGGCGTGGGAGACGGAGATGGTCACTTGGATACCTCTTGCTTCTTCTGGAGGAGGGTCATGATGACGAGCACGATCACGGAGACGATCATCAGCAGTGTCGCCGCCGAGTAGGCGCCGTAGACGTTGTTGTCGTCGAGGTAGCGGGCGTGGACGAGCAGGGTCAGGGTCTGCCCGCCCCCGGCCAGGCCGGAGGCGACCATGATCACCGCACCGAACTCGCCGAGGGAGCGTGCCACGGTCAGCACGATGCCGTAGGACAGGCCCCAGCGGATCGACGGCAGCGTGATCCGCCGGAAGGTCTGCCACGCCGACGCACCCAGGGTGGACGCCGCCTGCTCCTGCTCGGTGCCGATCTCGCGCAGCACCGGCTCGACCTCGCGGACGATGAACGGCAGGGTCACGAACACGGTGGCCAGCACCATGCCGGGCAGCCCGAAGATCACACGGAAGCCCAGGTCCTCCACGCCGCCGAACCAGCCGTCGGTACCCCACAGCATGATCAGGGCCACGCCCACGATCACCGGGGAGACCGCGAAGGGCAGGTCCACGATGGCCTGGACGATGGACTTACCGGGGAACCGTCCACGGACCAGGCCGAGGGCGACGACGATGCCGAAGACCACGTTCAGCGGAACCGTGATGATCACGATCAGCAGCGAGGTCTGCAGGGCGGAGATCGCCGCGGGCGTGGTGATCCACTCCCAGAACTGGCCGAGGCCGGGTTCGAAGGTGCGCCACAGGATGGTGCCGACGGGCAGGGCCACGAGCACGGCCAGGTAGGCCAGGGCGAGGGTGCGCAGGGTCAGCACACCGGTTTTCGAGGGGGTCATGCGTCCTGCTCCTTACGTACGCGGTAATCGCCGATGAGCCGCAGCACCAGCAGGACGACGAAGGTGATGACCAGCAGGGCGATCGACACGGCCGCCGCCGCCGAGGGCACGTCCGACTCGATCTGCTCCTGGATGTACTGCGAGGCGACCTGGGTGTCACCGGGGACGTTGCCGCCGATGAGCACGACCGAGCCGTACTCGCCGATCGCACGGGCGAAGGCGAGTCCGGTGCCGGACAGCACCGCCGGCCATATGGCGGGCAGGATGATCCGGCGGAAGATCGTGAGGTTGGACGCACCGAGCGAGGCCGCCGCCTCCTCGACGTCCTTGTCGAGCTCGATGAGCACGGGCTGCACGGCCCGGACCACGAATGGCAGGCACACGAACGCCAGGGCGATGACCAGCGCGGGCTGGGTGGCGTTCAGTGTGATGCCGATGGGACTGTCCGGCCCGTAGATACTGAGCAGCACCAGGGAGGCGACGATGGTCGGCAGCGCGAAGGGCAGGTCGATGACCGCGTCCACGATGCGCTTGCCGGGGAAGTCGTCGCGGACCAGTACCCAGGCGATCAGGACCCCGGTCACCGCGTTGATCAACGCGACAACCAGGGACACGGTGACCGTGACCTTCAGGGCGTCAACCGCGCCGTCGGAGGTCACCGCCTCCCAGAATCCACCGATCCCCCCGGAGAATGCCTCGGTGGTCAGGGCAATCAGCGGCAGCAGCACGATCACACTCAGCCACAGGACGGCCGTGCCCATGCCCAGCTTCGTCGTCTGGCCGGTCACGCGACCGCTCCCCCGCCGGGTTCTCCGGCTGGTTTCCTTCACTGTCGTCGCCATGTCACACCACCTTGTAGATCGTCGTGATGGCGCCGTCGTCCTCGCCACTTCCGGGCTCGGCCCGGTTGAACAGGATATTGTCCACGATGTCCCAGGCGTCCTCGCCCTCCAGCTCAGGATCGAGCGTGGTGAACGCCTCGGCGAGCTGGTCGATGGTGTAGACGGTGTCGACCTCGCGGAACGCGCCGCGCTCCTCGTCGGGCAGGGCGTCGATCACCTCGGTGGTATCGCCGAACAGGTCGGGGCCGGGGCGGAAGCCCGTGGCCGCCCAGCGTTCCTCGGCATCCGGGCTGAACAGGTAGTCGCGGAACTCGGTGGCCTTCCCCAGGTCACCGTCGGGGTCGTCGGAGGTGTCGATGACGGCCACGGGGTTCTCGATGCGGAAGCTGTCGTCCGGCACGTCGTAGTCGATCTGCCCGCCGTTGCGGTCCAGCTCGATCGCCTCGTTCTCGTAGGACAGCAGGACGTCGCCCTGACCGGACTCGAAGGCTGAGGTCGCCTCACGGCCAGACTTCGGGCGCACGGTGAAGTGGTCGCCGACGAGCTGGGTGACCTTGTCGAGCGCCTCCTCGTGCGCGGTCTCGATGTCGGCGGGGTCGGCGTCCTGCACGTCGTCGGCCGAGGTCCCACCGTTCTCCTCCAGCGACTGGAAGAACCAGCTGGCGTAGGGGGCGAGCAGGTTCCACTTCGCCGAACCGGAACTCGCCGGGTTCGGGCTGATGACCTCGACGCCCTCCTCCAGCAGGTCGTCCCAGCTCTCCAGCCCCTGCGGGTTGCCTTCACGGGTGACGAAGGCGACCACGGAACCGAAGGGCACGGAACGTCCCGATTCGTCGTCGGGGACGTCCTCGCGCCAGTCCTCCACGACCTGGCCGGAATCCACCAGGCGGGTGATGTCCGGTTCGACGGAGAAGTTCACGATGTCGGTCGGCATGTGCCGGGACACCTTGCGCGACTGGTCGCCGGAGGCCCCGTAGGACTCGGCGAATCCGGTGTCCGCGCCTTCGTCGGTCTCACGGAACCCCTTGATGGTCTCCTCGAAACCGGGCTTCGGGACGGCGTAGGCGGCGAGGTTGAGGCGGTGGTCGCCGTCCGAGGCGTCCTCCACCCCCGGCTCGTCGGTGGTGCCGCCGGGGATGACGAACACGCCGGCGACGGCCACCAGGCCGACTCCGGCGAGTACGGCACCCAGGCTGGGTTTGAACGCCATGCTCATCCTTTGCTTGTACAGACTGCTCTGTCTACTTCGAGGATTGAGCGTATCCGCCTTTCACCACACCCCCACAGAGTTCCATTCACTGTGAATTGAATCCCCTCACCCGTGGGCGGCGAACTCCGGCAGGACGTACTCTCCGAGCTCGTCCAGGACCTCCCCCACCGCCCTGGCACCCGTCAGGTGGAGCGACACGTGGTTGATCCCCATGTCCCGCTGGGTCCGCAGGATCTCCAGCAGGCCGGTGCGCCCCGTCCGGTAGCCGAAGTCCCTGCCCTCGACGGCGTAGTCCGCGTCCTCCACCAGGTCGATCCACATCGACTCGGCGAAGGGCTGGAAGTGTTCCCCCGCCGCCCGCCACCGGTCCACCATCACCTTCTGCTGCGGCAGCGCCCGGTGGTAGGTGAACCAGGCGTCACCGTGGGCGGCGTTGTACCCCATGTTCTGCAGGCAGGATCCGGTCGGCAGCACCGGGACCCGTCCGGACGACGGCTTCGGCACCACGTCCGCGCCACCCATGCGCCCGCGCGGCCACACGACGGGGCGCCCACCTCTGCCCCACGCGGCCTCGAGCACCTCCAGGTTCTCGCGGAAGATCTCTCCACGCTCCCCCTTGTCCAGACCGAACGCCGGGAACTCCTCGGGACGGTCCCCGCTGGCGATGCCCATCAGGAACCGCCCGCCACTCATCAGGTCCAGACCCGCCGACCGCTTCGCCAGCAGCAGCGGGTGCGCCAGGGGAAGCACGATAGCCGCGGTTCCCAGCGCCATCCTGCCGGTGTGCGCGGCCAGCCAGGTGAGGAACATGAACGGGTCGTAGACCTGACCGACGTCACCGAAGGTGTCCACGCGCAGCGGAATGTCGCGGGCCCACACCGCGGCAACGCCCACATCCTCGGCCTCCCTGACCAGGGCAACCTGCCCGTCGAGGGAGGGGATGTCCTCGGTTTTGCCCAGGGGCAGCGACAACCCGAGGGTCAGTTCCCCCTCGGCGAAGGTACGCCGGAAACCGGGGAGGTCGGTGATACCCTCCATCAGCTCCCCAACGGATCGACGGACAGCGCAACCACCAGCATCGCTACCCCGACCGCGACGCAGAACCCCGAGTCGAACCGTCGGGACCGGACCGACAGCACGCCCAGGATCTTGCCGTCCACCACCAGGCGCAGCAGGCCGAGCAGCAGCATCCCGGAACCGATGGTCACTGTCCCACGGCGCCAGCGGTCGGCGACCAGGAAGGCCAGGCCGGTGATCATCACGACCACGAACCCGATGACGAGCAGCATCTGCAGCGTCTGGTTCAGCTTCGACGGCGGGAGCGGCCGGTCGTGCGGGTTGCGCAGCAGCCTGCGGCGTTCGCGCGGGGACAACTCCACCAGATCGGCGGGGTCCGCCCCGCCGACGCCCCTCGCCCCCGGTTCACCTGCACCGGATCCAGTCACACCAGCAGCTCCGCACGCTCGACAACGTTGTGGATCAGGAACGCACGGGTCAGCGGGCCGACACCGCCGGGGTTCGGCGACACATGGCCGGCCACGTCCCACACGTCCGGGTGGACGTCCCCGGCGAGCTTGCCGTCCACACGCGACACCCCGACGTCCAGCACCGCGGCACCGGGCTTGACCATGTCCGCGGTGAGCATGTGCGGCTTGCCCGCGGCGGCGATGATGACGTCGGCGTCCTTCGTCTCCTTGGCCAGGTCCCTCGTGCCGGTGTGGCACAGCACCACGGTGGAGTTCTCGGAGCGGCGGGTGAGCATCAGACCGATCGGACGCCCCACTGTCACGCCACGGCCGATGACCACGGCCTTCGCGCCATCGAGTTCCACGCCGTACCGGCGCAGCAGCGAGATCGCCCCGTTGGGCGTGCACGGCAGCGGGGCGGGCTCCATCAGCACCAGTTTGCCCAGGTTGACCGGGTGCAGGCCGTCGGCGTCCTTCGCCGGGTCGATGCGCTCGAGCACCGCGTTCTCGTCGAGGTGCTCCGGCAGCGGCAGCTGCACGATGTAGCCGGTGCAGGCCGGGTCGGCGTTGAGCTCGTCGATCACCGCGTTGAGCTCGTCCTGGGTGACATCCGCGGGCAGGTCACGGCGGATACTGTTCACCCCGATCTGCTCGCAGTCGCGGTGCTTCATCCTCACGTAGGAGTGGGATCCCGGGTCGTCGCCGACCAGCACGGTCGCCAGCCCGGGCACGATGCCCTTCTCCTTCAGCGCCGCCACGCGGCTCGTGAGATCCCCGACGATCTCATCGCGGTACAGTTTTCCGTCCAGCCTCGTCGCTGTCGTTCCGGTCGCAGTCGATTCAGTCACGGGCACCATCCTATCCCCTGCCCGACCGGTGCCCCCAAGATGCGTCACACCGCCCCGGGGAACCCTGCCTGCCGCCATGCCTCGTACGCGGTCACCGCGGCGGAGTTCGACAGGTTCATGCTGCGCCTGCCGGGCAGCATCGGGATGCGCACCTGCCGGGTGATCCGCGGATCCGCCAGCGCGTCCTGCGACAGACCGGTGGGCTCGGTACCGAAGAGCAGGACGTCCCCCGGTTCGTAGGAGATGTCGGTGTACCAGGTGCCGGCACCGGTGGTGAAGGCGAAGACGCGGTTGCCACCGGTGCACAATTCCCCCAGCGCCGCGTCCAACGACGGGTGGATGTGCACGTCCGCCAGGTCGTGGTAGTCCAGCCCGGCGCGACGCACGTGCTTGTCGTCGAAGTTGAACCCCAACGGTTCCGCCAGGTGCAGGGACGCCCCGGTCCCCGCGCACAGGCGGATCGCATTGCCCGTGTTCGGCGGGATCACCGGCTGGTCGAAGAGGATGTGGCAGTACGGCTGGTTCGGCTGTCCCACCTACATCTCCCACCAGGTGCGCAGCGCCTCGGTGATCCAGGCGATGTCACGGACCCCCGCCATCTCCCGGGCGGAGTGCATCGACAGCAAAGGGATCCCGACGTCCACCGTGGGAATCCCGAGGCGGGTGGCGGTGATCGGCCCGATCGTGGAACCGCACGGGACATCATTGTTCCCGGCGAAGACCTGGTCCGGAACGCCCGCCGTCCGGCACGCCGCACGCCACGCCGCGGCGGTTGGGGCGTCCGAGGCGTAGCGCTGGTTCGCGTTGATCTTCAGCACGGGCCCGGCGTTCATCACCGGGCGGTTCACCCCATCATGCTTCCCGGCGAAGTTCGGGTGGACGGAGTGGGCGGCGTCCGCGGAGACACAGGACGACCGGGCGAACATCGCGCGTGTTCCGTCGGCGTCCAGGCCCAGTGCGCCCGCCGTCCTGGTCAGCACATCCTCCAGGACCGGTCCCGCCGCGCCGCTGGTGGTGGAGCTGCCGACCTCCTCATGGTCGAACGCCGCCAGCACGGGAACAACGTTGGCCGCGGGATCCGCCGCGAGGAACGCCTCCAGTGAGGTGAACACACTGCTGAGGTTGTCCATGCGTCCCGCGGCGATGAAGTCGCCCCGCGCGCCGAAGATCTCGCCGTGCTGGGCGTCGACGGTGATCAGGTCGTGGGCGAGGATGCTGTCGGCGTCCACACCCGCCTCGCCCACCGCCTCCGCGATGACCTGGCCGATGGTCGGCGCCCCGTCACCGACGGCGAACACCGGCTGCATGTGCAGCTGCCGGTCCAGCGTCAGATCAGCGTTGACGTTGCGGTCCAGGTGGATCGCCAGGTGCGGGACGCGCAGGACGGGGCCGGTGCTGACCAGCTTCTCCGTGACACCACCCTGGCCGTCGTCCAGCACGATGCGCCCCGCCAGGCGAAGTTCCCGGTCGAGCCAGGACGCCAGGATCGCGCCGCCGTAGATCTCCACGGCGGCCTGGTGCCAGCCGCCGGGGCCGGTGATGTCGCCGACGGGCTTGAGTTTCAGGCCCGGTGAGTCGGTGTGTGAACCCACGATGCGGAATGCCGGAGCGTCCCGTCCGGGGATGTCCTCCGGAATCTGCCAGGCCAGCACCGCCCCACCACGCACGATGTAGTGCCCGCCGGGACCCGCGTCCCAGGTGGCGGTCTCGTCCTGGCGGCGGAACCCGGCGTCCTCCAGGCGCGCCGCGACCTCCGCGGCGGCGTGGTAGCTGGACGGGGACGCGTCGATGAAGTCGGTGAAGCGCTGTGCTGAATCTGCGGAATCCTCGGCGGCGATCATGGCGTCCACGTTAGCGCCGGATCCCCGCTCAGTTCGCCGCCACCCCGGCGACGCAGGTGCAACTGTTCCTGACACGGACACCGGCAGTCCCCGACCGGGCATTGTCAGCCTAGTTAGAATATATGTTCGATTTTCAGCGATAATCGCGATACCGTGCCCGGACCGGTTGATAGCGTGAGCGACATGACCACCACACAACCACCGCCGTCACCACCGGTACCGCCGTCTCCGCCCGACCGGCATCCCCCGGGAGTGTTCATCCTGACGTCCGGGGGCATGATGGTCTTCCCTGACGTGACCGTGACCTGGGGACCGGTCGACGACACCGGGAACTGGGCCCTGCTGCGCTCCACCGACCCCGCAGCCCGCGCAACGGTGCAGGCCAACAGGGCGATGATCACCATCGCGCAATGCTGCACCCCCGGTCCCGGGGACGACGTGATAGCCCACCTCAGCAGCGTCCAGGCCCGCCTCGGAATCACACGGGCGCGCGCGGAGACCTACAGCACCATTGGCCTGCTGTGTCAGCGTATGCCCGCCCTCGCACAGCACCTGTCCCTCGGAATGCTCAGTTTCGACCACCTCCGCATGCTGGCCCGCAGCACCGACGGGATCCACCCCGACGACACCGGGGCCGCGGAGAAGGCACTCATCGATATCCTCTCCCCGCGACGACAGGACCAGGCACTGCACTCTCCGCGTGCAATGCTCAACCGCATTCTCAAGGCGATACACACGATCGACGCGCTGGCCCGCCCCATCGACCGCACCGACCCGGACGTTCCACCCATCGGGCTCGCCGATTACACCGATCCGGCCGAGCCCGAGGAGGAGGACGCCGATGGCACGGCGGAGGAGGACGCCAACCTCCCCGAGCCGAGTCCCGAACGCGAGGCCGAGCTGGACGCAGAACAGGACGCCATAGTCGAGGCCACCGCCGTCGCCGCGGCAGCACTCGAGGACGGTACTTTCACCGCGGACTCCGTCAACCGTCGCGTGTCAGTGGACACCTACGATCCCATGTCGACGGTGATCACCGCGACCCTCGAGCCGGCCGAAGCCGCGGAGTTCATGACCATCCTCGACGCTGTATGCACCAGCATGAGGTGCAACCGCGCCGACGGGCTCATGCATCTCGCCCGCGGAACCGCCGATGTCGAGGTCACACTCAACATCTACCGGGAGATCAGCAGCGATGTCGCCACCACCGACACCGGCCACTGGCTCGACACCGTGGCCACCGAACGGTTCATGGAACGCGTGACCCATCTCCGCATTCCCGGCCACGATGCCTCGGAAAGCTACACCCCGACCCAACCGATCCGCGATTTCGTTGCCGCCTGCTACGGAACCTGCACCTTCCCCGGCTGCGAGGTGCCGGCGGAAGACTGCGATCTCGACCACATACAGCGGTACAACCACGACACCCCGGACGACGGCGGACCAACCTCAAGCCACAACCTCCACCCCCTGTGCCGGAAACACCACCTCCTCAAGACACTCGGATGGTGGGACGTCACCAGATCACCGGACGGCGCAATGATGTGGACCAGCATCAACGACGGGCACGACTACATCACCGAACCCACCGGTCCACTCGCCGGATACGCACGTACCACCTTCGCCGAACGTGCCTCCCGCAGATACCGGACGACCCGAGACCACAACATCCGGCTCACCGGACGCCAACTCGCCCTACGTCAGGCACTCCTCGACGCCCGCGCCACAACGGACACCGCCGACACGGAGGAGCTTCCGTTCTGACCTCCGCCCCTACCCGGCCACCCCGTAGCGCCGCAGGAACAGCACCATCCGCTCGGCGATCGTCCGCCGGTTCACCGCCTTGATGAACTCGTGCCCCTCGTCCACCATCACCAGTTCCTCCGTCGGCACCCCCTGGCCGTCCAGCGCCGTCCTCATCTGCCGGAACTCGGTCGGCGGAACGTTCGTATCATTGGCACCGTGGATGAACAGCATCGGCGTGCGCACCCGGTCAGCCCGGTGCAGCGGCGACACCGCCCGCAGCAGTTCACCGTCCTGGATCGGGTAGCCGTACTTCGGGTACGCCGCCGAGGCGATCCACGGCTCGGTGTCACGGTAGAACGTCTGCAGGTCACTCATGCCGCACGCGCTGACCGCCGCGCGGAACAGTCCGGGGAACCACGTCACCCCGATGTTCGTGAGGTAGCCACCGTAGGACCTGCCGCTGATCGCCATCCGGTCCGCGTCGGCGATACCCATCGACACCAGGAAGTTCACGCAGTCCTCCAGGTCATTGATACCGGCGAAACGTCCGTACCTGTTGTCGGCGTGCATGAAACGGCGTCCGCTGCCGAAGGAGCCCCGCACATTCGGGGTGAACACCGTCACCCCGGCGTCGATGACCTCGCGCAGGACATCGTGGTGCTCCGGACGCGACTGCCCCTCCGGCCCGCCGTGGAAATGCAGCAGCACGGGCCGCGGTCCCCCGGCCGGCTCGAACTCCGGCACCGCCCCGCGGTAGAGCCACCCGGACAACTCCACCCCGTCCCGGGCGGCGAAATGCAGCAGTTGGGGCTGCTGCCCGGCCCCGAGCAGCGGCAGGTCCGACCAGTCGGTGTCACCGGTCCTCCCACCCCCGGCACCGGTCAGCTCGGTGACCTCCCCTGTCCGGCAGTCCACGATGTGCACCGACTTCGCCACGTCCGGGCTCTCCACCGTCAGCGCCAGCGTGGAGCCGTCCCCGGTCATGGACAGGCCGGACGCCACCATCCCCGGCAGCTGCACCGTACGCCGCACCGTCACCCGCTGGTGGTCGTCGAGGCGCAGGATCTCGCACGTGGACGCGCCGTCCCGGTTCCACAGCACCGCCGCGGTCTGCTGGTCCCCGCTGACGAGGAACTCGTCGACGTCGGCGTCGGGGTTGCCGATCAGCTCACGCGACGACATCACGCCACCGCGGTCACGCACACGCATCACCCGCCGACGGTCCGCACCATGGTCCCCGACGACCAGCAGGACCGGCGGCTGCCCACCGGTGGGTGGCAGGATATGCCCGGCGTCGGTGGTCGAGCCGGGCTGCGGGGGCAGGACGGGGCGCCACGTACCGTCGGGGCGGATCAGCAGCAGCTCCCGGTTCGCCCGCGGCCCCACCCGCATCAGGGCGAAGCCGCTCTCCGCGGCGACGAGCTCGCCGTCTGTACGCCGGTCGATCGACACCGTGCGGTTGGTCGTCGGGTCGATCAGGCGTCCCTCGGCCACGCCGTCCCCACTGACCGCGTCGATGGCGAGCATGTGGTTGTCCCATTCCACCAGGGAGGTCTTCGCGTCACCGCTGTCGCGGACCAGGTGGGCCGAGGAATCCTCCGGGTCATTGGCGACGAGCCATATCTCGTTGCGCTCGGTACCGCGCGGGGACACCTCCACCGCGAGCCAGCGTCCGTCCGGGGAATAGCTCACCGCGACGGCCGGCCCCTCGGTCGGGATGGACACCGCCCGCTCCCGGTCGGACGGGTCGGCGAGGGTCGACTGCATCGCCCGCGGGGAGTACCCGTCGTGCATGATGTAGGCGATCGCGGAACCGTCCGGTGCGATGCTGGGGGCGTAGGTATGTCTCACAGGTGTTGGAGTCTACCTGCTAACCACGCAGGATCCAGGTGTCCTTCCCACCGCCACCGCGCGAGGAGTTCACGATCATCGACCCGGCCGGCGCCACGCGGGTCAGACCGGCGGGCACGGTCAGCGTCGAGACGTCCGATCCGGCACCACCCTCCTGCCGCAGGTGGGAGAACATGCGCAGGTCCACGTGGCGACGTTGGATGCCGAGTCCGTCGAAGCTGGGCAGGGTGGACAGACGCACCACCTCCTGGGCGATGAACTGGTCCGGGTGGGTCAACAGTTCGCGGCGCCGGTCCTCCAGCTCCTCCTCGGAGCATTCGGGGCCGACGGTGATGCCCGCCCCGCCGTAGCCGTCGATGGGTTTGACCACCAGTTCACCGAGCCGCTCGAGCACCAGGTCGCGCTGCTCGCGCACCGAGCACAGGTAGGTCGGCACGGAGTCCAGCGCCGGAGTCTCCCCCAGGTAGAAGTCGATCATCTCCGGGACGTAGGCGTAGATCGCCTTGTCGTCGGCGACCCCGTTGCCCAGGGCGTTGGCCACAGCCACCGTCCCGGCGGAGAGCACCTCCTGGATCGGCTCGCGCAGTTCGGTCCCGGTGGCGTCGGTGGAGGACAGGAACATCTCCTCCTCCATGCGCATGTAGACCACGTCCACCCGCCTGCGACCCCCGCGGGCCACGTCCCACAGCGTCGGGACGCCGTGGTCGTCGCGGTCCACGGCCAACTGGTCGGTGGTGCGCAGGACGAAGCCGCCGATACGGGCCAGGCTCGCCTGCTCGGCGAAAGTGCTGTCGTCGGTCCCGGCGGTCGCGACGACCACGTGGGCGTCCGACGGGTCGATCCCCTCCGGCGCGGCCATGCGCAGTGTCGCGCACATCGTCTCCAGGGAGCCGTCCGGGTCCACCACCTCACCGAGGGCCTCCTCGGTGGCGGCCAGCAACTCCGGGAAGTGCGTGCGGGTCACGTCCCGGGCGGCCAGGGCGAAGGTCAGCCCGGACGGCATCCGCACATTGTCCTCGAGGATCTGCCACCGGCCGTCATCGGAGCACACCAGGTCGGCACCGCTGATGTGGTTGCGCACGCGTCCGGCCGGGGCGTGGCGTCCGACCCGGCGGAACCCCGGCGCGCGCTCCAGGGTGCCGATGTCCATCACCCCGGCCTTCACGATCGCGCGGTCGTTGTAGCTGTCGTCGAGGAAGGCGTTGATCGCCCGCATCCGCTGCTCCACTCCGGTGGCGAGCCGGTTCCAGGTGTCCTCGCCGATGATGCGCGGCACCGGGTCGATCGGGAATACCAGGTGCTGGTCGGTGCCGCTGGCCCGGAAGGTGACACCGCGGGTGTTCAGCTCCTCCTCGGACTCCTGCAGCCGGGAGCGCAGCCGCAGCGTCCCCATCCCCACCGCGGTGCGCAGGGCGGCGGCGGACGCCGGTCGCGGCTCGCCGGAGAAGTCCACGGCCTCGTCCCAGAACTCGGCGCCGTAGAGGCTGTCGAACTCGTCGCCGGAGCTGGGTTCGTAGGCGGCCAGGCCGAGGGTGGTGGACGGGACGGCGTCCTCGAGTTCGACGGTGCCGAGGGTCTCGGCGGCGAGAAGGCCGATCACGTCGTCGGCGCGTCCGCGGCGTCGCAGCGCGCGGCGTTGCCGGTAGGCCCCCGACCCGGCGCGCAGCAACTCGTGGACCTGGGTGCGGACCCAGGCGGCGTCCTCCCCGAGCTGGGTGTGGAGCAGGTCGATCAGCGCACTGACCACGTCCTCGGCGGGACGCTGCCGGAGGGACTCCGGGTCGAGCAATTCGCCCTCCAGCCCGGAGCGCGCCGCCCGCCAGGTGGCGGTGCGCTGCTGCAGCGGGGACAGCGGGGCGGTGGGGGTGCCGGCGGCCACCAGGGAGGCCTCCCGTTCGACCAGGGCACGGCCCAGTGCGGTGAGCACACCGACGGTCTCGGCCGACGACGCCGCATCGCACAGCCGGATCTCGACGGTGCCGGCCTCCTCCCCCGTGTCCCCGCCGGGACGCACGTCGTAGTACATCATGCCGGGATCCGTGATGACCCGGGTCTCCTGCAGGAAGGCGATGTCGGCGCGGTACTCCTCCATGGTCGCCGCCGGGGGGAAGACCCCGGAGGTCGGCCAGCGCCGCCAGCCGAGCAGCCGTGAACTGGCGTAGCCGGTGTCCTCCGCATTGGCGTCGAACGGGGAGGACGCGCTCAGTGCCAGCAGCACCGGCAGGTGCCGGGAGATGCCGCGGCAGACATCCAGCACCGGGGCACCGCACTCCACAATGATCCGCGTTCCCCCGGTGGTGCGCTGCCTGCCGAGCAGTCCGTAGCGGGTACGGATGTCATGCTCACGGGAGCCGACCGGTGCAGCGGAGCGCGGCCAGGGGACGACACCGGCGGCAACGGGGAGGCAGTCGCCGGAGTCGACGACCGCTGCTGCCTGGGCCACCCGGAGCCGGTTGCCCCGGACCTCGTCGACGAGGGCGTCCAGTCCGCTGTGCCGTGCGGTGCTCGACACCAGCGAGCAGTCGTCGAGGGACACCGACCAGCGGTCCGAGTCGCCGAGGCGCTCCACGACCTCGTCGGCGCAGGGGGCCAGGGTCCGGGCGACCTCGTCGACGAGGTGGAGGTCCTCCTCCACGCGAACCGTACCCACGTGCGCTGAACTCATTCCCCCACGCTAGTCGATCAGTGGACACCGAGCAGGGTGAAACTGCCGGTCACCGCCGCCGTGGCCAGCGCCAGGACGGGGACCGCCACGCCGAGCCCGGCAAGCACCGCGTCCCACCTGCCCAGCGTCGCCTCCCGGGCCCGGGTACGGGGTGTGGTGCCCCCGGCGGTGAAGCCCCTGCCCTCCATCACGGTGGACAGGCGGCCGGCGCGGCGCAGAGCCAGGACAAGCAGGGCGAAGGTCTGCCCTGCCAGGCGTCCCACCTTGGCCCCGTCGCCGAGACCGCGGGCCCGCCGGGAGCGTTCCAGGGCCGCCCAGTCACGCCGGAACAGTCCGACCAGCCGTACCCCGGCGACCGCACCGACCACGAAGCGCTCCGGGAGGCGCCACAGCTGTACCATGCCGTCGCCGAGCCTGGTGGGATCCAGTCCCGTGGTGAGCATGACCGCCGGCAGGGCGATGGCCACGACCCGCACCGTCAGGGCGGTGGCCAAGGTGACGGAGTTCTCGGTGACGTTGACCGGACCGAAGGACAGGTGGGACGCGCCACCCGGGCGCGCGTACAGCAGGGCGGACAGTCCGGCGAGCGGGGCGATGACCAGGACGGGCCAGGCGCGGCGCAGCAGACGCCGCGCCCCTGCACCGGCGCCGTAACCGCAGAACGGGGCGAGGACCAGCACCTCCAGTACCAGGGCCACCGCCGCGGAGGTCAGGTCGACGGTGGCCATCAGGGGCGTACCGACCAGCAGCATCACCAGCAGACGGGTGGTGGGGTCGGTGCGTTCTAGAACTCCCACCGGACCGCCCCCATCAGCCGCACGTACTCCGGGTCGTGGCTGACCGACAGCAGCGAGGTGCCCTCCCCCACCAGTTCCTGCAGCAGCAGGACGAGGTCCCGGAAGGTCCGGCGGTCCTGGCCGAAGGTCGGTTCATCGAGGATGACCATGCCGGGGCGGGTCGCCAGGGCGGTCGCCACCGACAGGCGACGCTGCTGGCCGCCGGAGAGGCTGAACGGATTCGCCGCGGCGAGGTGGTGCAGGCGCAGGCGTGTGAGCAGCGCGTCCACCCGCTGTTCGGCGACGGTGGCGTCCACGCCGGTGACCCTGGGGCCGAGCAGCAGGTCGTCCCGGACCGTCCGGGCGACGAACTGGTGCCCGGGGGTCTGGAAGACCATCCCGATCCGGTCGGCGAGCTGCCGCGCGCGCCACCGGTGCGGTGGCCCCTGTGGATGGTCGACGCGTCCCGCCACCGGCTCCAGCAGCCCGCCGAGGGTGAGCGCCAGGGTGGACTTGCCAGCACCGTTCGCGCCGGTGAGCACGGTGGATCCGGGGTGCAGCGCCAGGTTCAGGTCGCTGCGCACCGGGTGCCGGTCCCAGCCGATGGCGAGGTCGGTGGTGGTGAGCAGGGCCGGTGGTGCGGACGTGGTGTCCCGGGGAGCCAGGGCGGGGAGGTCCAGCGGGACGTCCGGAATCCACACGCCCTGGTCGGTGAGGCGTTCGGCGTGGGTGGGGAGCACCACCTCCGGAGGACCGTCGGCGATGACCGCGGCGCCGTCCCTGGACTCCCCGAGTACGATGACGCGGTCGATGGTGCCCGCCCAGACGTCCACCCGGTGCTCGACGACGACCAGGGTGGCCAAGGTGGCGTCCAGCACGCTGACCACGGCGTCGCGGACGGCGGCGATGCTGTCCGGGTCGATGTTGGCGGTCGGTTCATCGAGCAGGACCAGTCCGGGCCGCATCGCCAGCACACCGGCCAGCGCCAGGCGCTGCTGCTGCCCGCCGGAGAGGCGTTCGGTGGGGTGGTCGTCCGGGAGATCCAGGCCCACAGTGGTCAGCGCGTCACGGACACGGGCGGGGATCGCGTCGCGGGGCACGCCGAGGTTCTCGCAGCCGAAGGCGACGTCATCCGCCACCCGGGCGGCGATCACCTGTGACTCCGGGTCCTGGCCCAGCAGGGCCACCGGTGCGCTGCCGGTGTCGAGGGTGCCGGTGGCCTCGCCGTCCTCCCCGGTTCCGAGCACCCCGGCCATCGCGGAGAGCAGCGTGGACTTCCCCGATCCGGACGGCCCCAGCAGCAGGACGCGTTGGCCGGCGGGGATGTTCAGGTCCAGGCCACTCAGCGCCGGGTCGCGGCGTCCCGCATGGCGCCAGCCGTAGCCGCGGGCACTGACGGTCGCGGGGCTAGACAAGCTGCTGCCTCTCCCGGCCCGCGGCGAACCTGTCCAGCGCCCCGGTCGCGGCCAGACCACGCACCACGTAGTGGCCGGACACCCCGGCGAGCAGCGCCCCGGAGACCACCATGCAGCCCAGCAGGACCATATTGAACGTGAGGCTCATCGCGTAGTTCGCGGAGGTCACCAACATCAGCGCCCACTGCGCGACATTGGCCAGCACCCCGGCGGTGACCGCCACCCGCAGGTCGAAACGCCGGTAGCGGAACAGCGCGACGGCGATCTCCGCCCCGAGGCCCTGGGCAAGTCCGGCGTAGATGACCCCGGGGCCGAAATGGGTCCCCAGCACCGCCTCGACGATGGCCCCGAGCAGCTCAACGAACAGTGCGGCGCCGGGTTTGCGGATGATCAGGCCCCCGAGCACCCCGCCGAGCAGCCATACCCCACTGAGCAGGCCGCCGAGGCCCGGGGTGACCGCGTCGAAGAGGCCGTAGCCGGCCGAGCCGACCACGCTCCAGACCCAGAAGACCACCCCGCAGGCCACGGCCAGGACGCTGGCGCTGACGATGTCGACGACGCGCCACCTTCGCGGCACGGACAGACGTCTTCCCATGTGTGGATGCACTCTCCCTAGTACGCCGGCATTTCCCGGATCAGGTTCAGTCGGTCCGGACCGGTGTCAGGTCCGCTCTCAGCCCGCTTCCGTGGGGCTCCCGTTGAGGTTGGCGCCGACTGTAGCAGACGGCCGGATGGCGTATAACGGACCCCATGACTGCATCGACCTCATCGCCTCCCCTGCACGCCCAGCAGCCTCTACCGCCCCTGGACTCCTTCGCGACACCCGCGGACGACCCGGCGCTGCGCATCGCACGCAACGCGGTCACCGCCGCAGACGTCAACGCGGTCGCGCTGAACCGGGACGCCGTGGTCGCGCTGGACCCCACCACCGAGATCAAGCTGGACTCGCTGGGGGTCAGTGACCAGAAGCAGTCGGGACGCTGCTGGATGTTCGCCGCGTACAACGTCTTCCGCCACAGGGTGGCCGCGGAGCTGGGGCTCAAGGATTTCGAGTTCTCCCACACCTACCTGCAGTTCTTCGACAAGCTGGAGAAGTCGAACCACGTCCTGCGCTCACTGGAGCAGCTCTTCCAGGCAGGTGCCACGGACCTGGACGACCGTACCGTCGCCAACCTCCTCGCCGGGGCGGCGTCCGACGGCGGCCAGTGGAACTACTTCACCAACCTCGTCGCGAAGTACGGGGTGATGCCGAAGTACGCGATGCCGGAGACCTTCGCGTCCGGACGCACCGCACAGCTCGACGGACGGCTGCGCACCGTCCTGCGCCGCGGTGCACTGCGGGTGCGGGACGCGGTGGCCGAGGGGGCCGACACCGAACCGGTCATCGCCGACGTGGTCGCCGACGCCCACCGTGTGATCGCGGTGCACCTCGGACTGCCGCCGACGGAGTTCACCTGGCAGTACCGCAATTCCGACGACGTCTTCCACGACGGGGGGACACTGACCCCGCAGGAGTTCGCCTCGCGCTACGTCCCCGGGGACCTCGACGGGTACGTGAGCATCGTCCACGACCCGCGGCACCCGGTGGGGCAGGCGTTCAGCATCTCCCACGAGAACAACGTGTGGGGTACGCCCGACTTCAGCTACGTCACCGCCGGCATCGACGACCTGCGCACGGTCGCGCTCGCCTCGCTGGACGCCGGTGAGCCGGTGTGGTTCGCCTGCGACGTCAACCGGCAGTTCGTGGCGAAGAACGGGGTGTGGGACGCCAACCTGCTGGAACTCGACGCCCTCTACGGCACCGACTCGGCGACCTCCAAGGCCGACGAGATGTCCACCGCCGAGTCGCGGCTGACCCACGGCATGGTCTTCACCGGCTACGACCGCGGATCCGCGGATTCCACCTCCGGCCTGCGCTGGCGCGTGGAGAACTCCTGGGGCACCTCCAGCCACGCCGAGCACACCGAGCTGGCGGGCAAGGGGTACGGGACAATGGCCGACAGCTGGTTCGCCGGGAACGTGTTCCAGATCGTGGTGCCCCGGCGCTTCCTGGACGCGTCGGCGACAACCCTGACCGACGCCGTCGCGGCCCTGGACCGCGGCGAGACAACCGACCTTCCGATCTGGGATGCGATGGCCTGATGACTACCCTCACTACTTCCCTCCCGGGAATCGACCCGGCACACCTGGGTGCCCTGAACGACTCCCTGCGCAACGACCCGTCCTTCCGGGTGGCCCGCAACGCCGCCACCGCCGCGGACGTGGAGACCGTGACCCTGGACCGCGACGTGCTCGCCACCACCGACACCTCCACCTCCGTGAAGATCGACAAGTGGGCGGTCGCCGACCAGAAGCGATCCGGACGCTGCTGGATATTCGCCGGGCTCAACGCCCTGCGCGGCACCGTGATGGCCGACACCGGCATCAAGGACCTGGAACTGTCCCAGTCCTACCTGCACTTCTTCGACAAACTGGAGAAGGCGAACTTCTTCCTCAACGCGATGACGGAGTTAGCCGACAGGGACATCGACGACCGGACCGTGCAGCACCTGCTCACCGACCCGATCGAGGACGGCGGGCAGTGGAACATGTTCGTCGCCCTGCTGGACAAGTACGGTGCGGTGCCGAAGTACGCGATGCCGGAGACCCGGTCGTCCTCCGACACCCGGGCGATGAACCGCGACCTGTCGACGAGCCTGCGGGCCGGCGCCGCACGGATCCGGGCCGGGGTCGACGGCGCCTACGGGTCCACGCTGCGGGACATCCACCGGATCCTCACCGTGCACCTCGGCACCCCTCCGGAGACGTTCGTCTGGCAGTACCGCACCAAGGACGACGAGTTCCACCGTGTCGGCGAGATCACCCCGGCGCAGTTCGCCGCCGACTACCTGCCCGACGACCTCGGCGACTACGTGTGCGTGGTCAACGACCCGCGGCAGACCTCGCCCTACGGCGAACTGTTCACCGTGGAGTACCTGGGCAACGTCATCGGCGAGGACGGCGCGGAGCCGGTCACCTACCTCAATGCGCCGATGTCCGTGATCAGGGCCGCCGCCGTCGATTCCCTGGTCGCGGGCACCCCGGTCTGGTTCGGCTGCGACACCGCCAAACAGGCCAACCGCGACGCCGGGGTGTGGGACGCCAACCTGCACGACTACGAGGGCTTCTACGGCGTGGACCTGGACCTGGGGAAGGAGCAGCGGCTGCTCACCGGCGAATCCCAGATGACCCACGCGATGGTGTTCACCGGTGTCGACCTGGCTGACGGTGCCGACGGCGCTGACGTCCCGCTGCGCTGGCGCGTGGAGAACTCCTGGGGCCCGAAGGCCGCCGAGAAGGGGTTCTGGACGATGAACGACAACTGGTTCGACGAGTACGTCTTCGAGATCGCCGTGCACCGCAGCCGGCTGCCGGAGGAGTACCGGGACGTCCTCACCGCCGCGGAACAGGGACTCGCCACCCCGCACGTCCTGCCCGCCTGGGACCCGATGGGTGCGCTGGCGTAACCTACGTCAGTCGCTGCCTGGACAGGAAGTCCCACGCCTCGTTGGTGGCGTCCAGCGAGTAGGACGTCGCCTCCGCGGAACTGGACGCCGCACCTGACTCACCCGAGGCGTCGCCGGGCCACGTGTGGCCGCCGTCGCCGACGCGCAGGTGCACCACCGAGGTGCCCGGCTGGCACATCGGCCACTGCAGACGCTGCACGTCCCCGGCCAGTGCCGTGGTGATCGGGGTCCGCTGGCAGTTGTTGCGCTCGGCGAACTCCTCCACCAGGTCCCGGGCCGCCATGTAAGGCCCACCGTGCCGGTTGCCGCCGCCGTAGGCGATCGTCTCGTCCTTCGTCCCGTGGATCTCCAGGAAGGACGGCGCCCGGTCGGAGTCCTCGACACAGTTCGTCCGGGTGCCCTTGTAGTAGGCTCCGCCGACCGAGGCGACGGCGGCGAACAGGTCCGGCTGACGGCAGGCCAGCTTGGCGACCATGCCCCCGCCGTTGGACATGCCCGCGGCGTAGATCCGGGACCCGTCGACGTTGTAGGTCGAGTTCAGCGCGGCGAGCATGTCACGGCTGAAGCGGATGTCCTCCCCGTCCTTCGTCTTCGAGTACGGGGCGCCCTCCCAGGAATTGCCGATGCCCTGCAGGGTGGCCACGATCGCCGGGAAGCGGTCGAACCTCGAGTACTTGTGCATGTTCTCGGCGGACTCGCGGTAGCCGGGGTACGTCAGGATGACCGGGTAGGACTCCTCGCGGTTGTAGTCCTTCGGCAGGGAGAGGATCGCCTCGCGCTTGCGGTCGCCACTCTGCAGGGTGATCTTCTTGGTGTCGCCGGGCGCCGGGCCGTCGATCTTCGGCCCCGATCCCAGCTCCGCCTCCGCGGCGGTGTTCACGATGCTGCCGGACGCTGCGGCGGCCGCCTCCGCGGCGTCGGCGTTCTCCTTCAGGGTCTGCTCGCGGTAGTTGTCCAGGGCCGCCGTGTTCTCGCCGGCCGGGGTGTGCCCGACCCACACCAGGGCCCCGACCATGAGGGTGGCGGCGAGCAGGGTGACGGAGCGTCCGACCCTGCGTCCCACGGACAGCCTCGGGCGGCGCTCACGCAGGGAGTCGTGCCCAGGACGCTCCGGCTGCGCCAGGGGTTCAGCCCACATCGAACGGTCGGGCCACTCCGTGACCTCGCCGCCCTCGGTTTCCTGGCGCGGACTGGGCACAGGGGCCGTCGACCGTCGGACCGGGGGGAGTTCGGGGGGCTGCTGCACCCTCCCATTTCTAGTGGTCATCACCACCTGAATCAACTCCGCCACGCACCCCGGGGCGTATTTGAGGGGCATGTCACCCAGTTATTTTGATTTCAGCACCAAGTAAGCTTTTCTCCGCTAGCGTTCCCACCATGAAGCGCCTCACATCCCGCACCCCATTGTCACGTACCGCACTCTCCCTCGTGACCCTCTCCGCCACCGCCGCGATCTCCCTCACCGCCGCGGGAACCGCAGGCGCCCAGGACACGCCCGGGACCCCGGAGACGGACGCCTCCGGAAGTGTGCTCTCCGGCGAGTCCGTCCTGCCCGGCGTCGACGTCCCACCGTTCTCCGGCGAGTCGAACGCCGACGGCTCGAACCCCTTCTACGTGCCCCCGGAGACCCTCCCCGAGAACCCCGGCGAAATCATCCGCAGCCAGGACGCCCCGCAGCTGCTGAATATGGCCTCCGACGGTGGCCCGGGGAGCGCCGAGCGGATCCTCTACTCGACCACCAACGAGCACGGTGAACGGGTCGCCGCCAGCGGTGCCGTCCTGAAGCCGACCGGGAAGTGGCAGGGCAAGGGCGAGGCGCCGACGATGGTGTTCACCCCCGGCACCCGTGGCGCCGGTGACATCTGCGCACCGTCCCGGTCGTCCCACCAGCTCTTCGGCTTCGACGACGGCAACGGCGCGGTCAACCTCAACTACGAGTACCCCTTCCATGCGATCGCCAGCGCGATGGGCATGAATGTGGTCGTCGTGGACCTCATCGGCCTGGGGACCCCCGGCCAGCACACCTACGTCAACCACCTGGAGGAGGGCACCGCCGCACTCGACGGCGCGCGTGCCGGACTGTCCCAGCTGGGCCTGCCCGGCGACTCCCCCATCGGCTTCTACGGCTACTCGCAGGGTGGCGGCGCCTCAGCGGCAGCGGCCGAGCAGGCATCAACCTACGCGTCCGAGCTCAACGTCAAGGGCACCTTCGCCGGTGCGCCTCCGTCCGACCTGCTGGAGGTCGTGGACTATGTCGACGACCACGCGATCACCGGCGTGATCGGGTTCGCGCTCAACGGCGCACTGGCCCGCCACCCGGAACTGGCACCACTGCAGGACGAGTACTTCAACGAGCGCGGCAAGGAGTTCCTGGCCGACACGAAGGACCGCTGCATCGGTGACACGGTGGGACGCTGGGCATTCACCGACACCCGCACCATGACGAAGGACGGCCGCTCGTTCGGTGAGATCGCCCGCGAGGACGAGCGACTGTTCGAGGTGCTGGAGAGCTACAAGCTGGCCAACACCCACAAGGACCTGAACGCGCCGATGCTGATGGTCAACGGCAAGAACGACGACACCATCCCCTGGGAGCAGGCCCGCGACACCGCCGCACGTTACTGTGAGGCCGAGGGGACGGTGCAGTTCACCACCGACCCGATGCCGGAGGTGCTGCCGGGATTCGTGATCAACCATGCTGTGCCGATGCTGTCGAACGCGGGGACGGCATTCCAGTACATGGTCGACCGGTTCAATGACGAACCCGCGCCCAGCAACTGCGGGGGGTTCTAGGCCCGCGGTAGCGGGTGGCATAGGAAGTCCTACCAGTGTTCGGGCGATTGAACTCGTATAACCGCAGGTGATGGGAAGTCCTACCACCGAAAACTGGTAGGACTTCTCCCGCCCGCGCAGCACCTCAGCACCCACCGGACAACTCCCAGCCCGACGCAGCTCACAGAGACGGATCCCGTCGAGCACGGTCCTGCGGAGGAGCTTCCGGTCCACCAGATGCCCCCAGGTGATCCGCAGGACATGCCACCCAGGTATGCCACGTCCTACCCCTCCACTGCCCCACAAGAACATTCCCCACTAAAACCCTTCGCGAAGCAATAATACCAGGTATCCTCAACCACGGGCCGGGACAACAAGGGGACCGGCCACCACCAGCATTCGCCGGACACAGGGGGAACCAGCCATGACCACGCCTACCCGACTCGACACGTCGACACTGGACGCCACCGCCATGGTCGGGGCCGTGGACGCCGCCCCACCCTCCGGCTGGCGCCGTCTCGTCCACCGCATGTCCGGCGGCCGGGTGAACCCCGGGGAATCCACGGTCCAGGCCGCCGGGCGTGAGGTGACCGAGCGGATCCGGACGCCCCTGCGCGGCGACTACCGAATCGCCGTGCTCAGTCTGAAGGGTGGCGTGGGCAAGACCACGACCACGGTCGCGCTCGGCGGCATGTTCGCCTCGGGACGCGGCGACCGCGTCATCGCGGTGGACGCGAACCCCGATCTCGGGACGCTGGCCCGAAGGGTCGTCGACGACGCCGCCGAAGCAGCCACGCCCACCGTGCGGGACCTGCTCAACCTACCGGACGCCTCACGGTACCCGCAGATCAGATCATGCACGAGCCAGGCGTCCAGCCGTCTGGAAGTGATCGGCTCCGACCGGGACCCGGCGGTCTCCGAGGCATTCAGCGAGACCGACTACCGGCAGGCGGTGGACATCCTGCAGCACCACTACAACATCATCCTCACCGACTGCGGGACGGGACTGATGCATTCGGCCATGTCCGGTGTGCTGGATCTGGCGCACATGCTGGTGCTGGTCACCTCGCCCGCCCTGGACGGGGCACGTTCCGCGGAGGCGACCCTGGACTGGCTGGACCACCACGGCCACGGTGACCTGGTGGCGAATGCGGTTGTCGTGGTGTCCGGTGCACACCCGGGCCAGGCCGCCGTTGACCCGGAGATCCTGGCCTCGCATTTCTCGGCGAGGACGCGCGCGGTGCGCGGCATCCCCTTCGACCGCCACCTGTCCGAGGGCGGGGTGGTCGACCTGGACCGTCTGCACCCGTCGACGTTCCGGGCGTACCGGGAACTCGCGGCAACGGTGGCGGAGGACTTCCTGAGCTGGCACCGCCACGCCGCGGTGTGACGGGCTCTGAGAAGATCTACCAGGGTTCTCCGTGACGAGGACGGCAGGTCAGCGGAAATCGCGGGACGGGGAGGCCAGGGACTGGGTGGAGGATGCCACGGAGGGTGACGCGGCGGCTGGCGCACCCAGCTCCAGCGGCTCCAGCTGGTCGGCGGCGATGGTGACCGCGCCACCGTCAGTCTGGGCGATGCCCCGGACCACCAGCATCCGGGAGGTCGAGGCGATCCGCCGCCGGGCCCGCCACAGTCCCGGGGAGATCATCACGTTGACCAGGCCCGTCTCGTCCTCCATCCCCAGGAAGGTCACCCCGCCGGCGGTCATGGGCCGCTGCCGGTGGGTGACGACCCCCGCGACCAGGATGCGCCGTCCATCCTCCACCGATCGCAGTGACGAGGCGGGCACCACCGGGAACGGCCCGGGCCAGGCGTCCAACCGCGCACGCAGCAGCTCCACCGGATGTCCGTCAGCGGTCACACCGGTGGCGGCCACATCCGCGGCGGCGAGTTCGAAGGCACTCATCCCGGGCAGTGCGGGGGTGGACACCGATGAGGTCCCGGGCAGCATACCGGGACGTTCCGTCGCCGCGACGCCGGCGGCCCACATGGCCTGGCGCCTGCTGATGCCCAGGGAACCGCATGCCCCGGCGCTGGCCAGGGCCTCCACCTGATCCACGGTCAGCCCGGCCTCGCGGGACAGGTCGGCGATCGAGGAGTAGCCCCGGCTGCCGGGCCGGGACGACACGACGGCGGCCGCCACGTCCTCCCCGATGCCCTTCACGGATGCCAGGCCGAGCCGGACCGCCCCGTCCTGCACCGAGGACTCGACCCCGGAACGGTTGACGTCCACCGGCAGGACGCGCACCCCGTGGCGCCGGGCGTCCGACACCAGGGACTGCGGGGAGTAGAAACCCATCGGCTGGGCACGCAGCAGCGCCACACAGAATTCGGCGGGGTGGTGGTACTTGAACCAGGCGGAGAAGTACACCAGCGAGGCGAAGGACTGCGCATGGGATTCGGGGAAGCCGTAGGACGCGAAGGCGACGACCTTGTCCCACAACCGTTCCGCCACCTCGGGCCCGAGCCCGTGCAGGTCACGGGCGCCGTGAAGGAAGCGGGTACGCATTTTCTCCATCTTCTCCGGGGAGCGTTTGGAGCCCATCGCCCGGCGCAGCGTGTCCGCCTCGCCGGGGGTGAATCCGGCGACGGTGACGGCCATCTGCATCAGCTGCTCCTGGAACAGCGGGATGCCCAGGGTCCGGGACAGGACGGGTTCCAGGCACGGGTGGTCGTAGGTGACCTCCTCCCCACCGTTGCGCCGGCGGATGTAGGGGTGCACCGAGCCGCCCTGGATGGGCCCCGGCCGGATCAGCGCGACCTCGACGACGAGATCGTAGAACGTGCGGGGTTTCAGCCGGGGCAGGGTGGCGAGCTGGGCGCGGGACTCGACCTGGAACACCCCGACGGCGTCGGCGTCCGCGAGCATGGCGAAGACATCCGGGTCGGTGGGTTGCAGCTGCCACAGTTCCACCCGCTCGCCCGTGGATTCCTCGACGAGGTCCACGGCGTGGTGCAGGGCCTCGAGCATGCCCAGGCCCAGCAGGTCGAACTTCACCAGGCCGACGGCGGCGCAGTCGTCCTTGTCCCACTGCAGCACGGAGCGGTCGGCCATACGCGCCCACTCCGTGGGGACGACATCGGCGATGGGCCGGTCGCAGATGACCATGCCGCCGGAGTGGATGCCGAGGTGCCGGGGCTGCCCCTTCAACCGGGACGCCAACTTCGTCACAGGCGATGGCGGCTCCTCCAGGCCCCGTGACCAGGCGTCCACCCGCCCGGGGTCGTGGCCCAGCGCGCGGGCGGCGTCCCGCAGCGCACCCTTGGACCGGTAGGTGATGACGTTGGCGACCTGGGCGGCGTTGTCGCGTCCGTAGCGGGAGTAGACGTACTGGATCGCCTCCTCGCGGCGGCCGGACTCGATGTCGAGGTCGATGTCGGGCGGGCCATCGCGTTCGGGGGACAGGAAACGTTCGAAGAGCAGGTCGGCGGCCACCGCGTCGACGTTGGTGACGCCGAGTGCGAAGCAGACCGCGGAGTTCGCCGCGGAACCCCGACCCTGGCAGAAGATGCCGTGGCTGTGGCAGAAGTCGACGATGTCGTGGACGATGAGGAAGTAGCCGGGGAAGCCCAGGTCCTCGATGATGCGCAGTTCATGGTCGATGACGTCCCACGCACGCGGATTGTCCGCGCGGGTGCCGTAGCGGCGCTCACCGCCGCGGCGGGTCAGTTCGGCCAGCCAGGTCATTTCGGTGTGGCCGTCGGGGACGTCGAAGTGCGGCAGCTGCGGGGCGACGAGGTTGAGGGTGAAGGTGCATTCGGCGGCGATGCGCACGCTGGTGGCGATGGCCGCGTGCAGCCAGTCGCAGTCACCGGCGAGGGTGGCCATTTCGTCACCGGAGTGCAGCCAGGCCCCGCCGAGGGGATGGGTCCGCGGGGCTGCGGCAGCCACGTCCTCCCGGTCGTGCAGGGCGGTTTTCGCCGCGGAGAGCCGGGACTGGGACGGGGTGGCGCAGGTCGCTGCGGTGGTGACGATCTCGGCGATCCCCCGTTGGCCGGCCAGGTCGTGCAGGGCGGCGTTGCGGTCGACGTCCGCGGGGCTGGAGGTCAGTGCCAGTTCGACGAGGCAGTTGTCCGCGCCGAAGGCGTCGATGGTGCCGGTGGCCGTCCCGGAGGCGAGTGCGTGGTGGTCGATCAGCACGTACCAGGTCCCGTCCGCGGTTGCGGCGAGATCGGGCAGCGGCGGGTAGTCGGCGGTGTCCTTGCTCTGCTCCCCGCCCGTGGCCCCCATGCGCGCGGCGGTGATGGCGTGGGAGAGCCTGCGGTAGCCGTCCTGCCCCCGGCACAGGACGGTCAGGGGTGGTTCACCGGTTCCCGCGACGGAGAGTTCAGCACCGAAGACGGTGCCGATCCCCGCTTCGGCGGCGGCGGTGGCCAGGCGGGCGGCACCGTAGAGTCCGTCCCGGTCGACCACGGCGATGGAGGAGAGCCCGAGGTCGACGGCGGCGTCGACGTACTCCCCGGGTTCACTCGCCCCGTGGAGGAAGTTGTAGGAGCCGGCGGCGTGCAGTTCGGCGAAGGGGACGGTGGAGCGTCCCGGTGCAGGACGCTGCGTCCCCTCATTCCACAGTGTTTCGCGTCCCCCCTCCCCCTCGCCGACGGCGTGCAGGAACCCGGTGTCCACGCCGGAGAGGATGCGCTCCAGGCGTGACCAGCTGAGGGCTCCCGCGTTACTGAACATACGTTCGACAGTAACCCGGTACCGCCCCGGTGTCGAACGGATCACAGCGAAAGGAACCGAAGTAGACAGAGCGGTTCATTATGCGGTACTACTACTAGCATTACCCGGACACCCCGGGATGAGAGAACCGGGTTCGTCCCGACCCCTGACGTCCTGAGGAGGACACCATGACCCTGCGTTTCAACCGTTCGGCCCGCAAGGCCGCTGCCGGCGTCGTCGCCGCAGCCACCGCTGCCAGCCTCACCGCCTGCATGAACGACGGCAGTGACGATGACGGTGCCGGAGACGGAGACGGTGGCGGCACCATCACCATCGGCTCCACCGAGGCACAGGAGAGCCAGTGGCAGGTCTTCCAGGAGAAGGCCCAGGAGGAGGGTATTGACGTCGAGGTCGAGAACATCACCGACTACAACCAGCAGAACCCCGCACTGTCCGGCGGCGACCTGGACGTCAACCAGTTCCAGCACATCCTGTACCTCGCCGAGTACAACGTGAACGCCGACGACGACCTGGTGCCCTTCGGTTCCTCCCAGACCTTCCCCATGGGCGTCTACGCCCAGGACGCGGACAGCGTCGAGGACATCGCCGAGGACGGGGAGGTCGTCATCCCCAACGACACCACCAACCAGGGCCGTGCCATCAAGGTGCTCGCCGCCGCCGGCCTGGTGACCCTGCAGGACGATGCCCTCCTGACCCCCGGCCCCGACGACATCGTCACCGATGAGTCCGATGTCACGGTCACCCCGGTCGAGGCTGTCCAGACCGCGGTCGCCTACAACGACGGCACGCCGGCCGTCATCAACAACAACTACCTGGCCAACGCGGACGTCACCGCGGAGGACGCCGTCTACAAGGACGACCCGGACGACGCCGACGCCCAGCCCTACGTCAACGTCTGGGTGACCACCCAGGAGGACAAGGACAACGAGGACTACCAGAAGCTCGTCGAGATCTGGCACAGCGACGAGGTCCAGGAGGCCGTCCAGAACGACACCAACGGCAGCGCGGTGAAGGCCGAGTTCACCGCCGAGGAGCTCGAGGACATCCTGGCGGACACCGAGGAGAAGCTCCGCGACCAGGGAACCCCGGAAGACTCCGATGAGTAAGGCGACCGACCAGCTCGCCACCAAGGGCACCGAGGTCGAGTTCCGCAACGTCGGGAAGGTCTTCGCCCAGGGCAAGCACGAGATCACCGCGCTGGACGATGTCTCGATCACCGTCCCGTCCGGCTCGATCGTCGGCATCATCGGCTACTCCGGGGCGGGCAAGTCCACCCTGGTCCGCCAGATCAACGGGCTGGACAAGCCGACCAGCGGCCAGGTGCTGCTCGACGGCAGGGACATCGTCCCGCTGCACGAACGGCAGCTGCGCGACATCCGCCGCAACATCGGCATGATCTTCCAGCAGTTCAACCTGCTGACCTCGCGCACCGTGGCGGGCAACATCGCCTACCCGCTGAAGATGCAGGGCCTGTCGAAGACCGAACGCGAGGCCCGGGTGAACGAGCTCCTCGACTTCGTCGGACTATCCGACAAGGGCCGCTCCTACCCCGAGCAGCTCTCCGGCGGGCAGAAGCAGCGCGTGGGCATCGCCCGTGCGCTGGCCACCAACCCCTCCCTGCTGCTGGCGGACGAGGCGACCTCCGCCCTGGACCCCACCACCACCCGTGAGGTCCTGGAGCTGCTGCGCAAGGTCAACGAGGAGTTCGGTATCACCATCGTGGTCATCACCCACGAGATGGAGGTCGTGCGCACCATCGGCGACCGGGTGGTCGTCATGGAGAACGGCCGCGTTGTGGAGCAGGGCACCGTCTACGAGGTCTTCTCCGCTCCGAGGACGGACACGGCCGCGAACTTCGTGGCCACCTCACTGCGCAACACCCCCGACATGATCGAGGCCGAGTCGCTGAACGACGACACCGGACGCCTGTTCACCGTCACCATGAAGGAGGGCGCGGGATTCTTCTCCGCCGTCTCCGACGTGGAACGGGCCGGGGTCAGCGTGAACATCGTCCACGGCGGCGTCACCACGCTGCAGAAGCACTCCTTCGGCCGGCTCACCGTCCGCATGACGGCGCAGGACGCCGCGGGTGAGAAGGCCGTCGAGACGTTCTACCGCACCCTGTCCACCACGACGGAGATCGAGGAGATCCGATGAATAAGTCAATCCTCGCCGCGGACACCAACTGGGAATTCCTGAGCCCGATCTACCAGGACGCCATCGTCGAGACGCTCTACATGGCGATCTGGGGCCTGGTCATCGGCGGGCTGGTGGGCCTGGTGCTCGGCATCCTGCTGTACACCACCCGCAGTGGCGGTGTGCTGGCGAACCGTCCCGTGTTCTGGATCCTGAACATCCTGGTCAACATCGTCCGGCCGATCCCGTTCATCATCCTGCTGACGGCCCTGGGGCCGCTGACGAACATCGTGACCGGGTCGATCCTGGGCATCAACGCCGCGACCTTCGCGATCATCATCGCCGCGTCCTTCGGCGCCGCCCGCATCGTGGAGCAGAACCTGGTCGCCATCGACCCGGGTGTGATCGAGGCCGCGCGCGCCATGGGTGCGGGACCGGTGCGGATCATCTTCACGGTGATCATCCCCGAGGCCCTCGGCCCACTGATCCTGGGCGCGACGTTCATGTTCATCGCGATCGTGGACATGTCCGCCATGGCCGGCTACATCGGCGCAGGCGGCCTGGGTGACTTCGCCATCCAGTACGGCTACCGTGCCTTCGACAACAACGTGACCTACGTGGCCCTGGTGACGATCATCGTGATCGTCCAGATTGCGCAGCTGTTCGGCAACTGGCTGGCCCGCAGGATCATGCGGAGGTAGCGTCCGGTCACGTTACGGTCACAATCCGCGCTGTAGTGATGTGTTCCGTCACCTGCCCCGGTAATCTCTGACCACGTGAATAATTCAGTGCTCACCCGCCGCACCGCGACACCCTCCACCCTCGGGGCGGCCGTCGTGGTCGGCGGGTGTCTCTGTGCGCTTCTCGCGTCCTGCGGCAACGGGGACGGCGACGGGGAGGACGCCGTGTTCAGTCCGGCGAACTCCGCGCACTCGCCCGCCTCCGACAGCCCGGCGGCGCCGGGTGCGGAACTGTCGTCGCCCCAGCCGCGGACGTCCAGCGAATCAGGTCCGCTGCCCGGGTCGCAGCCCCTGGACGTCCTGCCCGCCGACGGGACCCGGTTGGACGTCGTCGACGTCAGGGCGGGGACCCACGGCAATTTCGACCGGGTGGTCATCGAACTCGACGGCAGGGGCTCACCAGGCTGGTTCGTGGCGGACGACGACTCCCCGACCGCCGACGGCTCCGGTCGGCCCATCGACTACGACGGCGAGACCGCGCTGGTCATCGATGTACGCGGGCTGGTCCTCCCCGGGAACGGTGGCGCGGATGGCCCCCCGGTGACCAATGCCGCCAATACGCTGGTCAACTCCGTGGACGTCGAGGGAATCTTCGAGGGGCAGCAGCGCATCGTCGTCGGACTGGACGAGGCCGACCTCTCCTTCAACGTGAACCTGCTGGACTCCCCCACCCGCCTGGTCGTGGACATCATGCACCCGGTGAGTGATCCGGAGTAACGTCCACCGCCACCCAGGCCCTCCCCTGCTTCGGTGAGTCACCGCAGGACGACACCACGGGGTAGCAGGCCTGCGATTCGAGGGTGACCAACCAGGCCTTCCCCGGCTGGCCCGCGTGACCGGGCCGGCGGACGAGGAGTTGCGGAGCACGCTTGGGCTCCTTGGGGTCGCGGTGGCGTTTCCTGTTGTACTTGCTGTACTTGCCGTAGACGTCCCGGGCGGACGCGGCCTCCTTCACCGCCCGCTCGAAATCCGAGACCGCCTGGAAGTGGCCCTGGCGTTTCAGGTCCTTGAGTTCGCCGTAGCGTCCGGTGATTTTCATCTCGGCGCGCTGGACCATGAGTTCGCCCGCCCGCTGCCGCAGCGTCGGGTCCTCCGCGTCGACGGCGTCGGCGACCGCGGCGTAGTCGGCGGCAGCGGCCCGGGAATCCGCCGGGGAATCGGGGCCGGGCGCATCAGGGTCGGATTCCTCGCCCCGGTACCCCTCCACGGTCAGCTCCGACAGCCCGACCATCTCCCCTTCACCGGCGAGCAGCTCGGCGACGGCGAGTTCGGCGACCTGGCCCTGGGTGTGCAGGGTGCCGCGTCCCCGGTTGCCTGCGACCGGGAGACGTCCCACGAGGACGTCGTCCACCATCGCCGTCGCGGCGCCGGCGTCGAGGGTGCCGAAGGAGTAGTTCCACGGCAGCAGGATCATGGACGGCGCGAAGCGGTGGCCCTTGGTGTGCGAGGACTCCCAGACGGCGTCGGGGTGGCTGTCGGCGACGTGCCCGGCCAGGGCGGCGGCCAGTGGACGCCCCTTCACCGCACAGCACCGGTCGCGTTTGCCGTGGGTGCACACCAGCAGCAGCGGACCGGCGACAGGGGTCGCCCCGGGCGTGGCACCGGGTGTGGAGAGGTCGACACCGGTCAGGGCTTCCGGCCCGGCGATCTCCATGCGTTCCAGGGTGGGCGGGGTGGCCCCGTCCTCCGGGCCGGCGTCGGCGATGAACAGGGTGGACGTGGCACGCCCGGCCTGCCCCTCCCGTCCGGGACGCCGGATGAACTGCAGTTGGGCACGGTTGTCCTTGAGCCAGCGTTTGATGGTCCCGGACAGTTCCCCGCCGAGGGCCCCGCCGTCGAGGATGTCCCTGCCCCAGCCGCCCGGGTACTCGAGCGCGAGGGTGAGCCGTCCGGTCTTCGCGGTGCCGGGCAGTGGCTCGGCGGTGATGTCGGAGCACATCCCCGACCGGGGGTTCCTGGTGGTGGGCATGGCACTGATTCTAGTCCGCCGCCGGTCCGTCAGTACGTTGCCTCGATCCGCCAGGCTTTCCCGCGGCACACCAGCAGGTAGGCGCCGGGTTCGTCGGTGGCGACCTGGACGCGGGCGTAGCGGCGGGAGGAACCGGCCTCCGACCACCACTGCTCATCCACCGGCCAGGGTCCGGCCCAGCCGGTGATGCGGTGGACCTTCGCGCCCCACCGCATCGCGGTGGGCGGCGAACTCATCAGGGCACGCCCGGTGACCCACACCTGCTCACCCGCCCCGTCGAGCAGCTGGACGGCGGCGGCCGGGTGGTTGGCGCGCGGGGTCGTCGGCATCTCCCTTCCGGCGTGCGGCGCCCCGATGAGTGCGGGCAGCGGCGCGGGCAACTCCCCGTCCCAGTTCCGGGTGCCCAACGCGGCGACGTCGTCCGGGTCGGCGTCACCGTAGGGCACGGTGACGACCCGTCCCGCCACGGCACGTCCACCACGATGCACCGGACGCAGCACACCGCGGACACCGAGCAGCGCCTGGGCGCGGGCGGCGGCGGCACGGGCCGCGCGGATCCCGGCGTCCGGTCTGCCCCACAGTGCCTCAGCGACCTCACCGGCGGGGAGGCACTCCACCGGGACGAGGTCGATGGCGCGGATGCCGCCGACGCCGTCCGGGACGTCGGCGTCGTCCGGCCGGGAACCACGGACCCGGGTCAGCCACCCGTCCAACTGCCAGCGCACCCGCTGTGCGGTGTCCTCCTCCGCCAGCGGTTCCCGGCACCGCCAGACCCGTTCGACGCTCAGCGGCCCGTCGTACCCCGGCGGTGGATCCAGGTGGGCACGCACGGCCAGTCGCAGGCACACCTGTCCGGCATCGGCGAGCAGGCCGTGCAGCTTCACGGCGGCCTGCCTGGCGAGGAATGCCGCGGCACCGGTGTCGGCGACCGGTTCGTCCGGCTCGATGCGCGCCTCGAGGGGGGCGGCGATCCGACGCGGGGACACGGGCCGTTCCGGTTCACCGGCGGCGATCCGGTGCCAATGGACGGCATCCGCCCCGAAGCGTCCGGAGACATCGGCACGGGGCAGGGCCGTGAAGTCGGCGAGCGTCCGGATGCCCAGCCTCGACAGCACGTCCACCAGCTCCCCCGGCGCACCCAGGGCCGGTTCGGCGGCCAGGACCCGCAGCGGCAGATCAGCCAGGTACCCCCTGGACCCACCGGGGTCCACGCTGCGCCCCTCCCTCGCCGCCCACACCGCGGTGACCAGTTCATCGGCGGCACCGGCCAGACAGTCCGCACCTGCCCTGGCGGCCGCGTCGACGAGGAGCTCGGCCGCCCGCTCCTCCGAGCCGTAGTAGCGGACCAGGGAGGCGGCGGGGAAGGCGAGCAGTCCCGGACGCAGGGTCTCCACCCCGGCGGCCACGTCCTCCAGCGCGGCGAGCACCTCCTCGTGCGCCTCCGCCTCGGCGGCCTCCTCGACCTCCCCGAGCTGCAGCGCGGGACAGGTACCCAGGGCGTGGCGCTCCTTCATCCCGTGGCGCACACCGGCCCGCCGGGCTGCCGCGTTCGCGGCATGGATACGGTGGTTGTCCACCACGGCCGCCGGCGCCAGCAGGTCCCAGCCGCGGCGCACCGCCACGGCGTACACCGGCCAGTCCGGGAACCACAGGACGACAACACGGGAGGTCATTGCGCCAGCTCCTGCACCACCGCAGCACCGGTCCCGGCACTGCCCCGGCCACCGACGAGTTCCCGGAAGCTCTGCGGCGGCTGTCCCTGTCCCCAGGCACGCCCGGCGACAGTGACACCGCGCACCCGGCCCGAGCCGGCGCCCAGGCCCGTGACCCCCTCGGCCCGCCAGTCCAGGTGCAGGCGTGCATTCGGCCAGGACCTCACCCCCGCAGCGGGCATCGCCGGGGAACAGACCAGCAGGGCACAGTCACTGCGCCGCAACCGGGCCTCCACCGGACGCGCCGCCGTCGGGGACACCGTCGCCGGTGCGGCGTAGAGGACCAGGTCCAGGCCCTCGACCAGGGTGCCGAGCACCGCCGTGGCATGCGGGGTCGGGTCCGGGACGACCACCAGACGTTCCAGGTCCCCACCGCCGGCCGCCACCGCGGCCAGCGCCAGGCGGGGATAGCCGACCACCGCCGCACACCCGCCACCGGCGGTCAACGTGGAGAGGACATCCACCAGGGCCGCCGGGCAGTCCGCCGCCGCGGTGACCGCACCACGGGGCAGGGCCCCGGCGACGAGGTTGCGTCCCAGCCACGACGGGACGGGGACACCGGCCGGCCCTGCAGTACGGGGGCCACCGGCGCCGTCACCGTCACGCCGGACGGGGTCACGGGGCAGCGGCCCCGGCTCCCCCGTGATGCGCGTGATCTTTCCGCGCAGCTCCTCGACCACGTCAGCGACATTGTCCCCCGCACGGAGCCCTGTCACACCCATCCGTCACACCTCCTCCTGCGCTGCTGTTATCCCTGTTGAACTGCACGTATTTTTCTACCCTGCCGACCGGACAACGTTCTTCCCGGAACAACAGGAAACAAACACCTGTTCGATACCGTCCAACGGTAGTGGCAGGGGCCAGGACCGTCAAACGTCCTGCACCGCGCCACGGGAGCCGCTACTTTCGGGGGAGGACACATTTTCCACCACCACTCCACGTTTCAGGAGGAACACCATGTCCCGCACCACACGCCGCCTCACCATCGGTCTCAGCACCGCCATCCTCGCCACCGGGCTGGCCACCGCGCCCGCCATGGCGCAGGACGAACCACCCGCCGAGGACCTCCCCGCCACCGGGTCCGCCTTCACCCCCGCCGAAGGATGGTCCCCCGGAGCATCAGTGGAGGGCTGGGCAGCGCTCGGCAGCGACGCCCTGTGGGCCGCCCAGTACAACCCGATCGGCGCCATCTCCACTGCCGTACTGGCCTCCACCGCCATGCCCCTGTCCGGCGGTACCCCGCTGTTCCCCTGGTGCGGTCCATTCGCCAACGTCGACAGCCCCGTACCGGGATGCGAGTACCTGAACGAGTGACGGCCGGACTGACGGTTGGACCAACCCAAGGGGTCGCCGGGTAGACTCAACCGCCATGGCCAGTAGCGACAGCATCAACATGACCCCAGAGACCCCGCGCCAGGTACGGGCCGGTTCCGCCGTCCTGATCGGAGCGGGCGTGGGCGCCCTGGCCACACCGCTGCCCGTCGGGTTCCGCGTGATCATGCTGGTCGTGTTCGTGGGCGCCGGTCTGCTGTGGATCTTCAGCCACCCCTACCGGCGGGACGTCCGCGCCGCCGTCGAAGCCCGCGGCGACCGCTACACCACGCGCATCAAGCAGGTCATCCCCCTGTTCCCCATCTGGCTGGCCCTGATGCTCGTCCCCGCCTTCCAGTTCGACCACTGGGCCATCGCCGTGATCGCCTGGGCCGTCGCCGGTGTCTACACCTGGCAGGTCGTGCCCCGCATGGACGGCACCCGCGAGCTCGAGGAGATCGCCCGCGCCGAAGCGCGGCAGACCGGCCGGGACAACTGACCGACCGTCTCCCCCACCTACCCGCTCACTCCCACTCGATGGTTCCCGGGGGCTTGCTCGTGACGTCGAGGACAACACGGTTGACCTCCGCCACCTCATTGGTGATGCGGGTCGAGATCTTCTCCAGCGTCTCGTAGGGCACGCGCGTCCAGTCCGCCGTCATGGCGTCCTCGCTGGTCACCGGCCGCAGGACGACGGGGTGACCGTAGGTGCGGCCGTCGCCCTGCACACCCACCGACCGGACGTCGGCGAGCAGCACGACCGGGCACTGCCAGATCGTGTTGTCCAGACCCGCGGCGGTCAGCTCGGCACGGGCGATGGCGTCGGCGGCACGCAGGGTCTCCAGGCGGTCCTCGGTGACCTCGCCGATGATGCGGATGCCCAGCCCGGGCCCCGGGAACGGCTGGCGTCCCACGATGATCTCCGGCAGGCCGAGCTCACGGCCGACCGCGCGGACCTCGTCCTTGAACAGCAGACGCAGCGGCTCCACCAGGGTGAACTCCACGTCGTCCGGCAGCCCGCCGACATTGTGGTGGCTCTTGATGTTCGCCGTGCCGCTACCGCCGCCGGACTCCACCACGTCCGGGTACAGGGTGCCCTGGACCAGGAAATCGACGGTGGGGGCATCGGCGGCATCCACGTCCGCACCGGCCTCGCCGGCGGTGTCGACGAGCACCCCGGTGACCGCACGCTCGAAGGAGCGGATGAACTCCGCGCCGATGGCCTTGCGCTTGGCCTCCGGCTCGGTGACCCCGGCCAGCTTGGACAGGAACGCCTTGCGCTCGTCCACGGTGACCAGCCTGGCACCGGTGGCGGAGACGAAATCATTCTCGACCTGCTCGCGCTCGCCGGCGCGCAGCAGACCATGGTCAACGAAGACACAGGTCAGCCGGTCGCCGATCGCACGCTGGACGATGGTGGCGGCAACGGCGGAATCCACGCCACCGGAGAGCGCGCAGATCGCGCGGCCGGTCGGGCCGACCTGCTCACGGACAGCCTCGATGAGCTGCTCGGCAATGTTGCCGGCGGTCCAGGTGGGCTCCAGCCCGGCGATCTCATAGAGGAAGCGGGTCAACACCTCCTGGCCGTGCGGGGAGTGCAGCACCTCGGGGTGGTACTGCACCCCGGCCATGTGCTTCGCCGGGCACTCGAAGGCGGCGACCGGTGCGCCCTCGGAATGCGCGGTGACCTCGAAGCCCTCGGGGGCCTCGGACACCGCGTCACCGTGGCTCATCCACACCTTGTGGGTGGCCTCGAAACCGTTGTGCAGCGAACCGCCGTCGACCTCGATGTCGGTGCGACCGTACTCGCGGTCACCGGTCTGCGAGACCGTGCCGCCGAGCGCGTCGGTCATGGCCTGGAAGCCGTAGCAGATACCGAAGACCGGGACGCCGAGATCCAGCAGACCGGATTGCAGGGACGGCGCACCGTCGGCGTAGACGGAGGACGGGCCGCCGGAGAGGATCAACGCCGCCGGATTCCTGGCGGCGACCTCCTCGGCGGTCATGGTGTGGGGAATGACCTCGGAGTACAGCCTGGCTTCACGCACGCGACGGGCGATGAGCTGGGCGTACTGGGCGCCGAAGTCGACGACGAGGACGGGACGGGGACTGCCGGCCGGTGTGCCGGACTGCTGCTGTTGTGTCACCCCCCGTACTCTACCGAACGCCTGCGGGGGCACTATCCGGGTGGTACCCGACCAGCGGTTTCGGCAGGGCCCGGAGTGTTCATTTACCGTTCACTTTCCGGGTGCGTCAATTCAAGGTGAACGGCCTGCACTCAGTTCAGTAACCGACAACGGGTTCCTGACGACGAATGGAGACGATCCGTGCCGGCAGAGGTCACACACGACCCCACCACTGACACCTCATCAGACGCCAGGGCAGCAGCCGCCACGGCGGCGACCGACACCTCGGCGGACACCGCCAATGAGGTGCCCCCGCCCAGTCCGCTGGAACGTCTCGGGCTCAAGGGCAGGGCGCTGAACTGGGCGAACTGGATCAGCGTCGTCCTGGGGATCTACGTCCTGATCACCGCCGTCTCCGTCGTCGGCGACGGATTCAAGGCGGCGACCGGCGACCAGGCCGAGGAGCTCTTCTCCTTCGCCTCCAACCCGCTGGTCGCCCTGATGATCGGCCTGCTGGCCACCGCACTGATCCAGTCGTCCACCACGGTGACCTCCATCATCGTCGGCCTGTGCGCCGGTGGCCTGCCAATGGCCACCGCCATCCCCATGCTGATGGGCGCCAATGTCGGCACCACCCTGACGAGCACCCTGGTCAGTCTCGGGATGGTCCGCGACAAGGACTCCTTCCGCAGGGCCTTCGCCGCCGCGTCCATCCACGACTTCTACAACCTGCTCGCCGTCATCATCTTCCTGCCGCTGGAGCTCACCTTCGGCATCCTGGAACGCTCCTCGTCCTGGCTCTCCGACCAGCTCGCCGGCAGCGACGGCGGCCCGTTGGCCGCGGTGTTCGAGGGCCTCGGCAACGGGGTGACCACCGTGACCGAACCCCTCGGCGACCTCATCGGCACCGTGTTCAGCCCGCTGCCGACCCCGTGGGACGGCATCGCGCTGATTCTGGTGGGCATCGCCCTGATCCTCGGCGTGATCAGCATGATCGGCAAACTCCTGAAGGTCGTGATGGTCGGCCGCGCCAAGCAGGTGCTGCACACCGCCATCGGACGCGGGCCGGTCTCCGGCATCACCTCCGGCACCCTGATCACGGTCATGGTGCAGTCGTCCTCCACCACCACCTCACTGATCGTCCCGCTCGCCGGTTCGGGCACGTTCAGCATCAAGCAGGTCTACCCGTTCACCCTCGGCGCGAACGTGGGAACCACCCTGACCGCGCTGATCGCCGCCTTCGCCTTCTCCGGTGTCGAGGCGCAACTCGCCCTGCAGGCCGCGTTCGTCCACGTGCTCTACAACCTCTTCGCCCTGCTGGTGATCTACGGACTGCCGTTCCTGCGCTGGATCCCGCCCTGGGGGGCGACGACGCTGGCCAGACTCGGCGCCGAGAACAAACTCTATGTCGCAGTGTGGGTCATCGGGGTTTTCCTCCTGCTGCCCGCCCTGCTGATCCTGCTGACGGTACTTCTCTGACCTCACTTCCCTAGGGAGCACACACCATGGCTGACTCCACACCACCGACGAGCCCGACACCACCCACCGGCACCGAGGAGCAGCTCGAGCAGATCCTCGTCGACGCCGAGGAGGCGCTCCGCGCACTCCGCGAGGAACTCGCCGAGCACCGCCGCCTCCGCGCACAGCACGATGCCATCGAGCAGTTGCCGACGCTGCTGGACGCCACCTCCGAGCGGTGGAACAACGTACGCCTCTTCTTCGACGAACTCGTCGATGAGCTGCGGGAGAGCCGCGAGGAACTGGAGCCCCGTGATGGCTAGCCGCGGAGGGGGGCGCCGGACGTTCACCGCGCTCACCGTCGCCGCCACCGCCGGTTTCGGGGTCGCCGCCTGCGGGGACGACGACAGCAACCAGGACAGCCCCGTGCTGGCCTCCGGCTCGGCAACCGTCAATCCCATCACCGCTGCCGTCGCACGGGACACCGGGGCGTCCGTCGACCAGACCACCAACGGCACCCTCGAGGGGTTCGAGCGCTTCTGCGCCGGGGAAACCCACATCAACAACGCCTCGGAGGCCATCCCCGGAGACGGTCAGGCCACCGACTTCATGGCCATGTGCGAGGAGAACGGCGTCGACTACGTGGAGCTGCCCGTCGCCCTGGACACGATCACCCTCGTCCGGCACGCGGACAACAGCGCCGTGGACGACCTGACGGCCGGGGAACTCCGGGCGATCTGGGAACCCGGATCCGAGATCACCACCTGGTCCGATGTCCGCGGGGAATGGCCGGACGAGGAGATCTCCCTGGTGGGACGAGGCGAGGGCTCGGCCACCTTCGACTACTTCACCACGGTGGTCACCGGTGAGTCCGGAGCGATCCGGGACGACTACGAGGCCGTCGATGACCCAGCGGAGATCTCCGCGAAAATCGCCGACGACCCGAACGCCCTGGGGTTCACCGGCGTGGGGAACTACCTCGACGACCAGGACAATCTCGACCAGCTCGCCACGGTCAGCATCGACGGGGTGGAGCCCTCCCTGGAGAATGCGCAGGACGGATCCTACGGCCCCCTGGCCCGCCCCCTGTTCATCTACGTGTCGACCGAGGCGCTGGAGGGCGGGGACATCTCCGACTTCGCGTCCGACTACGTCGACAGGGTCGCCGACCTGCTGCCGAGCGTGTACTTCTACCCGCTGCCCGGCGACGCCTACGACCTGGTCGGCGAACGCCTCGACCACCGCACCACCGGCAGCGTCTACGAGGGGGACCCGTTCAGTGGCGGGGACGTTGTGGAGCTGCTGCAGGACGCCCGGTAACCCCGTCCCCGATGGGGGCAGGGAGCCACAGCTAGCGCACGGCCAGCGGCACCTTCTGGAAGCTCTTCAGATCGGTGTAGCCGCACTTCGCCATCGAGCGGCGCAGCCCGCCGACGAGGTTCTCCTCGCCGTAGGGGTTGTCCGTCGGACCGAACAGCAGCTTCTCCAGCGGCACCGTGTCCCGGGTGCCGGACACCCCGTAGACCGCCTCAGCCTCACCGCGGGGCAGACCCGGGTGCGCAGCCACCGACGGCCAGAAGTTTCCGCGCCCTCCGGCGGACTCCGCCATCGCCAGCGGGGCACCGAGCGCCACCGCGTCCGCACCGCAGGCGATCGCCTTCGCGATGTCCCCGGACACCTGCATCTGCGAGTCCGCGATGACGTGGACGTAGCGTCCACCTGTCTCGTCGAGGTAATCCAGACGTGCGGCGGCCGCGTCCGCCACCGCGGTGGCCATGGGGACGTCGATGCCGAGGGCATGGCTGTTCGTGGTCGATCCCGCACCCACGATCACACCGGCGGCTCCGGTGCGCATCAGGTGCATCGCGGTGGTGTAGTCCACCACGCCACCGGCGATGACGGGCACATCCATCGAACCGATGAACTCCTTGAGGTTCAGCGGTTCACCGTTGGAGTAGACGTGCTCGGCGGACACCAGGGTGCCCTGGATGACCAGCAGGTCGATCCCGGACTTGACCAGGGCCGGGGCGAAGTCACGGGCGTTCTGCGGGGAGACACGCACTCCGAAGGTCACCCCGGAGTCGCGCACCTGGGCCAGCCGCTCAGCGAGCAGCCCGTGGTCCACCGGGGCGGAGTGGAGTTCCTGCAGGACCCGCTGGGCGGCGTAGTCCGGCTCGGGAAGACCCAGCGGGTCCCCTCCCCCGGCCGCCCCGCGCACCTTCGCCAGGGCGGCGTCGAGGTCCCGGTGGCGTCCCCACAGGCCTTCGGCGTTGATCACCGGAAGCCCGCCGAGCCTGCCGAACTCCACGGCGAACTCCGGGGTGACAACCGCATCGGACGGGTGCGCCATCACGGGGATGTCGAAGCGGTAGGCGTCGATCCGCCACGTCGTGTCGACGTCGTGGGACGATCTGGTGCGCCGCGACGGGACGATGTTGACCTGGTCGAAGCCGTAGACGCGCCGCGCCGCGCGGCCCATCCCGATGTTCACCTGTTCCTGCATGGCAGTTCCTTCTTCCCGGACGCTCTAGCGCTGGTAGTAGTTCGGTGCTTCGACGGTCATCTGGATGTCGTGCGGGTGCGACTCGCGCAGCCCCGCACCGGTGATCCGGACGAAGTGCGCGTCATTGAGCCCGGCGACGTTACGGGAGCCGGTGTAGCCCATCGCCGCGCGCAGTCCGCCGACCATCTGGTAGATGATCGTGTCGACGTTGCCGCGGAAGGGGATGCGGCCCTCGATGCCCTCGGGGACGAGCTTCTCCTCGCTGGTGACGTCCGCCTGGAAGTAGCGGTCCTTGGAGTAGGAGCGCTGCTCGCCGTGCAGGCCGCGGCCCTTCATCGCGCCGAGCGAGCCCATGCCGCGGTACATCTTGTACTGCTTGCCATTGATCACGGTGATCTCGCCGGGGGCCTCGGTGGTTCCGGCGAGCAGGGAACCGAGCATCACCGACGATGCCCCGGCGGCCAGCGCCTTGGCAATGTCGCCGGAGTACTGCATGCCGCCGTCGGCGATGATCGGGACGCCGGCCTTGCGGGCGGGGACCGCGGCCTCCAGGATCGCGGTGATTTGCGGGGCACCGACACCGGCGACGACACGGGTGGTGCAGATCGAGCCCGGTCCGATGCCGACCTTGATGGCGTCCGCGCCGGCCTCGATCATCGCCTCGGCTGCCTCACGGGTCGCCAGGTTTCCGCCGATGACGTCGATCCGGTCACCGAACTCCTTCTTGACCCGCGAGACCATCTCCAGCACACCGGTGTTGTGGGCGTGGGCCGTGTCGACGACCAGTGCGTCCACCCCGGCATCCACCAGGGCCCCCGCGCGCTTCCAGGAATCATCGCCGGTTCCGATGGAGGCTCCGACGAGCAGGCGTCCCGAGGCGTCCTTGGCGGCGTTGGGGAACTTCTCGCGCTTGGCGAAGTCCTTGACCGTGATCAGACCGGTCAGCACCCCTTCACCGTCGATGATGGGGAGCTTCTCGATCTTGTGCTCGCGGAGCAGCCGGAGGGCCGCGTCCGCCGACACGCCCTTCTCCGCGACGATCAGCGGCATCGGGGTCATGACGTCGGCGACACTGGCGGAGAAATCCTCCTCGAAGCGCATGTCACGGTTGGTGCAGATGCCGACGAGTCGGCCGGCACCGTCGACGACGGGCAGCCCGGAGATCCGGTAGCGGGCGCACATCTCGTCGACCTCGCCGATGGTCATCTCCGGGGAACAGGTCACCGGGTCGGTGACCATGCCCGCCTCGCTGCGTTTGACGATCTCGACCTGCTCCGCCTGGTCCTCGATCGACAGGTTGCGGTGGAGCACACCCATCCCGCCCTGCCGCGCCATGCCGATGGCCATGCGGGCCTCGGTGACGGTGTCCATCGCCGCGGAGATCACCGGTACATTGAGGGTGATGTTGCGCGACAGTTGTGTGGTGGTCATGACCTCGGAGGGGATGACGTCGGACGCCGCGGGTATCAGGAGAACGTCGTCGAAGGTCAGACCAACCAACTCCACCTTCCCCGGGTCGTCGCCGCCAGTGGTCACAAGCTGGGCATCGGTCATGCCTGTCAGGCCTCCTGCATCCTTCACGTCCGTCTGGGTTCTACCAGACAGGATAGCCCGGACCGCGCCCGCAGTACGCATCAGGTGGTTCCCCTCGCCCGGTGCAGCGGGTACGGTGAGGGCCGTGGACTTCAACGACTCTCGGATGCCCCCGGACCCGTTCGCTGACGACCCGGTGGACCCGGCGTCGATGATGGACGAGGACACCTACGATGACATCGATGAGCCGCTGTCCGACGAGGAGCGCACCGCGCTCCGTGAGGACCTGGCCAACGTGAGCAGGTTCCGTGAACTGCTGGAGCCCAGGGGCATTCTCGGCATCTCGATGACGTGCGAGGACTGCCACGAACTCCACTACTACGACTGGCCGATCCTGGTGTCCAACCTGTCGACGATGCTCAACGACGACACGGTCCCGGTACACGAACCGGGCGCGGACCCCGACCCGGACTTCTACGTGACCTGGGACTACTGCGCCGGATACGCGGATGCCGCGGACTGGCTCAGCCGGGGTCCGCGCAGCTTCCGGCGCTGGGGGCGCTGGGCCTAGGAGCGAGGGTCTCTACCTTGTTCCCCGTGTCGGCCCACTGCAGGGGGTGTACCGCAGTTCTGATCGGCATGGGGAGAGGGTCCCATCGGCAACTTCGCACCGCTTTGGCCATTTCCTCTTAAGCCGAGGTACCGAAAACGGTGCGGTGCTGCCGGTCGCGCCTCCCGGACATGGCCTGAAGACCCACGCTCCCAGGACGCCACGCCCCGGGCTCCCTTACTGCTCGGGCTGGATGGTCATCTGCCCGCCGGTGGGCTCGGGGGTCTCGACGATCTCGGGACCACTCTGCGGGGCGGGCTCGTGGCCATCGCTGGACCCCCGCCCAGCGTCCGGCTGCGGCGTGGCGGACGTCGACGAACTCGTCGAACCCGGTGCACCGTTGCCACGGTCCTGGTTGTTGAAGCCCGGGTTGGGGGCGTTCAACGCCATCGGGCCCTCCGGCGGCGGGGTCTCCGCCAGGATCTCGGGATCGCCCTCGGCCGGTGCCCCGCCACCCTCTGCACCGTCGCCGGTGGTGTCCGTACCGTCCTGCGGTGCGGGTTCCTCCGGGGTCTCCGGATCAGCGAGGACCATGCCCTCGTCCTGCGGGGCGTCCTCGGCCGGGGGAGCCTCCTCCGGAGCAGGGGCCCCGTCCCCCTCCTCCGCGTCCCCCTCATCCGGAGCCGGCGGTGCCTCACTGGGGACGTTCCCGCGGTCATAGCCCTGCTCCGCGGTGTTCTCGGCGACGGTGGAGGAGTCACCACCGGGGCCGTTCCCGTTGATCGAGGCGACCGTGAAACCGCCGACCACCAGGGCAGCCGCCACTCCGCCGCCAATGAGGACCGCGGACAACGGCGACCCGGACCGCCGGGCCCCACGCCTGCTCCGGCGTTCCGACAGTTCGTCGCCCACGGCAGGTGCCACGACCGTGGCCTCGGGGTCCCCTTCCCCGCCGACAGCGCCCGCGGTTCCCGTGGGGACCACCGGTGCGGCGGGGATGTCGCGGGCGGACTCTGCCCGGGCGGAGGCGAGCAGACGGACCAGGTCGTCATCGGCGTCCGGCGTCCTGCCGGTCCCGATGGCGTCCAGCAGGCGGTCGGCATCGCGGACGGCATCGAGGTCGGCACCGTCCATGGCGCCGTCCTCGAAGCCGTCGGCTCCCGACCTGTTCCTGTCCATCATCTCGTCCTCGTGTCCTCGCGTTGTTCCAGAGTCTCCCGCATCTTCGCCAACGCCCGGAACTGCGCCACGCGCACTGCCCCTGCCGTTGAACCGACGATGTCCGCGGTCTCCTCTGCGGAGTACCCGCCGAAGACCCTGAGTGACACGATGTGCCGTGCCTTTTCACTGAGGGTATCGAGAAGTTCGGCCACTTCGTTACAGGCGTTCACCTCTATCGCCACGGTTTCCGGGGTGTCGGTCATCACTTCGCTGTCGGGCACGTCCTCCGTGGGCATCGAAAGATCACGGGACTGCGACCGCCGGGCGTCCACGATCTTGTTCGCGGCGATCCGGTACACGAACGCCATGAAGGGTTTCCCCTGGTCATCGTAGCCAGGCAATGCCCGGGCGACAGCCAGGGAAATCTCCTGCGCGAGATCCTCGGGAGTGGGGTACCTGGTCGACGGCACCCGGGACCGGCAGTAACGGACGACCGGCGGGTGAATCAGGTCGATGATGCGCTGGACCGCCCGGCTGTCCCCGTCCAGCGCGGACGGGAGCAGTCGGGACAATGAGCCATCAAGGTCGTCTGAAGCTGCCATGGTCCTTGTCATCAACGGTTGTAGCCGCCAGTAACGCGTCCTCTGTGTGGTCGAGCGCTGCACCACCTGCCTGTCCTGTGGAGGTGAAACTACCATATTACCGTAGCGCATCAGACAACCATTGTTATCGTCTGCAGGGCACGGTTGCAGTACTCCCCGCCCTGTACCCCACGTACCGGCAGCGCACGGAAAAAGTTCGCCGGGAGTTCACCCCGGTGCGCACTCCCGCCTCCCCGCCACGACGTCCGGCATCACGACAGGTCAGAGGCAGTTATTCTTTCATTACCGTCTTCGGAACCGGACTGCTGTCAATCGGTGGAAATCAAATGTCACACACTGAACAGCAGACGGTTACCTGGTGTTCACACGGGCCGTGGACTCTGGTCCCCAGCAAGTGATCAACACCCGACGATCAGGAGAAACCTTCCATGCCGCAGCCGAGCCAACTCCCCGGACCCGCCTCAACCTTCTGGGACTGGCAACTCCACGGCTCCTGCCGGGGCGCCGAGTCCGCGGTCTTCTTCCACCCTGACGGAGAACGCGGCCGGGCCCGGACCATGCGCGAACACCGCGCGAAGGCCATCTGCAACGAATGCCCCGTCCTGGCCCAGTGCCGCGAGCACGCACTGTCCGTCGGCGAGGTCTACGGCATCTGGGGAGGGATGGGCGAGTCCGAGCGTGCCGCCGCCCTCGACCAGCGGAACCGGACCACCCGCCTGCCCCGCCGCGGCGACCGCCGTCCGGAGCGGGCCCCGGAGCGCCGCGCCGAGCCCCGCCGCCTGGCGTCCTAGGCTCACGACCGGGCCCAGGGTCCTCCTGATTCTCTCACCACCGGCGCCGCGCATTGCCCTGGAACCCCAGGTCGTGATCGGCATGTGATCGCGGTCTGTGCGGAAGTTCACGGAGCGACGGGTTCCGGGTCACCGGTGCCACCACAGCAAACCCCCCTCCCCGAACGCGTCGGGGAGGGGGGTTGATGCCGTTCAGTCGGACGGTACCGCCTAGTGGTGGTGGCCGTGTCCCGCGTCGGCGACAGCCTCTGCGGGCTTGTCGACGATCGCGGTCTCGGTGGTCAGCACCATGCGTGCCACCGAGGTGGCGTTGACGATCGCGGAGTGCGTGACCTTCACCGGGTCCGGTACACCCTGGGCCAGCAGGTCGCCGTACTCACCGGTGGCGGCGTTGTAGCCGTGACCGTTGGGCAGCTCGGCGATCTTCGAGACCACCACGGCCCCGTCGAGGCCGGCGTTGTCGGCGATCCAGTAGGCGGGACGCCGCAGCGCCCGGGCCAGGGCCTTCACTCCCACGGCCTTGTCGCCCCCGTGGGAGGCGGCCAGCTCGTCGAGCTCGGAGGCGATCTGCACCAGGACGGAACCGCCACCGGCGATCACGCCCTCCTGTGCCGCGGCACGGGCGGCGTTGATGGCGTCCTCGACGCGCAGCTTCCGCTCGTTGACCTCGGTCTCGGTTGCACCACCGGCACGGATGACGGCGACACCCCCGGACAGCTTCGCCAGACGCTCCTCGAGCTTCTCCCGGTCCCAGGTGGAATCGGTGCGCTCGATGTCGGAACGGATCTGGTTCCGGCGGGACTCCAGGTCCTCGGCGGTGCCTGCACCGTCGACGATCACGGTCTCGTCCTTGGTGACCGTGATCCGGCGGGCGGTGCCCAGCTGGTCGAGACTGACCTCGGACAGCGAGTGGCCGAGCTCCTTGTCCACGACCGTGCCACCGGTGACGACGGCCAGGTCGTCCATGAAGGCCTTGCGGCGGTCACCGAAGTACGGGGACTTCACCGCCACGGCCTTGATGGACTTGCGGATGGAGTTGACGACCAGCATCTGCAGCGGTTCACCGTCGACGTCCTCGGCGACGATGAACAGTTCCCTGCCCTCCTTGGCGACCTGCTCCAGGACGGGCAGGAAGTCCGGCAGGGAGCTGATCTTCTCGCGCACCAGCAGGATGGCCGGGTTCTCCAGGATGGCCTGGGCGGACTCCTCCTCGGTGACGAAGTAGGGCGACAGGTAGCCCTTGTCGAAGGAGACGCCCTCGGTGACGACGAGCTCGTCGACCAGCGACTGGGACTCCTCGACGGTGAGGACGCCGTCCCGGCCGACCTTCTCCATGGCCTCGGCGACCTTGGCGCCGATCTCGGCGTCACGGGAGGAGACGGTGGCGACATTGGCGATCGCGTCGGTGTCGGCGACCGGCACCGCACGCTCGCGCAGTGACTCCAGTGCCCTGTCAGCGGCGGCGGAGATGCCCTCGTTGACTGCGATGGGGTTGCCACCGGCGGCGACGATGCGCATACCCTCGTTGATCAGTGCCTGGGCAAGCAGGGTCGCGGTGGTGGTGCCGTCGCCGGCGACGTCGTTGGTCTTGATGGCGACGGACTTCACCAGCTGCGCACCGAGGTTCTCGAAGGGGTCCTCGAGATCGATGTCGCGGGCGATGGTCACGCCGTCGTTGGTGACGGTGGGGCCACCGAAAGCCTTGGCGAGCACCACGTTGCGGCCCTTGGGGCCGAGGGTGACGCGCACCGAGTCAGCCAGCGTGTCCACACCGCGCTGGAGGCCCTTGCGGGCCTCCTCGTCGAATGCGA
>NZ_JBQEDF010000019.1:0-42997 GCF_052107835.1 Corynebacterium sp.
CGGGAGCAGACCGCAAGGTCCGAAGGGGCCATCGGGCGAGAGGCCACGATGCCGTGACCGGAAAAACTCTCTGTGCCCCGGGCGACGGGGTACAAGACTGGACCGGGAGGGCTCGATGACCAGCATCGGCGCCCCGGAAAGCCGGGGGATAACCCCCACGGAGCCCGGGTTACCAGTGCCTAACACCGCTCTCATCACACCGGCCCCCCCGACAACAAGCCCAGATGCGGTGGCGGCCGGTGCCGCGCTGGTGCGGGCCCATGGGTGCACTCGCTTCGGCAATCGCGACGGCCGTTGAGGCCTGAGACACCTGGAACATATGGAGATATCCAGCGGATGAACCCCAGGGCCAGGGGTTCGTGGCCATCGGCACCCTACTCGCGGAGCACAACAAGTCGTCACCCGCCTTTTAGTCACCTATTTGTCAGTTACAAGGCGGGCCTGGGCCTCCCAGGACCGGCTGCACAGCTGATCTCGCATGCTGGCAGTTCTGCAGGAGCGCATGCAGCCTCCCGGGGTGATAGTGGGTGTTTGGCGGGACGGGGAGGGGCCTTTCGGGGGGGTTTTCGTGGGGGGGGGGGGCTTGGGGGGGGGGCCCCCCCCAACAACCCCCCCCCCCCCCCCCCACACCTGGGTTCCGACAGTGGATCCGGAAGACCGGCCTGGCACCGGGCCCTGGACGCCGGCTAGTCCAGCCGGTCCTCGAGCTGGGCGCGCATCTGTTCCTTGTGTGCGCGGCGTCCGGCGTCCCGCACGGCGATCTGCTCGTTGACGCGCAGGCGCAGTTTGCTGAACATGAACATCGACAGCGGGAAGGCGATGATCAGCGCCAGCAGGGCACTCATCAGCAGGGGGAAGGACTGCCCCATGCCCATGAGGATCGCAATGGACTGGATCACCACGGTCAGCACCAGGAACACCAGGACGCGCGCGAGCCCGTAGAGGGCGATGTCGCGCCATGCCTTGCCGCTGAGCTTGCCGGGGTTGACGTCCGCGCCTGCATCCTCGCTGCCGCCGGTGCCGTTGTTCGTGTCGTTCACGCCCACCACCTTACGACCGGCCGACGGTCACCCCCAATCCACCGTCGGTTCCACCGGTGTTTTAACGCCATTCACGTCCTAACTTCGACGTGGCGGCCACGTGCGGTTAGCATGGTGTATGAGAGCCGTTCACTCGGCCGCGTCCACTACGCCAACCGGAGGGCAGCAACCATGGGACGTATAGCGATCCTTCTGCTCGTGATCGTCACGATCATTGTGCTGTGGAAGGCGTTCGGACCGAAGACCTGGAACAACGACCGCGAGGTGTCCGAGAAGGGGCAGTTCCCGCAGTTGGGACGCCAGAAGAAGCAGCAGGTCGAGAGCAAGGGCCCCGACGATGACCCGGACTTCCTGTGGAACCTGAAGAAGGAACGCTTCAAGCAGCAGCGCGAGGCTGAACGTCTGGAACAGGAGGCCGTCGAGCGGGCGCGGCGTGGCGAGAAGAAGTCGGACAACGCCGGTGACGCCAAGGAAGGCGACTCCACGCAGGAGACCCAGCCCCAGGCCAAGGACGAGGGCGAGACCCGGGGGGACAACCGCGGCAGCACGGGGAAGGGCGGTCAGGAGAAGCGCAAGGACGAGGGCGGCGCGTCCGGCGCGTGATTTCGCCGTAGTCCGAACCTGCGCAGCGTCCGTGGGCCCGTGGTTAGCATGGCGCCATGCCACTCACCATCACCGACCACGACGCAGAAGCCATCGCCGAGTTCCTGTCCTACCCCCTCGCCGCAGCGATCCAGGGGCGCCGTTCACGCCGCTTCCCGCTGGGCGGCGAGATCCCGGACGGCCCGCTCTCCTACCGCAGTGACCACCCTGCGACCCCACTGAGCGAGGTTGAACGCGCACTGGTCCTGTCCTTCGTCACGGGCAACACCGGCCTGCACCACGGCATCACCCACCACCCCGGCTACGCACCACATTTCCCGAACTACCCCGGCGTCCCGGGAGGCCGTACCTTCCCGTCGGCCGCGGGCTTCCACACCACCGAGTTCTTCTTCACCGACGACTCCGGCACCTACTTCCTGCCCACCCGGGAGGACACCCCGCCGACGGAGACACCGTCCCGCTTCCCCGACGGAACCAACGGCTCCACCCCCACCCCGGACGATATACTCCCCTGGCTCAACAACACCGTCGACAGGTTCCGGAGGATCTCCGATGAGCGGCTGAACCTGCCCCGCCAGGAACCGTACCTGGAGGGGCACAACACCTGGATCGCCAACCATCCAGGCTCCCTGCTGGTCATCCCGGTCGCGGACCTGGCCCACCACCTGATCGCCAACATCGCCTTCTTCCAGCAGAACGGCTACGGCATCTACGACGACATCAACGACCGTCCGCTGCCCAACGCGCATGATCCCAACCTGCGCCACAGCGGGGACCCGTTCCCCCTGTCCTTCGTGGAGCAGTACACGCTGGCCGAGGCCAGTGCGGAGCTGATGACCTCCACCTACGCGGGGCACCTCGTCCTCGGTGCCCTGGGGTTGGGTGGCTGGTCCTTCGACGGCATCGACCGCAACTCCGTGCTCGGAGCGGAGGCACCGGACGTCCCGGGACTGGGCTTCCATGTCCAGGAGGACGACCGCTGGCCGCTGCCGAACCCCACCGGACTGCCCGGGGTGTGGGAGACCCTGTCCCGCCCGCATGTCGCCGATGCCGGGGAGGCGGTCGACCGCTACATCAGACTGAAGGTCTCCCCTGGCGGGCCGCAGCACCCGGACACCCCGGGGCCGTGGAAGGACAGCCGTGCGGTGCGCAGTGCGTCCGCGCCGTACACCCCGGAGTTCATCGCCCACCTGAAGGAGTCGGTGGCCTACATCGACGACCAGTTCGGCAAGATCCCGGGCACGGTGCAGACCGTGCAGATCATGAACTACCTGCAGGCCCAGCACATCGACCTGGACTTCTACGACACCCTGTTCCAGCCCGGCGCCTACCTGCCGACCCACCTCAACCACACCGAGAGGTGGCACCGGTGACACGTTTCCCGTTCCGCCCGGTCTTCGGTCGACGCGCCCTGCCGGACGCGTTTCACGGCCCGTTGGACGTGCCGCTCAGCAAGATCGCCTCGCAGCGTGCCGGGCTGGCGGACAGGGACGCCGATCCGTCGGGGGCGAACCTCGTGCAGGACGCAGGGAGTACCGAGCACCCCGTCCCGGTCATTCTGGTGCACGGCACGCTCGACAACGCGGTCTCGGCGTGGCATTCGCTGGCACCGCTGCTGCGCAACGCGGGTTTCTCCGTGTTCACCGTCAATGTGGGCCGGCTCCCGGACAAGGATCTCGCCGGTGGCCTGGGCCCGATTGCCGACAGCGCCGCAGAGCTTGCCGACCGGGTGGACGAGGTCAGGACGCTGACCGGGTCAGAGGCCGTGGACATCGTGGGGCACTCCCAGGGTGGGGTGGTCGCCCACGACTTCATCCGACACGGGGGCGGTGCCGGAACTGTCCGTGAACTCGTCGGCCTCGGCGTCCCGAATGCGGGGATACAACCGGGCGCCAGGCGGATTCTGGAGACGCTGACCGGAGGATCCGTCCCCGCCATCGATGACCTCGTGACCGGCGGCGTCTTCCAGCAGCGACTGCAGGCAACCGGGGTGACCAGCGATGAGGTCCACTACACGATGATCGGCAGTCGCTTCGATGAGGCGGTGCTGCCGCACTCCTCGCTGTACCTCCCCGGGGCAGACAATGTGACCAACATCCGGCTGCAGGACCGCTACCGCTTCGATGCCGCCGACCACTTCGCCCTCCCCTACGACCCCCATGCACTGTACGAGGTGGTCCGCGCACTGGACCCGTCCGTGGACTGGCAGATCCCCGCCACCGTGGTGGCCCCCTACAACGGCGGCGCGCTGCTCTCCTTCGCCTGAGCGAACAGCTCCCACGCCAGGTCAGCAGCTGTATGGCCGGTACGGTAGTGGTCGATCAACACGAACACGGCATCCCACCGGGCATAGGTCCATGCCCGCTGCAGCAGGGAGTCAACAGCGTTCCCTGTGTCCGCTGTGTCCCCTGCCAGCGTCGCCACCCGCCCCGGCAACGAAGGGTCCACCCCGAACAGGTGCGCGTAATCCACCGCCGGGTCGCCCAGGTTCATGTCCGAGAAGTCGATGACACCCAGCGACTGTGCGGCACCGTCCCACAGCAGGTGGGAATCGTAGAGGTCGGAGTGTATGAGCCGCTGCGGAGCCGGGGAGACAAGCAGGTCATTGAGGCTGTCCAGGATTTCGTTGACGACAACCATGTCCTCCGTCGACAGCACAGGTGCCAGCACATTCCCGGCGCGCCTGCGCACCAGGGCAGCCTTCGCCGGCAATGCCCGGGGAGACTCCGTGTTCAGGACACCCGCCGGCGTCCACCACGGTTCGACATCCCTCAGCGGGGAGGACGCCACGTCTGCCCCGTGCAGCAGACTCATCAGTCCGGCGAGCTGACCCGTCACACTGTCGCGGGACTCCGCGGAAAGGCCCCGCCACAGATCCGCGGTCAGCGGTTCCCCGGTGATGAAGCGTTGCGCGGTCAGGGTTCCGTCGCCACTGGTCAACACAGGTTCAGGGAGGCGGACCGTAACCGGTCCTGACGCAAGCAGATTCAGGACAGCAGCCTCCACCGGTGCCTGGTCCCGGTAGGCCGGGGTGCGCGGGGCACGGACCACGAGGTCAGCACTGTCGTCACCGCCGTCGTGGGCGTCCACACCGCGCAGGACAACGACCTCATGGTCCATGCCCTGCTCCGGCACGTCCACGCCGGTCCAGGTCAGCTCCGGCCACTCCCGGCGGACCCGGGACAGCAGATCGTCCGTGCCCTCCGGCTCACCTGTCGCGGCCACGTCGCAGCAGCAACCTCAGGTAGTCGGCGTAGGCTGCCTTGCCCAGCGCATCGGCTCGGTCGGCCAGGTCCTTGTCGGAGAGGTACCCCATCCGCCAGGCGACCTCCTCCGGGCAGCCGATCTTCAGTCCCTGGCGCTCCTCGATGGTGCGCACGAAATCCCCGGCGGCCATGAGGTTGTCCACGGTACCGGTGTCCAGCCAGGCCGTCCCGCGCGGCAGGATATCGACCTGCAGGTCCCCGCGCTCCAGGTAGTGCCGGTTGACGTCGGTGATCTCCAGTTCACCGCGTTCGGACGGGGTGAGCGAGCGGGCGACGTCCACCACATCCGGGGAGTAGAAGTACAGCCCGGGCACGGCGAAGTTCGAGGCGGGCAGGACGGGTTTCTCCTCGAGCGATGTCGCCCTGCCGTCCCCGTCGAAGTCGACGACACCGTAGGCCGACGGGTCCGCGACCCAGTAGGCGAAGATGGCCCCGCCCTCGACCCCGTGGAAGCGGCGCAGCTGGGACCCCAGGCCCGCGCCGTAGAAGATGTTGTCGCCGAGAACCAGGGCGACCGGCTCATCCCCGATGAAGTCGGCACCGAGGATGAAGGCCTCGGCCAGGCCGTTCGGTGCGTCCTGCACGGCATACTCGATGGACACGCCGAACTGGGAACCGTCACCGAGGAGCCGCCGGAACTGCTGGTTGTCCCCGGGTGTCGTGATAACCAGGACCTCGCGCACCCCGGCGAGCATCAGGGTGGTCAGCGGGTAGTAGATCATCGGCTTGTCGTAGACCGGCACGAGCTGTTTGGAGACGCCGATGGTGATCGGCCACAGGCGCGACCCGGTTCCGCCGGCGAGGATGATGCCGCGCATCACTCGCCCTCCCAGTTCTCGGCGTCGGCGTTCGCCTGCTCCCATGCCACGCGCAGCTCCTTCTCCCAGCCGCGGCAGTCGTTGTAGGACGGCAGGACGAAGCCCGTTGACCCGGCCTCGACCTCGGCGACGGTCGGGGCGTCCCGGTCCTTGTCGGACAGAACGACCCGGTCGGACGGGATGCCGAGGGCCTCCCAGTCGATGCCCAGTGCGGGGTCGAGGGGGTTGACCCCGTGCTCTGCGCCCGGGTTGTAGCCCTCGGAGACGAGGTAGGTCAGCGCACCGTCGCCCGACCCGACGGGGAAGGCGGGGCAGTGCCCCACACCCACCGGGATGAACAGTCCCTTCCCGTTCTCCGCGGACAGTTCGACGACCACGTGCTGCAGGTAGGTCGGTGAGCCGCGGCGCAGGTCGACCAGGACGTCCTGGATGCGCCCCGCCATGCAGGTGACGTACTTGGCCTGGCCCGGAGGAACATCGGCGAAGTGGACACCACGGATGACCCCCTCCCGCGAGGTCGAGAGGTTCGCCTGCGGGATGTCCAGCGGGTAGCCGGTTTTCTCGGCGACGGTGTCCGCCCGGAACCACTCGCGGAAGGTCCCGCGGTCGTCGGGGAAGATTGTCGGCGTGTGGACCCAGGCACCGGGGATCGCGAGGTCGGTGATGTCAGCCATGGCCACCACCTTATCGTCCCCGGCACCGTGGGCACCGGCAGGACGCGGCAGCTGCAGTTATGCTGTGAAACTCCCGTCAGCGCCGTTATTGTCTTGAAACATACATGTTTCGGAGCGTAACGTGTCGTGGATGACGAGAGTACGCCTGGGACAGCTGCTGAGGGGTTTCACCACCCCCCTGACTCCCACCGACTACGCCGGCCTCTTCGACCCCCTGCGGGGACGGGAGGTCCGGGGGCGCATCATGTCGGTGACTCGCGACGGCTCGTTCACGACACTCACCATCGTCCCCGGCCCAGGGATGTCCGGGAACTTCCACGCCGGCCAGTTCATCGGACTCGGACTGCAGATCGACGGGCGCTGGCGCTGGCGGTGCTATTCGCTGACCAACGCGCCCGTCAGCCACCGGGGCAGCCGTCGCGAGGGCCGCTCCCGCACCCTGACGGTCAGCATCAAGCCGGTCCCCGGCGGCACGGTGTCCAACCACCTCACCGACCGCGCGACCGCCGGCCAGGTCATCCGCCTGTCAGCCCCCGGCGGTGACTTCCACCTGCCGTCCCCGCTGCCTGGCCGCCTACTGTTCGTGACCGCCGGCGCGGGCATCACCCCGGTGATGTCGATGCTGCGGTGGCTGCGTCAGGAACACTCCGACGGCACCATGCCCGACATCGCGCACGTCCACAGTGAGCGGGGCCCCGGGCCGTCGGCACCCTTCGCCGCCGAACTCACCGATCTCGCCCGCAGTGAGCCGACCTACCACCTCTTGCCGTGGGACTCCACGGAGCGCGGCCGCCTGACCCCGGAGGACGTCAAGGGCGCCGTCCCGGACTGGGAGCGCCGCACCAGTTTCGCCTGCGGCCCCGCGCCTCTGCTGGACGCCCTCACCGAAGCCATCCCGGACACCAGGACGGAACAGTTCCACACCCAGGGCGGCGACGGCGGCCCCGGCCACATCGACGAAGCCGACCTCGGTGGGGAGATCGAGTTCGGGGAGACCGGGATGACGGTCACCTCGTCGGGAACCACCACAATCCTGGAGGCGGCCGAGAGCTGCGGTGTCAACCTGGTCCACGGCTGCCGCATGGGGATCTGCCGGACCTGCGTCACACCCATCACCGACGGCATGGCCGTGGACCTGCGCGACGGCGCGTCCTACGGTCCCGGGGAACAGATCAGGACGTGCTCCTGCGTGCCCTCCGGACGCCTGCACATCGCCAACAGCTGACCCCGAACCACCAGACAAGGAGACCGATCATGGCCATTCAGGACATCAACGTCTACGCCCACCTCTCCGACGACGACATCCGCGATATCGGCTCCCGCCTCGCCGCGATCGAGAAGGAGCACCGCGACAGGCTCGGGGAGACCGACGCCGACTACATCAAGAGCCTGATCCGCGCCCAGCGCACCCTTGACCTGATCGCCCGCATCGCGACCGCCTCGTCCTCCACAGTGGCCATCCCGGCCGGCGCGATGCTGGGGATGGCGAAGATCCTCGAGAACCTCGAGATCGGCCACAACGTGATGCACGGCCAGTGGGACTGGATGAACGACCCGGAGATCCACTCGTCCACGTGGGAGTGGGACAACACCGGTCCGTCCTCGGGGTGGAAGCACTCGCACAACGTGGTGCACCACACCTACACGAACATCATCGGCATGGACAACGACATCGGCTACGGCGTGCTGCGGGTGACCCGTGACCGCAAGTGGACGCCGATGGCGGCGTTCCAGCCGCTGATCAACATCGTCCTGGCCAGTCTCTTCGAGGTCGCCGTCGGATTCTACGACGTGGACCTGGGACGCTACTTCGTGGGCAAGCAGTCGTGGGAGGAGACCAAGCCGCGGCTCCTCGACACCGTGAAGAAGGTCGGACGCCAGTTCGGCAAGGATTACGTCCTGTTCCCCGCCGTCGCCGCCGCCGCCGGCTATCTGCTGCCCGGCAGGGAGGGCGGCCGCAGGGTCAGTCGCGCGGCCGGGGCGAAGCGCCGGGCGACGTCAGCGGTGAAGACCGCGGTGATCGGCAACATCGCCCGGAACGTCTGGGCCTACGCCGTGATCTTCTGCGGCCACTTCCCCGACGACGTCGAGACCTTCACCCGCCGCACCCTCGACGAGGAGAGCCGGGACGAATGGTACCTGCGCCAGATGCTCGGCTCGGCGAACTTCCGGGGAGGGACGGTGCTGTCGATCCTGTCCGGCAACCTGAACCACCAGATCGAGCACCACCTGTTCCCGGACATGCCGTCGAACCACCTCAAGGAGATCAGCGCGGAGGTGGAGAAGATCGCGGCGGAGTACGGACTGCCGTACAACACGGACAGTTTCCCGAAGCAGCTCCTGCAGGTCCAGCGCACGCTGCTGAAGCTGTCGCTGCCGAACCACATGCTGCGGGCGGACGCCTCGAACGCCCCGGAGGTACGCTCCGACGCGGCCTTCACGGAGAACCCGGAGATCGACGCGCAGACGGGCCCCCGTCAGCTGCGCAAGGGGCTCGCGCTGCTGAAGAAGGCCCGTCCGGCCTTCCTGGCGTAGTCGCCCCGTTGCGGTCGTCTAGTTCCAGTAGATGGCATCGGCGTTCTCGAGGCCCGGGGCGTCAACGTCGAACTCGAAGTCCATACCGGTCGGGTCGACGCCGCTGCCGTCATTGGTGACGTAGCTCAGCGCGGCGGCCTTGTAGACCTTGCCCTCCTGCAGCTCGTCCAGGTCGTACGGCATTTCATCGGACGCGTGGATCCCGCAGTCCGAGGAGTCCGACATGATGACGGTGTTCGCGCCGTTGCCGTCGTCGTCGACGGCACCCAGGTCGGGGTCCTCGATGGAGGTGCTGGCCTCCGGGTCGTCGGACTCCTGGGCACCCAGGAACTCGATGTCGTAGTTCATGCAGACGAAGTTCTCGACCTCGTCCGCCTCACTGCTGAGCTCGACCTCCTCGACGGGAACGTCCGTGGAGTCCTGCGCGGTGACCTTCCAGAACTGGAGGGCACCTGTCTGCCCCTCCTCCGCGTACCCCTGGGTGACCACGAAGGCGTCGTCACCGAGGCTCAGCTTGCTGCCTGGATCGGTGAGCTCGAATCCGTCGGGCGCACCCTCGAGCTCGACGTCGGCGGAGTCGCCGGAGTCATCGGAATCGTCCGAGTCACCCGAACCCTCAGAGTCCTCAGAACCTCCGGCGTCGGCTGAGGAGTCTGAGTCGGCGTCGCTGTCGGAATCATCCGAGCTGCAGGCGGACAGGGCAAGGGCGGGTACGGCGAGACCGGCAATAAGAGCGAGGCGCCATTTCTTGAAATCAGTCATTCCGCAACCCTATCGCAACCTAAGTAGTCCCGATAACTGTTTTGCGCAGTGAACGGCATTAAATTTTCCGGCGGACCCTCAGCGCCAGATGACCCGCCCCCCGTGCAGCGGCTCCAGCTCCGCCCCCTCGGCCTGGTAGATGAACCGGACACCGACAGGTTGCCCGTCCGACCCGCCGGCACTGTCCGCCCGCACGTAACTCAGGACCGCACCGCGGTACGTCCTCCCCTCTGCGAGCTCCTCCACCGTGGAAGGCACCGCATCGGCGGCCGGAATCCCGCAGTGCTCCTCGGCCGAGAAGATCAACGGATTCACCGCACGTCCCGTGGCATCGCTCGCCGTCAGCACGGGGACAGCCACAGCGGACTGGACAACCGGGTTACCGTCGTCACCGGCACCGAGGAACTCGATCTCGTAGGGGGTCAGGACGTAATGTCCGACCTCCCCGGCAGCCGGGTTGATCCCGGCCCCCAGGTCATCACGGTCATCGCGGCCGAGACCGATGTCCCCCGGCGCGATACGCCGGGCACACATGGCGGTGATCTCCCAGTAGAGCGTGGGACCCTGCGGGAGGCGGGTGAGCACCTCGGCAGTCTGCCCGGTGGTCAGCACACTGCCCGGCGTGGTGATGTCGAAGTCCGACGGCGGGTTCGGAAGGGCCACGGCGGTGTCGCCGACGAAGCACGAGGTTTCGGGACGCGCCGTCGCCAGCCGCGGGACGGCTGCCCCGGACAGCAGCATGGTGCGCCAGGTGCGACGGGACTTCGGGACGGTGACGACTCGGGACATGGTCATGGTGGTGGATCCTTTCCCCGGGGTGGCACCGGGAGCGGTGTAGTGGTCACTCCATCACTGAGGAGCATGTCGGATAACCTACCCTTAATTACTTTTGCCGAAGGACGATTCCGGATCATGCACTCCAGGAAATGAGATGTCCATCACAGTGCCGCAGGTCACATGTCGATTCGACCACCCCCGCCAATCACCCCCTCCCGAGTCCCCTCCGGTTCCCCGCCCTACTCGACCACGCGCTCCGACTCGCGGTAGACATCCTCGGCAGACTTCCTGGACACCTCCCACCAGTCGCGGTTGTCCCGGTACCACTGCACCGTCGCCGCCAGTCCCCCGGAGAAGTCCGTGTACCGCGGCGACCACCCCAGCGCGTGCATCGAGGACGGGTCGATGGCGTAGCGGCGGTCATGTCCCGGGCGGTCGGTGACGTGCACGTAGTCATCCGCGCCGTGTCCGAAGATCCCCAGCAGGTCACGCACGCACTCCAGGTTCGACCTCTCCCCGTCCGCGCCGATCAGGTACGTCCGCCCCGACTCCCCGCGGTCCAGGATCGCCCACACCGCGTCATTGTGGTCGTCGACGTGGATCCAGTCGCGCACGTTCTCGCCCGCACCGTAGAGCCGCGGTTTCTCCCCGTCCAGCAGGCCCGTGATCTGACGGGGCAGGAACTTCTCCGGGTGCTGCCGCGGCCCGTAGTTGTTCGAGCAGTTCGAGATCGTCGCACTCAGCCCGTGGCTGCGCACGAAGGCACGCACCAGATGGTCCGCGCTCGCCTTCGACGCCGAGTACACCGACGACGGCGCGTAGGACGTCTCGACGGTGAAGCGGTCCTCCGCCCCGGGCTCCCCCGACCCCCGCAGCGGCAGATCCCCGAAGACCTCGTCAGTCGAGACATGGTGCAGGTGGACACCGTGACGGGTGCAGGCCTCCGCCAGCGCCGCGGTGCCCCCGGTGTTCGTGCGCACGAAGCGCAGCGGGTCGCGCAGCGCATTGTCGTTGTGGCTCTCCGCGGCGAAGTGCACGACCGCCGCTCCCCCGTCGCCCTCCGCCAGATCCCCGATGAGCGCGTCCACCAGAGGCGCATCGCCGATGTCCCCCTCGACGAGGTCCACGTCCACCCCGGCCAGGTTCGCCGGGTTCGCCGCGTAGGTCATCGCGTCCAGCACCGTCACGTGCACGTCAGGACGCAGCTGACGGGTGCGGTGGACGAAGTTCGAACCGATGAAGCCGGCGCCGCCGGTCACCAGCAGCCGGCTGATGGGGCGCGGCGCGTCCGACATGTCAGTTCAGTCCGGCGTAGGAGTGCAGGCCCGAGATGACGATGTTGATGAAGAAGAGGTTGAACACCATCGTCGCGAAGGCCACGACGTTGATCCACGCCGCCGGCTTTCCGCGCATTCCCGGAGTCGCACGGGCGTGCAGGTAGGCGGCGTAGAGCAGCCAGGTGATCAGGGAGACCGTCTCCTTGGGGTCCCAGCCCCAGAACCGGCCCCAGGCGAAGTGAGCCCACGTTGCGCCGAAGATCACGCCCAGCCCGAAGACCGGCAGTGTCCAGATCGCCGCACGGTAGGCCAGGGCGTCCAGCTTCGTGGAATCCGGCAGCGGGGTGGCGATCGCCCCGAAGAAGCCCTTCTCCTCCCCCTTCGGCTGGGCACGGCGCAGCAGGTACAGCAGCGACGCCATACCCGAGACCAGGCCGATGCCGCCGCCGATCGACACCACGGAGACGTGGATGATGAACCAGTAGGAGTTCAGGGACGGGACGAGTGGCTGGACCTCGGAGTAGAGCTCCGTTCCCGAGTAGAACAGCAGCACCAGGATCGGCGTCAGCAGCCACGGCCACAGCACACGCATCGACTTGCGGCGCAGCACCACGCAGGCGATGACCATGGAGACCCCGGACACCACCCCGACGTACTCGAAGAGGTTGCCCCACGGGAAACGGCCGCCGGACAAACCGCGGGTCACCAGGAAGAGCAGGTGGACGGCGACACCGAGCCACACCAGCGACTGGGCCATTCCGCCCCAACGGTCGGTGCGGCGGAACCTGGCACGGATGGCGTCGACCTGGAAACTCTTCGGCAGTTCCTCCTCGGCCATCGAGCCGGTCGGGATCCCGGAGACATCATGGGTCCCACCGTCGGCGGCGTCCTTCTCGCTGACCGTGACGGCGTCGGTGGTCCCGGTTCCCGATCCCGCGCCTGCCGACGTGCCTGCGCCTGCGCCTGCCGCCACCGTGGCACGGGTCGCCTGCCGTGGATTCCCCGCCTCGTCCCGGCCCCGCCGGTTGCTGCCGAGGATCCTGGCGCGCTCACGCCTGGCCTCGGTCGCCGAACGCAGCATGCCGTAGTAGATGAGGGAGACCACCAGCGCAAGCAGGTAGATTCCGGCCGTCGTCGCATAAGCGACGTCGGAGAACGTCGCCAGCCCCTCGTTGCCGTCCATCCGTGGATTCCTCCGTGATTCGCAGTAGGGCGGCAGTGGGATACCACCGCACCATAACGATCCACCACGTTACTGCCCACCTGCGAACATGACCAAAAAGAGCGGCGTCGCGGGCACGGTGGACCTGACCGGCGAGCGACTTTCACACCGGACGCAATTTTTCCCGCCGATCATTAACCTTCTGACCTGCGGGTATCACATCGTGGGAAAATAGAAGGTGTGAAAGTCACCGCCACACTCCGGATCAGGAGTGCTTTCCGTCACTCCCGGACCCGTCGGAGTCATCCGGGTCCCCGGACGTGTCGGACGCCCCGTCGTCGGACGGCTCCTCCGACTCCTCCGGATCCTCCGCCAACTCCCCGTTGGCGACCTCGCGGTGGAGCTCGCGGGCGAGCTCGTCCTCCCAGTCCTCCCACTCACCGTCGGACTGCTCGATGTCCTCGTCGAGCTCCTCGTCCTCCAGGTGCAGCAGTTCCTCGGCCACCCGGTTGAACTCACGGCCCCAGCCGGCGGAATCGGTCCGGGCCAGCCCGGCGATCTGCAGAGTGGTCGTACCGTTGTCGTTGTCCGTGACGCGCACCCAGAACCGACGGCGCTTGATGGTCAGTGAACCGACCAGGGTGATCAGCATCGTCACGGCGAAACCGAGGACCCAGCCCGTCGTGGGATCGCGGCTGACCTGAAGATTAACGAACTCCTCGGCACCGTCGAACGTGATCTCCGTGCCGTCGTCGAGGGTGACGGCCTCGCCCTGCATCAGGTTCACCCGGTCGAGCTTCTGCAGCGCACCACTGTGCATCTGCTGGGAGTCCAGGGAGAATATGTCCTGGCCGGTACCGGCGTCCAGGCCGGTGTCCCCGCGGTAGATGTCGATCGCCACCGCCGGATCGTTCATCGCCGGGAAGGACGACTGCAGCAGGGCGTCGTTCTCACCGGAGAACTCGGCGGTCGGGGCGAACAGCCCCTGGATCGCCAGCTGGTTCTGCCGGCGGTCGTAGAGGTCCGGGTACATGCCGGCGGGCGGATCCATCTTGACCGCGCCGGAGGACAGGAAGTACGTCAGGTCATCGGGGCGGAACTGAATGGTCTCGGTGCGTTCCTCACCGTTGGGCCACTTCACGGAGAAGGTCGGCGCGTAGCCGTGACCCTGCAGGTAGACCAGGTCGCCGTCCACGTTCAGCGGGTGGTTGACCCGCAGCTGGGTGTGGTCCCAGTCCTCGAGCGGCTTCGTGGCGTCCTGCCCCTCGGCGAAGTCGACGTCGGAGGCGAAGCTGGTCGCCTGCCCGGACTGTTCGTACTCCGCCTCGAAGTTGTTCACGTTCAGGCAGAACGGGGTCAGCGTGGTGCCGTCGAAGGTCGGTCCGGAGCGCAAGGAGTCGTAGTTGGCCACCGCGGTGTTGCAGAACTGCGAACTCGGCGAATCCGTGCCGGCGACCACAATGACCTGCCCTTCGTAGTACAGCAGCCGGCCCATCAGGATGGTCACCAGGATCCCCACCAGCGACAGGTGGAACACCAGGTTGGATGCCTCACGCAGGTAGCCGCGCTCGGCGGAGTAGGACCACTTCCCCGCCTTATCGTCGGACGCCTCGGTCGCCCCGCCCTTCCACTTGCGGAAGCGGCGCGCGACCTGCTTCTCCACCTCGTCGGAGGACGCGTCCACGGTGCCCTCGACGAAGTTCGGCATCCGGTTGAGCTTGCGCGGTGCTGCCGGCGGCCGGACGCGCAGGGCCTTGTAGTGGGCCCAGGTGCGCGGCAGGATGCAGCCGATCAGCGACAGGAACAGCAGGACGTAGATCGCGGCGAACCACGGGGAACTGAAGACGTCGAAGAGCCCGAGGGTGTCGTAGATTTCGCCGATCCGCCCGTTGTTCTCGATGAACTCGTTGACGTTGCCCTCGTTCAACGAACGCTGCGGGAGCAGTGCCCCGGGGACGGCGCCGAGTGCCAGGAGGAAGAGGAGGACCAATGCCGTCCGCATCCTGGTCAGCCACTGCCAGGCCTTCTTCGGCAGGTGCAGGAGCCAGCGGATCATGGAAACCTTTCGGTGAACGAAGTCGGGATCAGTCGGGATCAGATGGGCAGGGTCGTGTCGGAGACCAGGAACTGGCGCACCCAGTCGACGAACAGCGCCCACTGGCCGGAGACCAGCAGGATGCCGACGACGATCATCAGGGCGCCGCCGATGAGCTGGATCGTCCGGGAGTGTCTGCGCAGCCAGCCCACGCCCCGCAGGGCCTTCGCCGATCCGAGGGCAACCAGGATGAACGGTAGACCCAGGCCGAGGCAGTAGGCAACAATCAGCACCACGCCGCGGACGGCGGTCATACCCTCGGTGCCCGCGGACACGGAGATGATCGCGGCGAGGGTGGGCCCCAGGCAGGGCGTCCAACCCAGGGCGAACACACCGCCGAGCAACGGGGCGCCGGCGATGGTCGACCACCGCTTCGGGGCCATGCGGGTGTCATTCTGCAGGGGACGGATGAACCCCATGAACACGATGCCCATCAGGATCGTGATCACGCCGCCGACGCGCATCAGCGTCTCCTGGTTGATCGTCAGCACCCGGATGGCGCCGAACACCGTGGCGGTGGCCAGCACGAAGACCACGGTGAAACCGGCGACGAACAGCAGTGCCGCACCGCCGACCCTGGCCCTCTTCGCGGTGACGACCGCGCCTTCCCTGCTGTACTCGGTGTCCGCGCCGACGACGCCGGCGAGGTAGGAGACGTAGCCGGGCAGCAGCGGGATCACGCACGGGGACGCGAAGGACACCAGTCCCGCCACGGCGGCGGCGAGCAGGCCGAGGAACAGCGGGCCGGTTGCGGCGGCATCCGCGAACGCACCTCCGATATCACTCATGACTCAGCCGGGTCCTCGTCCAGCAGCGGTTCCACGGCGGACCACAGGTCGTCGTCGGTGATCTCGCGCAGGAAGATCTTCGCCGGACGGTGCTGCTTGTCCAGCACGATGGTGGTCGGGATGACCGACGCCGGCAGGCCGCCCAGCGACAGCGCCGTCATGAACGGCGGATCGTAGATGGAGGGGTAGGTCACGTTGTTGTCCGTCTTGAAGTCGCGGGCCTTGTCCGCCACGGAATCGCGGACGTTGATGCCGAGCAGTGTGCCACCCTTCCCGGCGTCCTCGATCTGCTCCTGGACACGCTGCAGGTCATCGGTTTCGCTGCGGCACGGCCCGCACCACTGCCCCCAGGTGTTCAGGACGACGACCTGGTCCTCGTAGTCGCTGAGTGAGATGGTGGTGCCCGGCTCCATCAGGGAGTCGCCCTCGATGTCGGCGACGGGTTCACGGTCGGCCTCGTCGTAGGTGATCTCGGTCTGCCCGCCGGGCGACACGAACTCGAAGGAACCGCCCTGGGCGACGGCGTCGGTGCCTGCGGTGTTCTCCTCACTGCAGGAGACGAGGCCGAGTGCCACCGCGACCGTGGCGACCACCGCCGTAGCGGTGCGTCCGACCTGCTTCTTCACATCACTCACCATTGCTCAGATCTCCTGTGCGGGCTCCGAGTAGACCATGTCGACGAGGTTGGCGTCCTCCCCCTCTGTACCACCCTCGAATACGAGCGAGGTCACGGAGGCCAGCTCGCAGCGGCGCGCGGCCGGATTGTGGTGCAGCGCCAGGCCCTGGACGTCCCGCTGGACACAGACGATCGGCAGCTGGTGCGTCACGCACACCGCTTCCCCGCCCTGGGCCCCGCGGCGCGCCCGGTCAACGGCCTGCCACATGCGGTCGAGGATCTTCGCGTAGGGCTCGCCCCAGCTGGGCTCCGCCGGGTTCTTCAGCATCGGCCAGAGCTTCGGGTTCCACAGGGCCGAGCGGGCACCCTTGATGTGCAGCCCCTGCAGGTCATTGCCCGCTTCGAGCAGGTCCTCGTCAACCCCCGGTGTCACGCCGAGTTCCCCGGCGAGGGGCGCGACGGTCTCCCTCGCCCGCTCCAGCGGGGAGGAGACGAGGTAGGAGATGTCGTGGTCGGCCAGATCCCGGGCGACGGCTGCAGCCATCTGCCGTCCGCGGACGCTGAGGTGCCAGTCCGGGAGCCGACCGTAGAGGATACGGTCGGGGTTGTGGACCTCCCCGTGACGGACGAGGTGGACGATCGTTGTCATGGGTAAAGACCCTACCTCCCGCAGTGCTGAGGTCATAAGTGTATGACGCGGGTCACCCACCCTGGTGAACGCCGTACACCTTGACAGTGATGGTAGCCTTCCCTCATGAAAATCAACCGAAGCGCCCGCCCCGGACTGCGGCGCGCCCTGGCGGTACTCGCCGCATCCTGCCTTGTTGCCGGGCCCCTGGCCGCCTGTTCCTCCGACGACGACGGGAGCGGCGGCGACGGTGACTTCGAGACAGTGACGATCGACCACGCGCTCGGGGAGGCGGAGATCACCGAACAGCCCGAACGGGTCGTGACCCTGGGCCAGGGATCCACCGAAACCGCTGTCGCCCTGGGGGTGACCCCGGTCGGCACCGAAAGCTACGACTGGGGCGCGGACGACTCCGGCCAGCTCCCCTGGGTGCGCGAGGCCATCGAGGACGACGGCTACGAGGGCGACCCCGACCTGCCCGAACTGATCACCGGCGGCGAGGACGTCGACCCCGAGGAGATCGCCGCCCTCGACCCCGACCTGGTGCTGGCACCCTGGTCGGGCATCACCCAGCAGCAGTACGACCAGATCAGCGACATCGCCCCCACCGTGGCCTACCCCGAGCAGCCGTGGACGATCGAATGGCAGGACCAGATCACCACCATCGCCACCGCACTCGGCCAGGAGGATCGCGGACCCGAACTCATCGAGGACATCGAGGACCGGTTCGCCACCGTGCGCGAGGACCACCCGGAGTTCGCCGAGCACGACTTCGCCTTCATCTACAACAACGGCGGCCCGGACCAGAACCTCGGCGTCTTCCTGCCGGACGAGCAGCGCGCCGCGGTGGTCAGGGACCTGGGGTTCCAGGTCGCGCCCTTCGTCGAGGAGATGCGGGAGCACGAGGTCGAGGGCACCGACTCCGCCCAGTTCAGCATGGAGGAGGCCAGCAGGCTCAGCGACGTGGACCTGATCTTCACCTTCTACGCCGATGAGGCGAACCGCGAGGACATGCACGACGACCGGGTATACGGCTCCATCGACGCCATCGAGCAGGGCGCGGAAGTCGCCCCGACGGACAACAGCTTCGTGACCGCGTCCTCCATGATCAACCCGCTGACCGTGCCGTGGTCACTGGAGCGCTACCTGCCGATGATCCAGGACGCCCTGGACAACGTCGACGAGTAGCCGACCACGCTGAGGTGGTCAGGCGGCCGAGGCGGCCGCAGCAGCCTTCGCCGCCGGGACCAACGCCGCCTCGATCCGGGCGAAGTCGTCGTCGGTCAGTGCGGTGGACACGAACCAGGTCTCGAAGACGCTCGGCGGCGGGAACACGCCGCCCTCCAGCAGAGCGTGGAAGAACGGGGCGTAGCGGAAGGTGTCCGCGGCCTGCATATCGGCGAAGTTGCGGCCCCGGCCCTCGGCGAACCTGACGGACAGCATGGAACTCGCCCGCTGTATATGGTGCGCCACACCCTCGCGGGACAAAGCGGCGCTGACCAGTGAACCCAGCCGGTCCGCATTGGCCTCCAGGGTGGCGTAGGCCGCTTCGTCCGCCAACCGCAGCGACGCCAGGCCGGACGCCGTGGCCACCGGGTTCCCCGACAGCGTGCCCGCCTGGTAGACGGGGCCGGACGGGGCGAGCATGTCCATGATCTCCGCACGGCCGCCAAAGGCCGCGGCCGGCATCCCACCGGAGACGACCTTGCCGAACGTGGTCAGGTCGCCGGCCACACCGTCCACGCCGAACCAGCCGGACTTCGAGGTACGGAAACCGGTCATGACCTCGTCGAGGATCAGCAGCGCACCATGGTCGTGGGCGATCTCCCTCAGCGCTTCGTTGAAGCCCCCGTCCGGGTGGACGGTGCCCATGTTGCCCGCGCTGGCTTCAGCGATGACCGCGGCGATCTGCCCGTCGTTCGCGGCGAAGGCCTCCCGGACGGCGTCCAGGTCGTTGTAGTCCACCACGATGGTCTCCGCGGCGGCGGACGCGGTGATGCCCGGGGAGTCCGGCAGTCCCAGCGTCGCCACACCGGAACCCGCAGCGACGAGCAGGGAGTCCACGTGGCCGTGGTAGCACCCGTTGAACTTCAGGATCCTGTCGCGGCCGGTGTACCCGCGGGCCAGGCGCACCGCCGACATCGTCGCCTCGGTGCCGGAGTTGACCAGGCGCACCTTCTCCACACTGGTGCGGTCGATGATCTCCTGGGCCAGCTCGGTCTCGGCGAGCGTCGGCGCACCGAAGGACAGTCCCTTCGCCGCCGCCTGCTGCACCGCGTCGACCACCACCGGGTGGGCGTTGCCGTGCAGCATCGGGCCCCAGGAGCAGACCAGGTCAACGTAGTCGTTGCCGTCGATGTCGGTGAGCCGGGAACCGGCGGCCGAGGCGATGAACGGCGCCGTCCCCCCGACGGACCCGAACGCCCGCACCGGCGAGTTCACCCCTCCCGGGGTCACCTTCTCCGCTGACTCCATCGCTGCCGCGCTGCTCGTCCAGTCGTTCATCCACCGCTCCTCTTACGCATGTTCTTTCGTGCACCTCTACCCGCCCCAGCATAACGGGGCCGGGGACGGTCATGGCTGATGCGGGCCGACCTCCACTCGATCACCAGCGACGACGCCAGCATCAGTGCGGTGCCCAGCAACGGGTTCAGCACCCCGGCCACGGCCAGGACCAGTGCGGCGATGTTGTAGCCCCAGGCCAGCCACAGGTTCCAGTTCACTGTGCCACGCACCCGGCGCGCCAGCCCCAGCGACTCGGGGATCGCGGAGATGTCCTCGCGGACCAGGACCACATCACCGGCCGCCTGGGTGAAACCACCGCCGCCGCGGTCGATCCGGTCCGCCGCCCCCATCAGGACGCCGACGTCGGCGACCTCGAGGCAGTCGAGGACGTCCTGGTCACCGACCATGGCCACGGTCGCCCCGTGGGCGTGGACACTGCGGACCGTCGCGGCCTTGCGGGTCGGGTCGATCCCGGCCAGCACCGTCGACACCCCGATCGAGTCCGCCATCCGCCGGGCGACAGGGTAGGTGTCGCGGGAGATCATGAACGTCTCCACCCCCAGTTCCTCCAGTGCGTCGATGGCCGTCGAGGCGTCCCGCTTCACCGTGTCGGCCACCGAGATCACACCCCGGGCCTGGCCCTTCCAGCTCACCACCAGTGGCGTCCCGCCGCTGAGCGCACCGTTGGACAGGGCCGGGTCGGAGAGTTCCGAGAGGTCACGGGGCCTCCACAGGCTGGCCTGGACCTGCCGCAGAGCGCCGTCCCCGCCAGGGATGTCGACGGCGGCGGTGAATACGCCCCGCTCGGTGACCTCGACGGGGCCGGCCTCGATCCAGTGCGGCACGTCCTCGCCACCGGCCCCGGCGTCGCGTGATTCGCGGTCGGCGCGGACGATCGCCCGGGAGACCCCGTGGTCGCTGCCGAGGCTCAGTGCCCCGGCGACGCGCAGGACGAGTTCCGGGTTCACCGCGTCCGTCCCCTTGGGCACGGTGATGCCGACGACGTTCATCTGACCGGTGGTCAGCGTCCCGGCACGGTTGAAGATGATGGCGTCGATCGCGGCGAGGCGGTGGATGGTGTCCGCGTTGCGCAGCAGGGTGCCGCCCGCCGCCGCCCGGGCCAGGCCTATCCGCAGTGCCAGGGTGGTGGACACGGCCAGGGCGACCGGGGCGACCGCGACGAGAACGGTCAGTGCCGTGGCGACGGCGGCGGCGACGTTGTCCCCGATGACGAGCCATCCCAGCGCGGCGACGACGGCGATGACCACCGCCCACGGGACCAGCAGCGACGCCGTCCGGGTGGCCAGCTGGTCGAGCCGGTTCTCGTCGCGTTCCGCGGCCGCGATCCAGCGGCGGACCCCGGCGATGCGGGTGCGCGAACCGGTGCGGTTGACCCTCACCTTCAGCGGGTCGCCCACCGGCTCAACGGACGTTGCGGAGGAGGTTGAACCGTCGCCCATGTGCCGGGACCCCGCGTAGACGCGCGAACCGACCGATACCCCGACCAGGCCGGGTGTGCCGGACATCCCGGAGGGTTCGGACGCCCCCGCCGCGCCACCGAAGGGCCCGGTGTCCAGGACGGCGCGTCCGCCGACGACCTCACCGTCGGACGGGATGACCGCCCCGGCGGGGACGAGGACGTCATCACCCACACGGATCTCCGCCGGGGCGATGGAGAACTTCGCCGGACGGCCGTTCCGCCCTTTGCGGACCACGGTGACCCTGCCGCCGTCCCCGGTGTCCGGCGACACCAGGTTGAGTGCGAGCAGCGACCTCAGCCGGGACCGCCGGGACGCCAGGCGTCCCAGCAGGAGCAGGATTGTGCAGCCGCACGCGACGTCGAGGAACAGGGCCTCGCCCCGGTAGCCCCAGGCGGTCAGGATGCTGCCCGCGCGCCACCCGGGCTCCCCCGGCGGCCCCGCGGTGAGCACCACCACCGAGTACAGGAAGGCCAGCAGGATCGCGGCGGACGAGGCGGCGTCGAGTGCGGGCAGTCCCCGCCGCAGCCCGCCGAGCATCGCCCGGTGGAACGGCCACGCGCACCACGTGACGACCGGGACGGTGAGCGCCAGGCAGATCCACTGCCAGTAGTCGAACTGCCACGATCCGACGAGTTGCAGCGCCACCACGGGGAGCCCCAGGAGCATGGCGACGATCAGCCGGGAGCCGGTGATCAGTTCACGGGCGGTGTGCAGCACCTCGGTGCCGTCCTGTCCGCCGGACAGCCACGCGCCCCGGCGGGTGCGTCCGGACGTGGCGCCACGGCGGTCCTCACCGCTGCGGTACCGCTCCTGTCTGCGGGCACGGTTCTCCGAGATGTGGCGTCGGCCGGGCGCCTCCAGCCGCTCCGAGCGTCGGCGCAGGGACGCGGAGGTCAGCCAGGAATCGACGCCGAGATCGTGCAGCACCCGGCGCAGGACATCCGGCTGCAGGGACTCCGGGGCGGTCACCCACGCCATACCTGTGGAGTAGACGACCCTGGCCTGCACGCCGGGCAGCGCGTTGAGCGCCTCCTCAATCTCCCCGGCGCGTACCGCGGAGCCGAGTCCGTCCAGGTGGAAGGTGAAGGACGTCAACCGGGTGCCGGTGCGGCCCCGGCGGCGTGAACCGGCGGAATCCCCGGAACCGTCCTGCCCCTCCCCGTCTTCCCGGTCCTCGAGGCCTGCGGCACGGGCCGCCTCCCGCGCCTCGTTGATCGCCCGCGCCACCGCGTCCGACGCCGCTGTTTCCTCGGTCCTGTCAGTGGGGTCCCCGGAGCGCATGGGTCACGCCTCCAACTCTCCGGGGGTGCCGCCGAAGAAGGTGCGGCCCGCGGGCCGGTACATGGCCAGGGCGGCGCACGCCATCGCCAGTGCCAGCAACGGCTGCTCGAGTCCGCCGAGACTGAACACCCAGCCGACCAGGGTGAATCCCATGGTGACGGACACGGCGATCATCAGCCAGCGGCGACGGCGGCCGTCACCGCGCAGCAGCGCGGGGAGCAGCAGAGCCATGGCGACGGCACCGACGATCTGCACCGTGCCGACCCATTTCAGGTTCGTGGACACGGTGTTGATGTGCGCCATCTGGTCGGCGTCGTCGACGACGGGCCGGTCGGCCGTCCACATCATCACCCCGCTGGCCAGCAGGCCGATCCCGGCGACGAGGAGGAGGACGAAGGCGATCTTCACCGACCCCGGGATGCCGTCCCCCGGCCGCCAGTAGTTGATCCGGCGGTTCTCGTCACCCGGGTCGGAGTTGTGGGAGACCGGGAACATGCTGGGCATGATCAGCGTCCCCTGCCCTGGTCGTCCTGCCTGCGTTCTTCCTTCTCCCGCTCGCGGGCGCGCTTCCGCTCCGCCTTCTCCTCTTTCTTCTTCGCCCGCTCCTTGTCCAGCTCCTCGTTGCGCTTGGCGACCTTCTCGGTGTAGGCCTCCACCTCCGCCTTGTCCGGGAGACCGAACCAGTCGGCGTTGTCCGGGCGGGTCACCAGCCACAGACCGACAACGGCAATCACGCCGGAGATGATCGTCCCCGCCCCGATCGCCAGGACGAGCACGGTGGCGCCGGCGTCCGGGGGCGAGGAGAAGACCTGCAGCAGCGCCATCAGCGCCAGGTAGACCGAGCCGATCATCAGGAACATCCGGGAGCGGACCGCACCGCGGGCCACACGGCTCGTCAGGTAGGTGCACACCGCCACCGCGGCGAGCATGAACAGCAGGTTCGTGATCGCCGTCCCGGTGACCAGGGTGTCCTCGGTGATCCCGTCGGCCAGGGACATGTTGTCCATCTGGTCACGGACCTGACTGGTCAGGGCGCGGCGGTCCTGCAGCGTCATGATGAGCTGCAGCACCGCGGTCACGGCCTGGATCGCGGCAACGATGTACCAGGCGCGCACGCCGTCCCGGACGTTCTCCGGGGCGTCCTTCGAGTCCGGGGCGAGGCCGCCGGAACGTCCGACCTTCGGCGGGACCGGGAAGTCCTCCGGCGGACGCGAACTCCGGCGGTTGGCGCGGCGGTTCTCCCTGCGCCGTTCACTGCGGCTGGGCCGGTGCTGACCGGGCCCGCCACGGTGCTCCGGCGGTTTCTGCGGAGGGGTGTTCTGCTGTGTCATATCCCGGTCGAGTCTAGCGGTACTCGGTGGTGGTTGCTTCAGGCAGGCTCAGCCGCGGAGCAGCTTGGCTGCTTCAGTGGCCCAGTAGGTCAGGATCACGTCCGCCCCGGCCCGCCGGATGCCGGTCAGCGAATCCAGGATCGCGGGTTCGCGGTCGATCCACCCCTTCTCCGCCGCCGCGGAGATCATCGAGTACTCCCCCGAGACCTGGTAGGCGGCGACCGGGACGGAGGAGAAGTCGGCGACCTGCCGCAGCACGTCCAGGTAGGGCATGGCGGGCTTCACCATGACCATGTCCGCCCCCTCCTCGATGTCGAGCTCGACCTCCAGCAGGGACTCCCGGGCGTTGCGGGGGTCCTGCTGGTAGGTCTTCCGGTCACCCTGCAGGGTCGAACCGACGGCCTCGCGGAAGGGGCCGTAGAAGGCGCCGGCGTACTTCGCGGAGTAGGCCAGGATGGTGACGTCCTGGAATCCGGCGTCGTCGAGGGCCTGCCGGATAACCCGGATCTGGCCGTCCATCATCCCGGACGGGCTGACCACGTGCGCCCCGGCCTCGGCCTGGCTCACGGCCATCCGCGCGTAGAGCGGCAGGGTCGCGTCATTGTCGACGACGGTGTGGCCGAAGCGGTCCTCGGTCAACACACCGCAGTGCCCGTGGTCGGTGAACTCGTCGAGGCAGGTGTCCGCCATGACGATGAGGTCGTCGCCGAACTCCCGGCGCAGCGCGTTGACGCCCGTGTTGAGGATCCCGTCGGACGCCCACGCCTGCGAACCGGTGGCGTCCTTCGACTCATCGGTGGGCACCCCGAACAGGTCAACCGAGCCGACCCCCGCCTTGAGCGCCTCTTCGGCGGTCTTCAGGAGGGACGTTTCGGTGTGCTGCTGGACGCCGGGCATGGCCGTGATGTCATTGGGGGCGTCGATGCCGTCCCGGATGAACATCGGCAGGACGAACTGCGCGGGCTCCAGATGGGTCTCCGCCACGAAGTCCCGCATCGTCTGCGAGGTGCGCAGACGCCGTGGACGGCGGAACGGGGTTGTGATGTCGGGATTCACGGGGTCACTCATGGCCCCGATGCTACTCGGCCGCGTACCCCTACTGCCCCGTGGTGGAACGCCGGCGCCGACGGCGCTTGCGCGGCGGCGGCAGCTGGCCGGCCGCACGCAGTTCAGCGACGTGGTGCGCCAGGGCATCCACCAGCTCGGGGACACCGGCCACCTCGGGCATGACGTCCACCCGCAGGCCGTGCTCCCGGGCGGTCTGGGCCGCCATCGGACCGATGCAGGCGATGATCGTGCGGGTGTGCGGCTTCCCGGCGATACCCACCAGGTTCTTCACCGTCGACGAGGAGGTGAAGCACACCGCGTCGAAGCCGCCGGACTTGATCATGTCGCGGACCTCCTGGCTGGGAGGGGCGGCGCGCACCGTGCGGTAGGCGACGACGTCCTCCACCGACCAGCCGAGGTCGATGAGACCGTCGACCAGGGTGTCGGTGGCGATGTCGGCACGCGGCAGCAGCACGCGGTCCACCGGGTCCAGGTCGGGGTCGAAGGGCGGGAAGACGTCCACCAGACCCGAGGCGTTGCGGGCGTTCGACGCGGGCAGCAGCTCGGGGGCGATACCGAGGTCACGGACGGCCTGGGCCGTCTTCTGACCCACGGCGGCGACACGGACCCCGGCCAGCGCCCGGGCGTCCAGCCCGAACTCGGCGAGTTTCTCCCACGTGGCCTTCACCGCGTTGACGGAGGTGAAGACGATCCAGTGGTAGCGCCCGTCGACGAGCCCCTTGACGGCGCGTTCCATCTGCGCGGGGCTGCGCGGCGGTTCGACGGAGATCGTCGGCACCTCGATCGGGATGGCCCCGTGGGACGCCAGCCTGGCGCTCATCGGCCCGGCCTGGCTCTTCGCCCTGGGCACCAGCACGGTCCAGCCGTACAGCGCACGGTTCTCCCACCAGGAGTACTTGCTGCGGCTGCTTGCCGCCGTACCGATAGTGACCACCAGCTCCTCGGGCATGTCGCCCTCCTTCGCCACCGGCCCGGAGGCGGCGACGACGGACTTCAGGGTGTCGAGGGTGACGTCGTAGGAGCGCTGGCGTCGGGTGGTGGCGTGGGTCGTCGCTGTGACCGGGGTGGAACCGGGGACGTTGCGGCGCTTGAGCTCGCCGGTGATCGCCGGCAGGTCGGACGGCGACGCGGTGAGGATCAGCGGCTTGGGTGCCGCGGCGATGCCGTCCCAGTCCACCTCGGTCTTGTCGGCCGTCAGGTCCACGGCGGTGTAGCCCTCGCCGGTGGCGATACCGGTGTAGGCGGGTAGCGCGGACGCCCCGGTCATGCCGGGGACGACCTCGAACTCGACACCGAGGGCGGTGACCTCCTGCAGCTCCATGAGCACCGCGGGGTTCGACACGGGGTTGCCCGCGACGAGGCGGACCACGTTACGGCCGTGGCGCACCCGCTCGACCATGGAGTGGGCGAGTTCGCTGGCGGGGACGGGGCGTCCGGAGACCTCCGGGGCGTGACCGCCCGCGAGGTCCCCGTTGTGGTACGCCTGGGCGTCCGCGGAGGCCTCGGCCTCCGCGGCGGCCAGCTCGGAGGCCGCCTCGGCGGTGTAGGGGGCGGCGAGCACGATCTCGGCGGCGGTGACCTGGTCGGGCCGGCGCGGACGGCGCCGTGCACCGGCGGCCTTCGCCGACTCGAGCTCGGCCTCCCACTCCTTCTCCGCGGCGGCGAGCTTCTCCTCCGGGACGGGCAGGCCCTCGGCGATGATGCCGCGCACGGCCGTGGTGACGTTCGGGTCGACCCACGCTTCGGCGGTGTTCGCCAGGATCTCGCGGGCGCGGACGGTCAGCAGTTCCGGGTTTCCGGGGCCTGCGCCAACGAAAAGGACGCGCCCCCGGCCGGTCAGCGGACCGGTCGAAGCACCCGTCTGGGGGATTCCGGCAGTGGTCATCGAGGTGACTTTCTCAGGTAGGTCAGGAATTGAAGGGGGCGGATCAGGCGTGTGGAGCACAGTCAACGGGCGCCGACAATGTCGGAGATGATCTCCGCGGCACCACCGTCGAGGAGCTCACGGCCCACCCCGAGGCCGAGCTCGTGTGCGCGGTGTTTCCAGTCACCGTCTCCCGGTGCGTCGCTGGCGGGGATGTCGATGTCCACGACCTTCTCCCGGAGCAGCTGGCGGGACCCGTCGAGGGCGAAGACGCCCCCACGCAGGGTGAGGCGCCCGTCCCGGTACTCGGACCACGCCCCCACCGGCGCCGTGCACCCAGCCTGCAGTTGGGCGAGGACGGCGCGTTCAGCGACGGCCCCGGCGTGGGAGACCGGATCGTCGAGTGCGCGGACCGCGGAGACGGCGTCCGCATCGTCCGCCCGGACCTCGACGCACAGCGCACCCTGGGCGGGTGCGGGCAGGATGTCGTCGACCGACACCGTCTCGGAGGCCCGGTCGAGTTCCCCGACACGGTCCAGTCCGGCACGGGCGAGGACCACGGCGGCGAGGTCGTCCGGACCGTCGCCGACGCGGCCCATACGGGTGTCGATGTTGCCGCGCAACGGCCGGAGTTCCAGGTCGGGACGCAGGGAACGGATCTGGGACACCCGTCGTGGGGCACCGGTGCCGACCTTCGCGTTCGCCGGGAGCTCCCGCAGGCTGAGGTCGTTGAGACTCACCAGCACCTCACGGGGGTCCACCCGGGGCGGGACGACGGAGATGAAACGGTCGTCGACGGCGGTCGGGAGGTCCTTGAAGGAGTGGACGGCCACATCGCATTCACCGTCGGCGAGGGCATTGCGCAGGGTCTCGGTGAACACGCCGACACCGATCCTGTTGACCGGGGTCTGCGCCTTCTGGGAGGCGTCCCCGGGGGTGTGGACGAAATGCAGCTCAGCGTCGATCTGCCCCGCGGACCGGAGCTGGTCGCGGACCGTCCCGGCCTGGGTGCGTGCCAGATTACTGGCCCTCGTTCCCACGAGGAGGGTGCGGGTCACGAGGCCTCCCCGTCACGGACATCGTCCTCGGTCCCGGTGGCGTCGGTGATCTCGGTGACCTCGATGGACTCCGGGGTGGACAGGACGTTGCCGATGCGGGCCTTGCCCGCGTCCCCCGGCTCGATGGACTGCGACACCGACGCCGAGGAACCCGACGGGAGGTTGAACAGGGTGGCCAGGGCCTCGGCGTAGTTGACCGCCCCGTCCTGCGAACTCAGCTTCTTCACCTGCACCGTCGGGGTGTGCAGGAGCTTGTCGACCACGCGGCGCACCGTCCGGGCGACCTCCGCACGGTCGTCGTCGGAGATGCCGGGGGTGCGGCGGATGAGCTGGCCCAGTTCGTCGTCGACGACGTCGGCGGCCCTGCGGCGCAGTGCCTTCACGGTGGGGACGACGGATTGGACACGGACCTGCTCGAGGTACTCGGCGAGTTCCGTGGCGATGATGGCGCGGGCCGAGGATTCGTCCCGGGTGCCGTCGCCGGCGAGTGCCGTGAGCTCCTCGATGTTCAGCAGCCGGACCTCGGCGCCCTGGCCACGGGCTGCCCCCTCCGACGTGACGGAGTCGTCGATGTCCCGGGGCATGGACAGGTCGACCAGCACCATGCGCCGCGGATTCGCGGCGAGGGTGCCTGCCAGGTCGTCGGCCCCGAGGACTGTGCCGACCGCGCCGGTGGCCGAGACGACGACATCGGCCCCACCCGCACCGTCCAGTGCGGTGCGCAGGTCCGTCAACGTCGCGGCGGAGGCGTCCACCCCGGCCTCGCGGGCGTGCTCGGCGAGACTGTCCGCGCGTCCCAGCGTCCGGTTGACCACGGTGACGTGCTCCACGCCGACCCTGCCCAGGTAGGTCGAGGCCAGCGACGCCATGGCCCCGGCGCCGATGACCACGGCGGAACGTCCCCTCATGTCGGACGCACCGAGTTCGGCGAGCGCATTGTCCAGCGCGAAACTGACCATCGAGGAACCGGCCTCGTCCACGTCGGTCTCCGTGTGGACACGCTTACCCGTGCGCAGTGCACGCTGGGTCAGCTCGTGCAGCGTGGCTCCGACGGTGCCGTTGTCCGAGGCGGAGGTGTACGAGTGTCGCAACTGTCCGATGACCTGCTGCTCTCCGACGACCATGGAGTCCAGGCCGGCGGCGACGGTCAGCATGTGCTCGGCCGCGGCGTCGGCGTAGCGGACGTAGAGGTAGGGCTCGAGCTCCGCCGAGGGCATCCCCGCATGGGCGGCGATGGTCTCCACGACGTGGTCGAGGGCCGGGTGGAAAGCGGTGGTGGCCGCATAGAACTCCATGCGGTTGCAGGTCGAGAGGATGAGCGCCTCGGTCACGCACTCCCCGTCGAGCAGATCGCGTTCCAGGAGGTTGAGCTCCTCCGGTGACACGGACGCCTTCTCCAGAACCGGCACAGGTGCCGAACGGAAAGACAGCCCGACCAGGAGGACGGCTGCCGGTCCGTTGATCCCCAGTCCTGCCATGGGCGCACAGCCTCCCGAGTCATCGTCAAGTGTTTCCGGGTGTCTACGGTATCCCTTCAGACCCCCCAATAACAAAAGCGCCGGAGGCGGTTGGTATAGGGAACGGCCCCGGATCCGGCCGTTGGGTCGGTGGGTTCACCTATCTGCGCAGGGCATCGACCAGTTCATCGTCGTCGATCTCCCAGCAGGCGATTTCCTCGTCATCGACCAGGACAACCGGCACCCGGTCACCGAACTCGATGGCCAGCGCCCCTGACGAATCGACGTCCACGACCTCCAGGCCGGCACCGTGCCCGTCGCAGATCGGCGTGATCTGGCGGCGGACCCGGTCACAGGAGCCGCAGGTGCTGCGGACCATCAGGGTCACTGAGTGGGGCGTCATGCCGACCACTCTAGTGGCCGCAGGGACGGACATAAGAAAACGTGGTCCCCGGCCACGTGAAGTGACCGGGGACCACGCCGCCGGGCCCGGGGTGCGCCCCGGGGATGAACCGACCGTGAACCCCACGGAGGGGACCGCCGGAAGGCTCTACTTACCGAGCTTCCGCCGCTGGACGCGGGTACGGCGAAGCATCTTGCGGTGCTTCTTCTTCGACATGCGCTTGCGACGCTTCTTGATGACAGAACCCATAGGTCCTCCCTCGTGGTTGGTCTTCATTTACGGATCTTGCTGCCGGTCGGTTCCCACCAGGCACCTGCTGGTTCCTTGGGCGGACGGCAACGGCAACTGTGATCACCGATCGGGACCGAACCGACACGAATGGTGGACAGTCTAACGTCCCGCTCACTCAAGCAGCAAAAGACCCCTCCCCCACACCGGTTCTCGGCCGGTGCGCAGGAGGGGTCCGGGGACCTGACTAGCCAGCCTGGCCCGCCTCGTAGATCGAGGCACCCAGGTACTCCTCCACCGCCTGCTCATGCACGCGGAAGGAGCGTCCGACACGCACCGCCGGAAGTTCACCGGAGTGAACCAGGCGGTACACGGTCATCTTGGACACCCGCATAAGCTCGGCGACCTCAGCGACCGTCAGGAACGTTCCACTGTCATTGCTTGCCATAATTTCCATCCTTACGACGCACGCACGCGCTGCAGGCTTCCCCTCCTGCAGAACTTCGACACGTCGGGCGCTGGGGCCATACTACCGTTAATCCTGTGAATAATGCGACAGGTAGGACAAAAGAGAACTGTTGACACCGTTTGACACTGTTGTGACTTGGGGGACTCCAGTGACATCGACGATCTAAATCACCCCCGGACGGGGGCGTTCTGCCGACGGTAACGGCGGGAAGGACCGGGGAGCGTCCCTCAGGAATCGGACGGGCGTCCCAGCTCCACCGAGCGGTCCACACACGCCTGCATCGCACGGAAGAACGCGGTCCGCAGACCGTTCTCCTCCAGGGCACGCGTCGCCGCAGCGGTCGTTCCGCCGGGACTGGTGACGTTCCCGCGGAGATCCACCGGGTTCTTGTCGCCCTCGGCCATCATCGTGGCCGCACCCTCGATGGTGGCCACAGCGAGCTGCTGGGCCACGTCGCGGGTGAGTCCGAGCTGCACACCGGCATCGGTCATCGCCTCACCGACGAGGAAGATGTAGGCCGGTCCGGACCCGGACACGGCCGTGACCGCGTCGATGTCCTTCTCCGCCACCGCAACGGTCGAACCGACGGTGGAGAAGAGGCCACGGACGGCCTCGACCTGTTCCGCGGAGGTGAACCGTCCACCGGCGATCGCACTCATGCCCTTGCCGACGAGCATCGGCGTGTTCGGCATGACACGGACCACCGGGGTTCCGGCAGCCACGGCGGATTCCATGGATGGCAGGCTCACACCCGCCGCGACGGACACGAGGACGGTGTCGGTGTCATTGCTGTCCAACGTGCCGGCGATCTCCTCGAGCACCGGGCCCACGATGTACGGCTTCACGGCGATGACGACGAAGTCGGCCTCCGTGGCCGCCTCGGACGCACTGTCCGCGGAGATGATGCCGTACTGCTCGCGCAGGACATCCAGCCGATCCTTGCTCGGGTCGAACACGACGACATCCGGGGCCTCCCCCTTGTCCCCTGATCCGACGAGCCCCGAGATCAGGGCCTCGCCGATATTTCCACCACCGATAAATGAGATACGAGTCATGCTCACCAGCGTGCCAGGCAACCCGCCCCATTGCCACCGGCCGTGGTCAGCACCATGGGCCGCCCCCGTACGGCACCGATCCGGTGTGCGCCACCGGCGCCGCGGCCGGTCAGATCGACATGACGAGCCGGGGCCCCAGGGTGATCGCGAGCCCGACGATGAACGCCAGGACGAGCACCAGTGTGTCCCGGTGCCGCAGCAGGGCGTGGACGATGCCCACGCAGACGAGGGTGACGACCACGGCCATGGCCAGAACCAGGCCGGCGGCGAGCTTGTCCCACAGCAGGGTGAAGCCGAAGAAGATCAGGACGCCGACCGCCAGGGCGATCACGGACTGGCCGATCAGGGCCGGCCACGAGATCGCGTCATCCTCGTACTCGACGATCTCGTCATCGGCGCCGGCGCCCTCAGCGCTGGCGTCCTCGTCGCTGTCGTCGGTGCCGGTGGCGTCCTCGTCGTCCGTCGCCTGCCCGTCATCGGTCAGCTCCGAGCGGGTCCCCTCGGCGTCGGCGCCCTCGGCGTCGGCGCCCTCGGCGTCGGCGCCCTCGACGGCGTCGTCCGGCGCGTCAACGGGCTCTGCCTCCGGCGACTCCGGTGCGTCCGCGAAGGACGCTGCCCCGGCCACGCCGGCAGTGGCACCGGCACCGGCAGCACCGATGGAGGCCTTCGGGATCAGCGTGGTCTCGGCGTCCCCGACATCGACACCGGACTCCTGCCCGGTGTCGGTGCCGTCGGCATCGGCCAGGTCGGCATCGGCCACAGCACCGTCGGCGTCGGTGGTGTCCCCGCTGCCGTCGAGCCCGTGGGTCCCGTGGTGTTCCTGCTCCACCACCGGTTCCTCCGGCGCGGATTCAACCTCGGCACGGTCCGCCGGTACCGCGTCCTGAGACCCCTCGGCCCCGGTGGCCGCAACGTCCGCAGTGTCCTCAATGCCGGTGCCGTCCTCAACGCCCCCGTCCTCCGCGAGATGCTCATCACGGACGACCGGGATGGAACCGGTGAGCTCCGACACGGAGACTCCACCGTCCTCAATGTTGCGTCGACGCCGGGGACGGTCCGCGTTCCTCCGCGAACCCTCCTTGGCGTTGCGGGCCAGCAGCTCCGCAACAGTCAGCTTCTCACTCATCCGTCGTTCCCATCATCGGTTACCGCCTGCCGGGCAGGACGGCAGACACATCACACCGCTGCGGTCACCGTACTCTTCCACGGCAACCCTGGTTCATGCCTCAATTATCAGTCGACAGTTTACAGTTATCACGCATTCGGCCCACATCGTAGGACCCTACGCCGACCACCACGTTAATCTCCCTGATCGAAATCAACGTCCACATCCACGTCGGCGGCCGCGTCCTCCGCGTCCGCGCGGCGCAGAATCACGCCCTCACGCAGCGCCCAGGGGCACAGCTGGAGCTGCTCGATGCCCAGGTGGCGCATCGTGGCCTCGGCCACGAGTGCACCGGCGACGACCTGGTGGGACCGGTCCGCCGACACGCCCTCGAGCTCCGCACGGTCGGCGGCGGTCATCCTGGAGATGAACGACGTCAACTGCCGGACGCCGGGGCGTGTCAGCACGCGACGGACACGCGGACCCGCCGAGGACGGCGCCGCGCCCGTCAACCGGGCGAGCATCCGGAACGTCTTCGACGTGCCGACCGCGAGATCGACCGGACCAGCCTCCTTCAGCGTCCTCACCGGCTCCTCGAGGGTGGCGTCGATGTGCTCGGCCAGCGCCTTGATCTCCTTGCGCTTCGGCGGGTCCGTCTCGAACCACTCGTGGGTGAGCCGGCCGGCGCCCAGGTTCACCGACAGTGCCACGTCGGGCAATTCGTTGACCCCCACGGACATCTCCAGCGAGCCGCCGCCGATGTCGAGGTCGCAGATGCGTCCCGCCGACCAGCCGAACCAGCGCCGCACCGCGAGGAAGGTCAGCTCGGCCTCGGCCGTGCCCGAGAGGATGCGTAACCGGACCCCGGTCTCCGCCTCCACCTGGGCCAGCACGATCTCCGAGTTCGCCGCCGAACGCAGTGCCGACGTAGCAAAGGGCAACATCTCGTCGCAATGGAACTGATCGGCCATTTCAGCGGCCAGGCCGACCCCCTTGATCAGCTTCTTCACCCCCTTGGGCGTGATGGACCCGTCGTCGTCGAGGTACTCCACCAGACGCATGGGCGTCTTCCAGTTGCTCATCGGGGTCGGCGGACCGCCCGGAGCCATGTCCACCACCACGAGGTGGACTGTGTTGCTTCCCACATCCAAGACACCTAATCGCACGACCACCAGCCTATCCGGTCTACGGTGGATACCGTGACTCATTCCGTTCTTTCCCCGTCCTCCGTGACCGGCCCCGGTGCCGTCAGCGGCTACCCGGAGGGCACCCCGGCCGATCTCGCTGTCCGGGAGGGACGCGAGGTCGCGGCCGACCACGCCCGTGAATTCCTCGAGTTCACCGACCCCGCCGACTCCGGCCACATCGTCTCCGTCGACCTCACCTGGATGCTGTCGACCTACCGCTGCCGCTTCGGCACGGACGCCTGCCACGGCATCGACGCGTCCAACCCGGACGTGGGGTGCTGCGTGCACGGCGCCTTCCTCGCCGACGAGGACGACCGGGGCGCACTCGCCGAGATCGTCCCCCACCTCACCGATGAGGACTGGCAGTTCCGTTCACTGGTCATGGGCGGGGACACGGGGGAGGCTGCGGATGCGGTGAACGGCCGGGAGGACTCCCCCGAGGGCGAGCCGTGGCTGGTCTGGGACGAACTCGACGGAGACGACGGCTCCGGTCCGGAACCGGCCCTGAAGACCAGGGTCCACAACGGCGCCTGCGTTTTCGCCAACCGTTCCTCGCATTCCGGCGGAGCAGGGTGCGCCCTCCACGGGTGGGCATTGCGCAACGACGTCCCGCTGACAGTCGCAAAGCCCGAGGTGTGCTGGCAGCTGCCGTTGCGCCGGGAGGAGGAGTGGGAGACCCGTCCGGACGGCGTGGACATGCTGCACACCACCGTCACCGAGTACACCCGACGCGGCTGGGGCGAAGGCGGCGAGGACTTCGACTGGTACTGCACCTCCGACCCGGGGTGCCACGGTGACGGTGCTGGGGACGGTTCCGCAGCCGAGTCCCTGTGGTCCACCCATGCCGATGAGCTGCGGGAACTGATCGGTCCTGAGGCCTACGACGTCGTCGCCGAGCACTGCCGGCAACGCGAGAACCTGGCGAAGGTCGCACCGTCCGGCTTCCCGCTGCTGGCGATCCACCCGGCGACCGCCGCGGCGTCGCGGGCTTCCTAGGAACGTGGGGGATTCGTCCACGTTCGGATGTCACGGCTGCAGGACAGCACAACTGCAGTTAGCCGCAGGTGCGTGTCTGCGTGGCTACGGGGCTACGTGGCTACGGGGTCCGGGAGTCTCAAGCGGCAAAACCGCACCGTTTTCGGCACATCGACTTAAGCCGAAGACGCCAAAGCGGTGCGGTGCGGGTGTTGCCGATTGCGTTCTCCTCCACACCCCAGTGTCTCTCCGGTGGTAGGCGGGGCTCCTGCAGTCCAGGGGCAGGGCCCTTCCCACCCAGCGCGGCAGCGCACCCCCTGAAGCGGGCGGCCACGGGGAACGAATTGAAGACCCCCTCCTAGCCCTCGAACTTGTAGCCCAGCCCCCGCACCGTCACCAGGATCTTCGGTGCGGACGGATCCACCTCCACCTTCGAGCGCAGGCGCTTGATGTGCACGTCCAGCGTCTTCGTGTCGCCGACGTAGTCGATCCCCCAGACCCGGTCGATCAACTGTCCGCGGGTCAGCACCCGCCCCTCGTTCCGCATCAGGTACTCCAGCAGGTCGAACTCCTTGAGCGGCAGTGAGACCTTCGTCCCGTCGACTGACACGGTGTGGCGCTCCACGTCCATCACCACCCGCCGGCTGCGCAGCACCAGGCTGTCGTCGCCCTCCCCCTCGTCCTCGGGCTCGCCGCCGCGGCGCAGGACGGCCCGGATCCGGGCGATCAGCTCGCGGGCGGAGTACGGCTTGGTCACGTAGTCGTCGGCGCCGATCTCCAGACCCACGACCTTGTCGATCTCGCTGTCGCGGGCGGTGACCATGATCACCGGCACGCTGGAGACGGTGCGCAGCTGTTTGCAGACCTCGGTGCCGGACATGCCCGGAAGCATCACGTCCAACAGGACGAGGTCGATGCCGTGGGCGTCGAACAGTTCCAGCGCCCTGGGTCCGTCGGCGGCGGTGTAGACCCCGAAGCCCTCCTTCTCCAGGAGAAATGCGAGCGGTTCCGCAAGTGATTCCTCATCCTCGACGATGAGCACGGTCTGGCGGTCAGTGGTCACGTTCGGTTCTGTCCTCACACGTCGGGTTGCGGCCATGTGACGGCCGTGTTTGCAGCAGACGGCATCATTGTAAACTCCCGGCGACGGTACCGGGGAGCCGTTGATCCCGGCTGGCGCAGTGTTCGCCAAGTGTTTGCCTGGAGTTTGCCTGGCATGCGTCCGACCAAAGCCCTGCCCATGTCAGTCCTGCCCCGGAAGCAACTCGGCGGAGGTGAAACGTTCCTGGTCCGGGACATTCTCGTCGGAGATCTCCTGGTCCTTCAGCACGGGGAACTCCAGCGAGAACGTGGAACCGGTACCGGTGCGCGACCACAGCGAGACATTCCCCCCGTGGTTGATGACGGTGTGCTTGACGACGGCCAGGCCCAGGCCGGTGCCGCCGGTCGCCCGGGAGCGTGCCTTGTCCACGCGGAAGAATCGCTCGAAGACGCGTTTCTGGTCATCCGGGGAAATGCCGATGCCCCGGTCCGTCACCCTGATCACCACAGACTCACCGCGGACCGCCCGGCTCACGGTGACCGGGGTGTCCTCCGGGGAGTAGTTGATCGCGTTGTTGATCAGGTTGGTCACCGCGGTGACCAGCAGTGATTCATCCCCCATCAGCCACGCGTTGCAGGGCCCGTCGGTGTGCAGGTCGAGCCCCTCGACTTCGGCGGCCATCCGCGAGCGCCCCACCGCCTTGTCGATGACGGCGTCCACGCTGACCGGACGGGAATCGGGCAGTGATTCGGCCCCCTGCAGTTTCGACAGGCCGATGAGCTCGGAGATCATCGTGGAAATCCGCTGCGTCTCGGTCTGCAGCTTGCCGCCGAAGTACTCGACGGTCTCGGGATCGTCCGAGCCCTCCATCAACGTTTCCACCAGCAGCGATATGGCGCCTACGGGGGTCTTGAGCTCGTGGGAGACATTGGCGACGAAGTCACGGCGGGCGGACTCCATGCGCACGTTCTCGGAATTGTCCCAGGAGAAGACGACGGCGAACCTGTCGTCGGCGGTGGTGAGCCTCTTCACCGACACTGCGACGGAGAACAGCGGCCCCACCACCGAGGGCCCGGGTCGGAAAACACCGTCCCGGGCCTCGCCGTCGTCGAAGACGCGCTGGGCGATCCGCCACACCTCGGGTGCGAGCTGACGGCCGTCCACGACACCGAGGTCACCGCAGCTCCGGTTGGCGAGGACCAGGTCCTCACGGCGGTCGACCACCGCGATCCCCAGGGGTGCGGACTCCACGGCGAAGTGCATGACCTGTGCGACCGTCGACACCCGGTTCTGCTGGGTCTCCCGGCGCACACGTTCATCGATCCGGCGTTCGGCACGCCGACGGATCGCGAAGATGACACCGGTGACAACGGCCCCCACAATCAGGCCGGCAAGGATCCCCAGCGCAAGAAGCGCCGTCCCCGAAACGTCCACTTGCGCCGTCTGCTACTTTCCGCCCTGGGCGGCAACCGCGGCGGCCCCTGCTTCCGCGGCCTCCGGGTCGAGGTACTCGCCGCCGGGATTCAGGACGCTGCCTTTCTCATCCACCCTGTAGACCAGCGGGATGCCGGTGGGGATGTTCAGCCCGGCGATGTCGTCGTCGGAGATGCCGTCCAGGTGCTTGACCATGGCACGCAGCGAGTTGCCGTGGGCGGCGACCAGCACGGTCTCCCCCTTCTCCAGCCGCGGAAGGATAGAGGTCTGGTAGTAGGGGACGAGCCGGTTGACGACGTCGAGCAGGCACTCGGTCTTCGGGACCTCGGCGAGCCCGGCATAGCGCAGTTCGCCGGCCTGCGAGTAGTCCTCGCCGTCCTCGAGCTCGGGCGGCGGGGTGTTGTAGCTGCGACGCCAGGCCATGAACTGCTCCTCGCCGTACTTCTCCTTGGTCTCCGCCTTGTTCAGGCCCTGCAGAGCACCGTAGTGGCGCTCGTTGAGGCGCCAGTCGCGGATGACGGGTATCCAGTGCAGGTCAGCCTTGTCCAGGGCCAGGTTCGCGGTGGTGATCGCGCGGCGCAGGACGGAGGTGTACAGGATGTTGGGGGTCAGTCCGGCGTCGGCGATGAGCTCGCCGCCGCGGACGGCCTCGGCACGTCCCTGGTCGGTGAGGTCGACGTCCACCCATCCGGTGAACTGGTTGGATGCATTCCATTCGCTCTGGCCGTGGCGGAGCAGGATCAGTGTGCCGTGGTTGTTGTCGCTCATGGTTCCCCATTCTGCCACGCTCCAGCGCACGGCACCGTGAACAACGGGAGAACAGCCACCACGGAAAGGGGGTCTCAGTCTCCCGTCAGCCGGCGCATCGCGGCCGCGATGTTCGTGGAGTCCAGCGGGGCGTTCGCCCTGCGTCACGTGCCGGTGAGTGCCGAAAGCCCCTGAGGAATCTCCCACGGAAGTGATGACAACTGGCACCTGTGCACACCAGCGGTATGCGTGACACTGAAGGTGTGAACGAAAGGACCGACACCATGAACCCCACGACCACCTGCCCCGAGTGCGGTGCCGGGTGGGAGAACACCACCTGCACCGGCTACTTCCACGAACTCCTGGCCCTGGACCATCAGCGCCTCCAACCCTGGGGACGTTTCCACGGCCTCAACGTCGCCTGCTACCTGCTGCAGCACCCGTCGCAGCTGGACGGTGCCCGGCAGCACGACCAACTCGGTGCGCTGTGGCAGATGCTCACCGTGTACCTGACGGAAGGCATCGACGGGGTCAACGCCCTGGAACGCCAGCGGGTCGAGGGAGGGATCCCGTCCTTCGACGCTCCGTCCGGCATCAGCGTGCCGGAGCGTGTGCGTACCCCGAGCGTGACCATCAAGGACGTCGCCGCCGAGAGAGTGGGGGTTGCGACGGTGGGCGCCGCCCCCGGGACCACCCCCGGCGCCGATACCGGCCCCGGCGGCATGTTCCCCGCCCGCGGCTTCGAGGACCGGATGCACCTGTGGGTGCTGTCCATCGCCGCGGAGCGCGGGCTGGGCTCCTGACCGGCCTACGGAACAGGCGGGGCCGGAGGCGTCGGAGGAACCTGCTGCGCAGCCTGCCCCGCCCGCGCCTCACGCTCGGCACGCCGCTCCTCCTCGTAGCCGGGACGCAGCCGCTGGAAAGCCTCCAGGTTCTTCGTCGGCTCCCCACGGTCCAGGCGCCACTCCCACTCGCGGCGGATCGACGTCTCGAACCCCAGCTCCAGGATGTGGTTGAAGTCCCCGTCGGCGAGCTCCAGGATCTGGCCCAGGACGCGCTGCACATCCTGCGCACTGGTGGTGTCCGAGAACTGTCCGGCCAGGTAGATGTCGTTGTTGTTGTCCAGGGTGTAGTGCACACCGATGGCCTTGCGGTTGTGCTGCAGCAGCAGCCGGTACACCTCGGCGTGCGCCTCCTCGACGGCACGGCACACGAACGCCTCGACGCGGAACATGCCGTCCTGCGGGATGAACAGGGCATTGGTTTTCAGCCGCCGTTCACCGGGCAGGACCACGACGGCGGCCTCGCCCTTCGAGGGATCGCCCTCTCCCCCGGCCACCTCGTAGTCGACCTCGGCGGTGTCCAGGAGGTCCGTCAACTGCTGCAGTTCCATGGCACCGAATCTACTACCCGGCGGCGTCCGACGTCGGTGTTCCACTGGGGTTCCTGGAATGCAGGGAGGTCAGCGACACCGCCGGTTCCGCGCACCGGCGGTCCGTCCACCGGTCGACGATCCGCTGGTACTCGGCGATCAACCGCTCCACGGTCACGTCCCAGGAGTAGGTGGCGGCGTGCTCCGGGGCAACGTCCGACATGGAGTTGCGCAGGTCGTCATCGATGACCAGCCTCTCCAGCGCGGCTGACCAGTCCGCCGGCTCGTGCCCGTCGACCAGCAGCCCGCTGACCCCCTCGGTGACGGTCAACGGCAGACCGCCGACGCGCGCGGCGACGACGGGGGTCCCGGACGCCTGGGCCTCCAGCGCCACCAGCCCGAAGGACTCGTTGTAGCTGGGCACCGCGATGATGTCCGAGGCCTGGTAGACGGTCACCAGTTCCTCGGGGGGACGGGGCGACAGGAAGCGCACGTAGCCCGACACCCCCAGTTCGGCGGCGAGATCGTGCAGTTCATCCGGACGTTCCAGCCCGGTCCCGGACGGTCCCCCGCAGATCACCACGCGGATGTTCTGCTCCGGGTGCCGCCGGACCAGGTCGGCGGCGGCACGCAGCAGGATGTGCGGCCCCTTCAGCATCTGAAGGCGCCCGATGAAGGCGATGACCTTCGCCCGCAGCGGGATGCCGAGTTCACGGCGGGAGCGCTCCGTCGCCCGGTCCGAGCCGGGGGTGAACCGGTGGACATCCACGCCCGGGGACACCACCGCCAGGCGGTCGGGGTCGGCGTCGTAGGCGGTGACCAGTGCATCCGCCTCGTCCGGGGTGTTGACGATGATCCGGTCGGCGTTGTCGATGATCTGCTGCTCACAGATGCGCCGCGACTCCGGCTCCGGGGTGTCACCCTCCGCCAGACCCAGGTTCTTCACCGCCGCCCAGGTGTGGGCGGTGTGCACCAGCGGCACGCCCCACAGGTCCCGCAGCAGCCAGCCGACCTGCCCGGAGAGCCAGTAGTGGGTGTGGATCAGGTCGTAGCGTCCTGCCCCCGTGCGGTCGGACGGGTCCCCGTTGCTCCCCGCCTCACGCCGCACGAAGGACAGGACGGACCCGGTGAACGCGGCGAGCTGGGTGGGCAGCGACTCCTTCGGCAGTCCCTCGAACGGGCCGGCAACGCAGTTGATCACCCGCAGCCCCGGTGACACGTCCACCACCTCGCCCTGGGACGCGCGGGTGGCGCGGGTGAAGACGTCCACCTCCACGCCGTGCGACACGAGATGCTCGGCGACGTTCCGGACGTAGACGTTCATCCCTCCGGCGTCGCCGATCCCGGGCTGTTCCAGCGGGGAGGTGTGCATGGAGATCATCGCGACGCGCATAGCGTCCCAGGATACCCGAGCGCCGTTCCCCGTCGCGGGGCCGGACATCCCGCGATCGAAAACTTTCGCACCCTCAGCGAAGTCGACACCAAGGGAATAACTCCCTGACCAGCTCATATCACATCGTGGGACGGGGCGGGAGTGCGAAAGTTAAGGGTCCTACCCGTCGATCTCGACGCCGATCCACACCGGCTCCGGTTCCAGGGTCACACCGAAGACGTCCCGGACCCCGTCACGGACGGCGCGGGCGAGCTCCACGATGTCGCCGGACGTGGCCTCCCCGCGGTTGGTCAGGGCCAGCGTGTGCTTCGTCGACAGGGTTGCCCTGCCGTTGCCCTCCGGGTGCCAGCCCCTGGTGAACCCGGCGCGCTCGATCAGCCACGCCGCCGACAGCTTCTCGCCGCCGTCCGCGGCGAAACGCGGCATCTTCGCCGCGTCCTCCGCACCGCGTGACTCCGTGACGAGGGTCTGGACGGAGTCCGCCAGATCCGGCGGGACCACCGGGTTGGTGAAGAACGACCCGGCCGACCAGGTGTCGTGGTCGTCGGCGACCAGCACCATCCCCTTGCCGTGCCGCAGTTCGAGAACCGTGGAACGTACGTCGGCGACGGGACGGCGCGGGCTCGCCTCCTCCGCCGTCACCCCGAGGCGGCGCGCCAGCTCCCCGAAACGCAGCGGGACGCTCCGCCCATCCGCGGTCAGCTGGAACTCCACTGCGGTCACCACCGCACGGTTGGTGAACTTCAGGTTCGAGTAGCGGTAGGCCAGATCCAGCGACTCCGGGGGCACCCAGGACGTCTCCCGTGTCGACCGGTCGAAGAGCTGGATCCGGTGCAGCGTCTGCGAGACCTCCGCACCGTAGGCCCCGACATTCTGCACGGGTGTGGCACCCACGGAGCCCGGGATCCCCGACAGGCACTCCAGACCGCCGAGGCCTGCATCCACGGTCTGCGCGACCAGGTCGTCCCAGACCACGCCGGCGAAGGCACGCACCAGCCCTGTACCGGTGTCGATTGGCACGGGGGACGCGACGTCCGACGTCCCCCCGGACGCCAGCACCACCGCAACCAGATCACCCACGTCCTCCCCGACCACCAGGTTCGATCCGCCGCCGACGACCAGGAGCGGGATGCCCGCGGCGTCCAGCTCCCCCACCACCTGCGCGATAGCATCCGGCGTGTGGCACACCACGGTCGCGGCCGGGGCACCACCGATACGCAGTGTCGTCAGCGAGGCGAAGTCGGCGTCCGGCACCTCCACACCCGGACGGGTGCCGATGGAAGCGATTGTTGACGCGACAAATCCAGAATCAAGAGAACTCACCCCGTTAACGGTAGTCTGTCCGCATGACAACTCACATCGAAACCTCGACGACCGTCAACATCCCCGCCGACAAGGTCCTCGCGGCACTCGGAACCAAGGAGTACTGGGAGTACGAAACGGCCAACATCGCCGACGAGCCCGGCGAGGTCGCGGAGTTCTCCAGCGACCCGATCAACGTCGTGCTCTTCGAGGTTCTCTCCGCGACCGCACTGCCCGAGGCAGTTCGTTCCATGGTCTCCCAGGACCTCAAGCTCAAGCGCACGATCTCCTTCGGCGCCCTCGAGGACGGCACCGCCACCGGCGAGATGTTCTCCGAGATCAAAGGTGCCCCGGTGAAGTTCGAGGCCGAGCTGACCCTCATCGGGGAGGGCGACTCCACCACCTTCGAGGCGGAGGTCGACATCGACGTCACCATCCCCATGATCGGCCCGGTCATCGAGCCGAAGGTCGCCGACTACGTCCGCGACATCGTGGTCAACGAGGCCAGCCTCGTCGAGAAGTGGATCACCGAGAACAACTGATCCACCTGTCAGGCCGCTGACGGTATCCGTAGAAACGGGTCCAACCCCCGCCCCGCCTGTAGCGCCGGGGGACGTTCATAGTCCAGACTGGTCCGGTGACTTACTCAAGCAACGCTGATGCCTGGGGCGACGGTACCGGTGCCGGCGCCACCGCCCCCACGCCGAAGAAGAAGTCCGGCCGCTGGTGGAAGATCCTCATCGGCGTGGTCGTTGTCCTGGCGATCCTCCTGGTCGTCGCCGAGTTCGGCCTGCGCGCCTACGCGAAGAACACCGTCGCCGACGAGATGCGCTCCTCCCTGGAGAAGGACGGCACCGAGCTCTCCGAGGATCCCAGCGTGAGCTTCGGTGCCTCCCCGCTGCTGCTCGGTCTCGCACAGGGCAAGATCCCCTCCTTCGAGGCTACGGTCCCCTCCACCATGAGCGTGTCGTACGAGGACAGCGACGAGTCGCGGCCCATGGTCTCCGGCCAGCCGGAGATGACGCTCAACGCCAAGGACATGGAAGCCAGCGGTGATGACCCGGTCGTCGGCGAGCTGACGGTGGACACCGTCCTGCCGCCCGAACTCATCCAGGCGGAACTGCAGAAGTCCGAGGCCGAGGGCGGTGGTGCCGAGGGTGGCGCCGACGCCGAGAACGCGCAGGACGACGGTGGCGCCC
>NZ_JBQEDF010000019.1:43097-49173 GCF_052107835.1 Corynebacterium sp.
GGTGGTGCCGAGGGTGGCGCCGACGCCGAGAACGCGCAGGACGACGGTGGCGCCCCGGAGGACGACAATCCGTTGGCCGGTGCCCTCGAGGGGCTGATGACGGTCTCCGGTGTGGAGATGAACCAGGACGCCAACACCATGGACGTCATCATCGGCGGCGGTCTGGCCACCCTGAGCATGACCCCGACCCTGCAGGACGACGGGCTCACCTTCGAGGTCGCCGACGTCCAGATCTTCGGCATGAGCCTGCCCGAGGGCCTGGCCGATGAGCTCACGAAGAACCTGGAGAGCTCGGTGAACGAGACCGAGGGGCTCCAGATCAGTGACGCACAGGTCACCCCCGAGGGCCTGAAGGTCCAGTTGCACGGTACAGACGTGAACCTCAACGACATCGACACGTCCGGTGGTCTCGGGGTCGGCGGCGACAGCGGCGACAGCGGCGGTGAAGATGGATCCCCCGACGGTGAGGGCGACGGCGCGGGAGCCGGTGGCGGTGCCGACGAGGCATCCACCGACCTCGCGCTCGGCCTCGCCCGCTAGGGCACCCCGGTCACAGGATGGTCGTCAGTGCGGAGGCGTCCACGCACACACGATCCGCGCCGGCGTCCCGGAGTGCTGCCACGTCCTCCAGTGAACAGAGCGCCACCGAGGACCTGGACTTCACCTTCACGGATGTCCCCGACACGGCGTCGGCCATGATCTCCACGGCCCCCACCGCCGCCACCACGTAGTCGGCGCCGGCGGTGACGGCGGCGCGGGCCAGCGTCCGCAGTGCCTCCTCCGGTACATCGCCCTCCACCGCGCCACGGCCGGCCATTCCTACGGACCCCGCCCCCACCGTGAGCACCGCCGGGTACGGTACGGCCTCGCGCAGCGTGACGATCTCGCTGATCAACGCGTTGAGGTCGCCTGTGCCGTCGTCCCCGCCGAACACGTGGGCCGGGTCGAGCACCACACCGACCTCGACGGCGCCATTGGCCACCGCCATGTGCGCCTCGCTGGCCTTGATCAGGCTGTGGTGCTGGCCGGTGGGATGCCCCGCCACCGACGTAAGGCGCACGCCCTCCGCTGCCCCACGCAGCGGGAACATCGTGGGCGGCAGGCACACCGCGCCGAGTCCCTCCCGTCCGACCCGGTCGATCAGCGACAACGCATCCTGCCGGGTGGGTTGGGGATCCAGCAACGATACCTCCATGGCCCCCCGGGCGTGCCGGTGACGATCCAGTGGGTCACCAGTCACTGGAGTTGTCCAGCACGTCGCGGATCGACGGGCGGATGTCCTGCCAGTAGATCCCGACGATCACAGCACCCACGATCCAGATCATCGAGATCAGCGGCCCCAGGATCAGTACTCCCAGCGCCGTCCCCCCGAGCAGCAGCAGCCAGTTCTGCTTGGAACGGTCGATGACCATGAAGGCGTCGTCACGGGTGATCGCGACCTGGATCGCTCCCCAGACGGCGGCGATGACCACGATGGCGAGAACGAGCAGCTGCAGATAGCCTGCAAATCCACCGCCACCGAAAACGCGAAATCCGAGTTCCAATAAGGGGTCCATGGTCCACGAGTCTAACCGACGCCACCGGCACCGCTACATCAGCGTGAACAGGACCTCGCTCACCGTGTAGATCGCCAGCCCGGCCAGCGCCCCGACGACCGTGCCGTTGACCCGGATGAACTGCAGGTCCTTGCCGACCATCAACTCGATCCGGTCGCTGGCCTCGTCCGCGTCCCAACGCTCCACTGTCTCGCCGATGATCCCGGTGACCTCCCCCGCGTAGTTCTCCGCCAGGTAGGACGCCCCGCCGACGATGCGCTTCTCCAGTGATTCGCGCAGCTCCGGCTCCTCGCGTACACGGGTGGCGAACTCGGTGACCCACTGGACGATCTTCCGGCGCAGGACGGAGTCCTCGTCCCGGGCCATCTCGGTGAGCGTCGAACGGATGGACTCCCACAGGGTCCCCGGGAGCGCCTGGACCGTCCCCGACCCCATGATGTCCGCCTTGAAGTTCTCCACCCGGGTGATCATCACGGAGTCGTGCTGCAGGTCCTGGGCGAGCTGGTTGATGAACTTCCGGATGGCGTGGCGGGCCTCGTGCTCCGGGTCATTGCGGACGTCACCGGTGAACTGGACCAGCTCCTTGTGCACCTTGTCGCCGACCAGGTCGCGGACGAACTGTGGCGCCCACGACGGGGTGCGCTCGTCCAGCAGCCGCACGACCAGGTCCTCGCTGCTGTTGGCCTTGTCGTCCAGCCACACCACCACCGCGTCCACCACGGGCTCGGTGCGTCCTTCGGCGATGAGTTGCTCGAGGCCCCGCCCCAGCGGCGGACCCCACGTGGGTTCGGAGATCTTGTCGATGATCAGGGTCCGCAGCAGCTGCTCCGCCTCCGCCGGGTCCACCCCGTTGACGACCAGGTCGACCAGCCGTGCAGCTTCCCTGCCGGTCCGTTCGGCGCCACCGTCATCGAGGACCCAGTCCGCGGCCCGCTCCGGGATCCTGGCCTGGCGCAACTTCTCGGTGATCAACGCGGCGTTGAGGAAGTTCTCGCCCACGAACTCACTGAGGGCGTGGCCGACCTGGTCCTTCTTCCGCTTGATGATCGCGGTGTGCGGGATGGGGATGCGCAGCGGATGCCGGAACAGGGCGGTGACCGCGAACCAGTCCGCCAGGGCGCCGACCATGCCCGCCTCACTGGCCGCACGGACGTACCCGGTCCACCCGCCGTCGCGTCCGGTGGCCTCCAACCAGCGGCAGACCAGGTAGATCAGCGTGGCGAGGACCAGGAGACTGGTCGCGAAAGCCTTGTGCCGGCGCAGGTCACGCCGACGGGCCGCCTCGGATTCCGGGGCGGGTCCGGGGACGGGCAGCGTGTTGAGGGGATCGGTTGCTGTACTCACGGGTTCCAGTATCCCAGGCGGGACGCATGCCGGTGGGTTTTGGTTGATCCGGGTCAGGAATCGCGGAGGGCGTCGATGAGTTGCTGCTTCGTCATGGAGGAGCGCCCGCTGACACCGAGGTCCCTGGCACGGTCATAGAGATCGTCCCTGGTCCAGTCCTCGTACCGTGGCGACGTCCCCCCGCGGCGGCCGACCGCCGAACGCGAGGAGCCAGCCGCTGCGTTGGCGATTCGTGCCGCTTTGCCCTTCGACGCGCCTTCGTCACGGAGACGCTCGTACACAGTGTCGTCCTTCACCGATGGGCCCGGGTCCGGCTTCTTGCGTGCCACGGGTATCACCTCCGTAGTGACGGGAGCTCTGTCACACCCCGACCGTACGCCCCTCCCCAACACCCCTTGCGTGTGTGTACCGCAGGCGTACCCTCGACGACCTGGTACGCCGAGTTTCCACCCCAAGGAGGTGCACCAACCGTGTCCCGTGACCAACTGACCGTGACCGACCCCGTCCACCGCTTCGACGACATCACGCCACCGGAGCAGCACCAGACCGAGCCCGGCCTGGACGCCGAGATGATCCCCTCCGCCGACCATGGCGAGGAGACGTACCGCGGAACCGGACGCCTGGAGGGCCGCAAGGCACTGATCACCGGCGGTGACTCCGGGATCGGGGCCGCCGTCGCCGTCGCCTTCGCGCGTGAGGGCGCCGACGTCGCACTGAACTACCTCCCCTCCGAGGAGAAGGACGCCCGCCACATCAGCGACGTGATCGAAGAGGACGGCCGACGGTGCGTCCTGCTGCCGGCGGACCTGTCCGACCCGGATGTCGCCGGGTACCTCGTGGAGGACGCGGTCTCCCACCTCGGCGGCCTGGACGCGCTGGTCAACAACGCTGGACGCCAGATCGCCGTCGGCAGTTTCGAGGCGCTCACCGACGAACAGCGCCACGAGACCTTCGAGACGAACATCCACGCGATGTTCCGGGTCACCCAGGCTGCGCTCCCACACCTGTCGGCTGGCTCGACCATCGTGAACACCACGTCCATCCAGGCGTACGTCCCCTCGCCACACCTGATGGACTACGCGACAACGAAGGCGGCGATCAACAATTTCACCAAGAGCCTCTCGGAGGAAATCGCCCCGCGGGGCATCCGGGTCAACGCCGTCGCGCCGGGGCCGGTCTGGACTCCACTGCAGCCCTCCGAGGGGCAGCCGATGGAGGTGCTCACCAACTTCGGAAAGAACACTCCCCTGGGCCGCGCGGGCCAGCCCACCGAGGTTGCCCCGGCGTACGTGTTCCTCACGTCGCCGGAATCCAGCTACGTGGTCGGCTCGACCATCCACGTCAACGGCGGGCAGGCGAGCCCCTGAGTCCGGCGGAACCGTGCGGAAGCCATCGCCGCGGTCAGTGGATCCGGCCGGTGGCCTCCTTGTACCTGCGGTAGCGGGCCCGTCCGACATGGATACTCAGGCCACCGCCCACCAGCATGACCAGGCCGAGGACGAGGGAGACCCAACCGATGACATCACCGTTGTCCTGGGTCTGCGGACTTCCCCAGAGCCCGTAGGTGGTGAATCCGTAGATGGCCGCGCCGAGAATGCCCAGCGAGCTCAGGATCAGCCCCATGCCCAGCCAGGTCCACCCCTGCAACAACGAGGAATGGTGCGAGTCCCAGCTGCTCGGAACGTAGCCGTCCAGGTAGATCGGCTCTCCCCCGTAGACCCCCACAGGATTGTCGTTGCTCTTCACGGCTCCTCCTTCACAAGGTGGATCGTTCGAGACCCCGCTGTTCGGCGGGAGGCGGATGAACCGCCGTCACTTCTTTTCTACCCCTGAAGGACGCCCCTGTGAAGTGTCCCCCGTGACCGCCCCTCCACAGCAGAACGGACCCGTACCCCGGTGAAGGGGTACGGGTCCGTCGTCCACGGTGGTGTTCCGCGGTGGAGGTGCCGGTCTACCGGCTAGTGAACCCGGCCGGTGCGCTTCTTGTAGTCGCGGTACTTGCTGCGCCCGAGATGCATCGCGAAGAACCCCCCGAGCAGGAACACGAGGGAAACCACCAGGCCGATGATGCCGATCGTGACCCCGTGCTCCTGGGCACCCACGCTGTCGGCGGCGAAGCCGAAGACGAAGACGCCGGACAGGTAGGTGCCCACCAGGATCAGCCCCATGGACATCCAGGTCAGGCTGCGCTGCAGGGAGGAATGCTGGGAGTCCCAGCTGGAGGGCACGTAACCGTCAAGGTACTCGGGCTCCCCGGCGAACATGACCTCGGAGTCGGCGTGAGCGGACATTGGTTCCTCTTTCATCGTGTGCTCGTGACAGATTGAATCCTAGTGCACACCGGGCCCGGGGACCGAGTCGTCCCGGGACCGGGATGCCCCGGATTCCCCCGCACGGGTGGGGCGTGTGCGGGGACGGGGACTAGTCGTCCTTGCCACGGAGCGCGGCGCGGGCACGCTCCTTCGTGATGGCGGCGACGGCGGTCAGCGGGATGCCGGCCGGGCAGACGTCGGCGCACTCGCCGTACAGCGAGCACGGGCCGAAGGTGCCCTCGGCCTCGTCGACCATGTTGACGGCACGGCGGCCGCGTTCCATCAGCCCCATCGGGGACAGTGTCATGTGCACCAGCTTCGCACCGGTGAACAGGTGGGACGCACCGTTCGGGCAGGCTGCCACGCAGGCACCGCAACCGATGCAGGCGGCGTGGTCGAGGGCGAGCTCGGCGTCATGGTGGTTGACCAGGAGGCTGTCGGCGTCCGGGGCGGTACCGGCGCCCATCGAGACGAAGCCGCCCTTCTCCATCACGCGGTCCAGGGCGGACCGGTCGACGACCATGTCCTTGATCACCGGGTAGGACGCGGAGCGCAGCGGCTCCAGCTTGATGGAGTCACCGTCATTGAAGCTGTAGAGGCGCTGCTGGCAGGCCGGCTTGTTCTTGTCCGGCCCGTGCGGACGCCCGTTGACCATCAGGCCACAGGTGCCGCAGATGCCCTCACGGCAGTCGGAGGCGAAGGCGAAGGGTTCCTTGCCGTCCTCGACATACATCGTGTTGACGTGGTCGAGCAGCTCCAGGATGGACATTTCCTGTTCGGCATCGGGGATATCCACAGCCTCGAAGTGACCCTCCGAGGTGTGGTCCGCCTGACGCCAGATCTCAAGATGCAGTTTCATTACTT
>NZ_JBQEDF010000020.1:0-47525 GCF_052107835.1 Corynebacterium sp.
GTAGAACATCAGCTTCCCAAGCTGAATACGCGGGTTCGATTCCCGTCATCGGCTCACCGAAGAACACCCCTTCCGACCAGAATCGGAGGGGGTTTCACTGTATCCGGGGTACGGTCACAGCCCCGGGAATGTACCCCGCCGCGCTCGGGCGCCGGTGATGGGGGGTTCGCGTAGCGGAATGGCCGGGATCGTGGCACGGCGAAGACGGATCCGCGATGACTTCCGCCCCAGCCCCTGCCCCCTGGGTCGCGGATCACCTCACTCCCGCAGGACGAGCTCCCCGGCGGGCTTGTAGTCGGACCCGCTGAGCAGCGTCAATGAGCGGTATCCGCTGCCGGGCGCCTGCACGTGATCCAGGAATTCGCGGTCGAGGTTCTCGTTGTAGATCAGCGCGCCAGAGCGGAGCTTCGGCTCGACCAGCTGCAGCACCTCCAGGGACACCGCGGGCGCCCAGCCGTCCAGCAGCAGGAAATCGATGTCGTCCGGGACGTCCGCCAGGGTCTCCCGGGCGTCCCCTTCCCGGATGTCCGCATAGTCGGCCAGCCCGGCACGGGAGAGGTTCCCGCGCGCGGCCTCAACCTTCTCCGGCACGAGTTCGGCGCTGTAGACCGTCCCGTTCGCTCCGCTGTCCCGCACCGCCGCGGCCAGGAACGTCGTCGAGAAACCCAGGGAGGTGGCGAACTCCACCACATTGCGGGCGCGTCCATGCCGTACCAGCAGGTAGAGCTGGTCTGCCTGCTCCGGACTCATCGAGAACCCGGTCCCGGGATGGTTCCGCGGATCCGGGTGATGCTGGTAGGTCTCCCACTCGATCATCCGCTCGCGTTCGTACAGCTCATCGAGCACGGCGAGGACCTGCGGATCGGTGATGAGGTTGCTGCTGAACGGCGGTCGTGGCATCGGTTACTCTCCGGTGTGCTCTTCGAGGACGGGGACAAGCTGGTCCAGGATATAGGCGTTGGACTGCGGGGACGCCACCGAGTACGCCAGCGAGATCTCGTCCGGCATCACGAAGGAGCGCCCGTCCTTCGTCGCACCGAGCCGCTTCCAGGCGGAATCGTCCTCCACCTCGTCAACGCTCCGGCCGATCGCGAAGCCGACGACCAGGTCAGCCTCCGCCTTCGTGAGCGTTTCATCGCTCAGCGGTGCCGAGAAACCGATGTCCCCCGCCTCAAGCTCAGCGGTCGTCGGATTCTCGGTGAAGCCGAAGTCAGTCAGACCGCGTGCACCGACGGTTGCTCCCCACCCTTCCTGGGTCGCCTCGACGGCCGTTACCGTCTTGTCCTGCCAGTCCGGATGCGCCTCCCGGATTTCGGCGAGCTTGTCCTCGTACTCGCTGACCAGTTCAGCGCCGCGCTCCTCCTGTCCGAGTGCCGTGGCGATCGTGGTCACCTGCTCGTCGAAACCGGTCCCGTAGTTGTCGGAGCCTTCCTGCACCCCCACCGTGGTGGCGATGTCGGAGAGCCTGTCGTGGCGTTCCCGGTCCCCGGAACTCTTCACGTCCAGGATCAGGTCAGGTTCCAGCGCCGCGATCTTCTCGTACTCGGGTTCCAGCGTGTCGATGATCTCCGGGGACTCGTCGTAGCCCTCCCCGTCCCCGATCCACGGGCCGACCCCGTCGCCACCGATGGCGAGCCAGTCGGACGCTCCGACCGGCTGCACGTCCAGGGCCAGCGCGGTTTCCGCGTCACCCCACCCCAGTGCCACAACGCGCTCGGGTTCCTCGTCGATGCTCACGTCACCGAACTTCGTGTCCACCGTCACCGGGAAGGACGCATTGTCGGACGCTCCGCTGTCCGCGTCCTCTCCCCCGCCGTCGCTGGAGCATGCGGCGAGCGACGCGGCGAGAGCTGTGGCGGCGAGCAATGCTCCAGCTCGGGTCAGGGTTCGGGGCAGTGGCATCCGGAACTCCTCAGGGCCATGAAGTTTGACATGCCTACCCTACTACCTTGACCGGTGCCAGCGGTCCACCCCTGTGACCACGGCGACCGGCACCGACCTACCGCATCTCGCCGACAAGCTGCTCCCAGAGTGCAGGGTCGAACGTCGTCGGCGAGACGTACACCATGTGCCGCACCGCGTTGTCCAGCTTGGCCCGCCAGACCCGTACCGCCCCCTCGACCTTCCCCGACAGCAGCGCATTGAGGATGTAGCGGTCATCCCCCACGATCCGCTGCACCGCCGGGGTGTAGTCCAACTGCAGCACCGAGATGAACATCCGCAGCCGCAGCGTGAGCGCATGGAACACGCGTGAGGACTGCGGAAGCCCGCTCGCATCCGCAAGGGTCTGCTGGAAGTGAAGGTCAGCCTGGTCCACGTCCGCGGCCGTCCCCTGGTCGACCGCGGCCACCACCGCGCGCAGGGCCAGCTGCGACGGCAGGAGATGGTGGCGGGGGCGCCCGGCGCAGGCCCGCAGGATCACCGAACCGACCTGCAGTCGTGCGGCGTACAGGTCGATGATGTCGTTGCCCGTGACCAGCGGCAGCGAAAAGGCGCCGCCGGAGGCGGTGAGCAGTCCGTCATCCACCATGCGGCGCATGGCCGAGCGCACCGCCGACACCGGGATGTCCATGTGCTGGGCCAGTCGGGTGCTCGTGACCCTGTCGCCCGGCTGGAAACCGGCGTTCATGATCTCCTTGCGCAGGGCAATCGCGATCTGCTCGGTCACCGAGATTTCATTCTGTAAATGTCTCGGTGTCGCACCCGCCCGGGCATTGGTGGGGGGAGGGTACTCCGCCAGAGATAAGTAGTTCGAGTCAAAATCGACGTCATTTTTCGCTGGACGTCCCCCCGGCCCGTCCTCACCGGAACCCCCCGCGGTATTCGCCTGGGCGGTCGCCGCCCGGCGCCACACCAACCCGTGGAGGCCGCGGGACACCGCGCCCGACATCTGCGCCAGCAGGTCGCCGGGAATCGCGTCCACGGACGGCGCGCAGGCGTCCAGGACCGACGACACCTGGCCCAGGAACCCGTCCCAGCTCTGCCCGCCCGGCTCCCAGATCACCCGGACCACACCGGCGGGAAGGTTCTCGTCACCGGCGTCGAACGCCGCCTGCCGCTGTGGCCACCCGGACACACCCGACACCCGAAGAACGGCCATCACCGCGGCCGCGCGCCGGTCAGAGGCCTGCCGTTCACCGGCGACCGCGTCCCCACCCTCCTCGAACAGGACGGTCAGGCGTGGATACTCCACCCGGAACTCCGTGATCCGCAGACTGCGGGACGCCACCGCCCCGACAGCTTCCACGGCATCCGCGGTCCCCGCCTCGTCCCCGCCGTCGCCGAAATGGACGCCCTCCCGGATCCTCCGCATCGACCGGCTCACCACGGGCTGGCTCAGACCCGTCATCAAGGCGATGCGCCGTGAGGAGTAGTCGCGGCCCCCCACACGCGGCCCGGCCGAGGCGAGGACACCGGCGACGATGTCGTCCGCCGCGTCCTGAATCCTGGGCCTGCCCCGTGCTGCCATGCCCATGATCCTCCCACACCACCCCCGGTACCGTCACTATTTCTGACTCAAAGAGTATCTGCCGCCGGAATTGCCCCTTTCGCCCCTGGACAGAACACAGCGACACTTGGCTTCCAGGAGACGCACGACCACACACCCCCGAGGAGGCCACCGTGACAACCGCACATCCCGTATCACCGATCAACCCAGCAGAGACGCTGACAACGACAGGGACGCCGATGACTGAGACGCCCGGGACACCGACCGTGAACACCGACAACCTCGAGACCTTCACCGACTCAGCGGTGGACAAGGTCATCAGGTGGCTCAACGCCAGCCAGGCCGCCGACTCCGGGGCCAAGCCCAACGCCTCCGCCCAGCGCCTCTCCGCGGTCCTCTCCGACCCCAAGGGCCTCGACTTCACCGTCGGTTTCGTCGACCGGGTCATCCGCACCGAGGACCGCAGGGCCGCCGCCCGCGCGCTCAAGGAGCTCGGGAACATCACCCCGTCCACGCTCAGCGCGCTGGACCGGGCCCAGATCACCATGGGATCCAAGCTGGGCACCACCTTCCCGGACGTCGTCGTGCCCGTCGCCCAGCAGCGCATCCGCGACATGGTCGGCCACATGATCGTCGACGCACGCGACAGGAAGCTCGGCAAAGCCGTCGCCGAACTCACCTCCGGCGGCCACCGCCTGAACATCAACCTCCTCGGCGAGGCGGTACTCGGTGAGTCAGAGGCCGACAAGCACCTCGAGGACACACGTCACCTGCTCGCCCGCGAGGACGTCGACTACGTCTCCATCAAGGTCTCCTCCATCGCCTCCCAGGTCTCCATGTGGGGCTTCGGGGACTCCGTGGACTACGTCGTCGAGCGTCTCGCGCCGCTGTACCTCGAGGCGGCGAAGGCCCCGGAGGGCTCCAAGTTCATCAACCTGGACATGGAGGAGTACCAGGACCTCAAGCTCACCATCGCCGTCTTCCGGCGCCTGCTCTCCCTGCCGGAGACGAAGAACCTCGAGGCGGGGATCGTCCTGCAGGCCTACCTGCCCGACGCCCTCGGCGCGATCCAGGAGCTCGCCGCCTTCGCCGACGGTCGCGTCGCCGACGGTGGTGCCGGCATCAAGGTCCGCCTGGTCAAGGGCGCGAACCTCGCCATGGAGACCGCCCACGCCGAGATCTCCGACTGGCCCGTCACCACCTGCGGGTCGAAGCAGGCCACGGACACCAACTACAAACTCGTCCTGCACTGGGCGATGCACCGGGAGAACATGCGCGGACTGCGCCTCGGTGTCGCAGGCCACAACCTCTTCGACATCGCCTTCGCCCACCTCCTCTCCGTCGACCGCGGGGTCACCGACCGCGTGGAGTTCGAGATGCTGCAGGGCATGGCCACCGAGCAGGCCGAGGCCGTGAGCTCCGACGTGGGACAGCTGCTGCTCTACGTCCCCGCGGTGCGTCCCCGCGAGTTCGACGCGGCGATCTCCTACCTGGTCCGCCGCCTCGAGGAGAACGCCGCCAGCGCCAACTTCATGTCCGGCATCTTCGACCTGGAGCCCGGCAACGAGATCTTCAACCGTGAGGCGACGCGTTTCCGCGCTTCCCTGGAGGACCTCGCCGCCCACCTCGCAGAGAACGGCTACACGGCACCGCTGCCGAACCACCGCCAGGACCGTTCAACCGACACCGAGCCCTCCGCCGGGGAGCTCGACGCACGCTACAGCGGCACCGCCGGGGAACTCCCCGCCTTCCGCAACGAGCCGGACACCGACCCGTCACTGACCGCCAACCAGCAGTGGGCCGCCGACGCCATCGCCACGTCCGCGACCGACGGCTGGCTCGACGCCCAGCCCGGCCCCCGCATCGTCGGGGACGCCGAGATCGACGGGCTGGTCACCTCCACCCGCGACGCCGCCGAGCACTGGGGCGCCCTGCCCGCCGCCGAGCGCGCCGCGATCCTGTACCGCACCGCCGACATCCTCTCCGCCCGGCGCGGCCACCTGGTCTCCATCGCCGCCGCCGAGGTCGGCAAGGCCGTCCCGCAGTCGGACGCCGAGATCTCCGAAGCCATCGACTTCGCCCGCTACTACGCCCACCACGCCATCGAGGCCGAGAACGTCGAGGGTGCGTCGTTCACCCCGGACAAGGTCGTGCTCGTCACCCCGCCGTGGAACTTCCCGCTGGCCATCCCGGCCGGCTCCACCTTCGCCGCACTCGCCGCCGGTGCCGCGGTGATCCACAAGCCGTCGAAGCCCACCCCGCACTGCTCCATGGCCATCATCGAGGCACTGTGGGACGCGGGCGTCCCCCGCGACGTCCTGCACGGGGTGTACCCCGCCGACCGCGGCGCGGGACGCACGCTGGTCAGCCACCCGTCCGTGGACCGCGTGATCCTCACCGGCGCGTCCGAGACCGCCGCGATGTTCGAGTCCTGGCGTCCGGAGCTGAAGATCAACGCGGAGACCTCCGGCAAGAACGGCATCATCGTCACCCCGTCCGCCGACCGCGACCTGGCCGTCGCCGACCTGGTGTACTCCGCCTTCGGCCACGCCGGCCAGAAGTGCTCGGCGGCCTCGCTGGGCATCCTCGTCGGGTCCGTGTACGAGTCCGAGCGCTTCCGGCGCCAGCTGCTCGACGCCGCGTCCTCCATGATCGTCGACTGGCCCACCAACATGCGCGCCACGATGGGCCCGCTCACCGAGCTGCCGTCCGACAAGCTCGAACGCGCCCTGACAACCCTGGAGCCGGGCGAGCGCTGGCTGCTCAAGCCCCGGCAGCTCGACGACTCCGGCCGGCTGTGGACCCCCGGCATCAAGGACGGTGTGAAGCCCGGCTCCTTCTTCCACCTCACCGAGGTCTTCGGCCCGGTGCTCGGCCTGATGCGCGCCGACGACCTGGACGAGGCCCTGGAGCTGCAGAACGCCACCGACTTCGGCCTGACCGGCGGCATCCACAGCCTCGACCCGTCCGAGGTTCGCCGCTGGGTGTCCGAGATCGAGGTGGGTAACGCCTACGTGAACCGCGGCATCACCGGCGCCATCGTGCAGCGCCAGTCCTTCGGCGGCTGGAAGCAGTCCTCCGTCGGCCTGGGCTCCAAGGCCGGCGGACCGAACTACGTGATGCTGATGGGCTCCTGGTCCGACGACACCACCGCGCCCGGCTCCGTGGTCGCGACCGGCAGCTCCGCGGTGGACGGCTTCATCGCCGAACTGCTGCAGAAGTCGGCGCTGTCCGAGGGGGACGCCGCCTGGCTCTCCGCCGCCGGGGCGTCCGACACCGCCGCATGGGAGTCCGAGTTCGGCACCCCGCGCGACCTCACCGGGCTGACCGCCGAGGCCAACATCTTCCGCTACCGCCCCGCCCACGTGGTGCTGCGCGTCAGCCGGGATGCGGCACCGGTCGAGGTCGCCCGTGCCCTTCTCGCCGCACACCGGGCCGGGTCGCCGCTGCGCGTCAGCGTGGACCCGTCGGCCCCGTCCGGGGTGACGACGGTCCTGCGCACGGGTGCCCGGCTGTTCCCGACGTTCTCCTTCGTCCCCTCCGACGACGGGGCCTTCACCGCGAAGCTCGCCGCCGGGGAGCTGGATGACGGTGTCGGTGCCCGGGTCCGCGTGATCGGGACGCAGAGCCCGGAGACACTGGAGAAGCTCGCGGAGCGTCCCGAGGTGTGCCTGCTGAATGACGGGGTCACCGCATCCGGACGTGTGGAGCTGCGCTACTGGCTGAAGGAGCAGGCAGTGTCCATGACGCTGCACCGCTTCGGCAACCCGAGCCCGGAGTTCCACGCGCTGGCCGACGAGATCACCCGGGGGTAGGAGCGTGGGTTCGTAACCCGCTCATTGTGTCCGCCCACGGCGGGGGCTGCCCCGCTGCGCTGCGCTGGACCGGCAACTCCGCACCGCTTTCGCGTCGTCGACTTAAGTCGACGTGCCGAGAACGGTGCGAAGTTGCCGGTCGGGACTCCGAAACGGGAGCTAAAGCCCCGCGCTCGTCAGTGAGCCCCCTCAGTGAACCCGGTTTCCTGCGCAGCCACCTTCTCCGCAGCCTTCGCCTTCTGCTTCCTCGACCCCGTCCCGTCCTTGCCGCGGATGAAGATGAGGCTGGCGGCCGCACCGATCACCGCGAGCACCGCCGCGATGATGAAGATGCCGTGCAGTCCGTCGATGAAGAACCCCAGCGACTGGTTCGCCAGGTCCGGTGACACCTTCGCGATCTCCTGGAACAGCCCGCCCTCGGCGGCGCCCCTGACCTGCTCCTCCATCTCCGGCGACGCCCCCGGCATCTGCGCGATGTTCAGGTCGTCTATCCCGGAGTTCACCCGGTCCGACAGGTACGCCCCGTACACCGCCACACCGAAGGCCGTGCCCAGCGGCAGGGCGGTGTTCGCCAGGCCGGTCGCCATACCCGTCCGGACGGAGGGCACCACCGCCACCGCCAGCGACATCACGTGCGGCAGCATCAGCCCGGTGCCCGCACCCAGCACCAGGTACATCGGCAGCAGGTCGGACCAGCCGGACCCCACGTCCATCACCAGGCCCAGCATCAGGCCACCGGCGACGACGAGCATGCCCGCGGCCTGCACGATGCCCACCGGGATCCAGCGCACCAGGGTGATCCCGATCGCGGAGAAGACCACCATCGGCACGGCCAGGGCGCTGGAAACGTAGCCGATCTCCAGCGCGGAGAGCTCCAGCTGCCCGGCGAGCCACAGGATGATAAAGGGCATCATGCCGAAGCTGAACATCCGTGAGGCGAAGGCGTTGAAGGTCACGGTGGCGAAGGCGGGGATACGGAACAGGCGGAAATCGACCATCGCGTGGTCCCGCTTCGAGAGTTCGTACAGGACCAGTGCGGCGAACAGCAGGACACCCGCCGCCAGCGACGCGATGATGATCTCGCTGGTCCAGCCCTGCTCCTGGCCGTCGATGATGCCGTAGTTCAGCAGCACCAGCGACGCGATCGTCAACAGCATCGCCACCACCGAGATCCTGGCCCCGGGACTGGTGGACGCTGCGGACCCAACCGACGCCGCGGACGCGCCCGCCCGTTCCGCTCGCGCCGCCGTGTCCTCGCCGTGGAGGTCCGGGATGAACACCAGCGTGGCGATGATCACCGCGATGCCGATGGGGATGTTGATCAGGAAGATCCACTCCCACGTCCCGGTCTCCACCAGCGCACCGCCGACCAGCGGTCCGAAGGCGCTCGCCGCGCCGCCGATGCCCATCATCGCGGCGACGGCGCGGGTCCGTTTCGGTGCGGCAGAGGCGTCGTCCGGGTCGAAGGCGTCCGCCAGCAGTGGCGTGCACGTGCCGAACACCAGCGCACCACCGGCACCCTGCAGGGCGCGGAAAGCGATGATCCCCGCTTCCGAACCGGTGAGGATGCAGCCGATGGACGCACCGAGGAACAGGACGTGGCCGATCAGGAAGATACGCCGGCGTCCGACGATGTCGGACAGGCTGGCCGCGGCGAGCATCAGGGAGGCGAAGGTGAGGCTGTAGGCGTTGATGACCCACTGCGCGCCGGAGAGAGACAGCCCGAGGTCCTCGGTGATCGACGGGAGTGCGACCAGGACGATGGTGATGTCGATGGTCACCATCATCGTGGTCAGGGCGGCAACGGTCATGCTCCAGCCCACCGGACGGGGGCTCGGCAGCCGGTGGCGGCCGGAGGTAGGTCGGGACGAAGACATTCCACAACTGTATCGGAGCGGAAACCGTCCGCCGGCGTTTCACCGCGGTTCGGCAAGTATTACGGACCCGTAACGCCGCCACCCCCACACGCCGCATCGTGACAAACCACACACTCGACCCCGAACGTGACGGGCCTCAATCAATTCACCCCCCTCGCAGCGCTAGCCAGAACGCCGGGAAGCCGTTAGCATGGTGTCGCTATCGTTACCGGTCACCGCCAAAGTGCGCCCACTCCAGGGCAGTACCGTTCCGTGGGCGGCAGCCCACCGAACCGGCGGCCGGACAGCGATCACCCTCACAACTCCACACCCTGTCACCGACGACCTCCCGCCCAGCGGCCCCGGACAACGTTAACGATTCGTTACCAACCCTTCGGGCCCCGTGATTGTTGGGTAGGGTCCGTAGTCACAGGTCACAGACCGACAACCTCACAGACACCCCTCGAAAAACAGTCCTTTCACATCTTGTCCCTTTCTCCATTCCCGACCCCACAAGAGTCGGCAGAACAAAGTGAATCGCCGTGATCCTCGGAAAACCACCCACAGTTCCCTCTCCCGCCCCTCCCCCCACCTCCACGGGCACCCCTGACGTGCTCCCCGACGACATCAGTCCCTCCACGGACGGTGCCATCGACGCAGTCGTCTCCCCGGACAGTGCCCCCAGCTCGCACTCCCCCGCGGCCCGCACCAGTTTCCAGCGCATCTCCAGCGCCCGGGACAATCGCCAGGACCGCCACATCCAGCGCAAGTGGTACTTCATCGCCACGGACGCGATCGCCATCTTCCTGGCCACCTTCGTCGCCAACGCCGTCAGCCTGTGGCTCTGGGAGCCGCTGGGCTGGGCGCTGGTGGAGCGCGTGTTCTCCCTCCGCAGTTTCGGCATGACCGCGCTGCTCACCATGTGCTGGGTGTTCGCCATCAGCCTGGCCCACGGCTACAGCCACCGGGCCCGGGCCTTCCCACCGATCGGCCGGGAGTTCGTGATCAAGGGCTCCCTGATGTACGCCGCGATCCTGGCCTGCGTCGACGCCGTGTCCAGTTACGGCCTGTTCCGCCAGTTCGCCCTGGTCGGCCTGCCTGTGGGACTGGCGTTCCTGTTCGCCACCCGGTACCTGACCCGCCGCTACACGGAACGTTTCCGCTCTGACCTGCAGCGCAGCTTCCTCGTGATCGGCAATGTCGCCGATGTCAACGAGCTGCTGGAGACGTCCTGGCACCGCGAGAACGAGAACCGGTGGATCCACGCGATCCTGATCACCGACCCGGAGAACCGCAACAAGCTCCTGGACACCGGGGACGCGCCCATCGACTCCATCTGCATCAGCGACAGTTTCTCCAACGAGGACTTCGTCGCCACCGCCGCCGGCTACAACTGCGACGCCGTGTGGGTCGCGTCCCTCGCCGAGTTCGGGCACCGCAACCTGCGCCGCCTGTCCTGGCACCTGGACCGGCTCAACATGCGCCTCTACCTCGACCCGATGATCGAGGGGATGGCCGGTACCCGCCTGAACGTGGTCCCGTTCGGCCCGTCCCACGCCCTGTACGTGGACCGGCCCCGGTTCAATGCGGCCAACGGCCTGGCCAAGCGCGCCTTCGACATCGTCGTCTCCGCGGCGGCGCTGGTGGCGGTCTCCCCGATCCTGGCGATCACCGCGATCGCGATCAAGATCGAGGACGGTGGCCCGGTCTTCTACGTCAGCGACCGGATCGGCTACCACGGCAAGTCCTTCCGCATCTTCAAGTTCCGCAGCATGCACACCGACGCCGATGACCGCCTGCAGAGGCTCCGTGAAGATGTCGGCGCCGAGGGCCTGTTCAAGATGAAGGACGACCCACGCATCACGAAGGTCGGCAAGTTCATCCGCAAGACCAGCATCGACGAACTGCCCCAGTTCGTGAACTCACTGCTCGGCTCGATGAGCGTCGTGGGTCCGCGGCCCCACCTGCGCCACGAGGTCGACGCGTTCGGGGACGACATGCGGATGCGCATGGAGGTCCGCCCGGGCATCACCGGCCTGTGGCAGGTGTCGGGCCGTTCCGACCTGACCCCGCACCAGGCGGAGCAGCTCGACCTCTACTACGTGGACAACTGGTCCCTCTCCCTCGACGTCAGGACGATGCTGCAGACGGTGCAGGCCGTCGCGGTGTCGCGGGGTGCCTACTAGATGACAAAACCTGTGCGAGTCCTGCATGTCACGGACTGCTTCGACGGTGGGGTCGCGACAGCGGTGAACCAGTACGCCGGGCTGACCCCGGAGTACAGCCACCTGCTGCTCGCGAACAACGCCCGCAGCTCCGCCCCCGTCGCAGGACGCGCCCCCGGGGTGTTCGCCGTGGACCAGGAGCTGCCGGAGGAGCCGGTGGCGGCCATCGCCGCGATCCGGCGTGCCGTGTCCGCCCACCGTCCCGACGTGATCCACGCCCACTCGAGTTTCGCCGGGGCCTACGCCCGCATCGCCTCGCTGGCCGACCGGGTGACGCCGGGCCGCACGGCCGTCCCAGTGGTGTACACCCCGCACAGCTTCGCTTTCGAGCGCGCCGACATCCCGGCGTGGAAATCCCGGGTGTTCCGCCTGATGGAACAGGCCCTCTACCCTCTGACCGGTGTCGGGGCACCGTGCGCCGAATGGGAGGGCGAGCTGATGCTGAGCCTGGACCTCCTGGGCACGCGGATCCCCGGCCGACCGGGACGCGTCCCGGTGGTGGTCGTCCCCAACGCCCTGGCCGGGGATCACCCGGCCGAGCCGGACAGCTGGTCGCCGCCGGCCGATGGTGAGCCCCCGGTCATCGGCGTGGTCTCCCGGGTCACGCCGCAGCGCGACCCTGCCTTCTTCGCGGAGACCGCGCGCCTGATCAGGGCGGAACGTCCCGGTACACGCTTCACCTGGATCGGTGACGGCGATGGGAAAGACTCCGAGCTGGTCGACCTCCTGGAGGACGCCGGCGTCGAGGTCACCGGGTGGCTGTCCGGGGACGAGCTCCGCGCGCGGGTCGCCGGGCTGTCCCTGGTGATCCACACCGCCCGCTGGGACGGGTTCCCCATGGCAGTGCTGGAAGTGCGCCGCATCGGCGTCCCGCTGCTGGTGCGGGACATTCCCGCCCTCCAGGAATGTCCCGCGACGGCCCGCTTCGACACCCCGCGGGACGCTGCCGCGAAGGCCCTGGAGATCCTCGACGACGGCCGCGACCCGTCACACTGGACGTCGCTGGACAAGGCGCACACCCCGGAGCGCCAGCGGACCACGCTGCGCGAAGCGTACGACCTGGCGCTCCGGGGCGGAAAGGTCAGGGTATGAGCACACAGCAGGCACTGCGCCCACGGGCCGCCCGACGCCCGCGGCCCCTCCGGCAGTTCAGCATGGCGGCCTCCCCCCTGGTCGTCGCCGTCATCCTCGGCCTGGTGGCCATCGTCATCGGATTGATCGCCCGCGCCACGATCAGCGGTCGCTTCGGGGGGTTCGGCAACGACGCGGGAACCATCCAGGACATCATGAGTTCCCCGATCAGTGCCGAGGACATGGGCCTGGGCTCGTACTCGGTGATCGCCGAGTTCTACCAGGCCCTGGGCATGTCGGACTCCCCCACCGCAGCCAGTGTGCTCGGGGCGGTGATCGGTGCGACCGCACTGGGCATCGTCCTGGTGCGCGTCGGCGGGGTGCACGGGGGAAGGATCTCCCTGGTGCTGGCACTGGCCACACCCGTGCTGATCGGCCTGTACCAGGCGACGTACACCAAGGAGGTGCTGATCTCCCTGGGGATGATCGTGATCGTCCTGATGCCGCTGAACCTCGTCGGCGAGATCATGGTCATCGCCGCCCTGGCCATCCTCGGCGCGGAGTACCGCACCTACTGGGTGATCGTCGCGGTCATCTACGTGGTGATCAGGCTGCTGCTGGCACGCCGGCATACCGTTACGGGTCGGCGCATACGGTTCACCGTCCCGCTCGTCGTCTGGATGATCGTCGGGCTGTCCGCCGTCGCCGGCCTGGCCGTGTGGCTCGGAACGGGCAACCCCGCCGACTACTTCCGCTCCGCCGTGAACGAGGGCGAGGCCAGGCAGGCCAACACGGGTTCACTGATCAACCGTTTCATCGAGCTCCCCGAGCCACTCGGCGGCATGGTGAACGTGGTGCTGACCACCCTGTTCTTCATCATTCCGCTGCCGATGCTGGCGAAACTCTCGCCGTACTACCTGGCGATCGGCCTGGTATTCGCCCTGATCTGGATCAGCACCGTTCGCGCTGCGGCAGCCACCGGAACCGCTTACGGTTCACATGACAATCCCGAACGGTCGTCGCGGGTGCCCACCCGGGACACGAAACTCATGGCCCGGTTCGTGGCCGTGCCCCTGTCCTTCCTGATCGTGCAGGGGCTCTTCGAACCGGACTGGGGTTCCGCACTGCGGCATGCAACGCCGATGGTGCCGCTCATCGTCGGGGCTGTCGCCCTGGCCGAGCGCCACAGAAGAACAACAGCCCAGCCCCGGCCCCAACAAGACTCTCCGAACTCTCCGAATCAGAATCAGCAACAGACAAGGACCATCGCCATGACTGCCCGCCACTCCCTCCCCGCAGACGGCGCCGCCGAGAAGAACTACCTGGCGACCTACTTCGGGTACCTCAAGAAGTGGTTCTGGATGATCGTCGCCGGTGCCGTCGCAGGCGGACTCATCGCCTGGGGTGCCTCGGCACTGATGGACAAGCAGTACTCCGCCACGTCCCAGCTCTACGTCGGGGTGGCGGGGAACACGAACTCCATGGACGCCTACCGCGGATCCATGCTCAGCCAGGACCTGGTGGGAACCTACGCCGAGATCGGCACCAGCCACGCCCTGGGCGAGCGTGTCGTCGAGGACCTCAACCTCGACATGACCGCCGACGAGGTCTCGGAGTCGCTGACCGCCGGGGCGAACCAGGACACGGTGATCCTCAACCTGAGCGCGGTGTCCGACGATGCCGAAGAGGCCCGCGACATCGCCAACTCGGCGTCCCACCAGCTCTCCGAGATGATCGGCGACCTCAACACCACGGACACCGGCCAGAGCTCCGGTGCCCCGACCCTGTCGCCGTTGAACGACGCGCAGACCCCGGAGGACCCCGCCTCACCGAATACACTGCAGAACGTGCTGATCGGTGTGGTCATCGGCGCAGTCCTCGGCATCCTCGTCGCCCTGATCCGCGGCATCACCGACAAGCGGATCCGCGACAAGCGGGAGATCGAGACGATCGTCGGGGTCCCGTCCGTCGGCACCATCAGCACCTCCGACAAGCTGGCCCAGTCCCACGTCCTCGACTTCGGTGCGGCCCCGGTGATCGCCGCCGAGCAGTTCCGCGAGCTGCGCACCAACCTCCGCTTCCTGGACGTCGACAACCCGCCGAGCATCATCGCGGTGACCAGCGGAATGCCCGGTGAGGGCAAGTCCACGCTGGCCACCAACCTAGCCCTGGCCCTCGCCGACGACGGCGAGAAGGTCTGCCTCGTCGACGCCGACCTGCGCCGCCCGCGGGTGGCCGACTACCTCGACAATGACCTGCAGTCCGCGGTCGGGCTGTCCACCATCCTCTCCGGCGCCGCGGACATCGAGGACGTCGCCCAGGAGGTCAACGCCGACGGACTGTGCGTGATCACCTCCGGTCCGCAGCCGCCTAACCCGGCGGAGATGCTCGGGTCGAAGCGCTTCCAGTCCCTGCTCCGGGAACTCGACGAGAAGTACGACTACGTGATCATCGACGCATCCCCGGTCATCCCGGTGACCGACGCCGCCCTGGTCGCCGCCGCCGCTGACGGCGTGATCCTGGCCGTCCGCCACGGCAACACCACCAGCGACCAGCTGAACCACACCGCCGACAGTCTGGACCAGGTCGGTGCGCACGTCCTCGGCACCGTGTTCACCATGACCCCCAACAAGGGTCAGGGATACTACAAGGACGGTTACGGCTACGGTTACGGCAACACCGCCAAGGCCGTGGACAAGGCCCGGACCACCGCCAAGCCGGCGGAGAAGCCCGCGGACAAGCCGGACGGGGACGCCGCAGCAGGAGACGAACACTGAGTTCCGACACATCCGGTTCCGGGAGGTTCGGGCGGTTCTCCGCCATCTTCCGCATGGGGCCCGCCCTGTTCGGGCAGGGCCTGAACTTCATCGCGATGCTCCTGCCCATCATCGGGCAGGAAACCGGTCAGTTGGCGTACCTGATGCTGCCGCTGGCCGTGGCGACCGTTCTGTCCAGGACCACGATCCTGGGATTCCACAGCCGCTACCTGACGGTGAAGCCGGACACCCAGCGCACCGCCACGTCCGTGTCGTTGACCACCCTGGTACTGGCTGCCGCACTCTGCGGGGTGGTCGCGCTGGTCCTGCAGGCCATCCCCGGCAGCGCCACATCCTACGTCGCCGCCATCGCCGCGTGGACGGGTCTGCTGGTCATCACCAACGGCCTCTACTTCATGTCCGTCGCCGTGGTCACCCAGGAACAGAGGATGTCCGTGTACTCCACGGCGCGACTGGTCTACGGCATCGTGAACGTGTCCCTGACCGTGGTGATCGTCTGGGTGGTGCCGTTCCAGGCCGGACTGGTGCTGGTCGCGGCCATCAACCCATTGGTCGGCGCACTGCTGATCCTGACCCGTACCCGGAACTCACTGCTGCCCGAGCTGTGGCGGGACCTCCGGGTGCTGTTCGACCCGGACCACCGCCGCTACCTCGCCGGGTCGCGCCAGGCGACCGGGGCGACCTTCCTGTCGGAGTGCGGTTTCCAGATCCAGGGCTTCCTCACCCCGTTCCTGGGCCCCTACCAGGAGATCTGGGCGGTCGTCGTCCGCCTCACCGGCGGGTTCGGTTCGCTGGCCCAGCAGGTGATCGCCCCGTCCTTCGAGGCGAGGATCGCTGCGGCGATCCGGGAGGAGGACCGGGACGCAACCGCCAGGTGGTGCCGAATCTGTGCCTTCGGGGGAATCGCGCTGGGCGTGGCCTGCGCTGTGGTGCAGACCGGTGCGCTGCTGTTCTCCCTGCCGGACGACGACGCCCTCACCCCGCTGGTCGTCGCCGTCACCGCAGTGTTCTGCGTGGCCTCACTGTCCACCAACCTGTCGGTGAAGATCCCGCTGATGAAGGGGCTGGACCGGGCGTTCCTCGCCTGGTCCGTCGGGCGCCTGATTCCGCTGGTCGCGTTGCTGGCCACGGCGGACGGCGTGCTGCTGGGCGGCATCGTGACCGTGCAGACGCTGGCCGCGGTGGTCTTCCTGGTGATCGTCCTGCGCCCCTCGCGGGTCTGAGCACGGGAGCCACCCCGGCAGGCCTCAGCCGTAGGCGTCAGCGGGGGCCGGCGGACTCCGCCAGCATCTCCCCGTAGTCACGGCGGATCAGATCGGTGGCGGGGTCCCCGGCTGACACGCCACCGGCAGCACCCTCCACCTGCCCCACCTGATCCACCACGTCCTGCGCGGTGAGGTCGGGGCGGTACTCCGCCACACTCCCCAGCGAGCCGTACCAGGCGAACTGGCCGCTGAACTTGCCCACGTAACCGATGCCGACGGTGGGAACCCCACTACTCAGCGCGGCAACGCAGGCGTGCATCCGCGCCGAGACACACACCGGTGCCCCGGCGATCGCCGCCTTCGCCCCGGCGGCGGTGGCGGGAATGGTCAGGGTCACGTCCACCCCGGCGTCCTCGAGCGCCGCGACGATGCGGCGACCCAGTTCGATGTCCCCGACGCTCTCACGGATGTCGTGGACGACGACCTCGACCGGCCGTCCCAGGGTCTCGGCGACCCCTCGCCACAGCTCGACGAGGTGCTCGGTGGTCACGCCGTACATCCCGCCGAGATGGGCGTTCGGGACGAACACGACCCGCCCGGAGTCCACCGGGGTGCCGGACGGCTCCAGCAGGGCCGCAATGTCCGGGGTGCTGGGAACGGACCGGCCCAGGACCTCCGTGGCACGCCCGGCGGAGAGCGCGTCGCGGGCGCGGACCTCCACGTCCGGGGACAGGCCGCGCAGGATCCGGCGGGCATCGGGGTGGACCGTGGACGGCAGGCTGAAGTTCACCAGCGCCGCGGGCTGCCCGGCCTCCGCCGCACGGTTGAGCATCCGGACGCGGGTTGCGAGGATCGCGAGCTCGTAGTCGCCGGCCAGTGTGTCCGCCCCGATGACCACGAGGGGACCGCCGGTGAGTTCCCGCACCGTGGCGGCGGTCGGGGTGTTCCCCGGTCCGGCGGTGATGTCGCTGAGCTGCAGGACACCAACGCCGTCCGGAACGTCCTCCCGCCAGGGGCCGGACTCACCGGGGACGACGAGGTCGACGTCCCGTCCGAGTGCGCTGAGGCACTGCGCGGCGACGAGGCCCATCGCCTCGTCGCCGAAGGAGCCGTGGGACGCAGGGAGGACCACCCGGGTGCGCCCGACACCCGCCGGACGGTCCGCCGGGGTTCCCGCGGCCTTCAGCGGCACCAGGCCGTTGACCAGCCCGAAGACCCGCTGCCCGAGCCACTTCACCCGTGTGACCACCTGCTGGGCGCGTCCCGGCGCGGGAGCGGTGGCGGGGGACCCGGTCCCCTGCCCTCCGTCCCGGATCAGCTCCGCCAGGTCACCCCAGTCCGGTTGCGAGGCGACGCGTTCCACCGCTCCGGCGGACAGGGACCGGTACAGCCCAGGGTCGGTCAGGAGCTCCTCGATGCCGTCGGCCACATCGGCCGGGCTGATCGAATCGGTGACGACCCCGAAGCCCTCAACCTGGGACGGGATCGCCCCGACCGGTGTCCCCACGCACGGCACGGCGTGGGCCAGCGCCAGGGTCACCGGGCCGGACTGGCTGGCCTCGGTGTACGGCAGCAGCATGATGTCGAAACTGCGGACGATGTCGGTGACCTCCTCCTCGGGGATCCACCGGTTGTCCCAGGTGGCTTCCCCGCCGAGCGGGGTGTCGCGCAGCCGCTCCTCCGGACCGCTGCCGATGATCTGCAGCTCACAGGGCGGGGCACCCCGGTCACGCAGGATTCTCATGGCCTCCAGCGCAACGTCGATGCCCTTGTACTTCTGCAGCCGGCCGAACAGCCCGATAACCGGGACCCGCTCCCCCGCTGTCCCGTCCGGGAGATCACGCGGCTCGGTCGCGGCGTCCTGGAGGTCGAACGGCGGATGCGTCCCCGTACTGATCGGGACGCTGACCTGGTCGGACAGGACACCGGTCACCGCGTCCGAGAAGGTGACGATGCGGTCGGCCCGGCGCAGTTCATTGCGCCGGCCGATGGTCTGGACGATGTTCTCCTCACCCGGGTGGGCGGAGCCGTCATGGATGCAGGCCACGTACTCGGTGCTCCGCGGGATCAGGACGGGCAGTGCGAGGGACTGGTAGACGCTCTCCATCACGCAGACGACGCGCCCGACACCCCGTGCCCTGATCCACCGCCGCAACCGCAGCGAGTTCCACACCAGCCGCGGCAGGCCGAGGACCACCCCAGCGGTGGAGTTGTAGGTGGGCACCGGGAAGGACGGCACGGGTGTCGCCGCGAACCGCCCCGCGATCTCGGCGTCCGGGTTGTAGGAGAGGTATGTCGCGTCTGAAGTACCGTCCGCACGATCCCCGTCGGTGAGATCGGCGAGGAATCGGGGGCCACCACCGGTGCGCCCCCAGTGGACCCAGAGGGTCGGTGCTCCAGGCGGCAGGGTGAGGGACCTGTCGTCGTTGTTCATGGCTGTCATTGTAGGGCCGCCCGCCGATCCGTGCCGGGCGTGCGCGAGGGTCCGAACCCCTCCTGTGATGCCCGTCACCTGCGGATAGTTACCGTGACCTACTCTGATTGCCGTTGCTGCGCCCCCGCCACGGACCTACTATGAAGGGGCATCTCTCCATACCCCTCCCAGTGACATTCACCGTCATCCCTCACCACTTCTGTAGGACGGTTTCATGACTTCGAGCAAGACCCCGCCGACGGCCGGTCAACCGACCGCGCCGGCGGGCCGACCTGCCGAGCCCGCGGTGTCGCCCGCAGGGCGCCACCGCCAGGACGGGAGCAGGCTCCGCGCCTGGCTCGCCGGCATCTTCACGGTTCACGGCCGGAACATCCCCGTGGACACCCTCCGTGGTGTGGCGTGCATCTTCCTGGTGACGTTCCACGTGATCGGCTACTCCGCCTCCGACGGCATCCAGGTCAGCGACGACAGCGGCTTCCGCTACTACACCGACTCCGTCGACTACCTTCGCATGCCGCTGTTCACCCTGCTCTCGGGGCTGGTGTACGCCTGGCGTCCACTGCGGGGCATCGGCAAGTACGGGGCCTTCATGAGGAAGAAGGCTCGGCGGCTGCTGGTCCCCTACGTGATCTTCGTGCCGCTGATCGGCCTGTTCCAGACCTACGCCTCCGGGACGAACACCACCCGCCAGCTCGAGCCGTGGAACTGGCTGCTCTACTCCCTGAGCCCGTACTGGTTCCTGCTGACCACCTTCTGGCTGTTCGCCGTGGTCGCCCTGCTTGATTCCCTCGACCTGGTCTCCACGAGGACCAGCTTCGGTGCCCTGTTCGCCGGATCCCTGCTGGTGGTTCTCCTGTCGGACACGGAGGCCTTCCGCGTGCTGCAGGTCGGCCAGGCCCTCACGCTCGCGCCGTTCTTCCTCGCCGGGATCGGGATGGTCCGGTTCAACCTCATCCCCCGGCGGATGGTGGCGAAGGTGACGATGACCGTCCTGCTCGTGGCGGTGATCGTTCTGGTCCAGTTGTCCCTCAACGGGGTATTCGACCCCTTCGATTCACGGCACAGCATTGTCGGGATCGGCCTCGGCATCCTGTTCCCCCTGGTCTTCCTGGGCTGGAAACTGTCGAACCGTCCCCTGGCGTGGATCGGCGGCTACTCGTCGGGGATCTTCCTGCTGCATTCCTTCGCCGTCGGTGGGTGCCGCGCCATCATGTCCGTGCTCGGGATCGAGGCGGATGCCGCGGAGTTCGTCGTCCTGTCGCTCGGCGGGATCTTCCTCTCCATCGTCGGCGTCATCGTCCTCCGACAGTTCCAGGCCGGGAAATTCATTCTCGGCGAAAGCACGGCTCCCCGGAAACAGAAGGCCACGGCATGAACATCCTCTTCGTCTGCACCGGGAACATCTGCCGCTCGCCCGCGGCCGAGTATCTGCTCCGCGCCGCACTCGAAACGTCCGGCGACCCCGGTGCACAGGGGATCTCGGTTTCCAGCGCCGGGACGTCCGGCATGTCGGGGTACGGCATGGACCAACGGTCCCTGGCCTACCTCCGCGAACGCGGCATCGACGGCTCCGGGTTCGTCGCCCGCCGCCTGGACCGGAGGATCCTCAGGACGACGGACCTGGCCATCGGGCTGGAGAAGTCGCACGTGGACCGGTGCATGACCATTGCCCCTGCAATGATGCGGCACAGTTTCCGGCTCCACCAGCTGGCCGGATGGCACCGCAGCGGGGAACTGACGACCCTCGACGAGCTGCCCTGCCACCGGCGCCAGCTCCCGAAGGTCGAAGGGGACCACGACGACCCCGTCCAGTTCTCGTCCGACGCCGCGTACAACCGTGTCCTCGATGGTATCGCCGCCGATGTCCGGGACCTCGCCACCCTCCTCACCAGGGGCTGACCCCCACCCCTGCTCACCCAAGGACCCTCCCCCCATGCCGACTGCACCGCAGAAACCACGACTGACCTGGATCGACACCGTCAAGGGCATTGCGATTCTCCTTGTCGTGCTCTACCACGCGGTCGAGCTGGCCGGGCCCAAGGACTGGTCGGGCGAGCAACTGTCGATGCTCACGAATGCGCTGCTGACCGTGCGCATGCCGCTGTTCTTCGCGATGTCCGGCTACTTTTTCCTCCGCCGGGTCGACCGGCCCTGGAGCTGGCAGGTGCGCAACCGCATCGGCCCCTTCCTGTGGCTGTTCGTGCTGTGGACGGCACTCTGGGTGCTGGCCTTCGAGGTGATCCCGTGGCAGCGTGCCGAGGACAGCGGACTCCGGGACGCCCTGCTGCTGTTCGTGGACCCGTCCGTAGGCCCCTGGTACGTCTACGCCCTGGCCATCTACTTCGTTGCCGTCAAGCTGATGCGCCCACTCCCGCTGTGGACGCAGTTCGTCATCGGCGCCCTGATCTCCCTGCCGGTGGCCTGCGGATTCATCCACGTCGACTCATGGGTGTGGGAATCACTGCTCACCCACTTCATCGCCTTCCAGATCGGTGCGCTGGGCAACAGGGTCCTGGCGACGGTCGCGGAGCGGACGACCGCTGTCCGGATGCTTGTCGTCGGCTTCCTGTGGGGTGCGGCAACCGGGGCGCTGTTCCTCACCGACAACGGCCTGGACAATGTGTGGCGCATCCCGATCACCGCCCTCGGGATGACCATGGGTGTCATGGTGGCCACACTGCTTGACCGGCACGCGGGCTGGCTGAGGCTGTCCTGGTTCGGACGCAACACGCTGCCGATCTACCTCCTGCACGTCCCGGTCATCGGACTGCTCTACAGTCTCGACCTCGATCTGCCCCCCACCGCGGCCGTAGCCGTCGGCATCCCGTTGCTGACCACCGCACTGGCCGTTGCCGGGTCCCTGGTGGTCTGGCGGCTCACCCGTCGGATCCCCGGGCTGTTCATCGCCCCGTGGACCGGTGAGGGCGCCAACACCCGCACGGCAGCGGCTCCCGCGGAGTCACCGGCCGCCACCGAGTCACCCGCTCCCGCGGAGCCGCCGACCACGGCACCGAGGCCCACCCCGCCCACGCCGCAGGAGCGACCCGCCCCGGGGCGCCACCGCGCACCCGGACGTCACCGCGCACCCGACCCGAAGGAGTCACGATGAGCCGCCGCATAAGCCGTTCCCGGGTTGGCAGCCGCCTCGGCCGACGGGGCCGCCGCGTCGTCTGGTCCCTGCTCGCCATCCTCATCGTGCTCGCGTCGCTGTGGAGCTGGTTCGCCGTCACGAAGATCTACTTCCCCCGGCTCGACCCGGTTCCGCAGGACGCGGACGTCCTCTTCCAGGTCGGCGGCGCGTCCCCCCCGGACTTCCCGGCCGCGCGCGACCTGGCGCAGAAAGAGGGCATCCCCGACCTGGTGATCTCCGAACCCACCGGGAACAGGACGCTCCGGGACAGCTACTGCGGGCCGCTGGAGGGCGTCGAGGTCCACTGCTTCTCCCCGGACCCGTCCACCACCCGTGGTGAGGCGCAGGAGTTCGGCCGGCTCGCGGAGGACAACGGATGGGACACCGCCATGGTGCTGAGCACCGGACGCGAGCACGTGGAGCGGGTGCGCCTCTACGTCGAGCGGTGCTGGGACGGGGACCTGTCGGTGAACCGCCCCGCCTCCGAGCGGTCCCTCACCAACCACCTGTACCAGTCGGCGTACCAGACCCTGGGGTGGGCACGGGCGATGACCGACCGGGAGTGCTGAGCGGCATTCCTGCTGCGGCACCCGCGGGACGGAGGTAAGGTCAGGGCACCCCTCACTCTATTTCCATATAGGATCCTCCATGCCTGCGACCCAACGCGTCGCGTGGATCGACACGGTCAAGGGAGCCGCCATACTCCTCGTCGTGCTCATGCACGTCGCCACCGCCGCTGTCGGCCACGACTGGTTCGACGACCGAATCCTCGACGCCATGTCCCCCCTCCGTACCGTCCGGATGCCTCTGTTCTTCGCGATGGCCGGCTACTTCTTCCTGCGCCGCATCGACCGGCCGTGGCCCTGGCAGGTCCAGAACCGCGTCGGCCCGTTCCTCTGGCTGTTCCTGCTGTGGAGCGCACTGTGGACGTTGTCCTCCCAGGTGTTCCCCTGGAACGGCGAGGACTACTCGCTGCTGCAGCTCCTCGCGGTCCCCCTCGACCCGGCGTTCGGCCCCTGGTTCATCTACGCCCTGGCGCTGTACTACGTGGGTGTGAAGCTCATGCGTCCGCTACCGCTGTGGGCGCAGTTCGCCATCGGTTCGGTGGTCTCCCTGCCGGTCGCCTTCGACTGGATCACCATCGACAACTTCGCCTGGGAGCGCACCCTGACCCACTTCGTGGTCTTCCAGTTCGGCGTGTACGGGCACCGTGTCATCGCCGCCACGGCCGAGCGTGCATCCGTGCTGTCCCTGCTCGCCGTGGGCGGCCTGTGGGCCGCGGGGTTCGCCGCCCTGATCGCGCTGGGTGGGGAGCTGTCCTCCCCGGTGTGGCTGCCCCTGACCGTTCTGGGCATGGCGATGGGCATCATCACCGCGACATTGATCGCCCGGTACATGCCGTGGCTGCACCTCGACTGGTTCGGACGCAACACCCTGCCGATCTACCTGCTCCACATGCCGGTGATCGGGATTCTGCTGGCCGTGGAGCCGTCCGTCGACTCCTCGGTCGCCGTGGCCGCACTCGGCACGCTGTTGATGACGGCCCTCGCCGTTGCCGGGTCGCTGCTGGTCTGGCGGATCGTGCGTCCTGTCCCGGGGCTCTTCATCGCCCCGTGGCCGGGCGAGGGTGTGAACACCCTGCCCATGAGGGACGGGGCGGACCACACAGACGGGTCGGTACGGTCCAGCCGGGGTCCGGGCCGGCGGTCACAGCCGAAACACGCGCGCTAACCACCCCCGTTCGCCTGCCGTAACGGTCACTCCGTAGGCCATTACATCCAGGTTAAAACCAGCGTTACGCTGGTGACCAGCGGAGAGTCTCAGCTATACCATACCCCCATGGGGTACCCACCCGGCCACCCCCGCATGGCCGGGTGTCCCATTGCAGGTGACCACCTGGCCTGCCTACCTTGCTGCCACGCCAGTGAGGAGCAACCGATCATCTCCGGTTCTCTCCTCGAACTCGGGTGGTGGATAGCGTCAGTTTCGGTGTCTCTCAGCGTCTCAAACCGTGACCTCTCCGGCCCCCCGGCCACATATCGGCTGTTCCTCACTGGCCCCAAAACTCAAAAGGTCACCCCGTCCCCGGCTCCCCGGTCCCACACACCCCTCAACGGTCCGTGACGCACTCCTCGACAGACCAACAGTGCGCTCCACGGAGAACACCGGGAGCCCCCAGACTCTCCCCCTCCAGGGACGGACGACCCCGCAGAGTTACCCCCGGCCCGCGGCCGGCATCATCCACGATGCCGGCCGCGGGCCGGGGGTTTTTCACGTGTGCGGGCCCCACCCGGTGGCCGGGTGGGGCCCGCATACGAGAAGAAGACCCGTGGACGGCTGCACACTGCCCGTCCACGGGCCTCCTGACTAGGGGGTTAGTCGGTCACAGGCCGCCGAGCAGCAGGTGGAGTACATCGCCGACAACTCCGACGAGACCATCAACCAAACCAACGACACCATCAATAAGACCGGCAACAAGACCCATGGGGATTCTCCTTTTGAAGTGAGGGGTGGTGGTACCGGACTTGTTCCGGTACCGACGTTTTCTCATTCCCCGGTTGCTCCGGGGAACTGTCCACTAATCTACGAACCACCCATAACCGCCATGATTCCCCTCCATTAAAGGGTCATTACTCCGGACGACATCACTCCGAAACATACCGGGGCAGACCGAGCTGTACGGTTGTGCACAATTCAATTGCGGTCCACAATGGGACCATGACTTCCCTGGAACGCTCCCTCCCCCTCGACCACCACGTCTGCTTCGCCATGTACAACGGCATCCACAACATGCAGCGGGTCTACCGTCCGTGGCTCGAGGAGTGGGGCATCACCTACCCCCAGTACCTCGTCCTGGTCGCCATGTGGCGGTGCGGGGACCCCGGCGCCCCGGGTGGGATCCTCACCGTCAAGGAACTCGGTGAACAACTCCACCTCGACAGCGGAACCCTCTCCCCACTGCTCAAACGCATGGAGGCCGCCGGACTGCTGCGCCGTACCCGCAGCGAGGAGGACAACCGCCGGGTCGCCGTGCAACTGCTGGAGCCGGGCTGGGACCTCCAGCAGTCGGCGATCCGGATGCAGCAGGAGGTCGCCCACGCCCTCGACCTCACCGTCCACGAGGCCGAGACCGTGATGGACGTCGCCCGGCGGGTGGCCCTCCTCGCCGAGCACCCCTCCGGTGACCGGTGAGGGTCAGTCGCGGCAGGTGACGATCGGCGCTGGATCGTAGACCGTGGTGTTCGACTCCCTGTTGACGTCGCCGCCGTCCAGGTCCTTGATGGTCCGGGTGTCGGTCACCGTGAAACCGCGCGAGCCGCTCGACGGCGAGCAGTTGTCCCCGGACAGCTCGAGCGGCTCCGGGTCAACGTAGTTGGTCCGCTCGCTGGTGTCGGACTCGACCTCGACGTGCCTCACGCCGCGCAACGTCACGTCCACGGAGCTGGAGTTCGCGGAGGCCTCGATCATCACCGGGGTGTCGAAGGTGTTCTTGAACTGCAGGTCGATCGCACCCTCGAAGATCGTCGCCTCACGCCCCGCCGGGTACCGGTCGATGTAGTAGGAGTGCGGCGTGTGCGCGACATCCTCCATCCCCGCGAAGTAGGCCGCGTTGTAGAGCGTGGTGGCGAACTGGCTGACACCGCCGCCGATGGCCTTGTCCGCGTGACCGTCCTGGATGATGCCGGCGTCCACGAAGCCCTGGGCCTCGCCACGCGGACCGGTGTGCCCGTTCAGGCTGAAGGTCTCGCCGGGCAGCACGATCGCACCGTCCACCATCTCGGCGGTCCGCCGGATGTTCACCCCGGAGTCGTCGGCGAAGCCGTCGGTGGTGAACTCGCCCATCACGTCATCGAAGCTGGCACGCTCGGCCATCTCGGTGGTGTAGGTCGCGTCCTTCTCGTCGTAGGTGACCTCATGGCGGCGCTCACCGGTGTCGAGCAGCTTGTCCTCGATCGGGTCGAGCGTCTCGTCCCAGTTGATGAGTACCCCGTCCTGCGACGGGATGACCTGCAGGTCACGGCCGGACGCCTCGAAGCTGGCGTTGCGGAACTCGGTCTCGGTCCCGGCGAGCTGTTCGGCGAGGATCTCCTGGGCTGCCTCGCGGTGCCACTCGGGACGCATCTCGCCGTCCTCGGCCGCGAAGGTCACGATCCGGCCCATGTCCGCGGGCCGCAGCACGCCGTCGGTGTCGTCGCGTCCGGAGAAGACCACGTCGCCGTCGGTGACCTTGTCGACGTACTCGGTGACCGCGGTGTCCGCGGCGTCGCGCCGGACGTCGGCCTCGGTGACCTCGGCGTCGACGGAGATGGAGCGGTCCTCGTTGAGCCAGTGGTCCTTGACGTTCGTCCGGACCTCGTCGGTGTCCACGGTCTGTCCGGGAACGTCGTCGCCGATGTCGGCCGCGCCCCGGTCGTCGATGGCGAGGGTGGCGTTCTCCGGGTCACGGGTCAGCTCGTTCTCGACCCGGTCGAGGGTGTTGTCGAGCTGGCCGTCGTTGAAGGTGCTGACGATGCCGACCTCACGCTCCTGGAAGAAGCTCGTGATGCGGGTGATCGGGTTGAGCGGCTGCTGGCCCGCCTGCTCGATGGTCCCCGCCCAGTCGACGGACAGCCCGGACGTGGCCGGGTCGATGTCGGTGGACATGTTCCCGGCGGACACCTCGACCGGCGCCCGCGTGCCCTCGTCGAGCTGGTTGCGCAGCCGTGCCTCGGCCTGCTCCTCGGACATCGAGCCGACGTCCACCCCGCCCACGGTCACGCCCCGGGGTACGTTCCCGTCGCTCATGATGAGGTCCGTGGCGTACAGGACGCCGCCCAGGCCGATGATTCCGAGCAGTGTCCACAACCACCACCAGCGGCGCAGCCTACCGCCCCGGGATGAGTCGTCGGGGCTTCCCCACTGGTCGTCCGGGGAACCGGACGAACCGTTGGGGATGGCGGAGGCGGAGTCGTTGCTGGTCACGTCACACACAATAACGGTTAACGCTGCTGGACGGTACCCGTGGGGTGCATCCGGGGCGCGCGTACCGTATCAGGCACTACAGTGCCGGCCGGCCGCTCCCTCCAGTCGTCCCCGGTCGAGGTCGCCGTTCTCCACCGCCGCGACCAGACCGTCCACCGTCGCCTGCACATCCGCTTCAGTGGAGGTCAACGGAGCGTCCGCCCCGGCGCGCAGGGCCGCGACAACGGCCTCCGGGCCGGAGTGGGTGTCGGTGATCGCCTGCATTCCGGTGAGGTCGTCGGTGAAGATCACGCCGTCGAATCCGGGCCCGTCGGAAACCCCGTCCCGCAGCAGTCCGTAGGCCGCCGGGTTCAGCGAGGCCGGGGTGTCCTGGCCGAGCACCTCCCCGGCGTCCAGTCCCGGGGTCTGCATGTGGCCGACCATCACGCCCACGCCGTCCCGGTTCGCCAGAGCCGCGAAAGGCTCCAGGTCGGGACCCAGCTGGTCCAGCGGCGGGGTGCTGACCGTGCCGTGGTGGGAATCACCGGTGGCGTGTCCGTGGCCGGGGAAGTGCTTGATCACCGGGGAGATGCCCGCGTCCTGCAGACCGTCGACGGCCGCGCCGGCGTAGTCGGCGACGACCTGCGGGTCATCGGAGAATGCCCGGTCACCGATGGCGTTGTCACTGATCAGGTCGCCGCCCGCGAGGTCGACGACGGGGGCGAAGTCCATGGTGATGCCCAGCCCGGCCATCTTGCGGCCGTGTTCGGCGAACAGCCCGCGGGCCTGCCCCGGATCCATGGTCCCGGCGATCTCGCGGGCCGACGGCAGTTCCCCGATGATGCCGGCGAGGCGCTGGACCTGCCCTCCCTCCTCGTCGACGGAGACCGTCAGCTCGCCCCCGGTGCCACGCGCCATGTCCTTGAGTGCGGAGATGCTCCGGGCCGGGTCCCCCTGCCCGTCGAGCATCCCCAGGTCGGTGCCGGAACCGATGAAGATGTGACGCACCCCGGCGTCGACGGCTGCCGCGGCGTCGTCGAAACCGTTGACCCCGACAGCCAGGGAGGCCCCGGCGAGCTGGGCCAGGTCGTCGGGCACCCCGCAGGACGTGTCCTCCCCGGCATCGGGCGACGGGGACGCCGCGGCGTCCGGTCCACCCGCCGCCGTCGTCGCGGTGGACGGTACCGCCGACGGTGCGGGGGTCGTCGTGGCACCCTGCCCGCCGCCGTCGTCCGAACACGCGGCGAGCGCCACCGTGGTGGTCACCGCCAGCACTGCGGCGGGGATGCGGGTACGGAGGTGATCCGTTCTGGGCAGTCGTCCGGCATACACGGCCCCGACCGTACTACGCTCATGGGCATGGGAAGCGAATCCAGTAATGAAGCAAGCGAGAACATCGGGTCCTTCGAGGGCGACACCGTCCTGGTCGCCTACGACGGTTCCGACGAAGCAAAGGGTGCCATCGACTACGCCGGCCGTTTCCTGTCGACGAAGAACGCCTACATCCTGACCGTGTGGGAGCCGATCCACCGGCAGGCGGCCCGGACCGCCGGGATGAGCGGGATGATGCAGCACGACTGGTCGGCCGTCACCGACGACGACGAGGACCCGGCGTACACCGACGCCGTCTCGATCTGCCGGGAGGGCGTGACGCTGGCCGAGAGCCACGGCTTCGCCACGGAGCCGTTCCTGGTGGAGTCGGCGACCGCGATCTGGAGTGCGATCGTCGACGCGTCCCGCGAACTGGACGTGAGCATCATCGTGGCCGGATCCCGCGCGCTGAGCGGCTGGCGGTCCCTGCTGCAGTCCAGCGTGTCCGACAGTCTCGTCAAGCACGCGGGACGGCCGGTGCTGATCGTCCCGTCCGTCGACGATGACGAGGACGTCGACGGCGGAGTGGCGGAAAATACCGCGATCGACGATTCCACCCGGTAGTATCGCCACCGAAAGCCCCGACCACCCGACCGCCCACACCGACTGACGGGATTGACACATGCCCACCGAGACTGACTCGCAGCCCCGCCGCACCCTCGGCCCCGCCATCGCCTCCGCCGTGGTGGGGGTCGTCCTCGGCGGTGTGGCGGCCTTCGCCGCCGGCTCCATCGCGGACTCGAGCGACCTGCCGACGGCCGACATCTCCGTCGATGACGCGGTGATGGGCTCCATCCAGTACGGCGAGCGCCGGTAGTCTCGCGGGGGTGACACAGACCCTCTCCCGCCGCAGCTGGGGACTGGCGGCTTTTCTGTGGGCCGTCGTCGCCCTGCTCCAGGGGCCGGGACTGACGGTCGCCGACACCAAACACGACCTCACGGCCGACCCGTGGGGATTCCTCCAGCAGGCCCTGTCGCCGTGGACGGACGTGTTCCCGCTCGGCCAGCTCCAGAACCAGGCCTACGGCTACCTCTTCCCTCACGGGCTGTTCTTCGCACTGCTCGACCCCCTGCCGGACTGGCTGGTGCAGCGGCTGTGGTGGGCGCTCCTGCTGTTCCTGGCCTTCGCCGGGACGGTCAAGCTCCTGGAGGCCACCTCCACCGGGTCACGGATGTCCCGGCTGGTCGCGGCCACGCTGTTCGCGTTGAGCCCGCGGATCATCACCACACTCGGTGCGATCTCCTCGGAGGCCTGGACCATCGCCCTGGTGCCGTGGATCATGCTCCCGGTCGTGCGGGTCCTGCTCCCCGGGCAGCACGCCGGTGGCGGGCGACCACCGACCCGGCGGCTCGCGGCCGCCGGCCTGGGGTCGGCGGTGGCCGTGCTGTGCCTCGGGGCGGTCAACGCGGTGGCCACGCTCGCCGCGGTGGTTCCGGCGGTGCTCTGGTGGCTGGCGCAGGGCGTGTTCGCCTCGGGGCCGGACCGCGCGGAGGCCCGGACGCGCCGGCGGACGGCCTGGCGCCTCGCCGCGTGGTGGGTGCCCGGCGGGATCCTGGCCTGCTTCTGGTGGGTCGGCCCGCTGCTGATCCTGGGGCGCTACTCCCCACCGTTCACCGACTACATCGAGTCGGCGGGGATCACCTCCCTCTGGTTCAACCTGGGCGAGGTGCTCCGCGGGACGACCAGTTGGACGGCATTCCTCTCCACCGAACGCCAGGGCGGGTTCGCGCTGGCCACCGAGGCGGTGTTCGTCGCAGCGACCCTGGCTGTGGCGTTGATGGGTCTGGCCGGTCTCGCCGGACGCCGCATCGGGCGCCACGCGGCGGCACCGATGCCGTTCGCGGTGACCTGGCTGGTGGTCCTGGGTGCCGGCATCGCCGTGTTCGGCGTGGCCGCCGCACCCTTCTCGCCGTTGTCCGGTGTGGTCCAGGGCTTCCTGGACGGCGCCGGAGCGCCCCTGCGCAACCTGCACAAGTTCGATGCGCTGGTCCATCTTCCCCTGGTCGCGGGGCTCGCCCACCTGCTCGGCGGGCTGGCGGTCCCACCGCGCTCGTCGTGGAGGGAGACCTGGGCACGGCCAGAGAGGAACCGGTCGGTGGCGGCGGTCACCGCGGTGACACTGGTGGTGGCGGTCGCGACCGCCCCGGCCTGGACGGGACGGCTGGTGCCGGAGGACGGCTTCCGCAGCGTCCCGGGCTACTGGGAGGACGCGGCGGATTGGCTCAACGACCCCGCCAACGGGGCCTCCGACTCGCGGACGATGATCCTCCCCGAGGCCCGGTTCGGCCGTCAGACCTGGGGTAACACCCGTGATGAGCCGGCCCAGGCGCTGCTGGACGTGCCGTGGGTCGTCCGGGACTCCGTCCCGTTGGTGCCGCCGGAGGCGATACGCGGGCTCGACGGTGTCACCGGCGAGTTCTCCCCCGACGGCGCGGCCGGGGCCAACCCCGCCCTGGCCGACGCCCTGCTGCAGCAGGGGGTGGGCCTGGTGCTGGTCCGTACCGACCTGACCCGTACCGCGGACACCCCCGGTGCCCGCGGTGTCCTGCGCACGCTGACCTCCTCCGCCGCGTCGGACGGGTTCAGCGAGGTGGCGTCCTTCGGGGAGGAGGATTCCGTCCGGATCTTCCGCGTCGACGGCAACGGGGGCCCGGCGGACCGCCCGGCCAACTCCACGGAGCCGCGGGTGGTCGATGCGCAGGACCTCGAGGTCACCGCCGGGGGCCCGGAGGTTCTCCCCCGGCTGGCCGCGGCCGATGCGGCGGCGGGCAACCGTCCACGTGACCGCGTCCTGAGCCAGGACGCCGGTGCCGGTGGACTCCCCGGCCCCGACGGCGTGGACACCGTCACCGACACCCCGGCACTGCGTGAGCACAACTACGGCAATGTCACCGGGTCCACCTCGGACATCCGCGCCACCGGGGACCCGCGACGGACACGCAACCCGGTCGCCGACTACCCCGCCGGGCTCGACGACGACCAGCTCACCCGGGTCAGGGAGACCGGTGGCCGGATCACCGCGAGTTCCTCGGCCTCCGACCCGACGTCCCTGGGCGGGGCGCAGCCGTACTCCGGGGTGACCGCGGCCGTGGACGGCTCCCCGGAGACCGCGTGGCGGCCCGGGGCCGGGTCCCCGATCAACGAGTGGATCGACCTCGAGCTCGACGAGCCGGTGTCCCGGATGTCGCTGAACGCCCGTGCGTCCGGCGGCCCGATCCGGGTGCAGGCCACCACGTACCTCGGGGACCGGACGGTCGCCTCGACGACGGTGCTGGTCCCCGGCTACCGGGAGGACGGGGACGACCGCCCGGTCCTGCTGCCCGCCGGGGAGGCCGACCGTGTCCACCTGCGGATCGTCGGGGCCTGGGGAGGTGCCGGTCTCAGCGGGCTGTCGCTGACGGAGACCGCGTCCGGCGCCGATGTGACCCCGCGCCGCGACATCGTGGTGCCCGCCGGCGACGACAATCCGGGACGGTGGGTGCTCGGGCAGGAGATCAACGAGTTCGAGATGCGGCGCATCATCACCGTCGGCCGGAAAACCACCGTGACGCTGGACTCCGACCGGTGTGCTGCCGGGGCGGACACCGGGACCCGTGTGGACGGTATTCCGGTGTCCTGCGGCGAGGAGGTCACGCTGACCCCGGGTGAGCACGAGGTCCGCAGCCGCGACCGGTGGGTGTCGCTGACCGGCGACGACGGCACAGTCGCGGCGGATGCGGACGCGTCCGGCGACCGCGTGATCGTGACGGCGACCTCGGTCAACGAGGGCCGCCGGGCCACGGTCGACGGCACCGGGCTGGAGCCGGTGACCGTGAACGGGTGGCAGCAGGGCTGGGTCGTCCCGGGCGATGCCGGTTCGCTGGCGGACAAGTCCGACGCCGAGCTCACCGACGGCCTCGAGGTGGAGTTCACCGCCACCGGCAGCTACCAGCGCTGGCTCGGCGGCGGTCTGGCCGGTGCCCTGGCGCTGCTCATCGCCTGGATCGTGTCGCTGGTGCACATCCGTAGGAGGCCGACGGACACGGCAGCACCGGAGCGGACGGTGCCGTCGGAGGACGCCGCGGCGTCCCCGGTCCCGGTGCCGGCTGCGCCACGGGCCACCGCCCCCGGACGCGTGGGACGGCTCCTGCTCGGGGCCGCGACGCTGGCCCTGGCTGCCGCGGTCGCCGGAATCCCGGGTCTCGTGGTGGCCGTGGGCATCATCGCGGTTGTCCTGGGCATCCCACCCCTGACCGGCCGGTTCCCCGCCCTGCCGCGGTGGATCCGCGCCACGCTGGACCGGCTGGCGCGTCCCCACGTCCTGGCGATGGTGCTCGGCGGTGCCGGGGCGGCGCTGATGGTGCGCGCGCCGTGGGGTGCGGGAAACTACGGCAGCTACGCGGGGTACTCCTGGCTGCCCGAGCTGCTGTTCGTCGGCTGCCTCGTCGCCGTGGTCTGCTCCGTCCTGCTCCCCGGGGACCGGCGCCGCGCCCACCAGCGCGACACCGCACGGCGCGCCGGATCCTCCACCAGCGAGTAGCTCAGCGCGGCGACCGGGACGGTGAGCACCACCGTCGCCAGCAGGACGAGCAGGGTGTTGCCGTCGAACAGCTCGATGCCGAGCAGCGGGAACACCAGCGACAGGATCGCCATGTGCCACAGGAAGATCGAGTACGACCAGCGCCCCAGTGCCTGCATCACCGCCGACTCCATCACCCTCGACGCCGGCTGCACGGCGTAGGGGACGATCAACGAGGACGCGAAGACCAGCCCGTAGAGGTTGCGCCGGGCGAACTCCGCGTCACCGGCGGTGACCAGGCCCTCGGGCCCGTCCGCCGCCGCGAGCGCCAGCGCGCCGACAGCGACAAGCACCCAGATCCACCGGTGGGCCGCCCAGCGGCGCATGCCCGCCACCAGCCGGGGGCGGCGTCCCGCGCCGTCCGACAACCAGCCCTCCAGTTCCGAGGCGAGCAGGCCGGCGCAGAACCAGGAGACGAAGGCCCACGGCATGATGTGCGCGTTGATCTCGCTGCCGGACCAGGACACGAAGGGCCAGACGTAGCTCAACGAACCGACCGCGGTGATCGCCAGGACCCGCACCCGGCGGCTCCGGCGGCCCACCGCGAGCGCCAGCAGCGGCATGACCAGGTAGAAGAACATCTCCACGCACAGCGACCACAGGTGGGTGAGCCCGCCGACCAGGCCGTCCGGCACGAAGTTCTGGAGCAGGAACAGGTTGCCCAGGACCGGCAGGATCCCGGGCGGGCCGCCCGGCTCGGAGGCCACCGGGAACAACAGCAGCACCGTGACAACGCACACCCAGTAGGCGGGCATGATCCGGCCGAGCCGCTTGACGTAGTAGGTGGTCCACGTGCCCCCGCCCGCGTCGGCGTGGTGACGACGCCACAGCAGGAACCCCGACAGGGCGAAGAAGACGGGCACGAAGAAATCGAGGCGCGCCATCATCCGGTTGACCAGGTCCCCGGTGTCGCTGCCGGTCTGGAAGGCGGCGTGTGCCAGGATGATCCCGATCGCCGCCACCGCCCGCAGCCCCTCCAGGGCGGGCAGGAACGCCGGACCCTGCGGTGACCTCGCTGAGTGCGCGGTCGCCGGAGGGTGCGGGGGTGTCGCGGTGGCGTCCATTGCCGATCAGGCTACCCGGGCCGGGCCCCGCCATGCTCCCTCCCCGCATTTTTGTGCGCGTTCTGCCACAGAGTCTTAGTTTCACACGTTAAAGTAGCCGGGAATAGCTGTACTCTCATCAGACGGACCGCACGACATACCCCGGACAGGAACCAGGCCCACTATGAAGAAGGTCTTCTCCCACGTCGCCATCATCCTCGGCGCCGCGCTGCTCGTCATCGCGCTCGCCGTGCCCCTCTACGTCCTCCCGAAGGGCAAGGTGATCCCGAAGGAGATCGAATCCGCGACCGTCACCAAGGTCGAGCCCGGCACGCTGCTCGATGCCGGGGCGCTCGCCGATGATGCGCCGGTGGAGGGCAAGGAGAATGAGCCGGAGTGCCGCGGCGACGACAAGGTCGTCAGCTGCTTCATCCTGCCGGAGACCAACCTCCAGTCGCAGCGCCAGGTCATGGCGCAGGAGCCGGCGGACGATGACGTGGTCACCCTGGAAGCCGGCGGCACCGTCTACCAGGCGGACGTCCCGGAGCCGGACAACCTGGTCAACGCCGAGATCGACCGCGTGACCCTGGACCGCGAGACTGCCTTCCCGGTCGATGAGCCGACCTCCACGCTGAACATCACCGCACCCGGCGCCGACGGGGACAACGTCAACGAGGACGTCCCGGCGTTCACCCGTGACGGACTGCAGTTCCAGTTCCCCTTCGACGCGGAGAAGAAGGCCTACCCCTTCTACGACCACCGTCTGATGGAGACCAACGACATCGACTTCGTCGAGGAGGAGGAGATGGACGGCGAGACCGTCTACCGCTTCGAGCAGGAGGTGGGCCCGTCGGAGATGTACCCGAACGTCAAGTCCATGCTGGAGGGTGACGGTGAGATCAGCGCCGCCGACCAGAACTCCCTCAATTCCCTGAAGCTGTCCTTCCCCGCAGCGAAGTGGGGCCTGACCCCCGACGAGGTCGACGGCTGGGACCCGGAGGACGGTGACGACGCCACCAACGAGGATGACGAGGAGGGCGCCGGAAACGACGACGAGGGAGAAGATGGCGACGCCTCCGACGCGGATCTGGGCCCCGATGTGGAGATGAGCCGCTACTACACGGTCAACCGTGTGCTGCGCGTCCAGCCGGACACCGGCGTGATCGTCCACGGTGCCGAAGAGGTGTGGATGTACTACGCCCGCGACGACGCGGAGGCCGCGGAGATCGCCGAGCCGGAGAACCGCGAGGCGGAGCTGGAGGACCCGACGCGGACAGCCATCTACTACCCGGGTGAGTTCAACGACGAGACCCACGAGAACCAGATGACCCGCGCGAAGGATGCGCTCGGGCTGATCACCACGATGGGGACCATCGTGCCGTGGGGTGCCGGGATCATCGGCGTGATCCTGCTGGTCATCGGCGTCATCCTGATGCGCTCGCAGGGTAGGCACCGGGAGTGACCCCACGGCGATGAGCACTCATCGTCGCAGGTCAGGGCTTTCGTTATGATGAGGTGATGACCAGACAGGTGAACGAGACGGCAGGGGCGGCACGGTGGCCCCGCCCCCTGTTCCACCTGTGGTGCCTGGTCCTCACCGGTGCGGTGCTGTGGCCGTTCGTGGTCACCCTGGTCACCTCCCTGACCCCGGGCGACGGTGCCGTGTCCCTGGTGCTGCGCGACATGGCCGTCCCACACACCATGGCGCTCAACGACCCGGCGACCGGGGCGGACGGTCTCCCCCGCGCCATGCCGCAGGACACCATCCTGGCCTGGCTGTCCCCGGTGATCCCCCCACCGGTGGTCGTCAGCGTGCTGATGCTGGCCGGCGGATACGTGGGGGGGCTCGGCGCCGGGGCGCTGGCCCGTACGGTGGGCGCCACCGGACGGTTCCTGGTCCCGGCGCTCGCCGCGGCGGTCACACTGTGGAACCCCTTCACCGCCGAGCGGCTGCTGCAGGGGCACTGGTCGGTGGTGCTGGCGGGATTCCTGCTCCCCGCGGTTGCCCTGGTGGCAGGCACGTTCGCCGGACGCCGCCTCCTGTTCCTCATTCCGTTGCTCCTGGTCTGCGCGCTGACCCCGACCGGCCTGATCCTGGCGGTGGTGACGGCACTGGTGGCGTCCTGCATGTCTTCCCGGCCGGGCCCCCGGGCCCTGGCGGTGACGGTCGGGGGAATGGTCCTGAGCCTGCCGTGGGTGGTTCCGACCCTGGTCAACGCCGGTGCGTCCGCCACCCTGTCGGACGCCGCGGGCGCCGGACTCTTCGCCGCACGCGCCGAACCGTGGGTGGGCACCCTCGGAGCGCTGGCCGGCCTCGGCGGGATCTGGAACGCGGACGCTGTCCCCGGCTCGCGGGACGCATTCGCACCGGTCAGCACACTTGCGGGGGTTGTGCTGGCCCTGATGGCGGTGGGGGTAGCGGTTGTCCTGCTGATGCGTCGCCAACTGCGCGGCACTCCCCTGGTATGGCTCGCCGCCTGCGCCGTTGTTGTTCCCGCACTCATGGCCACCGGTGCGGGGCTGTCGGTCACCGGCTGGCTGGTGGAGAACCTCCCCGGTGCTGGTCTGATCCGCGACACCCAGAAGTTCGTGGTCCTGGCGTTGCCCGGACTGGTGGTGCTGCTGGCGCAGCTCCCCGGGGCGGTGTCCGGCAGGTCAAGCGCCGGACGCCGCGCCCGGCTCGGGACGGTCGGTGTGATGGGCGCACTGGCCCTGGTGTGGGTGTCCGTTCCCGCCCTACCCCGCGATGTGTCCGACCTGGCCCCGGTCGCCCTGGACGACAGCTACGACCGGGTCCCGGAGCAGGTGGGGAAGTGGGCCGGGGAGCACGGGCGTGAGCCGCGCATCCTGCTGTGGCCGCCGGGGAACTACCGGATGGTGGAGGACCGTCCTGTTCTCGACCCGCTGCTGAAGATGCTGCCGGGCGCGCCGGTGGACCCCGGCTACCTGATCGTCGACGGGCACCTGGTGGACGGCGACCCGGATACGGTGCGGCTGCTCAACGCGCTGGCCGCCGGCGAAGACCCGCTCGCCGGGAACGGGATCGACCTGGTGGTCACCCAACCCTCGGACAGTGACGGCATCGAGGATGTTCCGGAGGCCCTGGAGTCCCACGATCCGCTGTGGCAGGACGGTGCCGACGACTCCTGGCGACTCTATGGGGTGCGGTAAGATGCTCACCTGCGCGGCCGGACGAGGTCGGTGAGCAGTTCCTCCCACGCCGCGCCGGTGCGTCCCCAGGAGAACGTCCCTGCCCGGCGCCGGGCGTTCCGCCCCAGTTCAGCGAGCCGGTCGGAGTCGTCCAGCAGCTGCTCGAGGGCATTGATCAGCCCGCCCTCGGAGCCCACGAGCACCCCGGTGGACCCGTCGATCACGCTGTCGCGCAGGCCAGCGGACGTGTGGTAGCCGAGTGTTGGCACCCCGTGCAGTCCGGCCTCGATGACCGCCAGACCCCAGCCCTCCTTGCGGCTGGGCAGGATGTGCAGGTCCGCCCGCGCCAGCAGCAGGTGCTTGACCTGTTCGGAGACATGCCCGTGGAAGATGACGTGACCGGAAACCCCCAGGTCATCGGCATGCTGGCGCAGCTTGTCGGCCCACCAGCCGTCACCGATGACGTCCAGGTAGGTTTCCGGGTGGTTCGGCAGGACGGCAGCCAGGGCGTCCAGCGCGTGCTCGATCTGCTTGTGGGGCACCAGACGCGACAGTGTGGCCAGGTGGAAGCGTCCGGAGGGAGGGTTCACCGTCGCGTCCTCCAGGTCATCAGGCACGTCCACCCCGTTGCGGATCACGCGGATGCGGTCGCGGGCCACCCCGAGGTCCACGAGTTCCCCGGCACTGGGCTCGGACACGGTCACGTACGGGGTGTTCCGGTGCAGCCACGGCGAGAGCCGGGATTCAATGAACCAGCCGATCCGGGACAGGACGGGGCCGGCGACCGGCCATTGTTCACGGTGGCAGTGGTGTGTGAGCAGGACGGTGGGTGCCCCGCCTAATGCACCGCCGAAGACCCGCGCGAAGAACGGCACACCGTTCTGCGTGTCCACGATGACGTCCGGACGTTCCCCCGCCAGTGAGGGGAAGATCCGGGTGCGCAGCATGTGCCACCAGGCGCGCGGGTACACGGTGAGGTTCCCACCGCCACGGACGTAGGACACGCCGCCCCGCTGCTCGTGTGGGGCGGACGCCGGGTAGCGCGCAGTCCGGAAAGTGACCTGGTGCCCCTGGCGTGCCAGGTGCCCGGCGATGCGTTCGAGGTAGACCTCGCTGCCGCCGCCTTCGGGATGGCCGGAGTCGCGCCAGCACAGCAGAAGAACCTTCATGACGGCCTCCAGTTTACCGCGTGGGACCGCATCGGATTGCACGTTTGGTCGGGAATCGTCATCCGTCAACACGCTGTGGAAGTCACGGCGAACGCCCCTCGGGCTCAGTCTGTGGTGAGGATTCTCAGCGCCTCCCCTGGCGATACGACGGTCACGCCATTTACCTCAACTGTCAGGACACCCTTGTCTCCACTGACCAGTAGGTCTGCGTTCCCGTCCTCATAGAGTGCGAAGAGGTAGTCGTCCTTAGGATCACGGCAGACGCGGGGTATGAGATGGCGCGGGCGGTTCGGGGCTATTGTCCCAGTTCCTATGATGCGGTCTGCTTCTTCATGAGTTCGGATTCGGGGAAGTACTTCCGGAACTTCGGGCGTAACCCGACGTCGTACAGCTCATTGATTAGCCCGTCGTTGAACAGTAGATGCTCATGTGAACGTTGAAGGACGGCATCAGGCACGCTGCCCTTGAACATGAGTGCTGAGATGATGACATTGACGTCGATAATGAATCTGATGATGGTCCCCCTTGACCCCCGTTGATGTTGAGCTCAGGCGGACCGTGAAGAATCCCGCTCCGCGCGGGAGAGCTTGGTCTCCTCAATGGCTATCCGCATGGCTGCTTCTTCAGTCAGCCCAGGTGCCGGAGGAGATTGTGTAACCACACGGTGTGCCAGTGCCGCGTAGCACAGCTCCTCTTCGGTCTGCGGGTCCGGCCAGCCATCGGCGCGGAGCCGTTCACGGATGCGTGCTTCGGCGGCTGCTCGGTCTTCCTGAGTGATGGACATCGGTGCCCCCTTAGGCCGTGGTGATGTGATGTCTGAACTTACCAGGCTGCGGTGGTTCGGGGAAGGGACGTGAGCAGTGCTTGCCAGTTGCCACAACCCACTGCGAGAACTCGGGCAAGATCTGCCGGTTGGAGTGTCCTGAGGTGACAGATCTTGCCCGGCTTTTCGCGGTACCAGGGATCTCCCGCGGCGCCTGACGCCCGATCACTCGTCCAGCTCGACCGTCACATTGCCCTCGGCGTCCCTGCTGACCGTGCCACCCTCGAAGGCCTGCTTCCCGTCCTCCTCCTCGGAGACGGGGTAACCCAGCGGGCCGTACTCCCAGTCCGTCGTCCCCCACTCCTCGGCGATGTCGTTCCGCACCGTGACATAGCCGTCGGCCGGCTCAGCGATACCACCCGGCACCTGGTACACGTAGCCGTTCTCGAAGCGGGCCCAGCGTCCGTCGTCCTTCGCCGACGAGTCCGGGGTCACCGGGTACCCCAGCCAGGACTCCGGGCCGCCGAGCTGGGTGTAGTGACCACCGGTGCGTCCCCACGCACCCACGGCCCCGGACGCACCGCCGGCGAGGTACAGCGTCCCGCGCTGGAACTCCTGGATGGTGCCGCCGTCCGGACCGTCGTACTCCTCACTGATGCAGTCGCCCAGGTCATAGTCGATATCCTCCTGGTAGCCCTCCACCGCATCCGCGAACGCGCCGGACGCCTCGCATTCGACCGCCTCGTCCGACTCCTCCAGCCCGAGCGCCTCCGCCATGTACGGCCACGCCGAACGCATCTCGTAGTCCCAGTACTCCCAGCGGTGCGTGCCGTTGGGACGCCATTTCGTGATCACGTCCACACCCTTGGACTCCGCGGCGTTCACGAAGGTCTGCGAGGTCATCCGGGCCAGGGCCTCCAACCCCCACGCCGCCGGGTCATCCGGGAAGCCCGGCAGCGAACCGACCGTGTCATGCGAGCCGGCGTTGCCGTTGCCGGAGGACACGTAGACCGACATGTCACGCAGGTTCTCCACGTGCAGCTTCGGGTCGTGGTCGCGCCAGCCCTGCGAGTAGTACGGCCCCCACATGTCCGTCGCCGAGTACCCCGGCGCGCCCTCACCGACGGAGAAGTTGATCGCCTGCGGCATCCCCGGGGAGGAGGTGTCCAGGTAGCCGGAGAAGCTGCCCAGGAAGTCGAAGAGTTCGGGGTTGCGCTGCGCGATGTTCGCCGCCCCCGTCGCGCCCATCGACAGGCCGACGATCGCCCGCCGGTCATTCGTCCGCCACCCCTGCTCCAGCACCGCTGCGACCTCCCGGGTCAGGAAGGTCTCCCACTGGTAGGGCACACCGTCCTCCGGATCGTTGACCCAGTCCGTGTAGAACGAGGACGGGCCGCCGACGGGCATGACCACGTTGACGTTCTTGTCCGCGTAGAACGCCTGGGCATCCGTCAGTGTCAACCAGCCGTTCTCCTCCATTCCCGTGCGCAACCCGTCCATGGCCCACACCGAGGGGAAGGTCTTCTCCGGCTCGCGGTACCAGTCGCGGGCCAGGAGGATCTGCACCTTCACCGGCTCCCCCGGCATCGCCGCGGAGTTGATGTAGACGTTGACCAGGCGGTCGGCCATCCATTCCACGCGGTCCACGGAGACTCCGTCGGGCAGTCCCGGCAGGTCCTGTTCGGTGATCTCCCGGGGCGCCTGTTGTGTGCGGTGGTCCGGGTTGGGGTAGATGCGGTCGATGGTGGAGCCAGTCCCGGAACCGGGCAGGTCCTGCGCCCCGGCGGGCGCCACAGTGACGGGCACGATGACCGGCACCGTGATCGCGACAGCGAGGGGAAGGGCGAGAATTGACCGGGGGAAACGGTGTGTACGGCGCATGGGGAGGTCCTCAGGGGTGTCAGCAGCAGCGAGCTGTTATCGGAGCATAAGCATCGCGTCCTATCCTCGCCTGTCCGCGACGGGGCTGCAGAGGAACTGCAGAACCGGGTCGTCGCCGGGTTCGTCGGGGATCTCGTATCATCAACCCCACGATGATGAATCCCGCCACGTCCCCCACGCTGCATCCGCTGCGCCAACGCGCCACCCTGCGGCGCTCCCTCGGACTGCTCGGCGATTTCCGCTTCGAGCAGACCGACCCCGACCGGTTCTACGGGCACCTCGCCGAAGACACCGTGGACCTCATCGCCGACCTGTGGGAGGGGGCGTCCGGCGGGGACCTGGCGGGACGCCGCATCCTCGACGTCGGCGGCGGTCCCGGCTATTTCGGACGTGCCTTCGCCGCCGCCGGCGTCGCCGAGGACGACTACGTGACCTGCGAGCCGGACGTCGGCGAGATGGCGGCCGCGGGTATCAGACTGCAGTCCTCGGTCCGTGGATCGGGCATGGACCTGCCGTTCGCCGACGGGGTCGTCGACATCACCTACTCCTCCAACGTCGCCGAGCACGTCAGCGACCCGTGGCGCATGGCGGACGAGATGCTGCGGGTCACCAAGCCCGGCGGGCTGGTGATCTACTCCTACACCTGCTGGCTGGGACCGTTCGGCGGGCACGAGACCGGGCTGTGGCAGCACTACGTGGGTGGGGAATTCGCGGCCCGTCGTTACGAAAGGGAGCACGGCCACCCGCCGAAGAACCGGTGGGGTGAGAGCCTCTTCGACGTCTCCTGCGCCGATGGGCTGCAGTACGCGCACCGGGCGGACGCCGACCTCCTCGCCGCCTTCCCCCGCTACCACCCGTGGTGGGCGTGGTGGATGGTGGACATCCCGGGCCTCCGCGAACTTGCGGTGTCGAACCTGGTACTGGTCCTGCGCAAACGGTGAGGCCCGGGCCGGTGTACGAAACCTTTGAAATCGAACTGTGATGACCGTTACAGTTGGACCACGTCCTCAATGCCTTTAGGAGCAGACATGACCACGACACAGGCCGGTCTCGACGACACCGTCTCCGAACTCCGGGAGGGCGAACGCACCTGGGCCTCCCTCAGCCTCGAGGACCGCCAGTCGCTGCTGGCCGACCTGGGGGATGCCCTGCAGGAGCACTCCCAGGAGTGGATCGACGCAGCGGCGGAGATCAAGCAGCTCCCCGCCGACTCGCCGCTGGTGGGTGAGGAATGGATGAGCGGCCCGTACGCGCTGGCCGCCGCCGTCGAGGCCCTGGGGAAGACCATGGGGTCCCTCGCCGAGGGCAACAGCCCCCTGAACGGCTACCGCGTTGAGGACGCTCCCGGCAACCGCGTGGCCGTGAAGGTCCTGCCGGCGGACTTCTACTACACGCTGCTACTCAACGGCTTCACCGCGGAGGTGTGGTCCACCCCGGGAACCACCGCCAACGAGATGCGCCGGTCCGCCGGACTCGGGCAGCTCACCCCGCATGAGACCAACGGCATCGGTGTGGTCCTCGGCGCGGGGAACATCTTCTCCATCCCACCGCTGGACACCCTGTACGAACTCTTCGCCTTCAACCGCGTCGTGCTGCTCAAGCTCAACCCGATCACCGATCCGCTGCTCCCCGTGCTCGAGAAGATCTTCGCGGTCTTCATCGAGCGGGGCCTGATCCGGATCATCACCGGTGGTGCCGACATCGGTGCGGATGTCGTCTCCCACGAGGGAATCGACCACGTCCACATCACCGGCAGCGTCCACTCACACGACAACATCGTCTTCGGGCCCGGCGAGGAGGGACGCCAGCGCAGGGAGCGCGGTGAGGTCCTCCTGGACAAGCCGATCTCCAGCGAGCTCGGTGGCGTGTCCCCCTGCATCGTCGTCCCGGGCCGCTGGTCGGAGAAGGACCTGGAATTCCAGGCGGAGAACGTGGTCACGCAGCGTCTCCACAACAACGGCTACAACTGCATCGCCGCCCAGGTCCTGGTGGTCAGCGACGACTGGGACCAGAAGGACGAGTTCATCGCCGCGGTCCGGCGGGCCTACGCCGCGGCCGAACCACGTTCCCCGTACTACCCCGGCAGCGACGCCCGGTGCGAGCTGGCGGTCGAACGCCATCCCGGTGCCGAGCGCATGGGGGAGAACGGGGCACGTGTCCTGCTCGACGGGCTCGCCTCGCCCGGGGACGCCACCCTGGCCGAGGAGTACTTCGCCCCGGTCTTCGCCATCAACTACCTGCCCGGGACGGGCCAGGAGTTCGTGGACAATGCCGTCAGGTTCTCCAACGAGGAGCTGGGCGGCACCCTCGGCGCGAACATCGTGGTCCACCCCGACACCGCCAAGGAACTGGGCGAGGGCTTCGAGCGGGCCATCACCGAGCTGCGCTACGGCACGATCGCGATCAACGCCTGGACCGGCGTCGGCTACCTGACCCCGCGCGCGACCTGGGGCGCGTTCCCCGGCCACACCCTGCAGGACGCCCAGAGCGGCCTCGGCATCGTCCACAACGCCCTCCTGCTGGACCACACCGAACGGACCGTGGTCCGCGGCGCATTCCGCCCCGTGCCGCGGTCACTGGCCAACGGGGAGTTCGCCCTCAGCCCGAAACCGCCCTGGTTCGTGACGAACCGCATGTCGGCGGTCATCGGACGGCGCCTGTCCGCGTTCGCCGGCGCCCCCGGGTGGCTGAAACTGCCCGGCATCTTCCTCGCGGCACTGAGGGGTTAGGCACGGGGACCGGGGGCGGGGGACGGCCGTGACTGGCGTCACTCAGCCGACGCGTACATTCGATGGGAGGGCGGTTGCGCGCACACGCGCGCGAGGCCACCCCCGATCGCGCACCATTTAGCCCGGTGGGCCCGCGACAAACCCGCAATTGACACCCGGGGATGTGGCTACAGATATAGTGATCGGCGACACATGTTACGTACCGATGTCGTCGCACGACCAAGCGAGACAAGTGAGGAACACCCGTGACTGACACCAGCATCCCCGAGGCCTTCATCTACGAGGCCGTACGAACCCCCCGCGGCAAGGGCAAGCCCGGCGGCAGCCTCCACACCGTCAAACCCGTCGACCTGCTCACCGGCCTGATCACCGAGACCCTGGAGCGCAACCCCGGGCTGGACCCGGCCGCCGTCGGCGACATCATCACCGGTGTCGTCACCCCGCTCGGCGACCAGGGCATGGACATCGCCCGCACCGCCGCCCTCAACGCCGGCCTCCCCTACTCCGCCACCGGCGTGCAGCTCAACCGCTACTGCGCCTCGGGACTGACCGCGCTGAACATCGGCGCGATGAAGATCCGCTCCGGCTGGGACGACCTCGTCCTGGCCGGCGGCGTCGAGTCCATGTCACGCGTCCCGATGGGGTCGGACGGCGGAGCGCTGGCCCTGGACCCCGAGACGTCCTTCGCCAACGATTTCGTCCCGCAGGGCATCTCCGCCGACCTCATCGCCTCACTCGACGGCGTGACCCGCGAGGACCTAGACGCCTACGCCGCCCGTTCCCACGAGCGCGCCACGAAGGCCTGGGACGAGGACCGCTTCGCCAACTCCGTCGTCGCCGTCAAGGACCGTAACGGTGTGACCGTCCTGGACCGCGATGAGACGATCCGTCCCGGCACCACCGTGGAGAAGCTCTCCGGCCTGCGCCCGGCCTTCGCCGCCGTCGGTGACCAGGGAGGTTTCGACGCCGTCGCACTCACCAAATACCCGCAGCTGGAGCAGATCAACCACCTGCACCACGGCGGGAACTCCTCCGGCATCGTCGACGGTGCCTCCCTGCTCCTCATCGGCTCCGAGGGCGCCGGCGAGAAGAACGGGCTGACCCCGCGCGCCCGTGTCGTCGCCGCCGCGACGACCGGTGTCGAGCCGACGATCATGCTCACCGCCCCCGCCCCCGCCGCCCGCGCCGCACTGGACCAGGCCGGTCTCACCCCCGAGGACATCGACGTCTGGGAGATCAACGAGGCGTTCTCGTCGGTCGTCCTGCGCGCGCAGCGTGAACTGGACATCCCGGACGAGAAGCTCAACATCAACGGCGGCGCGATCGCCATGGGCCACCCGCTGGGCGCCACCGGTGCCATGATCACCGGCACCGCCATCGACGAGCTGCACCGCACAGGTGGCCGCTACGCCCTGATCACCCTCTGTGTCGCCGCCGGTATGGGCGTCGCCACCATCATCGAGCGCGTCTAGAAGGAGACCCACCATGACTCAGACTGACAACATCATCGCCTGGGAGGCCGACGGCAACGGCGTGGTCACCCTCACCATCGACGACCCGGGCGCCCCGGTCAACACCATGAACGACGCCTTCCGCGCCTCCGTCAAGGAGACCGCCGGGAAGCTCTCCGAGGGCGTGGAAGCCGGGGACGTCAAGGGCGTCATCGTCACCTCCGCCAAGAAGACCTTCTTCGCCGGCGGCGACATCAAGCAGATGATCAGGGCAACCCCCGCCGACGCGGAGGCCCTGGGTGAGCAGATCAACGGTATGAAGGCCGCGATGCGCACCATCGAGACGCTCGGGGTCCCGGTCGTCACCGCGCTGAACGGCACCGCCCTCGGCGGTGGCCTCGAGGTCGCCCTGGCCACCCACCACCGCATCGCGTCCGACGCCAAGGGGCTGAAGGTCGGCCTGCCCGAGGTCACCCTCGGACTGCTGCCCGGTGGCGGCGGCGTGGCCCGCGTGACGCGGCTGCTGGGCCTGTCCGACGGCCTGACCAAGGTCCTGACCACCGGAAAGCAGTTCAGCGCCGAGGCCGCCAGGGAGGTCGGCCTGGTCGACGAGGTCGTCCCCGCCGACCAGCTCCTGGACGCCGCGAGGGCCTGGATCGCCTCGGAGCCGGAGCCGTCCCAGCCGTGGGACCGTAAGGGGTACAAGATCCCCGGCGGCTCGCCGTCCACCCCGGCACTCGCCGCGATGCTCCCGAGCTTCCCCGCGAACGTCACCAAGCAGATCAAGGGCGCGCCGATGCTCGCACCGCAGGCGATCCTCGCCGCCGCGGTCGAGGGCGCGCAGCTCAAGCGCTTCGAGGACGCCACCGCCATCGAGACCCGCTGGTTCGTCTCCCTGGTCACCGGCCCGACGTCGACGAACATGATGCAGGCCTTCTTCTTCGACCTGAACCACTGCAACGGCGGCGGTTCGCGTCCGGTGCAGGAGGACGGCACCCCGTTCCCCGAAACGGAGTTCCAGAAGATCGGTGTCATCGGCGCCGGCATGATGGGCGCGGGCATCGCCTACGTGGCGGCGAAGTCCGGCATCGAGGTCGTCCTGAAGGACATCTCCGAGGAGAACGCCGCCAAGGGCAAGGCCTACTCCGAGGGACTCGAGGCCAAGGCGCTGAAGCGCGGGAAGACCACCGAGGAGAAGTCCGCGGCACTGCTGTCCCGTATCACCCCCTCCGCCGACTACGCCGACCTGGCGGACGTTGACCTGGTCATCGAGGCCGTCTTCGAGAACACCGAGCTCAAGCACAAGGTCTTCGCCGAGATCGAGGCCGCCGTCCCCGGCACCGCCGTCCTGGGCTCCAACACCTCGACCCTGCCGATCACCGGCCTGGCCGAGGGCGTCGAGCGCGAGAACGACTTCATCGGCCTGCACTTCTTCTCCCCCGTGGACAAGATGCCGCTGATCGAGATCATCTCCGGCGAGAAGACCGCCCCGGAGACCCTGGCCAAGGCACTGGACTTCGCCCGCCAGATCCGCAAAACCCCGATCGTGGTCAACGATTCCCGCGGCTTCTACACCTCCCGGGTCATCGGCACCGTGCTCAACGAGGCGATGCGCATGCTGGTCGAGGGTGTGGACCCGGCCGTAATCGAGTCCGCGGGACGCCAGGCCGGTTACCCCGCACCGCAGCTGCAGCTGCAGGACGAGCTGAACCTGAAGCTCGCCCGCAAGATCGGCGCGGAGAACGCCGCAGCCGCGGAGGCCGCCGGTGTGTCCGTCGACGACGGCGGGGTGAATGCCCTGGTCGACCTGATGCTCGACGTGGTGGAGCGCCCCGGCAAGCTCGAGGGCAAGGGCTTCTACGAGTACGACGAGAACGGCCGCCGTGCCGGACTGTGGTCCGGCCTGCGCGGTGAGGTCGCCGAGAAGCTCGGCATCACCCCGGTGGTTGTTCCCGACGGTGAGGCTGCCACGGCCGGTGGCGACCTGGACTCCGCCGGCACCGGTGGGCTCGCCGGACCGTCTCTGAACGACCTCATCGAGCGGATGCTGTTCATCGAGGCCCTGGAGACCCAGCGCTGCGTGGACGAGGGCGTGCTGACCTCGGACGCGGACGCCAACATCGGTTCCATCCTGGGCATCGGCTACCCGGCGTGGACCGGCGGCACCCGCCAGTTCATCACCAACTACGCCCGTCCTTCCGCCGCGGCGCTGCCGGACGGTGCCGGTGAGGACTACCCGGTCGCCGGCCAGGCCGGTTTCGTGGCCCGCGCCGAGGAGCTGACTGCGGTCTACGGTGAGCGCTTCACCCCGGTGGAGTCGCTGAAGGGGTAGTCAGCACCCGCCGCACCCGGGCGGTCTCCCCCGGGCACCGAGACACTTTCACACCCCCGCCGATTCCCACGATGTGATACCTGCAGGTCAGGGCGTTGCACCGTCAAGGTGAATCTTCGCGGCGGATTCTAGCGGTCGTCGCAACACCCTCACGGGTAGCGGATCTGCTTAATCG
>NZ_JBQEDF010000021.1:0-44690 GCF_052107835.1 Corynebacterium sp.
TACGCGCTCGGCTGCGTCGCCGCTGCTGCACTGGGCGCGCTGCTGTACCTCGTGGTCACGTCCGATGCGGTGGAATCCGCTCTGACATCGATCTTCCAGCGTGCGCTCGATACGGAGTAGTCCAGGGCACAGATCGTGGCGCGGATCCCGGCACCGGCTCGGCGATGACGGGTACGTGACCGTGGAGGCGGCGATGGTGTTCACCGCCCTCACCGCGGTGATTGGCCTGGTGGTCGCCGGCGTGATTGCCCTGGCGACGTACCTGGGTGCCGTCGGAATGGCGAGGGATGCCGCCCGGGCCGCAGCACTGGACAACGGTGCCGCGGCCCGGGCGGCCGCGGGCGTCATCGCGGAATCTGACCCGGACGCACGTGTGACGGTGCAGGGGGCAGGGCCGACCGATCCCACGGAAAATGGTGGTCAGACACTGTTGAGGGTGACCGTCACCGTCCCCGGGACGCTCCTCGACATATCGGCATCGGCGGTGATCGTCAGTGAACCGTCGTGACGTCCTGCCGTGCACTGACCCCTGGAACCCTGGGCACCGTGTTCTCGACGACTGTGTACTTAACGACCGTGGTTCGGCGACGGTCGTTGGCGCGGCGGTGATTCTGGGGATGGTGGCGCTGTCACTGGTTATCGTCCACGGCGTGACGGGTGTGGTCAACGGTCACCGTGCCGTGGCTGCCGCTGACCTGACCGCCCTGTCCGCGGCGGTGGTGATGCAGACCTCCGGCATCGATTCCGCCTGCCGGGTCGCGGACTCGGTGGCGTCGGACAACGGCGCGGAACTCACGGAGTGCGCTCAGGTTTCCGGTGACCGCATGCCGTACGGAACCGGCGGGGAACTGGGGGTGATGGTAACCGTTGTCGTCGCTGGTCAATCCCGCGAAGCGTCGGCTGGTCCGGGGGCATGACAGACTGACTTGTTTTTGATTCAAAGATGATTGTACTGTCAGCGGGTACACATCTTTTTCACGGTGCCGTAGCTCTCCATGCAGTGCCGACTCTTCCTCGGACACTGAACTGAAAGGACAACCCGGGCCCATGCGCCCGGGTACCGACTATGAGCCACTCCCCCCCGCCCAATCCGGGTATGCCCCAGCAAGCACCGATGATGCCCACGGGATACGAGGCAGGACCTCCTGCAAAGGAGAAGAACACCCTCGGACTCGTGGCGATGGTCATCGCCATCATCGGCTTCGTCTTCGCCTGCATCCCGGGTGCTCTCATTATCGGGTGGGTCCTTCTCCCGATCGCTTTCCTCCTTTCACTCGTCTCGCTGTTCCAGAGGGGGAAGAAGCAGGGCTTCGGCTTCGCCGGGCTGATCATCTCTATCGTCGGCGTCCTCGTCGGGGTGTTCGTCTTCTTCACCGTCGTCGATGACGCCATCGACGACGCTTTCTCCGGGTCCGATGTCTCGGTGTCGGACAACGGCGGTGGTGGCGACGGGGAGGGCTCGCGGTCGGACCCCTTCCCGTTGGGCAGCACCGTCTCGGACGACGACTGGTCGGTCACGATCAACAGCGTTGACCTGGACGCGGCCGACGCTGTCGCGGGAGCGAATCAGTTCAACCAGCCCGCGCCGGAGGGAATGACCTACATCCTGGTCAACGCGACAGTCGCCTACATCGGCGACTCGGATGACGGCGAGATGACGTGGGCGACCATCGAGTACGTCACCGCCGACGGAAACTCGATCTCCTCCAGCGACGGGGACACACTGGCTGTGGCCCCGGATTCCCTCGACACCCTGTCCGACGTGTACCAGGGAGGGGAGACCTCGGGAAACGTGGTGCTGACAGTTCCTGCCGACAGTGCCGCCGAGGGCGTCCTGGCGGTGTCTCCGGGGATGATGTCGGACAACGCCTTCGTGTCCGTGCAGTAATCTGATCCCACTGGTCACGCGAGGATCCGGCGAAGGAACGGCTCGGAGTGCTTCAGTGCCGCCCACAACGTGTCGCCGTGGTTCTCCGGGTACCAGTGGACCTCCACCTGCTCGTTCGACCCGGTGAACTGGCGGATCCACATTTCCGAGTTCAGCACCATCCCGATCGGGCCCGGCACGTCCAGGTCCAGCAACCCGTGCCCCAGGAACACCGGCCGGTCGTAGCCGTCGGTCGGGGTGGCCATGTAGGAGCGCAACGCCGCCTCCAGTCCGGGCACGTCCGACAGGGGCCGGCTGAACGCCGAAGCGATGTTCACCGGATTCAACGCCTGACGAAGCTCCCGCAGGCAGGACGTTTCCGCTGCGTCGGCGATCCGTCGCCCCTCGTCCGTGAGTGCGGAATCCACGTCGATCCCCGGATGCGCCTCCCGGAAGCCGGCCAGGGTGTACGCCAGGTAGGCGTTGATGCTGCCGCCCAGCGGAGCCGGAGGGAAGGTCGGCCCCGACGCCAACGCCAGTTCCTCGATGTACGCTGGCGCCCCGGTCGCCACGGCTCCCCGGTAGTCCAGCCCTGATTCCCCGCTGCGTCCTGCCGCGCCGTGGGCTATGTGCAGCGCGGCGCCACCACCCTGTGACTGCCCGACCACCGCCCACCTGTCCGCCAGCTGGTCGGCCGTGGAATCCAGGCCGTGGGCGGCCACTACCGCGTCCACCACGCTGGTGGCGGTGGTCTCGCCGTTGAAGTAGGACATCAACCCCGGTGTCCCCAGTCCCGTGTAGTCCGCGGCGACCACGGCGTAGCCCCGGGTGAGCCAGTGGTTGAGGTAGTCGGCGTCATTACGGTGTCCGGCGGAGGGTGTGCAGTCGTCCCCGACACCGACGGTGCCGTGGGCCCATGCCACCACCGGCCACCCACCCTCCGGCGTCGCACCTTTCGGCAGGTACACCGCGGCGGTGGATGCGGCGATGTCCCCGTGCTGGTCAATGGTGGAGTACACGAAGCGCTGGTGGGCCGAGGCGTCCGGCATGTGCATCGGTTCGTCCAGCGGGACCTCATGCATGGCGACGCCGGCCGCGTCCGGCAGGGCGAGGTCGCCGGTGAGGCTCAGGGGATCGCGTACATCCAGGCCGGACCAGTTCGGTGCCGTCATGTTCGGCACCGGGTCAGGCATCGGGCTGCCCGGGACGACCGGCTGTGCGGAGGTGGTTGCGGCGGTGACGGCGGCCATCGACACGGCGAGGACCGCCGCGACGGCAACACGCGCGGGACGGGACGGAGCAGGACGGGTGCGCACGGCATCTCCCGGGACGTCGGCAGGCGGAAAGGTGACCCTTACTCTATCCCGAAAGCTGTCTAGCGGAACAGGGATTCGAGGAACGGCGTCGAATCCGCCATCGACCGGAGCATCGCCCCACTGTGGTCCGCGTCGTACCAGTGCACGTCCACCTGCTCGTTCGAGCCGGCGAACTGGTTGAGCCATATCTCGGAGTTCAGGATCAGCCCGATCGGGGTCGGGACGTCCATGTCCTGCAGGCCGTGTCCCAGGAACACCGGCCGGTCGTAGCCGTCGGTCGGGGTGGCCATGTAGGAGCGCAGTGCGGGTTCCAGTCCGGGGACGTCGCGGATGCTCCCGGTGAAGGCGTTCGCCATGTTCACCCCGTCGACCGCGTCCTCCAGCGCGCTGTAGCAGGAGGTCTCGGCCATGTCGGCGATGCGGCGGCCCTCGTCGGACAGCACTGAGTTGAGGTCGATGCCCGGGTGCGCCTCGCGGAACCCCGCGAGGATGTAGGCGGTGTACACGTTGAGCCCGGTGGGCAGCGGAACCGGTGGGAAGGACGGTGATCCGGTGAGGACCAGCTCCTCGATGTACGCGGGCGCGCCGGTGGCGACGGCCCCGCGGTAGTCCAGACCGGCGTCCCTGCTGCGTGCGGTGGCCTCGTGCGCGACGTGCAGGGCAGCGCCACCGCCCTGGGACTGGCCGATGACCGCCCACTGCTCGGACAGGTCGGCGCCGACGGGGTCGAGCTGCGTCGCCGCGGCAACGGAGTCGATGACGTTCGCCGCGGTGACCGACCCGTTGAGGTAGCTCATCAGACCCGGCGTACCCATGCCCGCGTAGTCGGAGGCGACGACAGCGTAGCCCCGGTCGAGCCAGTGGTTCAGGTAGCCGGCGTCGCGGTCGCTGCGGGGGAGGGCGGACGGGGTGCAGTCGTTGCCCAGCCCGACGGTGCCGTGCGCCCACGCCAGGACCGGCCACCCTCCCTCCGGTGCCTCGCCGTCCGGCAGGAAGACTGCCGCGGTGGACGCTGCGATGTTCCCGTGCTGGTCATTGGTGGAGTAGACGAAGCGCTGCTGGGTCCCCGCCGACGCCAGTCCAACGGCTGGGTCGAGCGGGACACCGGACACGGGCGTCGCGACCCGGTCCGGCAGGTCGACTCCGGCGGTGACGTCGAGTCCCGACCACTTCGGGCTTTCGTCGTTCGGCCCGGCCGCGCGCGCCGGGCTCCCGGAGTCCAGCACGCCGGTGGGGATTCCGGGGGCGGCGCCGGCGGCGGGGGCACAGATGCCGCAGACCAGGCCCGCCACGAGGAGGGGGACGGCAGTCCGCCGGAGGATGGTCGGGCTGAGCTGGCTCATGGTTCTCCTCATGAAAAGTCAGGTGGATCATCACGCAAAATGATCCCTCACCCCAACCTTAGCGGCGCTCCTGCCCCGCGGCCTCCGCCAACGCCCGCAGCAGGACCGCTGCACCATGCTTGAACAACGGGTCATTGCCGTTCCCGCATTTCGGGGACTGCACACAGGACGGGCAGCCGGACTCGCACCCGCACGATTCCACGGCCTCGGCCGTCATACGCATCCATTCCCCGAACCGCTCGAACCCGGCCTCGGCGAAACCGGCCCCGCCGGTGTACCCGTCGTAGACGAAGACCGTGGGCATCCCCGTGTCCACGTGGAGCACCGTCGACACCCCGCCGATGTCCCACCGGTCGCACGTCGCCAGCAGGGGGAGCATACCGATCGCCGCATGCTCGGCGGCGTGCAGCGCGCCCGGCCACAACGGTTCCTCGAGGCCCAGATCGAACAACGACCCCGGGTCCACGGTGTACGCCACGGCACGCGTGTTCAGTCGTTGCGCCGGCACGTCCAGGGGCACGGTTTCCAGCACCTCCCCGTCGGGCATCCGCCGTTGGTAGCCTGTGACCTGGTGCGATACCTCGACGTCGAGGTCCGCCAGCCAGATCCCCGACGGTGCCGACGCGGTTCCGCCGACCTCCCTGGTCCGGCGCACGTTCTCGACCCGGATATCGGTGGTCTGCTCGGCCCTGGTCGTCCACTCCGGGGTCTCGGGGTGCACCAGCGACACGGAATCCTCCAGTGACAGTTCATCGACCAGGAAGCTCTCACCCTGGTGGACGTACACCGCACCGTCGTGGACCTCGCTCACCGCGCGTGCGGCGTCCACCGTCCCCAGGACCCGGCCGGACGCCGCGTCCACGATCACGACCTCCTCACCGGCCCCACCGCGGATGTTGACCCGCCCGTGCACCTCGTGGGCGATCTCCAGGTCGCAGAAGATGCCCCGGGGGCGCCTCCGCAGTGAGCCCTCCCCGAGCAGCGACGCCACCACGCGCTCGGCCACGGGACCGCCGAACGTATCGACATCCTCGCCGGTCAGGGGTGATTCGGCGGCGGCGCACAGCAGGTGCCCGGCGAGGATGTACGGGTTCGACGGGTCGAAGACGCTCGCCTCCACCGGCTTATCCAGCAACGCCTCCGGGTGGTGCACCAGGTAGGTGTCCAGCGGGTTGTCGCCGGCGACCATCACCACCAGGCATCCCTGCCCGCGGCGTCCGGCGCGTCCCGCCTGCTGGCGGAAGCTCGCCACCGTCCCCGGGAACCCGCAGGACACCACCGCATCCAGCCCGCCGACGTCGATGCCGAGCTCCAGGGCGCTGGTCGCGGCCAGTCCCAGCAGGTCACCGTCGTCCAGGCGTCGCTCCAGCTCGCGGCGCGCCTCCGGGGTGTAGCCCGCGCGGTAGGACGCGATGCGCGCCGCATCGTCCGGACGTCCCAGGGTCGACAGGCCCTCGGCGCAGGCCAGGGCGGTGATCTCCGCACCGCGCCGGGAGCGTACGAACGTCAGCGTCCGCGCCCCTTCTCCGATGAGCCGGGCCATTATCTGGGCGGATTCGGTGGTGGCGGCACGTCTCACCGGGGCGCCGTGCTCGCCGACGCGGTCGTCGATGAACCCAGGTTCCCACAGGGCGATGGTGCGCTCACCCTGCGGCGACGCGTCCCCGGTGACGGCGACGGTGGGACGCCCGGTCAGGCGTTCGGCATGCCCGGCGGGGTCGGCAGTGGTGGCGCTGGCCAGGATGACCGTGGGTGCCGCCCCGGCACGTGTGGCCAGTCGCAGCAGGCGGCGCAGCACCAGGGACACGTGCGCCCCGAACACCCCGCGGTAGACGTGGCACTCGTCGACGACGATGAACCGCAGGCTGCGCAGCAGACGTGACCAGCGCTTCGACTGCCCCAGCATCGAGGCGTGCACCATGTCCGGGTTGCTGACGATGATGCGTGCCTCGTCCCGCACGGTCCGGCGCGCCTCGGGCGGGGTGTCCCCGTCGTAGGTGGCGACCATGATGTTCCGCAGTTCCGGGACCTGCGAACACAGGGCCGCCAGCGTGGTGCGCTGGTCCTGGGCCAGCGCTTTGGTGGGGGAGAGGTACAGGCAGGACGCGGCGTTGTCCCGGTCCAGGGCGGACAGGACGGGCAGTTGGTAGCCCAGCGACTTCCCGGACGCGGTACCGGTGGAGACCACGACGTCGCGCCCCTCCCAGGCGTGCCGGGCGGTGGCCGTCTGGTGGGACCAGGGCTCGGTGATGCCGTTGTCGATGAGGTGGTCACGGAGCTGCGGGCTGACCCATTCCGGCCAGGCGGCGGGCGTGGACGGTCGTGCGGCCTCGGTACGGACGTGCGTCAGGACGTCGGTGTTGCTGGCTCCGGTGCTGGTGCCGGAGCCGGTGCCGGAGGTGGGGCGCAGCACGTCCAGGAGTTCGGCACCATAGGAATCACTCATGGTGAACAGTGTAGGAAACGCAGGTCGCGGCGGTTGCGGAGGGCGTGATCTGAGGATTGCCGGTGAAATGCTCCGTTGGTGTGGTGCTCCACGGGCAAACGTGGAACACTGGATGTCGGTCGCAGTTTCTGTGCGTCGCTTTGCTCGCTGATTGATCGGTTCGTCCCGCAGACAGTAGGTAAAACGTTCGCGGGAGTTGTTTGTATGCGAACGGATCGCCTGTCACAGGTGGTCTCAGCATCGGCCCGGTGTTCCCGTGAAGAGTTGGCGGGGCGCCGATCACCGAGAAGTAAGTAAGGAAAGAACATGGCACAGGGAACCGTCAAGTGGTTCAACGCCGAAAAGGGCTACGGCTTCATCGCACCGAACGATGGTGGCGCTGACGTCTTCGTCCACTACTCCGAGATCCAGGGCAACGGCTTCCGTACCCTCGAGGAGAACCAGCAGGTCGAGTTCGAGATCGGCGAGGGTGCCAAGGGTCCCCAGGCCCAGCAGGTCACCGCTCTCTAGGGAGCAGACCTTCTCAACGCACCACTGAAGGCGCCGTCCCCACCGTTCATTCGGTGGGGGCGGCGTTTTCGTTGTTCGTGCACCGTCACCGGGCACGGACCCATGGCACGTGGTCGATCCCGCGCCCTGGCCGGTCGGGGGGAGTGCTTACCCTGGGGGCAGTTGAGCGGCTGCGTGTCTACGGGACGACGGTGCCGGCACCCTCCTGCGGGCCGCGCTGGGCGACGACGGCGTCCATGTGGCCCACGGTCCAGTCGAACAGCCCGTGGACCGGGGCCAGGGAGGAACGCCCCAGGTCGGTGAGCTCGTAGACCACGCGCGGCGGGATCTCCGGGTATGCGGTACGGGTGACCAGTCCGTCCCCGGTGAGGGTGCTCAGCCGCTGTGCCAGGACACGGTCCGAGATACCGTCGACCCGTGTCCGGAGGTCGCGGTTGCGCAGCGGGGTGTCCTCCAGTGCCAGGAGTATCAGCATGTTCCACCGGTCACCCACGGTGCCGAACAGGGCACGGCTGGGGCAGTTCCGGTCCGCGGGGTTCCAGGTGGCGGGTTCTGCGGTGCTCGGCGTGGTGTTCATATCCCGAGAATAACACCACCTGCACGCTGGACAAAGTCTTTAAGGAAGCCACTTTACAAAAGGAAGTGACGAGGTTACGCTGGGTAGGGTAAGCGCACACAAACACCTTCCAGGAGGAATCCCATGAGCAGGATCACCGTCTACGGCTCCACCGGCATGGTCGGCAGCGACATCGTCCGCGAGGCCGTCGCCCGCGGCCACGACGTCACCGGCGTCTCACGCAGTGAGCAGCCGAAGAACGCGGTCGAGGGCGTCACCTACGTCACCGGTGATGTCGGCGACGCGTCCGACGTCGTCGCCAAGGCACAGGACGCCGACATCGTCGTCATCTCCGTGCCCGGGCCCCGGGACGGCAGCTCCGTGCAGCCGATCATCGACGCCCACGCCGCGCTGATCCCGACGTACGCGGCATCGGACGCAGCGTCCGCCCGGCTCTTCGTCGTCGGCGGTGCCGGCGCGACCCTCACCGAGGACGGGACCCGCCTGGTCGACACCCCCGATTTCCCGGAGGCCTTCAAGGCCGAGGCGCTGTCCTTCTCCGAGATCCTCGACCTGTACAAGGCGTCGCCGGAGAACGTGGACTGGGTGATGCTCGCACCGGCACCCGAGATCGGCCCGGGCGAGCCCGCCGCGTCCTACAACCTCGGTGGTGACAACCCTGCAGGGGCCTCGGTGACCACCGGCACCTTCGCCAAGGCGACCCTGGATGAGCTGGAGACCCCGGCGCACCGCCGGGAGCGCTTCACCGTCGCCGACGCGTAGGACGCGATCGGGAGGGACGTCCCCGTCGACGACTCCCCCGGGGGGATGGGGGTTGCCGCGCGGTTGCCCCCGTGACGTGTAGGGTCTCACCTCGAAACCTCTGCAGCGCATTCCGGGGTCATCCGTGGGGCCCGGGATCCGTTCGCAGAATGGCGTCCGGGAGACACCGGGAACGACAGGAGAAGGTGGGAGAACCCTCGATGGCAGCGCAGGATACGGTCAACGGTGACGGGAAGAAACTCGTCATCGTGGAGTCCGCCACCAAGGCGAAGAAGATCCAGCGCTATCTCGGCGACCGCTACATCGTCGACGCCTCCGTGGGGCACATCCGCGATCTCCCGCGCGGGGCGGCGGACGTCCCGGCGAAGTACAAGAAGGAGCCCTGGGCCCGTCTCGGCGTCAACGTCGACGAGGACTTCCAGGCCCTGTACGTGGTCAGCCCGGACAAGAAGAAGAAGGTCTCCGACCTGAAGGCGAAGCTGAAGCAGTGCGATGAACTGCTGCTCGCCACCGACCCCGACCGTGAGGGCGAGGCCATCGCCTGGCACCTGCTCGAGGTCCTGAAGCCCAAGGTGCCGGTGCGCCGCATGGTCTTCCACGAGATCACCGAGGCCGCCATCAAGGACGCCGCGGCCAACACCCGCGAGCTCGACAACGACCTGGTCGACGCCCAGGAGACCCGCCGTGTGCTGGACCGCCTCTACGGCTACGAGGTCTCGCCGGTGCTGTGGAAGAAGGTCATGCCCAGGCTGTCGGCCGGGCGCGTGCAGTCCGTGGCCACCCGCGTGATCGTCGAACGGGAACGCGAGCGCATGGCATTCGTCGCCGCCGACTACTGGGACCTCACCGCCACGCTGGACGCCAGCGCAGCAGCCGCATTAGATAAGGACACGTCCGGCACGCCCAACCCCACGTCCTTCGACGCCACCCTGGTGGCTGTCGACGGTAGGCGGGTGGCCCAGGGACGCGACTTCGGCGACGACGGGAAGCTGAAGACCGGCAAGGCCCAGGCCAACGTCACGGTGGTCAACCAGTCCACCGCCGAAGCGTTGGCCGAGGGGCTGACCGCTGCCGAGATGAGTGTCTCGAAGGTGGAGGAGAAGCCGTACACGCGGCGTCCCTACCCGCCGTTCATGACTTCCACACTGCAGCAGGAGGCGGGCCGGAAACTGCACTACACCTCGGAGCGCACGATGCGCATCGCGCAGCGTCTCTACGAGAACGGCCACATCACCTACATGCGTACCGACTCCACGACGCTGTCGAAGTCCGGTATCGACGCCGCACGCCAGCAGGCGCGTGAGCTGTACGGGGCGTCCTACGTCCACGACTCGCCGCGCCAGTACGCCCGCAAGGTCAAGAACTCGCAGGAGGCCCACGAGGCGATCCGGCCGGCCGGCGAGACCTTCGCGACCCCCGGCAAGCTCGCCGGGCAGCTGGACGCCGAGGAGTTCAAGCTCTACGAGCTGATCTGGCAGCGCACCGTCGCCTCCCAGATGGCCGACGCACGCGGTACCTCGATGAAGGTCACCGTGTCCGGTACCGCGTCCTCCGGCGAGAAGACCGACTTCCAGTCCACCGGACGGACGATCACCTTCCCCGGCTTCCTGAAGGCCTACGTGGAGACCACCCAGACCGCCGACGGACGCAACGTCGCCGACAATGCGGAGAAGGCGCTGCCTGTCCTCGCCGAAGGCGATGACCTGGTGACCGAGAAGGTCACCGCGGACGGCCACTCCACGCACCCGCCGGCACGGTTCACCGAGGCATCGCTGGTCAAGACGATGGAGGAGCTCGGCATCGGGCGCCCGTCGACCTACGCCTCGATCATCAACACGATCAAGGCGCGCGGCTACGTGGTCTCACGCGGCTCCGCACTGGTGCCCAGCTGGGTGGCTTTCGCCGTCGTCGGTCTGCTGGAGCAGAACTTCGGCTCCCTGGTGGACTACGAGTTCACGTCCTCGATGGAGGACGAGCTGGACGAGATCGCCCGCGGCGAGGAGAACCGGTCGCACTGGTTGCGCGGCTTCTACTTCGGCAACTCCGAGGCGTCCGAGAACACCGCGGAGACCGTTGCCCGGCTGGGTGGGCTGAAGCACCTGGTCGGCGACAACCTGGAGCAGATCGACGCCCGCAAGGTGAACTCCCTGCACCTCTTCGATGACGCCGACGGCATCCCCGTGATCGTCCGCGTGGGACGCTACGGCCCGTACCTGGAGCGCACGAAGCCGGTCCCGGCCGGAGCGCCCGAGGGAACCGAACCGGAGGTGCAGCGCGCGAACCTCCCGGAGGCGATGACCCCCGATGAGCTGAACCTCGAGGCCGCCGAGAAGTTGTTCGCCACCCCGCAGGGCGGACGTGAGATCGGGGAGAACCCGGCCAACGGCCGCAAGATCGTGGCACGTGAGGGGCGTTACGGCCCCTACGTCACCGAGCGGGTGAAGGACGACGAGGAGGCCCGGGTCACCGAGTCCGCCGAGAAGACCGTGGAGAAGGAGCGGGACGCCGAGGACGCCGCGCGCGCCGAGGAGGGCAAGAAGCCGCTGAGCCGCGAGACGAAGACCGCGGAGAACAGGAAGGCCAAGCGGATCAAGGAGATCCTCGAGGAGACGCTGAAGCCGAAGACGGCATCCCTGTTCAGCTCCATGGATCCGGCGACGGTCACACTGGACGAGGCGCTGAAGCTGATGAGCCTGCCGCGTGAGGTCGGTGTCGACCCGTCCGACGGTGAGACGATCACGGCGCAGAACGGCCGGTATGGTCCGTACCTGAAGAAGGCCACGGATTCCCGGTCACTGGCGAACGAGGAGCAGATCTTCACCGTGACGCTGGACGAGGCGCGGCGGATCTACGCCGAGCCGAAGCGCCGGGGCAGGGCTGCCGCGAAGCCGCCGTTGAAGCAGCTGGGCGACAATGACGTGTCCGGTAAGCCGATGACGGTGAAGGACGGCCGGTTCGGTGCGTACGTGACCGACGGGACGACGAATGCATCGCTGCGCCGCGGTGACACACCGGAGACCATGACGGACGCCCGCGGTAACGAGCTGCTGAGTGAGCGGCGTGCCAAGGAGGCCGCGGACGGCGGATCCGGGGCGCCGAAGAAGTCCGCGCGGAAGTCTCCGGCGAAGAAGGCCGCGAAAAAGAGCACGGCGAAGAAGAGCACCAAGAAGGCGCCGGCGAGGAAGAGCACCGCGAAGAAGGGCTGACCCGGTACCGGTGGGGGTGTCGGGTCCGGGTGTCCCGTACGCTGTTGGTTCTTCACCGAAATCAACAGGAAGGCCTCCCATGCCCGCTGCGAGAAACCCCGATGATGCGTGGGGTGAGAGGCCTTCGTCGCAGGAGGAGGCCCAGGCCCAGTCCGCGCCCGAGCCGTCTTCTGTTCCCCAACGGCCGGTGAGCCCCGTGGTCATTCCGCCGTCGAACCCCTTCAGTGGGTGGATGTTCGGGGGAGTGGTGCTGTTCCTGGTGGCCGGCATCGCGGCGATCGTGTGCTTCGTCAACTCCGGGGACACCGAGACCAGTGGTTACGGGCTGGGGAGCACCACCGTTGACGTCGTCTACGCCGATGTGTTGGCGGGAGGTGTCGCACTGTCCGTGCTCTCGGCGGCGGGTGTGGTTGTCGCCGTGATTGCACAGGTCGGCACGCAGATCTTCCGGGGGCAGGTAGCGGAAACCGCGTAGGGGTGTGCCGGGGTGTGGGGGTGCTCCGGGGTCTGATGCCCGGTAGCTGACTTTCAGATAGTGGCTTACTTTCTGACGGCAACCCGGTGGGCTGGTCCGAACAGCCTGTGGGGTTGCCGGTGGAAAGGAAATAACTGACCATCCGGAAGTGGGGTGGGCGGTCGGGAGCGGCATGGAGCAGCACGAAGTGGCCGGGACGGCGTGTGCGGGCGGGGAGAGGACGGGGAGGGGAGGGTCACAACCGTTTGACCGGTAGTTCGCCACGCCCTACGATGGTGTTCAATAGGTTGAACTTTTAGCTGAGAAGGAGTGAACAGTGCCGGTAGACGCGTCGAAGGTTGATCTCGGGCAGGACGGCGCGACCACCGCCGGCACCGACAGCGGTGCGGAACAGGGCGCACAGAAACAACCGCGGCTGACCAGCCTGCTCGGCCCGGCCTTCGTCGCCGCCATCGCCTACGTTGATCCCGGCAACGTCGCCGCGAACCTCTCCGCCGGCGCCGAGTACGGCTACCTGCTGCTGTGGGTCCTGATCCTCGCCAATCTCATGGCAGCCGTCGTCCAGTACCTTTCCGCAAAGCTGGGGCTGGTCACCGGCAAGAGCCTGTCCTCCACCCTCGCCGAATGGTTCGACCGGCGGGACGCGCAGGGCAGGAAGGGGCGCACCGGGCGCCTGGCGTACTGGGGCCAGGCGGAGGTCATCGCCGCAGCCACCGACGTTGCCGAGGTCATCGGCGGCGCCATCGCACTGAACCTCCTGTTCGGCACCGATCTGGTGCTCGGCGGCATCATCGTCGGCGTCGTTTCCCTGGGCATGCTCGTCCTGCAGGGCGGGCGCACCCAGCGGCGCTTCGAAGCGGTGATCGTCGGTTTCCTGGTGGTCATCACCGTCGGCTTCCTGTCCGGTCTGTTCGTCACCGGGCTGACCGTGGATGAGATGGTCGAGGGCATCGTCCCGCGTTTCCAGGGCACCCACTCGGTCGTCCTCGCCGCCGGCATGCTCGGTGCCACGGTGATGCCCCACGCCGTCTACCTGCACTCGGGGCTGGTCCGCGACCGCGGTTTCACCCCGAAGGGCGACACGGGGATGCGGCGTCACCTCAAGGCCACGAAGTGGGACGTCGGTTCCGCACTGCTCATCGCCGGGACGGTCAACATCGCCATGCTCTGCCTGGCGGCGCAGGCGCTCCGGGGCGTTGACGGCACCGACACGATCGAGGGTGCCCATGCCGCCGTGGAGAGCGCGCTCGGACCGGTGATCGGCATCCTCTTCGCCGTCGGTCTGCTGGCGTCCGGCATGGCGTCCACCTCCGTCGGCTGCTACGCGGGCGACATGGTGATGCGGGATCTGCTGAAGATCCGCATCCCGCTGCTGCTGCGCCGCTTCCTCACGATGCTGCCCGCCCTGGTGATCCTCGGTGTTGGTGTCGAGCCCACGTGGGCTCTGGTGATGAGCCAGGTGATCCTGAGCCTCGGCATCCCCTTCGCACTGATCCCGCTGGTGGCGTTCACCGCGAAACGGAAGGTGATGGGCAGGTGGGTGAACCCCCGGGCGCTGACGGGCGTCGCGGTGGCGGTGTGCGCGGTGATCATCGCGTTGAACATCGCGCTGATCGTCCTGACCTTCATGGGCGAAGCCTGACCCAGCCTGCCCCGCCGGGAAGTACGGCTAACCGCGCTCCGCGAGGGTGGGGCGGATCGGCCGGGCGAGCTGCGTCATCTCGCGGCGCCCGCGCAGCTCCACGGACTTCATCACCGTCCAGCGCGCCTGTTCAGCCTCGTTGGCCTGGCGCAGCGTCGACGCATTGGTGAGGACCCGGCCGGGTGTGTCCTTCGCCAGGTCGGTGAGGCGTGCCGCGGAGTTCACCGCATCGCCGATCACCGTGTACTCGAACCGGTCCCTGGCGCCGATGTGCCCGGCCACGACATCGCCCACGGCCACGCCGATGCCGGCGGGCAGCTCGTGGTCCTGCAGTTCCTGGTTCAGTTCGCGGGCGGCGGCCAGGGTGTGGCCGGCGATGTCGTCCAGTGGGATCGGTGCGCCGAAGACCGCCAGCGCGGCGTCGCCCTCGAACTTGTTGATGATGCCCTTGTTGCGGTGCACGACCTCCACGACCTTGTCGAAGAAGCTGTTCAGCGCGCTGACCACGTGCTGCGGTTCCCGGGAAACCGCGAAGCCGGTCGACCCGATGACGTCGACGAACAGCACACCGACGAAGCGGTTCTCGCCGCCGAGCTCGGGCTGCTCCTCGATCGCGCGGCGGGCGACCTCGTCGCCGACGTAGCGTCCGAAGAGCTTGCGGACCTGCTCACGATCCCGCAGGCCCTGCATCATCTCGTTGAACCCCGCCTGCAGCACGCCGATCTCGGTCGCGTCGTAGATGCGCACCTGGGCGTGCGAGTCGCCGCGGCGCACCCGGTTCATCGCCCACTGAAGTTCCCGGATCGGGTCGACGACCGTCATTGCGGTGAGCCGTGTCCCGGAGAAACCGGTGAACAGGGCGGTGAGGCTGAGGGCGAGGACGGCGGGCAGGATCTCCCGGGCGTCCTCGGGGAAGAATCCGGACGCCTGGCCGACGACCATCAGCACCACGCCGATCACAGGGACGGCCGAGGTGAGGATCCACACGGTGGTGATCTGCAGCGACAGCGGGGAGATACGCTCCTGTGGTGCGGCGCTGGCCTCCAGGGCCTTCGCGGCGACGGGTCGGACGAGTCGCTCGGCGACCATGAACGTCATCAGCACCACCAGCGCCCCGCCGAGGACCGCGGTGACCGCCACGGCCAATGCCCACCGGTGGGAGACCTGCAGGGCAACCACGGTGAAGATCACCACGCCGATGCCCCACAGCACCCCTCCCAGCAGGGCCTGCATCGTGGGGATCCGCAGCACCAGTCCGCGGATCGCGATCGGGTCGGAGGCGTCCGGACTGCGTTGCCAGCGCAGGACGGGGGCGAAGAAGTACAGGGTGACGGAGATCCCCGCCGCCAGGGCGACCACGAAGTACACGGAGTACAGCGTGGCGGTCATCCCGTTGACGCTGAGGAACTCCCGGGCGCCGCCGAGGGGGACCAGGAACCGCAGGAAGGTGGCGACCGCAAGGGCACCGACCACGTTGACGATCAGGACGGACAGGGCGTACAGCGGCCACGTGGTACCCCACGCCCACTTGATGTACTGCCCCAGTTTCTCCATGCCCTACAGACTATCCGAGGCAGGGTCGTGGGTGTCCCCACCCGCCGGGATGAGCCGAACTACACTGGGGCAGCGTGACTACCCCCAGCGCCACGCGTCCCGACGTCTTCTCCGCCGCCGTGCTCAGCCCGCATGTCACCGGGCCGCTCCGCGCCGCGGTGTCCGCCGCACGCGCCCGCGTCGCCGGGGGACGCTTCGCCGAACCGTCGTCCACCGCGGACGGCGGGCAGGACGCTGCGATGACGCACTCCTGGCTGTTCACCGGTCCACCCGGGTCAGGACGCAGCGTCGCGGCCAAAGCTTTCGCCACCGCACTGGTCTGTGCTGATCCGGACGTGGGCGGCTGCGGTGAATGCGAGCAGTGCCGGTCGGCGGCGGCCGGGGCGCACCCGGACATCTCCTGGATCCATACCGACGGGGTGGTGATCTCGGTGGCGGAGGCACGCGAGGTGATCCGCACGGCCGCGTCGATGCCGACCGTCGCGCCCTGGCGGATCGTGGTCTTCGAGGACGCCGACCGGTTCAATGACAGTAGTGCCAACGCCCTCCTGAAGAGCATCGAGGAGCCGCCGGAGCGCACCGTGTTCGTCCTGTGCGCGCCGAGTACGGATTCGGAGGACATCACGGTCACGCTGAGGTCCCGGTGCCGCCACCTCTACGTGCCGACACCGTCGCGGGAGGAGGTCGAGGCCGTGCTGATGGCGGACGGGAAGCTGGGGTTGTCGCAGGAGCAGGCGTCCTGGGCGGCGGACGTGTCCGGCGGGCACATCGGTCGTGCCCGGCACCTGGCGTCGCAGCAGACCGCGCGGGACAAGCGGGCGAGCGCGCTGAAGCTGCCCGGGCTGGTCTACGAGGGTGCGTCCGCCTACCAGTTCACCTCGGAACTGGTGAAGACCGCGACGGAGGAGGCGGCGGCCTCCGTGGCGGAGCGGGAGGAGAAGGAACTCGCTGACCTGGAGAACGCCCTGGGCATGGGGGCGAAGGGCCGGGGCGTGGCCAAGGCGAAGGCCGGGTCCGCGGGGCAGATCAAGGAGCTGGAGAAGGAGCAGAAGAACCGTCGGACGCGCCTGCTGCGCGATTCCCTGGATCTGGCGCTGATCGACATCGCCGGGCTGTACCGGGACGCGATGATGGTCGCCGCCGGGGCGGTGGACGTGCCGGAGGAAGCGGACGGTGGGTCCGCTGGGCCGGACGATCCCGGTGATCCCGTGGGCGGGTTCCTGCACCCTGACCAGGCGAAGGTGTCGCGTGAACTGGCCCGGCGAAACTCCCCGGAATCCCTGGTGAGCTGCATCGATGCCGTGTCCGCCTGCCGGGAGACCCTGGGGTTCAACGTGAAGCCGGAGGTGGCGTTGACGTCGATGGTCGGACGCCTGAAGGAGTGCTGCGGTCAGGTCCGGTAGCCCCTTTTGTGGAGCCGCGTGCCGTTCCGCTAGGATATGCGATCGTGCCGCCTTAGCTCAGTCGGTAGAGCGTTTCACTCGTAATGAAAAGGTCGCGAGTTCGATTCTCGCAGGCGGCTCCATGTGCATCGTGTGAGCGGTGCACTTACGACAAGCCCCAGCCACTTCGGCTGGGGCTTTCGTCGTGGAGGCTATCGTCCGACGATGCCGACGGTGACCAGGATGAAACCGAGGAGCTGGAGCGACGCCCGGCTCAGCTGAAAGACATCCCATCGGCGCCGCATCGCGATGAACCCCTCCGGTACGCCCTCCTGGTCGATGCGTCCGGTGCGCAGGTTGATCGGGACGTTGCCGATGATGGTGACCGTCAGGGCAACTCCGAGGCTGACCGCGGCCGCGATGAGCCACGCCGAAGGGGAAGCGATGGCGACGACGATCGCCAGGACCGTGGATACCGTCATGCCGACGGGCATGATGCGCCCGAAGGTTGTCAGCAGCCCCTTCTCGAAGATGAGCTGGGCATCGGGCTCCAGACGCCGGATGACCGGATGTACGAGGACGGCGGATCCGAACTCGGCGGACCCGACGAATCCGATGACGAGGATGGTGGCAATCTCCAGCCAGTTCATGGCGGGGACCCTTCAGTCGTGAGAGCTGACAGTGCCAGTATTACCCGGACAACCTTGCTCCGGCAGGGGTTACGTGCTTTCGGGACACCGCAGGCGCATGAACCACACCGCCGGATAGTAGTATCGCCTCCCATGGTCATGGGCCCCACCCACGCGATGTCCGGTGCCGCCGCAGGCGCGGTGGTCGCCGTGGCGACCGCTCACCTCACCGGGGAACCCATGACCGTCGCAGCCACCGGTGTGCTGACCGGTGTCACCGCCGGCGCGGCGATCCTGCCCGACCTCGACCACCCGTCCGGAACAGCGGCACGTGTCCTGGGGCCGGTCAGCCGGGTGCTCGCGGTGTTCATCAACCGGGCGTCCTCCATGATCGCGGAGATCACCGGGGCGAAAGGCAGGTCCGTCGGCGGGCACCGCACGGTCACCCACACGCTGCTGTTCGCGGCAGCGCTCGCCGGGGTCACCTGGATCGCGGTGGACCTGGGGAAGCAGGTCCTGACGACCGCGATCTTCGCGGGGCTCGTGCTGCTCGCCCTGCATTCGCTGGCGAGGCCGTTCGTCAGACAGTGGGGCGCGGTCGGCTCGGTGGTGGTCGCGGCGGGGCTCACCCTGCTGGTCGCCCGGGACATGCCGGGGATGCTGACGGCCCCGGTGATGGCCACGGCGGTCGGCGTGGGGTGTGTGACGCACTGCGTGGGGGACGCCATCACCCGGTCCGGCGTTCCACTGTTCGCGCCGCTGGTCCCGGTGGGCGGCGACCGCTGGGGAGCTGTCCACCTGCTGCCTTCCCCGGTGCGGATCCGTGCGTCCGGCCCCGGCGACACCCTGGTGCTGGTGGTCTGTCTCGTCGCGCTGGTGGTGGTGCTGGTCCGGGGCTGGAACGCCGGGCTGATCGTGGCGTGACGGGTACGCTGGACGGGGATTTGATGTGGTTCACGGATCCAGCAGGAGGTTCAGTATGGCGTTGCCGAAGGGTACAGCGGAGCGGTTCCGCGTGGTCGCGCAGGGTTTCACCGAGCAGGCGAACAGCAACGGCATTGACTGGGACGCGCAGACGCCCTGCACCGAATGGCGGGCCCGTGACCTGGTGGGGCACCTGATCAGCTGGTTCGCCCCCGCGCTCGAGGACGTGGGAGTCGCGGTGGAGCTGCGCGAGGACAAGAACTCCGACCCGGCCGCTGCCTGGCGCGAGTTCGCCGGGATCGTGCAGGACGCCCTGGACACCCCGGGGACCGCGGACGCGCTGGTGTCGCGTGGGCCGATACCGGGACAGTCCCTGGAGCGCAACGCCACCGGCTTCTTCATCCCGGACGTCTTCATGCACACCTGGGATCTGGCCCGGTCCCAGGGGGAGGACGTGGAGTTGGACGCCGACTTCGCGGAGAAGAACCTGGGTGGTCTGCGCTCGCTGGGGGAGCAGTTACAGGCCCGTGGATCGTTCGGCGCCCCGGTGGAGGCGCCGGAGGGCGCCAGTTCCACGGTCCGTCTGATGGCCTACGTGGGCCGCGACCCCGCGTTCGGCCTGCAGTAGTCCATACGAAAACCCCGCCGGGCCCGAAGGCCGCGGCGGGGTACGTCGGTGTCACGCCCGTGGAGGGCGAAGCACCTGGGATTTAGACGAAGAGACCAGCGATGGCCTCGACGAAGCCCACGATGCCGTCCTGCAGCAGGCCGACGACGGTGGAGAGGAATTCAGAGATGGTGTCAATCATGATGTGACCTTCCGTTTCGGATTCGGTATTTTCTCAGCGACAGCGGGAGCACTCTGGCGATGTTCCCTGACTGCTGTCTCAGTTGGGATATCGACACCGACGCGGGACTGTTACACACGGAAATGGATTCCCCCCGTAAATTACCCCCGTGCGGTCACGACCTCCTTGCCGAAGGGGAAGCACGTAACGGGGATCATCTTGATGTTCGCCCAGGCCAGGGGCAGTCCGATGATCGTTACAGCCAAGGCGATGGAGGTCAGGATGTGGCCGATAGCGAGCCACAGTCCGGCGACCACGAACCAGATCACGTTCCCGATCCCGGAGACCACCCCGGAGCGTCCCGAGTCCACGACGTCCCGTCCGAACGGCCACAGGACGTAGCCAGCGATCCGGAAGGACGCCAGCCCGAACGGGATGGTGACGATGAGGATGCAGGCGATGATCCCGGCCAGGATGTAGCCGAGGAAGAGCCAGAAGCCGGACAGGACCAGCCAGATGACGTTGAGGATCAGTCTCATGCCTGCGTCCCCCCGGCCATGCCGGCCGCCGGGTGGGTCTGCGCCCGCGGCACCATGTCGTCGTAGTCGGTCATGAGAGGGACGTCGGCGATGTTGTCCGGCACCGCGAAGGCGTCCACCAGCGTCTCGGACCAGGGCCCCAGAGAGTCCACGAGGTCGTTGAGTGCGGCGCGGGCGGCCTTCGAGCGCGTGCCCGTCAACAGGTTCTGTTCCTGGTACCAGCCACTGTTGGTGTGGATGATGTCCAGGACGTACACGTCGCGGATCTGCTCCAGGATGTTCTTGGCCTCACCGTCGGGCAGGGTGGACTCGGCCTCCAGGAGTGCCTCCAGGACGATGCGGTCGACGTGCGACCACGCGCACTCCAGCAGGTGGTCCTGGGCGCTGTCGACCAGGGCGGCGGCCTCCGCTGCCTCCATCTTCTGCGCCGGGCGGATGCGGCGGATCAGCGACATCAGCAGCCGGTCCTCACGCTCGGTGAGGAGCTCGACCTGGTAGGCGGGGTCGAACAGGGAGGTCTCCTCCTTGTCCGTGAAGGAGTCGACCAGGTTCTGGATCAGGGTGTCCGCGGCGGTGCGGCGCTTCAGCAGGGTGCCGAAGTTGTCCAGGCCGAACCGGACGAGCTCCAGTGGCTTGAGGTCGCCGACCTCGCGGGAGAAGCCGGTGAGGAGCTCCTTGGCGGCGAGCTGTGCCATGACCACGTTGTCGCCCTCGAAGGTGGTGAACACGTCCGAGTCGGCCTTGAAGGTGGTCAGCAGGTTCTCGGTCATGTACCCCGCGCCGCCGCAGGCTTCGCGGCACTCCTGGATGGTCCGGGTGGCGTGCGCGGTGTTCGCGGCCTTCAGCGCGGCGGCATGGGCCTCGAGCTCGCGCTGGTCCCAGCGCTGCTCCTTGGTCATGTCCGTCCGGTCGATCCCGGCGCTCTCGAGGTCGTGGATTCGTCCGATGAGCTTGTTCGTGGCCAACTGCATGGCGTAGCTGCGGGCGATCAGCGGGATGAGACGCAGGCGGTGCTTGCGGTGCTCGATGAGCGTGTTCTCCGGCAGGCTGTCATCCGGTGCGAACTGGCGGCGCAGGTTGGCGTAGCGGGTGGCGATGGTCAGTGAGCTGCGGGCGGCGGCCCCGGCGGCGGCGCCGACGGTGATCCGGCCGCGGATCAGGGCACCGAGCATGGTGAAGAACCGGGCACCGTCCGACTCGATGGGCGAGGAGTACTCCCCGTCCTCGGAGACGTCGGCGAAGCGGTTCAGCAGGTTCTCCCGCGGGACGCGCACATGGTCGAAGGTGAAGGTGCCGTTGTCCACGCCCTTGAGGCCGCCCTTGTCGAGGTGGTCGCCGATGCCGACGCCGGGCTTCGCGGTGCCGTCGGCGTCCCGGACCTCGACGACGATGCAGTGCACGCCGTGGGAGTCCCCGAGGTTGCCGTCTGCGTCCGGGGTGTAGAGCTGGCAGAACACGGCGGCCATGCGGGCGTGCTTGGCGGCGTTCCCGATGAACCACTTCTCCGCCGAGCCGGTGGGGGTGTGGATCACGAACTCCCCGGTGTCCCGGTCGTAGACCGCGGTCGTCTCCACGGACTGGACATCGGAACCGTGGCCCCGTTCGGTCATCGCGAAGGAACCGAGGGTCTTGAGTTCGATGATGTCCTTGATCAGGGGGATGTGGCGCTCGGTGCCGAGGTTCTCCACGGCACCGCCCCACAGGCCCCACTGGACACCGGCCTTGACCATCAGTGACAGGTCCGCGCCGCCGACGACCTCGATGCCGGTGAGGGTGGCCCCGATGTCGCCGGTGCCGCCGTGGTCGGTGCGGAAGGAGCCCCGGGGAGCGCCCGTCGCGAGGATGTCGTGCATCTGGGACAGGGTGCGTTCACGGGCCTCGTCGAGGCCGAGGGTGTCGTCGGGGGCCAGGCCCTTCTCGGCGATCATGGCCCGGGTCGCGTCCTTGACGTCGGCCCATTTCCCGTCCAGGACGCTCTGCAGTTCAGCGGTGACGGCGTCCCGGACCGCCTGATCCGCCTGCGTCCGGAGTGTCGCCGGGCGGTCATCGCCCCGGCGGGCGAGACTGGCGACTGCCTCGGTGGGGTCGGTGGTGTTGTCTGACGTAGTCATACCCCCCGATGTTACGTGGAGATTGCGGGAGGGTGCCTGCACCCACGGGGACCATGAGGTCCTACCATAAGGTCCATGACAAAGACTGACAGCGCCTTCAGGGACGCCCGGGCGTGGATGTTCGTCGTCTTCGCCGTGTTCACCGTCGCGTGGGGAGGCAACGAAGCCACACCGATGCTCGTGTTCTACCGGCAGGAGGCTGTTTTCAGCGATGTCTTCGTGGACTCCCTGCTGGTGTCCTACGCGGTGGGCATCGTCGCCGGCCTGCTGGTCTGCGGGCCCCTGTCGGACCGCTACGGGCGCCGTGCGGTGATGCTCCCTGCCCCACTGATCGCTCTGCTGGGCAGCGTGTTCATCGCCGCGGGCGAGACCACCGAGTGGGTGATGTTCATCGGACGCATCCTCGCCGGTCTCGCCGTCGGTATCGCCATGTCCGTCGGTGGGTCGTGGATCAAGGAGCTGTCCGGGCCGTCCTTCGACCCGCGGGCGAAGCCGTCCTCCGGTGCGAAGCGTGCCACGATGTCGCTCACCGCCGGTTTCGGCCTGGGGGCCGGCCTGGCGAGCATCCTGGCGGAGTGGGGGCCGATCCCCGGGCAGCTGCCGTACATCGTGCACTGCGTCCTGTCGGTGATCGCGGTCGCCGGCCTGTTCACCGTCCCGGAGACCCGCCAGTCTGCGCACCTGAAGGTCAAGGGCACGTTCTGGTCGGACCTGCTGGTGCCCACGATCCGCCATCCCCGGTTCCTCACCGTCGTCGCCCCCATCGCCCCCTGGGTGTTCGGCGCCGCCGGGGTGTCCTACGCGATCATGCCGCGTCTGGTCCAGGACCAGGTGGACGTCCCGGTCGCGTTCTCGGGCCTGCTCACCGTCATCGCCCTGGCGTCCGGCTTCGCGATCCAGCAGATCGGCCCGCAGATCAACACGGACCACAACGCCCGCGGGCCGATCGTCGCGCTGGTGCTGGTGATCGTCGGTATGGCGATCGCCGCGGCCGCAGCCACCAACATCGCGGTGTGGAACACCATCATTGTGGCGATCGTGCTGGGTGCCGCCTACGGCCTGTGCCTGTTCTCCGGGCTCAACGAGGTGCAGCGCATCGCCGGGCCGGACGACCTGGCCGGGCTCACGGCGGCCTACTACACACTGACCTACATCGGGTTCTTCTTCCCGATGATCCTGACCCGCCTGTCGGACTGGTTCACCTACCCGTGGATGCTCGGCGCCGGTGTGGTGGTCGCCGCGGTGTTCCTGGTCATTGTCGCGGCATTCTCACGGAAGAACCTGCCGGGGGAGACCCGGTAGCAGGGGACCAATCAGGACCCCGCATGAGTATCGGGGACTCGCTGCAGGTGGGGAGTGCGGGCGCTCTGCGTCGTCCGCCCCAGCACCACCAGGTGCACCGCGACGCCGGCCAGAGGTGCCACACCCAGGGCCAGGACCGCGCGGGTCTCGGGGGACGCTTCCACCGCGAGCAGCAGGACCGCCGCAACCGTCGCCACCACCCACCCCGCCAGGTACAGCGAGTGGCGTTCGGCGGCGTGTGCGGCGGAGCCGGTGACCATCAGCAGTGCCGTGGAGCCGGACGCCACGGTCAGTGCCGCGAGCACCACGGGCTCACTGACCAGGTCAGCGTCGAAGAACCACAGCATGATCGGTTCCGCGAGCCAGTACGCAGCCACCCCGCCGACCAGTGCGACCCCCACGATCAACGTGCAGGGTCCCATGCATGCGCGCAGGATCCTGTGGCGCTGGCGGGTGAAGAACACGATCAGGGCCGGCTGGAAGCGTTGCAGTGGGACCAGGATGGGTGCCCGGGTCAGAGTGACCGCGGTGATCACGGCCGCCAGGGATCCGGCGGCGACCTCCGGTCCGGAGGTGAACGTGATCAGGACGGGGAAGCCGGTGATCAGCACCGCGTTCGCGCCGGATGCGAGCATGGCCTTGAACGTCCTGCGGATGAACTCACCGGTGGGGACGTCCGCCACCTCGCCGAGGAGGTCCCGCGTGCCCGGGGAGAGCAGCAGCGTGGCCAGCCAGGTGAGTGCACCGATGACGGTGACCAGCAGGAAGGCCAGCAGATGCCAGCCAATGGCCCACGCGATCAGGGCCAGGACCACGCGCACGGCACTGTCCACACTGATCAGCCAGGCGTAGGTCGACCAGTTGGTGGCCGCGGAGAGCAGCCCGCCCACCACCGCCTGGAAGACGTAGCTGGCCAGTCCGGCCGCCAGCAGCACAACACCCCAACCCGCCAGGCCCGAGCCCGACGGGATGACCTGGTCGGCCCACAACGGTGAACTCGCCAACGCGAGGACGGCGGTCACGGCGGCAAATCCCAGCGCAACGGTGACCGGACGTGCCGGGGTGGACGTCGCAGTGTCCTGTGCGCGTCCCGCTGCCTGGTCGGGGGCGCGGCGTCCCGCGACGGCGCGTGTGGTCTCCTGCAGCAGGCCGTCGATCAGTCCGGCGAGGGCGAAGAACAGGCCCCAGAAGACGGTGAAGGCCTCGTAGCTGACGGTGTCCAGCGCACGTCCGGCGATCACAATGACGGCGTAGCCGGAGACGGCGACGACCATCGTCGCCGCCGACAGTGCCCGGACCGCACCTGTACCCACTTACCGGCTCACCACCCTTGCTGACACGTCGTGGCGGCATGCCACCGCTTCCTAGAAAAGTCCTCTCTGCAGCGTAGGCCACGACGCCTGCGGAGCGCGGGCGAACACCAGCCAACTGTGGAGCCCGGCCCTGTCGTACTCCACCGTGGCGGGGACACCGGCCCGTTGCAGCGCCCGGTCGAGCTGCACGGTGCAGTACAGGGAACCGACCTCGATCGCGCCTCCGACGAGCTGCGATTCCGGAGGTGCGGTGGCCTCCGCGGGGGTGGGCAGACCCGTGGAGACCGACACGAACAGCGGAAGCTCCCGTCCCTGGTGGCTGGCGTGGAGCAGTCCGGCATTCAGCAGGGGATCATGGTCGCGGGCGTAGGCGCCGGTGGCCGGACCCCACATCTGGTCGGTCGTGGCCCCGGCGTCATCGGTGATGTAGTCGACCGTGGCACGCCCGCCCGTGGAGGTGGTGTCCGCACACCCGGAAACTGCCGCGACCGCACTGTAGAAACCCGGGTTACGCTGGGCGAGAAGCAGGGCGGAGGTGGCGGACATCGACATGCCCATAATCGCCCGTTTCCCGTTGGCCTGGAGGGATTCCTCCAGTGGGCCGGGGAGTTCCCGGGTCAGGTAGGTTTCCCACTGCTGGCGTTTCCCACCGCGGTCCGCGCGGTCGAGGGCGGACGGTTCGAGCCAGTCGGTGTAGTAGGAGTTGCGTCCGTCGACGGGGACGACGACATTGACACCCTTGCCGCGGTAGAACTCGGCGGCGCCGCCCTTGCCGAACCAGGTGTGGTCATCAACACCGCCGTCGACACCGTTGAGCAGGTAGACCGTCGGCGCGTCCGGCACCCCCGCGGGTTGGACGAGCAGGGGGATGTCCCGGTTCATGGCGGGGGAGTAGGTCCACACCTCCTCGACGTCCGGGTGGGTGTCGAGGGCGACCCTCCAGCTGGATTCCTCCGCGGTGAGCCCGGGGGTTTCCCGGTCACGGTGGATCTCGGCGGGCCGGGCATCCCGGGCGCTGCGGTGACCGCCGCCGTCACGGCTTTCCGGGGAGTCGTGCGCTGTGCCGGCGACTGCTGCGGATGGTGTGGTGGCGAGCGTTACGGCGAGGATTGTGCCGACTGCGATGATGCCGGCAGATGGTCGGTGACGGGGGAAAGCGGGCATCCACCAGCCCCTCTCTATTCGGTGGCGCCGTCAGCGCCCTCTGTCGTGTTGGTGGGGAGATCCAGGGAGGAGAGCGGTGTGGAGCCCGCATCGCCCCCACCCGGGTTGTTCGCGAGGTAGGCGGCCTTCGCGTCGGCGGTCTGCTGTTCCGCGGTGGCGGTACTGCCCGGGAAGATGCCCTCGGAGATCACCGGCCAGGAGTCGAACATGTCGTCCTGCCAGTAACCCCACTGGTGGGTGCCGGCGTCCCGGAAGTTGAACTCCACGTTGTTGGCGGCGAAGTCGATGCCCTCGTCCTTCATGGATGACTGCAGCATGTGGGTGCAGACATTGGCGACGCCCTCGATGACGGTGCCTTCGGTGACGGCGTTGATCGAGCCCAGCGGGTTGCCGCCGACCCGGGCACTGGACGGCACATCGTGCTCGCCGGCGAGGCCGGAGCCGTTGGACACGTAGACGTTGCTCTGCTGGTTCAGTTTCCCGGCATTGAGGAGGGCGTCATTGCGGTGGGCGATCGGACCGTAACGGTCCCCCCACATCTGCTCGTACGTGATGCCCATGTTTTTTCCGAGGAAGACCGCGTCCACGCTACTGGGGTTCCCTGCAGTTGAGGCGCAACCGGAGTAGGACCCGATCGAGTCGTAGAGGCCGGGATGCTGCTGGGCGTAGACCAGCGAGGTTGACGCGGACATCGACATCCCAATGATCGACCGCCTGTCACTGGTGGTTTTCAGGTGCCCCTGCTCCATGGATCCGGGGAGCTCCTGCGTCAGGAACGTCTCCCACTTCTGGACGCCACCATTGCCGTTGCCGTCCTTGTCGACGGCACTCGGCTCCTGCCAGTCGGTGTAGTAGGAGAACCCGCCGGACATCGGGATGACCACGTTCACGTTGCCGATCTGGTTGCCGTAGAAGTCGATGGCGCTGGTCTGCTGCAGCCAGTTCGCCCGTCCCTCTCCGCCGTCGGCTCCGTTGAGCAGGTAGATCGTGGGGGCGTTGGCGGCGTCCTCCTTCGCACGGATCGTGACGACCGGGATGTCACGGTCCATCGACGGGGAGTGGACCTTCAGCTCCTCCATCCGGTTGTAGCGGTCGCCGTCCTCCTGGTAGACCCAGTCGCGCCATCCTGAGGCGTCGGCGGGGACGTAGGCATCGGCGTCGGCAGCGGCACGGGTGGCGTACGGCTCCTGGATCGTCGCCGGGGCCACGTCCGATTGCGTGGTTGCGACCTCCTGCGCCTGTGCGACAGCCGCGAATGCCGGTGCGATACCGGAGACGGAGAGGATCGAGAGCGGGAGGGCGGTGGCGACGGCTGCGGCAGTCACGCGGACGTTGGCGCGTGTGGGCATGTGATCCTCAAGGGGAAACAGAAGGGGCAGGGAAGGTACTGCTTCTAGCCGGCGTTCTCGACGCCCTCTTCCTCGGCGGCGCGGCGCACGTTATCCGCGGACGGCAGTTCGAGGGAGGAGACCGGGGTGGAGCCGGCGTCGCCGCCACCCGGGTTCTCCTTGAGGTACGCGGCCTTCGCTGCTTCGGTCTGCTGCTGGGCGGCACCCGTGCTGTTCGGGAAGATGCCCTCGGAGATCACGGGCCAGGACTCGAACATGTCATCCTGCCAGTAGCCCCACTGGTGCGTACCGGTGTTGCGGAAGTTGAAGTCCACGTTGTTCGCACCGAAGTCGATGCCCTCGTCCTTCATCGTGGACTGCAGCATGTGGGTGCACACGTTGGACACGCCCTCGATCGCGCCGCCCTCGACGCCGGGGGTGATGGAGCCGATGATGTTGCCGTTGAGGCGGTCACCGGAAGCGAGGTCGTGCTCACCCATCAGGCCCGAGCCGTTGGACACGTAGATGTTGTTCTGGCCCTTCAGTTTCCCGGCGTTGTGGAGCGCATCATTGCGCAGCGCGGTTTCGCCGTAGGGGTCGCCCCACATCTCCTCGTACTGTGCCGGGGCGCGATCCAGGACGATCTGCACGGTCGGCTCGAGTTCACGGGACGTCTGCGCGCAACCGGAGTAGGACGCGATGGAGTCGTAGAACCCCGGGTTCTGCTGGGCGTACACCAGCGAGGTGGACGCGGTCATCGACATGCCGATCAGTCCGCGCTTGCCATCCTGCGCGCCGGGGTTCGCGGCGCCGAGGGCGGTCTCCATCGGTCCAGGGAGCTCCTTGGTCAGGAGGGTCTCCCACATCTGCTTGCCGCCCTTGCCGTTACCGTCCGTATCCAGGGCAGCGTTGGGCTGCTCCCAGTCGGTGTAGTAGGAGAACCCACCGGCCATCGGGATGACCACGTTCACATTGCCGATCTGGTTGCCGTAGAAGTCGATGGCATTGGTCTGCTGCAGCCAGTTGGCGATGCCCTCACCGCCATCCGCCCCGTTGAGCAGGTAGATCGTGGGGGCGTTCTCGGCGTTGTCCTTCGCACGGATCGTGACGACCGGGATCTCGCGGTCGCCCATTGCGGGCGACGTGACCTTCCGCTCCTCCATTCGGTTGTAGCGCTCGCCGTTCTCCTGGTAGACGAAGTTGCGCCAGCTCGAATCGTCCTCGGGGACGTAGCCCGCCTTCTCGGCTTCCCCGATGTTCTTGAAGGGATCGCTGACGATGGAGTCCCCCGCCTCGGCCTGGACGTTCCCGTCCTGCACCTCAGCCACATCGGGCTGTGCGACCCCGGCCATGGCCGGGGCAACGGAGAGCATGGAGAGTGGGAGGGCGGTGGCGATGGCCGCGGCGGCGACGCGGGAGGTGGCGCGCTTGTTCATACAGTCCTCTGGAGAAGTCAGGTCGGGAGGGGTAGACCCGCACAGTTTAGCGGTTGATGCCCATCAGCGTAAGGCATGGAGATTTTTTTCGTGCGGTGAACGTCCGGACCACATATACTGTGCCCGGCGCAGTCGGCGCCGAACCGTACCCGAGACGCACCTACGAACCTGAACGAGGAATCCCGTGAACCTGTCCTTCATCGACCAGCTCATCGTGAACACCAACGAGTTCCTCGGCGGGCTGCTGCACAACACCATCTCGACGGTCACCGATTTCATCGTCGGGGTCCTCTAGCGTCCACCCCCGTCGGGGCTGGTCCTCGGCACAAGCGTGACCAGTAATTTCACTGGCGAAAGCTCCGGTCCGCCACCCTGGGGCGGACGTGACGGCCGAAACGTCGTATCCTTGACGGCGTGGCTGAACATTATGACGTAGTAGTAATCGGTGCGGGCCCCGGCGGATATGTCTCCGCCATCCGTGCGGCACAGCTGGGCCTGAAGACCGCAGTGATCGAGAAGCAGTACTGGGGCGGCGTCTGTCTGAACGTCGGCTGCATCCCCTCCAAGGCGCTGATCCGTAACGCGGACATCGCGCACATCCTCACGCATGACGCCAAGACCTTCGGCATCAGCGGCGATAACATCAGCATGGACTACACGACCGCGCACAAGCGGTCGCGCAAGGTGTCGGCGGGGATCGTCAAGGGCGTCCACTTCCTGATGAAGAAGAACAAGATCACCGAGATCAACGGTCTCGGTTCGTTCACCGACGCCAACACCGTCGAGATCACCGACGGCGACGACGCAGGAAAGACCGTCACCTTCGACAATGCGATCATCGCGTCCGGCTCCGTGGTGAAGTCCCTGCCCGGCGTGGAGATCGGTGGCAACATCGTCTCCTACGAGGAGCAGATCCTCGACGAGAACGCCCCGAAGTCCATGGTCGTCATCGGTGCCGGCGCCATCGGTATGGAGTTCGCCTACGTGCTGTCCAACTTCGGCGTGGACATCACCGTCGTCGAGTTCCTGGACCGCGTCCTGCCGAACGAGGACAAGGACGCGTCCAAGGAGATCGCCAAGCAGTACAAGAAGCTGGGCGTGAACCTGAAGACCGGTCACAAGACCACCGCCGTGCGTGACCTCGGCGGCGACAAGGGTGTCGAGGTCGACATCGAGTCCGCCGACGGCTCGAAGTCCGAGACCATCAAGGCCGACCGTGTGATGGTCTCCATCGGATTCGCCCCGCGTGTGGAGGGCTTCGGTCTGGAGAACACCGGCGTGAAGCTCACCGAGCGTGGCGCGATCGACATCGACGAGCGGATGCGCACCAACGTCAAGAACATCTACGCCATCGGTGACGTGACCGCGAAGCTGCAGCTCGCCCATGTTGCCGAGGCGCAGGGCGTGGTCGCCGCGGAGACCATCGCCGGTGCGGAGACCCAGGAGCTCGGCGACTACCAGAACATGCCCCGCGCCACGTTCTGCAACCCGCAGGTCGCGTCCTTCGGCTACACCGAGGACGCCGCCCGCAAGAAGGCCGAGGAGGAGGGACGCGAGATCAAGGTCGCCTCCTTCCCCTTCAGCGCCAACGGCAAGGCCATGGGACTCAACGAATCCTCCGGCTTCGTGAAGGTCATCGTGGACGCCGAGTACGGTGAGCTCATCGGTGGGCACCTGGTCGGTGCGGACGTCTCCGAGCTGCTGCCGGAGCTCACGCTCGCGCAGCGCTTCGATCTGACGGCCGAGGAGATCGGACGCAACGTCCACACCCACCCGACACTGTCGGAGGCCATCAAGGAGGCCGCCGAGGGCACCATGGGGCACATGATCAATCTGTAGGTGATCTGCTGAGGCACCCGCCGGGCCGCTCCATGTGGTGGCCTGGTTGCTCCCATTTTGAGGCCCTGCCACAAAAAGTCAGCACGGATGCGCCGAGTTCCGCAACTCGGCGCATCCGTGCTGACTTTCTGTTGCTGATCGTCGGCCGCAGCGATGGTGACGGGACGCGGTGCGTCCCGCCCCCGTGCGAGGCCCTGTCAGTACGCCCCGGAATGCCCCGGTGCGGTACCATTCTCGCCACGATGTCGGTCCCGTGGAGTTGGTGGTTGAGGCAGGAGACAGTGGCTGATCATGAGTGACATGCCAGAGAAGGAGACCGGGCGCCGGATCCCGCACGTGAAGGTCATCGGCGTGATGGTTGACCCCGGGATGCCCGAGAAACGTGTGGTCAACGTACTGAAGAAGCTCGGCATCCGGGCCGATGACTCTGACATCACCGATGACCAGCTGCGCGCGGCGAACCATCCGCGCGTCCAGTTCCGCACCAGTACGCTGCCGATGGGTCTGGACGGGAGCGTCCGGCTGTCCGACAGTGCCGCCGGCATCATGGAGAGCCACGGCTGGGACCGGATGATCTACGTCACCGACCTACCGCTGACCACCCGGCGTCCGGTGATCAGCCAGACCGTGAACCGGGGGACGGCGGTGATGCTCTGCCTCCCGGCGTTTGGCATCCTGCGCGCCCAGGAGGGGCTGCGTCAGGAGCTCAACCGCCTGCTGCGGGGCAAACCCGCCGGAGCCGGGGTGTCGGAGGACGTCGGTGCCGGGGACGACATCGAGGGCGGCGACGCGGACGCGGACACGACCCGCGTCATCGACGGGTGGGGACGCTCCGCGCGGCTGCTGCTCGGCATGATCGCCGGCAACCGTCCCACCGAGCTCTACCGGGTCCTGACGGGGTGCCTGGCGATCGCCATCGCCACCGGCGCCTACGGCATCTTCTACGGCTCGATGTGGCAGATGTCTCACACCGTCTCCGTGCTCCGCATGTTCGTGATCAGCCTGTTCGCCGTCGGTGCCCTGACGTTCTGGCTGGTCTACCACAACGGGCTATGGAACAGATGGCCCGACCGTGAGTCGGACAGTGTGGCCGCCTGGCGCGCCCGGATGGACAACTGGGCGACGTTGGGGACGGTCCTGCTCGCCGCCGTGATGATCTACACCACGGTCTTCGTGGTGCTGCTGGTGCTGTCTGTGGTGATCGTGGACACCACCTTCTTCCGCTCCCAGGTCGACGACGAGCCGTTCCCGTGGGGCTACGCCAAGCTGGCGTGGCTGACCGCGTCGCTGGGCACCTTCGCCGGAGCGATCGGCTCGAGTTTCGACAACGACGACGCCATCCGTGAGGCGACCTACAACCGCCGCGAACACGTCCGGCGCCAGATCACGGGACTCTACGAGGACAAGCCCCCGTCCCGCTTCCGGCGGCGGCAGGGGCCGCGTTAGTCGGTCCACCGTGTGCTGCACCGCTTCACGTCGGCATCTCGGCATCCAGGGTTTGTTTTCGGGGTGGCCCAACCCCCTCGCGTACCGGGATGCCAGCCGTGGTGGTGTCGTGGTGGGACTACGGACGTGAGTCCACGGCAGTGAACCGGCGACGGTAGGCCCCCGGCGTTGTCCCCGTTTCAGCCCGGAGCCTGGCGCGCAGCGTGGCTCCCGTCCCGAAGCCGACGCGTGCGGCGATGGCGTCCACGGTCAGGTCCGTGGACTCCAGCAGTTCCTGGGTCCGGCGCACCCGCTCGCCGGAGAGCCACTGGGCCGGTGTGGTGCCGGTCTCCGCACGGAAACGGCGCATGAACGTCCGCACACTCATCCGCGCATGGGCGGCAAGTCCGGCCACGCTGAGCGGTTCGTCGAGATGGTCCAGCGCCCAGTCGCGGGTGGGGGAGGTACCGGAATCGCCGGATGCCGGGAGTGGGCGCTCGATGAACTGTGACTGGTCACCGTCCCGGTGCGGGGGTGTGACGCAGTGCCGCGCCACCCGGTTCGCCACTTCCCAGCCGTGGTCGCGCCGCAGGACGTGGATGCACAGGTCCATCCCGGCCGAGAGCCCTGCTGAGGTCAGCACGTCCCCGTCGTCGGTGAACAGTGCTTTCTCGTCGAGGTCCACCAACGGGTACAGGCGCCGGAAATCCTCCGCGCACTCCCAGTGGGTGGTCGCCGGACGACCGTCGAGGATCCCGGCGGCACCGAGCGCGAACGCGCCGGTGCACACGGACATGATGCGGGTGTCGGGGCGGATGAGGTCGAATGTCTCCCGCAGGGTCCGGTCGGCCACCCCGTCCCGCCGGACGCTGCGGCGGTGCGTCCCCGGAACGATGACGGTGTCCGCGTCCTGCAGGGCCGTGAGGTCGGCATCCGGGTTGAGACTGAACCCGCCGACACAGTCGGCTGGCCCCGCATCCGTGGAGCAGAGCCGGACGTCGTAGAGAGGGTGGCCGGCGGTGTCGCGGGCCGTACCGAAGACAAGGGAGGGGATCGTGGCATCGAAGCCGATGACCGGTGGCGCCAGGAGGACGACCACCCGGTGACGTGCGGGACGGTGATCTCGGGCAACCATGGCAGTATTCTTTCATGTATTGGCATTGCTGCCAATAGGCAGGTGTCCCGGGACGCGCAACAATCCTCTCCATGGCATCGAGGACATTGACGCAGCTGCGACCCCGGACGACGCCCTGGCACCTGATCACCGTGATCGTGGCGTTCCTTGCGCTGCTCGCCGCCGCGGGGTTCCGTTCCGCGCCGGGTGTGCTCATGGACCCCCTACACGCCGAGTTCGGTTGGTCCCACGGCACCATCGGCGGGGCGGTCTCCCTGAATCTCCTCCTCTTTGGGCTGTTCTCGCCCTTCGCCACCGCACTGATGGACCGGTGGGGTGTCGCCAGGGTCGCTGCGGTGGCGTTGGCGGTCGTGGGCATCGGCAGTGCGCTGTCGACGATGGTCACCTCCGCCTGGCAGCTGTGGATACTGTGGGGCATTCTGATCGGCGCCGGAACCGGCGCGGTGTCTATGCCCTTCGCCTCGCTGATCGCGAACCGGTGGTTCAATTCCCGGCAGGGCCTGGTGTCCGGCGTCCTGACCGCGGCGAACTCGACGGGCCAGCTGGTGTTCCTGCCGGTCTTCGCCTCCGTGACTGAGGGACACGGATGGCGGGCACCGTCATTGATGATCGCCGCAGCGGCGCTGATCGCGGTCCCGCTGGTGCTGTTCCTGATGAAGGACGGGCCGTGGTCGGTGGGGCTGCCCCGGTTCGGGGACGATGTGGGAATCGCGCACCGTCCGACGTCCGGCTCCGGCATGATGACCGCGCTGCACATCCTGCGGAGGGCCTCCGGAACGGGAACATTCTGGCTTCTCGCCGGGAGTTTCGCGGTGTGCGGTGCCACGACCGTCGGATTGATCGGGACGCATTTCGTCCCTGCCGCCCACGACCACGGCATGCCCTCGACGACCGCTGCCGGACTGCTGGCGATCGTGGGGATCTTCGACATCATCGGCACCGTCGGCTCAGGGTGGCTGACCGACCGGGTGGATCCGCGGTACCTGCTCGTCGCCTACTACGGGCTCAGAGGACTCTCTCTGATGCTGCTGCCGGTCCTGCTCGGCCCCAACCCGGAACCGCCGCTGTGGGCGTTCATTGTGTTCTACGGTCTGGACTGGGTGGCAACGGTGCCGCCGACGATGGCGCTGTGCCGTGACCGGTTCGGCGGGGACGGTCCGGTCGTCTTCGGCTGGGTGTTCTCCTGCCACCAGATCGGGGCCGCGCTGGCGGCCGGGGGAGCGGGCCTGATCCGGGATGTGTCGGGCAGCTACAACGGTGCTTGGTTCACCGCGGCGGCACTGTGCGCCATCGGAGCCGTCCTGAGCATCATGGTCGCGCGTCCTGCGGTACTGCGGGCCCGGGCTACGGACTCAGTGTCCTGAGTCGGACACTCCAGGGCGGCTTCTTCGGACGACTCCACCCTGAGGTGTCCGACCTGGGGACCAGATCGGGGAGGACGGGCAGTTTGCATCACGGATCTCGGGATTCCGTGCCACTGTTCGGGCTATTTCGCGATGCTAAGCGCCGGTCCGGATGCTCGAGACCACCCGCAGACGCCCCAGGCACAAAGAAGCCCGGGACGACACCGTAGCGGTGTCGTCCCGGGCATCCAGACAGTTCGTCCGAACCTCAGGGGAGGGGGACTAGAACTGGCTCTCCTCGGTGGAGCCCTTCAGGGCGGTGGTGGAGGAGTTGGGGTCCACGGTGGTGGCGACGCGGTCGAAGTAACCGGCGCCAACCTCGCGCTGGTGCTTGACGGCGGTGAAGCCACGCTCGTCGGCTGCCTTGAACTCGCGGTTCTGCAGGTCGACGAAGGCGCTCATCTGGTTGCGGGCGTAGCCGTGGGCCAGATCGAACATGGAGTAGTTCAGGGCGTGGAAGCCAGCCAGGGTGATGAACTGGAACTTGAAGCCCATGGCGCCCAGCTCGTTCTGGAACTTGGCGATCTCGTCGTCGTCCAGGTGGGCGGACCACTTGAAGGACGGGGAGCAGTTGTAGGACAGCAGCTGGTCCGGGAACTCGGAGCGGACGCCCTCGGCGAACTTCTTGGCCAGCTCGAGGTCCGGGGTACCGGTCTCCATCCAGATCAGGTCGGCGTACGGAGCGAAGGACTTCGCACGGTCGATGCAGGGCTCGAGACCGTTCTTGACGTAGTAGTAGCCCTCGGCGGAACGCTCACCGGTGAGGAACTTGTGGTCGCGCTCATCGACATCGGAGGTGATGAGGGTCGCGGCCTCGGCGTCGGTACGGGCGATCACGACGGTCGGGGTGTCGGCGACGTCAGCGGCCAGGCGCGCGGAGTTCAGGGTGCGCACGTGCTGCTGGGTCGGGATCAGGACCTTGCCACCGAGGTGGCCGCACTTCTTCTCGGAGGCCAGCTGGTCCTCCCAGTGGGTACCGGCGGCGCCGGCCTTGATCATGGCCTTCTGCAGCTCGTAGACGTTGAGGGCACCGCCGAAGCCGGCCTCACCGTCGGCGACGATCGGCACGAGCCAGTTGTCGATTGACTCGTCGCCCTCGACGCGGGAGATCTCGTCCGCACGCAGCAGGGCGTTGTTGATGCGCTGCACGACGCTCGGCACGGAGTTGGCCGGGTACAGCGACTGGTCGGGGTAGGTGTGACCGGAGAGGTTCGCGTCACCGGCGACCTGCCAACCGGAGAGGTAGACGGCCTGCAGGCCGGCGCGGACCTGCTGCACGGCCTGGTTACCGGTGAGGGCGCCGAGGGCGTTGATGTAACCGTCGCCCTCCTCGTTCACGGCGTCCCAGAGGATCTCGGAGCCGCGGCGGGCCAGAGTGTGCTCCTCGACGACGGTGCCCTGGAGCTCGGCGACCTGCTCGGCGGTGTAGTCACGGGTGATGCTGTTCCAGCGCGGGTTCTCGTCCCAGTCCTTCTGGATTTCGGCGGCGGTACGGGCCTGTCCGACGTTCGACATGTAAGTACTCACTCCCTTGTAAGTGGTGAGAGGTTGGCGGTAACTGCGCGGCACCCGCGGCTCCCATGGGCACTAAAGGTGCCCCTGCGTGACCCGGGTCGGCTTCCCTTGAGAATACCGATGGAAAAGGGCACGTCAAAGGCTACAGGTGATCTGGGTTACGCCGGGGGTAGTGAGCGGGAGCCCACACCCCTCTTCTCTGTATGCGGGACAAAACTTCTCACCATGTGGTCAATTGGCGCTACTTGCAGGGTGTTTGCGAGACCCCTGTCACGTAAGGCCACCCTCCCCAGCGATCACCGGGGGCCGCGCGGGTCTCCGGAATAGTGCCCCTGTGGGGGTAATCGTCCATGCCGTGACGCATCTTCGGGTGCCGCCGGTGACATGGCTCACCTAGTCTGGGGACCAGTGTCAGCAACAGTCGACTGGTTCGATCCAGTCCGACGAGCCACAAAAACGAAGGAGCAGTCAATGACTCAGCCGACGACTCAGCAGACCGAGAGGGTCACCGCCGGGGGCCTGGAGGTCGCCAAGACCCTCTACGACTTCGTGACCGGTACGGTTCTGCCGCGCATCGGCGTGCAGGGCGCCGACCAGGACAAGTTCTGGGAGGGCTTCGGCCGGATCGTCGCGAAGCACACCCCGCGCAACCGGGAACTGCTCGCCGTGCGTGACGAACTGCAGACCAAGCTGGACGACTGGTACACCGAGCACCCCGGCGTCCAGGACCCCGAGGAGTACACCGCCTTCCTCAAGGAGGTCGGCTACCTCGTGGAGGACCCGGGCGATTTCGAGATCCGGACGAAGAACGTGGACGCCGAGTTCGCGACCATCGCCGGTCCGCAGCTGGTTGTCCCGGTGCTCAACGCCCGCTTCGCCCTCAACGCCGCCAACGCACGCTGGGGCTCCCTGTACGACGCGCTCTACGGCACGGACGCCATCTCGGAGGAGAACGGCCAGGAGAAGGGGAAGGGCTACAACAAGGTCCGCGGCGACAAGGTCATCGAGTGGGCACGCAACTTCCTCGACGAGGCCGCACCGCTGGAGTCGGGCTCGCACAAGGACGTCGAGAAGTACGACATCTCCTCCGACCGCTTCGTCGCCGTCATCGCCGGCGAGGAGGTCCACCTGCAGCAGCCCGAGATCTATGAGGGTTTCGCCGGGGACAAGAGCGCCCCGACCGACATCCTGCTCAAGCACAACGGCCTGCACATCGACATCCAGATCGACCCGGAGTCCCCGATCGGCAAGACCGACAAGGCCGGGGTCAAGGACATCGTCCTCGAGGCTGCGGTCACCGCCATCATGGACTTCGAGGACTCCGTCGCCGCCGTCGACGCCACCGACAAGGTCCTCGGCTACACCAACTGGCTCGGCCTCAACGCCGGCGACCTCTCCGAGGACGTCGACAAGGGCGGCAGGACCTTCACCCGCAAGCAGAACGAGGACCGGTACTTCACCGGCCGCGACGGCGGGGAGGTCCGGCTGCACGGCCGTTCCACGATGCTGTGCCGCAACGTCGGCCACCTGATGCAGAACCCGGCCATCCTCGATTCCGAGGGCAATGAGATCTTCGAGGGCATCATGGACACCGTGATCACCTCGGCCTGCGCCATCCCCGGCCTGGACCTGGACAACCCGCGCCGCAACTCCCGCGAGGGCTCGATCTACATCGTCAAGCCCAAGCAGCACGGCCCGGAGGAGTCGGCCTTCACCAACGAGCTCTTCGCCGACGTCGAGGATCTCCTGGGTCTGGAGCGCTTCACCCTCAAGGTCGGGCTCATGGACGAGGAGCGCCGCACCACCGTGAACCTGGACGCCTGCATCAAGGAGATCCAGGACCGTGTCGCGTTCATCAACACCGGCTTCATGGACCGCACCGGTGACGAGATCCACACCTCGATGCTGGCCGGCCCGATGTTCCGCAAGCCGAAGCTGAAGGCATCGCTGTTCATGGACTCCTACGAGAACAACAACGTGGACGCCGGCCTGGCCCACGGTTTCTCCGGCAACGCCCAGATCGGCAAGGGCATGTGGGCGATGACCGAGCTCATGGCGGACATGCTGGAGAAGAAGATCGGCCAGCCGGAGCAGGGCGCGTCCACCGCGTGGGTCCCGTCCCCGACCGGCGCCGCACTGCACGCCACCCACTACCACCTGGTCGACGTCGCCGCTGTGCAGGAGAAGCTGCTGACTGAGGGCCGCCGGGACTCCATCCCGGGCGTGCTCACCGTGCCGGTGGCCGCCGCGAAGGTCGGCGAAGGCGAGGCGACCTGGACGCCCGAGGAGGCGCAGGAGGAGCTGGACGACAACTGCCAGTCGATCCTGGGCTACGTGGTCCGCTGGGTCGAGCAGGGTGTCGGCTGCTCCAAGGTGCCGGACATCCATGACGTGGACCTCATGGAGGACCGCGCCACCTGCCGCATCAACTCGCAGCTGCTGGCCAACTGGCTCAAGCACGGGGCGGTCTCCGAGGAGCAGGTCATCGACGCGCTCAAGCGCATGGCCGAGGTCGTCGACCGCCAGAACGCCGGAGACGAGGCCTACCGCAACATGGCCCCGAACTTCGATGACTCGGTCGCCTGGAACGCCGCCCGTGACCTGGTGCTGCTGGGCACGACCCAGCCGTCCGGCTACACCGAGCCGATCCTGCACGCACGCCGCCTCGAGTTCAAGGAGAAGAACGGCATCGCCTGATCCGCACCCATGAGGTGGGCACCCCGGTCCTGTGCCATGGTTCCGATCGCGGAAACCATGGCACAGGACCGGATCTGCGTGCGTGGGGACGCGGGGGAGAGCCGGGCTATCGCGCGCGACCGTCCGAACACGCCTAGAATCGGGTGCGACCGGCACCACCGATCCCTGAGGAGCCCGACCAGATGACAGACCTACCTGATCTCGCCTCTTTCGAGGCGGTGCTCTTCGACCTGGACGGTGTGATCACCCCCACCGCTGAACTGCACCGCAAGGCGTGGGAGGCTATGTTCACCGAGTACCTCGACTCGAGGAACGCGGGCCCCTACACCGAGCAGGACTACTTCGAGCATCTGGACGGCCGCTCCCGCATCGAGGGGGTCGAGAGTCTCCTGGACTCCCGCGGCATCTCCCTCCCACACGACCGCATGGCCATCGGTGCCGGTGGTGCGGACAATGTGGAACGCTCCGACCTCCCGTCGGACGACACCATCGTGGGCCTGGGCCTGCGCAAGAACGTCGACTTCCTGCGCCTGCTCCGTGAGGGCATCGACGCCTACCCGGGTTCCGTGCGTCTGCTGGACGCGTTCAGCGCGGCGGACACGGCCCCCAGGGTGGCGATCGTGAGTTCCTCGAAGAACGCGGTACAGGTGCTGGAGTCCGCCGGGCTGCTCGACCGGTTCGAGCTGGTCGTGGACGGCAACGTGGCCGCCGCGAAGGGACTGCCCGGCAAGCCCGCGCCGGACACCTACTCCTACGCCGCCAGTGCGCTCGGGGTGGACAACGCCCACGCGGTGGTGGTGGAGGACGCGACCTCGGGTGTCGCGTCCGGACGCGCGGGTTCCTTCGGCCTCGTCGTCGGTGTGGACCGCGGCGCGGGCGAGGACGCTCTCCTGACGGCGGGCGCCGATGTCGTCGTCGCCGACCTCGCGGACTTCGTCTCCTAGGCGAGACCCCCATCCTGCAACACACCCCTACATCCCCAACGACACGGAGATTCTTCAACGATGAGTGGTAACTACTCGACCGACGGCAGCGGAACGAACGGCAGCCAGGACTCCGCCTTCGAGGAGTTCATGGCGCAGCGCCGTCGGGTCGCCTCCGTCGTCACCCGGCCCATTGATGCCGCCGGCTCCACGGCGTCCGGCATCGCGGGCGAACCCGGGGGTCCGACGATCCTCGGGGACGTCGACGGAGACGGGCTCTTCCCGTCCGGGTACCGCGCCGACCAGCACCACTACGACGCGAACCCGCTGGAGGGGCTCGACCGTGAGAACAACCCGGTCGACGAGTGGGGCTGGTACGAGAAGCGTCCGGAGCGTTCTGACCTGGGGTTGAGCGAAACCCTGTTCAACGTGAGCAACGGCTACCTGGGGGTGCGCGGCAACCCGCCGGAGGGGCGGGACTCCCACGAGCACGGCACCTTCATCAACGGTGTCCACGAGACCTGGCCGATCTCCCACGCGGAGGACGCCTACGGCCTGGCCCGGGAGGGTCAGGCGATCGTGCAGGTGCCGGACGCCAAGACGATCCGGCTCTACATCGATGACGAACCCCTGCGCCTGTCCCAGGACGAGGTGGAGGACTACTCCCAGGGCATCGACTTCCGTGAGGGCGTGCTGCGTCGCAGCTTCGTCTGGCGGACCGCGGCGGGCAAGCGGGTCCGCATCACCAACGAGCGGATGGTCTCCTTCCAGGAACGGCACCTGATGGTGGTCAGCACCGAGGTCGAGCTGCTGGACTCGGATGCCGCGGTGGTCGTCTCCTCGCAGATCCTCAACCGCCAGGACGGGGAGGACGAGTACTCCACGGTCACCGAGCACTCCGGTGCCACCGCGGACGGACCGGCCGGCGTCGGTGACGGGGGCGACCCGCGCAAGGCCGAGCAGATCCGGGGCCGGGTCTTCCAGCCCACCTACCAGGCGCAGCCGGAGGACCAGCGGGTCACGCTGGGCTACCGGATCAACCGCTCGGGCATGACGGTCGCGGTGAGTATGGACCACATCCTCGACCTGCAGAGCGATCCCGGGGCGGAGGCAGTCGGCGGGGTGGAGATCCACACCGAGCTGCGTGAGGACGTGGCCCGCGTGGTCTACCACCTGGCCGGACGCAAGGGCATGAAGCTGCGGCTGGAGAAGTTCGTCTCCTACCATTCCTCGCGCCATGTCTCCCCGGACGAACTGGCGTTCCGCTGCGCGCGCACCATCAACCGGGCGAAGGCGGTCGGTTTCCGCAACCTCCAGGACAACCAGAAGGACTGGCTGGCGAAGTTCTGGGAGCGTTCCGACGTGACCATCCCGAACCACCCCGAGCTGCAGCAGGCGGCACGCTGGAACATCTACCAGCTGCTCCAGGCCTCGGCGAGGGCGGAGTCCCAGGGTGTCCCGGCGAAGGGCCTGACCGGGTCAGGGTACGGGGGCCACTATTTCTGGGACACCGAGATCTACGTGATGCCGTTCCTGTCCTACACGAACCCGCAGTTCGCCAGGAACGCGATGCGCTTCCGCTACAAGATGCTCCCGGCGGCGCGTGAGCGTGCACTGGAGCTCTCCCATGACGGGGTCCTGTTCCCCTGGCGCACCATCAACGGCCGTGAGTCCAGCGCCTACTACGCGGCCGGCACCGCGCAGTACCACATCGACGCCGACATCAGCTACTCCCTGATGAAGTACGTCTACGCCACGGGCGACACGGATTTCCTGCTGGACGAGGGCATCCACATCCTGGTCGGCACGGCCAGGTTCTTCATGTCGCTGGGCTTCTTCAACACCGCCGGCACCCGCTTCGAGATCCACTCAGTCACGGGGCCGGACGAGTACACCACCGTGGTGAACAACAACCTGTACACAAACGTGATGGCCCAGTACAACCTGCGGGTGGCCGTCGAGGTCGTGTCCCAGATGAGGACCGACCGTCCCGGCGCCTACCGGGAACTGGTGCTGCGCTCGGGGCTCAGCGAGGACGAGCTTGACCTGTGGCGCCGCGCGGCCGAGGTGATGTACATCCCGTTCAACGAGAACCTGGGGGTCAACCCGCAGGACGACCAGTTCATGCACCGCCAGCTGTGGAGCCTGGACGATCCCGCGGTGGGACCGAAGCGTCCCCTGCTGCTGCACTACCACCCGTTGACCATCTACCGGTACCAGGTGCTCAAGCAGGCGGACGTGGTGCTGGCACTGTTCCTGCAGGGATCCCAGTTCTCCACGGAGGTCAAGCGGCGCGACTACAACTACTACGACCGCCTGACCACCGGCGATTCATCGTTGTCCGCGGTGGTGCAGTCGATCATGGCCGCGGAGCTCGGTTACCACGACCGGGCGATGGACTTCTTCAACCGGGGTCTGTTCCTGGACCTCAACAACCTGCACGGCAACACGACCGACGGCGTGCACATCGCGTCCTGCGGTGGGGTGTGGAGCGGGCTGGTGTACGGCTTCGGGGGGTTCCGCGACCACTACGGCCAGTTCAGCATCGATCCCCGCGTGCCCGAGGAGTGGGGTGGACTCGAGTACACCATCACGCTGCAGGGGACGCTGGTGCGGGTGACCGTCCGGGACGGCGAGGTTGAACTGGTGATTGCCGGTCGTTCCGACGGTGGTGACGCCGTGGAGGCCGGGCCGATCTGGGTCTGCGGCCATGAGACCGTGGTGGGGGTCGAGCCGGTCGTGGTCGCCGGGGAGACGATGCTGCGGCAGGACGTCACGGACGCAACCCCCTAGTTATATAAAGTCATCACCATTCCAGTGGGGCGGACGGGGACGTCGCTGATACCCCACCGGGGGACAGCCCCACCCTCGGGGGGCTGACATGTGATCTTCTTCACGACGGTGGGGGCCGGTTGGTGCTGGCCACTATTGGGGTCGTAGAGTGTCTATGACACTGGAGGTGCCATGACTGTTAAATACGACGATCCCGTCGCACTCGAGCACGGGAAAATTACAATCAAACCACTGAGGGAAAAGTCAGGCTTCCCTACTTGGGCGATGAAACTGACGATGGCCGTGACTGGCCTCATCTTCGCCGCATATGTCCTGGTGCACATGATCGGTAACCTGAAAGTCTACTCGGGTGCCGACAAATTCAACGACTACGCCCACTTCCTCCGGGAGATGGGTGTTCCCCTGCTCCCGCACGAGGGCTTCCTGTGGATCGCGCGCGCGGTCCTCTCGATCTCCCTGATTCTGCACGTGTGGTGCGCCTTCGCGCTGAAGGCCCGCTCCAAGCAGTCCCGCGGACAGTTCAAGCGCACCGGCAAGATGGGCGACTTCAACACCTTCACCGCCAGCTCAATGCTCGGCACCGGTGCAGTGCTGCTGCTGTTCATCATCTTCCACATCCTCGACCTGACCATCGGCGCAGCCCCCGCGGCGGCGGACGTGTTCGAGCACGGTGAGGCCTACGCGAACCTGGTGGCGTCCTTCGACCGCCCCGTGGTCGCGATCTTCTACATCCTGTGCATGATCGTGCTGTTCCTGCATCTGAGCCACGGTATCTGGACCGCGTCCTCGGACCTCGGCATCACAGGCCACCGCACCCGCCAGGTCGTCCTCTGGATCTCCTACCTGCTTCCGGCCATCGTCATGATCGGCAACATCTCGATTCCGTTGTTCGTCATGCTCGGCGTAGTCAGCAATTAGCGGATCTGGAACAGGAGAAGAGAGAAGAGACTATGGCAAACACTAAGCCTCACGCCCACAACCAGACCGCGGACTTCAACTACGACGAAGCACTGGCAGCGTTCAGCGCACCGGAGTCCAGCGTCGACGGCGTGGCCGTCGGCAGGGTCATCGGCGACAACGCCCCGCACGAGGTCAGTCAGGCCGACCAGTGGAAGTTCGACAAGGAGCACTTCAAGCTCGTCTCGCCGCTGAACCGGGCGAAGTTCCGCATCCTCATCGTCGGCACCGGCCTGGCCGGTGGCGCCGCAGCCGCCGCGCTCGGCGAGCTGGGCTACGACGTGAAGGTCTTCACGTACCACGACAGCCCCCGTCGCGCGCACTCCATCGCCGCGCAGGGTGGCGTGAACTCGTCACGGTCGAAGAAGCTGGACAACGACTCCACGTACAACCACACCAAGGACACCGTCAAGGGCGGTGACTACCGCTGCCGCGAGAACGACTGCTGGCGCCTGGCCATGGAGTCCGGCAAGGTCATCGACCACATGAACGCCATCGGTGCCCCGTTCTCCCGCGAGTACGGCGGAACCCTGGCCACCCGTTCCTTCGGTGGTGTGCAGGTGTCCCGCACCTACTACACCCGTGGTCAGACCGGTCAGCAGCTGCAGCTGGCCACCACCTCCGCGCTGTACCGCCAGATCGGCGCCGGCAACGTGGAGATCTTCACCCACTCCGACGTCCAGGACATCATCGTCGAGGACGGGGTGTGCAAGGGTATCGTGACCCGCAACATCATCACCGGTGAGCTGTCCACCCACACCGGGCACGCCACGGTCCTGGGCACCGGCGGGTACGGCAACGTGTACCACATGTCCACGCTGGCCAAGAACTCCAACGCCAGCGCGATCATGCGCGCCTACGACCAGGGTGCCTACATGGCGTCCCCGTCCTTCGTGCAGTTCCACCCGACCGGCCTGCCGGTCAACTCGGACTGGCAGTCGAAGACGATCCTGATGTCCGAGTCGCTGCGCAACGACGGCCGCATCTGGACGCCGTCCAAGGAAGGCGACGAGCGCCACCCCAACGACATTCCCGAGGACGAGCGCGACTACTTCCTCGAGCGTCGTTACCCGGCCTTCGGGAACCTGGTGCCCCGCGATATCGCGTCCCGTGCGAACGCGCAGCAGATCAACGCCGGCTTCGGCGTGGGCCCGAAGAAGAACTCGGTGTACCTGGACCTCACCCACGCCATCAAGAAGCTGGGCGAGGACGTCATCCGCGAGCGCTACTCCAACCTCATCCAGATGTACGAGGAGGCCATCGGTGACGATGCCTACAAGGAGCCGATGCGCATCGCCCCGACCTGCCACTACACCATGGGTGGTCTGTGGACCGACTTCCACGAGATGACCTCGATCCCGGGGCTGTTCTGCTCCGGTGAGTCGTCCT
>NZ_JBQEDF010000022.1:0-44068 GCF_052107835.1 Corynebacterium sp.
GGCTACGACTTCATCCAGGGGCCGATGGGTGCCTGGAACTTCGCCTGCTTCGGCGTGGTCGCCGGCGTGCTGTTCCTGTCGTTCCGGGAGAAGAACAAGGGCATGCGCCAGGTCTCCCTCGGTGGTCTGATGGCGGGGCTGCTCGGTGGTGTCTCGGAGCCGTCGCTGTACGGTATTCTGCTGCGGTTCCGGAAGTCCTACTTCCGCCTGCTCCCCGGTTGTCTCGTCGGCGGCATCGTGATCGGCTTCTTCGACGTGAAGGCCAGCGCCTTCGTGTTCACTTCGCTGCTGACGTTCCCGGCCATGGACCCGTGGGGCGGCTACCTGATCGGTATCGGCGCCGCCTTCGTCACCTCGATGCTGCTGGTGATCTTCTTCGACTACCGGGGCAAGGACGAGAAGGCGGAGATCCTGGCCCAGCTCGAGGCCGAGCGCCGGGAGGCCAACGAGGACGAGGACGCCCGGGTTGCCACAGCGGCGGAGGCTTCAGGGACGACGCCCGCGAAGCCTGCACTCGAGCCGGGTGCTGTCACCGTGGTGACGGCACCCGCGGTGGGCAGGGTTCTCCCGCTGTCGGACGTCCCGGACCCCGCGTTCGCCGCGGCGACCCTGGGCGACGGCGTGGGTATTGACCCGTCCGGCGACACGATCGTCGCTCCGGCGGACGCGACGGTCCTGACGGTCCAGAAGACCGGTCACGCCGTGGGTCTGCGGCTGGACAGCGGAGTCGAACTGCTCATCCACATCGGTATCGACACGGTGAAGATGGGTGGGGAAGGCTTCGAGGTGCTCGTGGAGCGCAAGCAGAAGGTCGAGGCAGGGGACCCGTTGATCACCTTCGACAGAGAGAAGATCGAGGAGGCCGGCTACTCGCCGATCACCCCGGTTGTCGTGGTGAACACCAAGAAGTTCGGTTCGGTGGAGGGCATGCCCGCCGTCCTCGCCGCCTTCGGTGACGACATCATCACCGTCACCGCGAAGCCCGCCGAGGGGTCCGAGGACGCGCAGGACGCCCCGGGCGCGAAGGTCTAGCGCCGGAGGTGCCGTTCACGGGCCGAGCCCACCCCGCAACTCACCTGCGGGGTGGGAGGGTTTACCCGTGCTCTCCCAATCACGCGCCCTTCACCACCGCGTCCGGCGACAGGTCCAGCCGACGCAGCAGTTGCGCGTTGAGTGCCACGACCAGGGTGGACAGCGACATCAGGATCGCTCCCACGCTCATCGGCAGGATGAAACCGATCGGGGCCAGGATGCCCGCGGCCAGGGGGACGGACACCAGGTTGTACCCGGCCGCCCACCACAGGTTCTGCGTCATCTTGCGGTAGGTCGCCCGCGACAGCTCGATCACGGAGACGACCGCCCTCGGATCCGAGCTCGCCAGGATCACCCCTGCCGAGCCGATCGCCACGTCCGTACCGGCACCGATCGCGATACCGACATCGGCGGTCGCCAGGGCGGGTGCGTCGTTGACTCCGTCGCCGACCATGGCCACCTTGTGCCCCTCGTGCTGCAGCTCGGCGACCTTCGCCGCCTTGTCCTCGGGGCGCACCCCGGCGAAGACCCGGTCAATGCCGAGTTCCTTGGCCACGGTATCGGCCACCGCCTGGGCATCGCCGGTGATCATCACGACCTGCGCGCCACGCTCATGCAGGGCCTTCACAGCCTCGTAGGATTCGTCGCGGATATCGTCCGCCAGCCTCAGGGCACCGATGACCTCACCGTCCGCCAGGACGTGGAGGATGATCGCCCCCTCGTCCTTCCAGGCGTCCGTCCCGTCCAGCGCATCCGCGTGGGATTGCTCCAGGAGATACGGGCCGCCGACCTCGATAACGGCACCATCGACAGTGGCCCTCACTCCGACGGCGGGGGAGGACGAGAAGTCCGCGGCGCTGTTGACCTCGAGCCCTCTGCTGTCCGCCGCGCCCATGATGGCCTTGGCCAACGGGTGCTCACTGTCGGACTCCGCAGCCGCGGCGAGGGACAGGACGTCCTCCTCGCTGCGGTTCACGGTCAGGATCCCGGTGACCGTCGGCTCGCCGCGGGTCAGCGTGCCGGTCTTGTCGAACAGGACGGTGTCCACCGTGCGCATCGACTCCAGTGCCATCCGGTCCTTGACCAGGACGCCGGCCCGGGCGGCACGCTCGGTGGCGATGGACACCACCAGCGGGATCGCCAGGCCCAGGGCGTGGGGGCAGGCGATGACCAGGACGGTGATGGTGCGGACCACGGCGTCCTCAGGCACTCCGACGACCGACCAGATCACGGCGGTGATCACCGCGGCGGCCAGCGCGAACCAGAACAGCCAACCGGCTGCCGTGTCAGCGAGACGCTGCGCGCGGGACGAGGAGTTCTGCGCGTCCGACACCAACGACTGGATACCTGCCAATGTGGTGTCCTCGCCGACGGCGTTGATCCTGACCCGCAGCCCCGAGTCCGTGGCGACGGTACCGGCGACAACCTGGTCGCCCACGTCCCGTCGGACGGTCTGGGACTCGCCGGTGACCATGGACTCGTCCATCGATGCTGAACCGTCCACGATCTCGCCGTCGGCCGGGACCGAGGATCCCGGACGCACGATGACGACGTCGTCGAGGGCCAGGTCGGACGGGGCGACCGTAACTGTCCCGTCCCCGGTGACCTTCTCGGCTTCGTCGGGGAGCAGGGCGGCCAGCGAATCCAGGGCGGAACTGGTCTGTGCCAGCGAGCGCATCTCGATCCAGTGGCCGAGCAACATGATCACGACCAGCAGGGCCAGCTCCCACCAGAAATCCAGTTCGTGGCTGATCAGTTCCAGGCTGGCGCCCCAGGACGCGATGAACGCGACGGTGATCGCCAGGGCGATAAGCAGCATCATGCCCGGCTTGCGGTCCCTGATTTCGTCGACCGCTCCGGTGAGGAACGGACGCCCGCCCCAAAGGTACATGACCGTGCCCAGCACCGGTGAGATCCAGCCGATGACCGCGGCGTCCGGCAGGGTGTAGCCGATGAGGTGGGCGAACATGTCGTTGAAGATCACGACCGGGACGGCCAGGACCAGCATGATCCAGAACAGTTTCCGGAACTGCTCCACATGTCCAGCGTGGCCCTCGTGCCCGGCATGACCGCCGTGGCCCTCGTGCCCGGCGTGCATGTCGTGGCCTTCGTGTCCGGCATGACCGCCGTGGCCCTGCGCCATATGGTCATGCCCTTCGTGCATGTCGTGCATGTCGTGCATGTCGTTCATCTCGTGGTGGTCATGCCCGGACTCGTGCTTCATATCCATGGTGCTAGCTGATCTCGCTCTCGGTGACCCACTTGTGGTTCGTCATGTCCATGCCGTCCGCCTCGACGTCGACCATGTACACGGTCTCGTCGGTCGAACTGTCGATGGTGGCCTCGGCGCCGTCCATCCCGGCCATGTGTTCCGCGTTGATGGTGGCGGTCGCTCCGTCCTCCAGTCGCTCATCGGGGACGGCTCCATCCTGGTCGAGCTCCTCCTGGACGACCCACTTGTGGTCCTCCACCGGCTCACCACCGTCGGTGGGGGTGTAGCTCACCGAGTAGGTGTAGGTGTCGAACGCCCCGACGATGGTGGCTGTGGCTCCGTCCATTCCCGGCATGTGGTCAGCGGTCAACGTGACCTCGGAGCCGACCGTGTGGGTCGGGTCCTCTGCCTCGGCGATGCCCTCCGGCGGCGGACCACCGTCAGCGGGGTGCTCCATGTGGGCGTGGGCATCATCGGGAGCCTCGCTCGCGCCCCCGGCGTCTGTGGCGGCGTCCGTCTGGCCGTGGTCACTGTGTGCATCGTGGCCGGTGTCCTCCCCGTTGTCTCCGCCGTCCGAGCCGCAGCCGGTCAGTGCCAGGGTGCTGCCGAGCAGTCCTGCGGCCAGTAGTGCGGTCAATCGCGTCTTCACGGTGTCTCCTTCGCTCGCGTTTTCCTATACCCCCTGGGAGTATACGCGACGTTTCTGGGAAGCCCCCTGAGCGTGGGTGCGGGCGGGGGGATATGAATCGTTGGTTCACCCCCGGAAAGCCCGGCTGGCCCGCTCCCGTTCCGCCTCGAGCCTGCGCACGGCGGAACCCAGAGCCAGGGCCGTGACAACCACCACCACGGCCAGGCCAGCGAGCGCCCAGCTGAGCCCCACGACAGTGGTCGCCACCCCCACCGCAAGGGTGGGGATGGAGTTGCCGCCGAAGATCTTCGCGAAGAACACCGCGGTCTGCGGCCCCTCGGTCTCCGGGGAGATTGTCCGCTCGTACACGGCGGTGGCCATCACGAACACCACTCCGAGGCTGAACCCGCCGATGACCGAACCCGCCAGGACGATCACCGCCGTCCACACCCCGGGATCCCCGCCCGCCAGGATGACTGACACCGCCGTCGCAGCCGCGCTGACGGCACTGCCGCCGAGACCCCACCGCAGTGCGCGCGCGATGTCCACGATCCGGCGCGTGGCCAGTTGACCCACGATCATCGCCACGAAGAAGATGAAGGGCACGACCGCGGCAAGCGACGGGGACGCGGCGTCCCCGATCATGGTGCCCAGGCCGAGGAAGAGACCACCCAGCGACCAGGAAGTAGCGCCCGCCCATCCGCCGAGGCGGTTCCAGGAACGGTGGTCGTCCGGCCGTGACGCCAGGTGCTGCCGACGTCCGGAACCGGGGGAGACCGGGTCGGGGGACTCCGCGACGTCACCGTCCGGCTGTGGCGCCGGTCGGTTTCTCCACACCACCACGAGGAAACCAACGGAGACAACGAGGTGGACCGCGAACAGGATCCTGTCGGCGTCCGAGGTCACACCGGACAACAGTTTCGCCCCGAACAGCCCGAGCCCGAGTCCCGCCGAGGTCATGATGGCCAGGATGAGGGGATCGAAGCGACCGAACCCGCGTCGCTGCAGATCCAGCAGGATCTGGGGAGCCGCCGCGTTGAGGAACGCCACCGTGATGCCCTGAACCGCGCGTCCGACGAAGAGCACCGCCGTGCCCGGCGCCAGCAGGAAGAGGACATCCGCAACGACGAGGGCCACGGTCCCTGCGAGGAGCAGTCCCGTGGGAGTGAGCTTCCGCAGGATCAGGGGAGTGCACAGCAACGCCGGGACCAGTGTGAAGGCGTAGACGGCGAAGAGCAGTGACTGGACGGACGTACCGAAGCCGTAGCTCTCCCGGTAGCTGTCGAACAGTCCCGAGGGGAAGCCCACGCACAGCAGGGCAAGGAAGAGCACGAAAGGGATGAGAGTGAAGAAGCGGCTTTCACGACTCGCAGTTGGCATGGCATCCTCCTGTTCCGGTCAGGTAGGCACGCTACTCCGCTCCCGGTCCCGATAACGGCGGTTTCTGCGGCGACGTCCACCGTGAACGACGAAACGTCAGCAACCCCGCAGGTCGGTTGGACCAACCTACGGGGTTGCTGACGCGTCGTCAGTGACGGTGCGGCTGAACGGGGCGGGCCCCACCGGCCGCAGTTACAGCGCGGACACCTCCGCGACCGCGTGCAGGGTCTCCAGCTTCGAGGCCTTGCGCAGCTGGACGTGCCAGGTGCCGTCGCCGGACTGCTCGGAGAAGAACGCCACCTTCGTCGGCAGGACGACCGGCTTGGCGAACTCCACGGCGTAGCGTCCCGCGGACGGCAGCAGGCCCTCCAGACCGCTGAGGATCCGGGCGGCCGACCACATGCCGTGGGCGATCGTCGCCGGGAAACCGAACGCCTTGGCGCCCAGTCCCGAGACGTGGATCGGGTTCTTGTCGCCCGAGGCTTCGGCGTAGATCTTGATGCCGGCCTGGTCGATGGCCCAGGTTGCCGTCGGGGTGGGGTCGGAGGGGACCTCCGGACGCTCGAACAGCGACCCGGTGTCCTCCTCGCGTCCGGCGACCTCGGCGTCCGCCGACGAGGAGAGCTTGGCACCCTTCGCCAGGAAACCGGAGGTCTGCGTCCACACGGGTTCGTCGGACGAGGCCCCGTCGGCATCCTGGACGAAGATCTCCGTGACCATGTCGATCAGCAGGCCCTTGCGGTGCTTGCGCAGGTTCTCGGCGCGCGTGCGGATGTGCAGCACATCATCGACGGTCAGCGGGCGGGTCTGCTCGATGACGTTCGTCAGGTGCACGGCACCCACCGCGTTGAAGGGGAAGTCCGGCGTGGACATGACCTTCATCGCCAACGGAAACGACAGGATGTACGGGTAGGTGTACGGCAGCTCATTTCCCAGCCGAAGGCCGGAGGCCGCGGTGAAGTCGCCGAGGTGAACGATGTCGATCGTCACACCCCTGACCTCGAAACCGGTTGCGGGGTCGGACTTCGCGGAGCGGGACGCGCCTACGACGGGAACGAGGTCCTTCGCCGCTCCCATGTACTCGGACATCAGCTCCGGGATCTCCGGGAGCTCCTTGTAGGTGACAGTCATCCTCAACCTCCTAGGCGCCCAGCAGGTTCTGGCCGCAGACACGGACAGTGTTGCCGGTGACGGCGTTGGACGCATTGCCTGCGAAGAAGGCGATGGTCTCGGCGACGTCGACGGTCTGTCCGCCCTGGGCCAGGGAGTTCAGGCGGCGACCGACCTCGCGGGTGCCGAAGGGCATCGCGTCGGTCATGGCGGTCTCGATGAAGCCCGGGGCGACAGCATTGACGGTGATGCCCTTGTCAGCGAGCTCCCCGGAGAAGGTGTCGACCAGGCCGACGACGCCGGCCTTGGTGGTGGCGTAGTTCGTCTGGCCCCGGTTGCCGGAGATGCCGGCCATGGAGGACACGCCCACTACGCGGCCGCCGTCGGCCAGGCCACCGTTGTCCAGGAGCGCCTCGGTGATGCGCACCGGGGCGACAAGGTTGATGTTCTGGACCATGTTCCACCGCTTCTCGTCCATGTTGGCCAGCAGCTTGTCCCGGGTGACGCCGGCGTTGTGGACGATGATGTCGACCTGGCCGCCGTGGCGCTCCTCGGCGTGGGCCTTGATCTTCTCGGCGGCGTCCGGTGCGGTGACGTCCAGCGGCAGGGCAGAGCCCTTCACCTTGTTGGCGGTCTCGGCCAGGCCCTCGCCAGCGGCGGGGATGTCGACGCAGACGACCTTGGCGCCGTCACGGGCAAGGACCTCGGCGATGGTGGCACCGATGCCGCGTGCCGCACCGGTGACCACCGCGATCTTGCCAGCCAGGGGCTCGTCCCAGGACTCCGGAGCGTCGGACGCGCCGACGGTGACGCGGATGACCTGGGCGTCAACGAACGCGGACTTGCCGGACAGTAGGAAACGCAGGGTGGATTCGGTGCCGCTCAGGTCGTCGCCGACCTCGGGGGAAACGTAGACCAGCTGGGCGGTGGCGCCACGGCGCAGCTCCTTGGCGATGGAGCGGGTGAAACCCTCCAGCGAGCGCTGGACGATGTGCTCGTCGCGGTCCTCCACCAGTTCGGGGGTGGTGCCGATGACGATGATGCGGGCGCTGGGCAGCAGCTTGCGCAGCTGCGGGTTGAAGAAATCGAAGAGCTGGTGCAGTTCCTCGGGCTCGGTGATCCCGGTCGCGTCGAATACCAGGGCGGCGCGCTTGGCATCGGTACCGGCGTCGACGAACTGGTAGTCACCGGTCAGCAACGGCTCGATGTCGGCGACCACGCGACCCTCGCCACCGAGCACGACCGGGCCGTCGAGAGCGGGCTCGCCCTTCTTGTAGCGGCGCAGCGGCTCGCCCTGCGGGACACCGAGCTTGCCTGCCAGGCCGGAGTTGACGACCTGGTCGAGCAGGCCCTTGTTGGAAGACAATGTAGCGATCTCCTTGCGTAGTAGAAGTGTCGAACGTGGATCCTTTATTCGAAAGCGTACCCTGCGGCCGCCCGAACAATGTTATGTTCTCATTCGTACCCTAGTGTGTGACTCGGTACCATGTCCCGTAAATCCCTGACACCGGTTACATTACCCCCGACGGGTCGATGATCCGCCCCGCCAGTGACGACGGCGGTAGGCTGGCTGGTCGACACCACACAGATGATGGAGAGACAATCAAGTCATGACTACAACTCCGCGTAAGGTCGCCATCCTCGGCGGCAACCGCACCCCCTTCGCCCGGTCCAACAAGGAGTTCTCCAAGGCCTCCAACCAGGACATGCTGACTGCCGCCATCGATGGACTCGTCGCTCGTTACGGTCTTCAGGATGAGAGGCTCGGCCTCGTTGTCGCCGGTGCCGTCCTGAAGCACGCCCGCGACTTCAACATGACCCGTGAGGTCGTCCTCGGCTCCGCCCTTGCCTCCAACACGCCGGCCTTCGACCTGCAGCAGGCCTGCGGCACGGGCCTCGCGGCAGCCGTCCAGGTCGCCGACGCCATCACCCTGGGCCGCATCGACGTCGGCATCGCCGGCGGCACCGACACGACCTCGGACGCGCCGCTGGCCGTCAACGACGAGCTGCGCAAGACCCTGATCAAGGTCAACAACGCCAAGTCCACCGGTGAGATGGTCAAGCTGCTCGGTTCCGTGCGTCCCGGCCAGCTCGCTCCGGAGCAGCCGCAGAACGGTGAGCCCCGCACCGGACTGTCCATGGGTGAGCACGCTGCGATCACCGCCCGTGAACTCGGCGTGAAGCGCGAGGACCAGGACCAGCTGACCGTCGAGTCCCACCAGAAGCTCGCCGCCGCCTACGACGCCGGCTTCTTCGATGACCTGGTGACCCCGTTCCTCGGCGTGCAGCGCGACACGAACCTCCGTCCGGACTCCGACGTGGAGAAGCTGTCGACCCTCAAGCCGGTCTTCGGCAAGAAGGACGCCGCCGCCCACGGCACCCAGGCCACCATGACCGCCGCGAACTCCACCCCGCTGACCGACGGTGCCTCCGCCGTGCTGCTGGCCAGCGAGGAATGGGCCGAGGAGCACAACCTGCCGGTCCGCGCCTACCTGGTGGACTCGGAGACCGCGTCGGTGGACTTCCTGCACGGCCACGACGGTCTCACCCCGGACGGCCTGCTGATGTCCCCGACCTACGCGGTCCCGCGTCTGCTGGAGCGCAACGGCCTGACCCTGCAGGACTTCGACTTCTACGAGATCCACGAGGCCTTCGCCTCCCAGACCCTGGCGACGCTGCAGGCCTGGGAGTCCGAGGACTACTGCCGTGACCGTCTCGGCCTGGACGCCCCGCTGGGCTCCATCGACCGCGCGAAGCTGAACGTCAAGGGTTCGTCCCTGGCCGCCGGCCACCCGTTCGCCGCCACCGGCGGACGCATCCTCGCCACCGCAGCGAAGACGCTGGAGGAGAACGGCGGCGGCCGTACCCTGGTCTCCATCTGTGCCGCAGGTGGACAGGGCATCACCGCCATCGTCGAGCGCTAGTCCGCTGGTCCGACTCGTCCGGAAAAAGTCCTACCACTTCTTGGTGGTAGGACTTTTTGCGACCTGGGGTTATCCAAGTTCAATTGGCCGAACTCCGGTAGAACTTCGCGCGGGGGACCGCTCAGGCGTCGCCGTGGACGGTGACCGTGTAGCCGTCGGGGTCGGTGAAGGAGAACTGGGTGCCGAATGGGCCGTCGAACGGTTCCTGGACGACTGTCGCCCCGGACTGCGCGACGCGTTCGTGGACGGCGTCCGGTTCAGGGCTGTGGAACCATACCCCGATGCCGTAGCCGGGTGCCGGTGATGCGGCATCGAGTTCCGTGCCGGGGAAGGGGCGGCGCACGGCGAACGGGAGGGAGTCCGGTCCGGTGTTGAACACGGCCGCGCCCTCGTTGGGGGCGGGGACGCGAGGGAGTCCCACGACCGACCCGTAGAAGTCCGCGGAACGGTCCAGGTCGCGGACCTGGAAGGACACGAAGTCCGAGGCGGATGTTGTTGCGTTGGTGGTGGGTGTGGTGGACATGGTGATCACTCCTGGAGGGGAATGTGGTGTGCCGTTCTTCATGTCAAAGTCCTGACACGGTCCCCAGTGTTGCGCAACGGGGGCGATGTGTCAAGATATTGACATGACATCACGCAGCGAATCGGTGGATCAGGTGGGCGTACTGGTGAAACAGACCCAGTCCCTGCTCCACCAGGCCATGGACCGGGAACTCCGCCCCCTGGGGCTGACCGTTCCACAGTTCGCGTGCCTCAGGGCACTGGGCGAGGAGCCGGGCATGTCCGGTGCCGAACTGGCACGCCGGATGTTCGTCTCGCGCCAGTCGACCAGTGGGGTGGTCGGTGGGCTGGAGGGTCGCGCACTCATCGAACGTGCCGCGGAACGGGGGCCACAGCGTCAACGGGCCACCGTGCTTACCGGCGCAGGACGCGAGATTCTCGGCCGGGCGGAGGACGCCGTCGCCGGGGTCGTGGGGGATATGACCCGCAGCGTCGCGGACGGGGACCTCGAGGTCACCCGGGGCGTCCTGTCAGCGATGGCGGAGAATCTGGTGACCGAGACGCGCGGCGGATAGCGGGGTACCCTGGTGCCATGCGCATTATTGGACTGACCGGCGGAATCGGTTCGGGGAAGACAACGGTGGCCGAGAGGCTGCGGCAGAAGGGCGCGTTCATCGTGGACGCCGACAAGGTCGCCCGCGAGGTCGTGGAGCCCGGCCAGCCCGCACTCAGGGAACTCGCCGACGCCTTCGACGGGGTCATCACGGAGGACGGCACCCTGGACCGGGCCGGTCTCGCACGACAGGCCTTCGTCACCCCGGAGGCCACGGAGAAGCTCAACTCCATCACCCATCCCCGCATCCGCGAACGCACGCAGAAGCTGTTCGCGCAGGCGAAGTCGGATGGTAGGGAGATTGCCGTCTACGACATGCCGCTGCTCATCGAGAACGGGGAGACAGGCCAGGTGGACACGGTCCTGGTGGTCGATGCCTCGGACGAAACCCGTGTCCAGCGGCTGGTGGACTCCCGTGGCCTGGATGAGGACGACGCCCGCCGCCGCATCGCCGCCCAGATTGACCGTGAATCACGGTTGAAGGCGGCGGATGTGGTCCTGGACAATTCCGGTGATGTTGAATCACTGATCGCGCAGGTCGACCGCTTCTGGGACGGGGTGTGATCTGAATGGCCTTTGCAGCGGAGCATCCCGTCCTGTCCGAATCGGAGTTTCGTCCGGTCGGTGAGGTCGAGCGCGCCGACAACCGTTTCGAGGTGGTCAGTGACTACGAACCCGCCGGTGACCAGCCGACCGCCATCAAGGAGCTGGACGAGCGACTGAACCGTGGTGAGCGGGACATCGTCCTGATGGGCGCCACGGGTACCGGCAAGTCCGCGACGGCCGCGTGGCTGATCGAGCAGCAGCAGCGTCCGACCCTGGTCATGGCCCCGAACAAGACGCTGGCCGCGCAGCTCGCCAATGAGCTGCGCAGCCTGCTGCCGAACAACGCCGTCGAGTACTTCGTGAGCTACTACGACTACTACCAGCCCGAGGCGTACATCGCGCAGACGGACACCTACATCGAGAAGGACTCCTCGATCAACGACGATGTGGAACGTCTGCGCCACTCTGCGACGTCCAACCTGCTGTCGCGTCGGGACGTGGTGGTGGTGTCCTCGGTGTCATGCATCTACGGCCTGGGTACCCCCCAGTCGTACCTGGACCGTTCCGTGGTGCTGAAGGTCGGCGAGGAGGTCGAGCGCGACCGGTTCCTGCGGTTGCTCGTGGACATCCAGTACGACCGCAATGACGTGGCCTTCACCCGCGGTGCGTTCCGGGTGAAGGGCGACGTGGTCGACATCATCCCCGCCTATGAGGAACTTGCGGTGCGCGTCGAGTTCTTCGGCGACGAGATCGACAGTCTCTTCTACATCCACCCGCTGACCGGGGACGTGATCCGTGAGGTCGAGGACATCCGCATCTTCCCCGCCACCCACTACGTGGCCGGTCCGGAACGCATGGAGAAGGCGATGGAGGATATCCGCGGGGAGCTGGAGAAGCGCGTCGCCGACCTGGAGGGCCGTGGCAAGCTGCTTGAGGCGCAGCGGCTCCGGATGCGCACCGAGTACGACCTCGAGATGATCCAGCAGGTCGGTTACTGCTCCGGCATCGAGAACTACTCGCGGTTCATGGACCAGCGGGAGGAGGGCTCGGCCCCGGCTACGCTGATCGACTACTTCCCGGACGACTACCTGACGATCATCGACGAGTCGCACGTGACCGTGCCGCAGATCGGCGGCATGTTCGAGGGCGACATGTCGCGGAAGCGCAACCTCGTGGACTTCGGTTTCCGTCTGCCGAGCGCCTTGGACAACCGGCCGTTGACCTGGGAGGAGTTCGACGACCGCAAGGGTCAGGCCGTGTACATGTCGGCGACCCCGGGCGACTACGAGATGGCGGCGGCCGGCGGCGAGTTCGTGGAGCAGGTCATCCGTCCCACCGGACTGGTGGACCCGCAGGTCGAGGTACGCCCCACGGAGGGGCAGATCGACGACCTCATCGAGCAGATCCGGCAGCGGGTGGAGAAGACCGAGCGTGTCCTGGTCACCACCCTGACCAAGCGCATGGCCGAGGACCTCACCGACTACCTGTTGGAACACGGTGTGCGGGTGCGGTACATGCACTCCGACATCGACACCCTGAAGCGCGTGGAACTGCTGCGTCAGCTGCGGCTGGGGGAGTACGACGTGCTGGTCGGCATCAACCTGCTGCGTGAGGGGCTGGACCTGCCCGAGGTGTCGTTGGTGGCGATCCTGGACGCGGACAAGGAGGGCTTCCTGCGCTCCGAGCGTTCCCTGGTGCAGACCATCGGCCGTGCCGCCCGTAACGTGTCCGGCGAAGTCATCATGTACGCGGACAAGGTCACCGACTCGATGCAGTACGCCATCGATGAGACGGAGCGGCGCCGTGCCAAGCAGATCGCCTACAACGAGGAGCGGGGCATCGACCCGCAGCCCCTGCGCAAGGCGATCGCCGACATCCTGGACCAGGTCTACGAGAACCGTGGGGACGAAGGCTCGGACGCTGACACTTCCACCGGATTCGGCGCGGACGTCAATGTCGCCGTCGGTGCTGACGGCGCGTCCGCCGCCACCGGACGCGAGGCCGAGGGGATGGCGCGTCCCGAACTGGAGAAGCTGATCGCGGACCTGACCTCGCAGATGCAGGACGCCGCCCGCGAGCTGAAGTTCGAGCTGGCGGGGCGTCTCCGCGATGAGATCGCCGACCTGAAGAAGGAGCTGCGCGGCATGATCGAGGCAGGCATCTGAGCGAGGACGTACTGGTGCGGTAGTCTGGTTCGAGAAACAAGTGCGAGTGAACAGGGGTGTGCAGTGAGCGAGAGTATGACCTACGGGACCATCGTGGTCGGGACGGACGGGTCCGATTCCTCCCTTCTTGCGGTGCGTCGGGCGGCGGCGATGGCGGCGGCGTTCGACGCCCGGCTGGTGATCGGCTGCGCGTTCTACCGGGATGCGGACGCGGCAGTGAAGGCCGTGCGCATGGACTCGAAGACCGTGGTGGGGGACGACCCGGCGCAGCAGAACCTGGAGACTGCGGTGAATGCGGCGACGGAGGTCGGTGCCAAAGAGGTGGCGACCGCGGTGAAGGAGGGCTCACCGGTGGAGGCCCTGATGGGGATCGTGACCGACGAGTCCGCCGACCTGCTCGTCGTCGGGAACCGGGGGATCAACTCGTTGACCGGGCGGCTGCTCGGCTCGGTGCCGGCGGATGTGGCGCGGCAGTCCGACTGCGACGTGATGATCGTGCACACCGTGTAGGTGACGAAGTGTAGGTCACGAACGATTGGTGATCGCCAAGAATCAGCACCATTGGCGTGAGTTCGATGTTTCACCGCATCCGGGCAGGAATTCTGCCGCGGCGGACGAGGCGTAGACGATCCGTCCCAACCCGGCCCACCCATGGGCGGCGGCGCACATGGGGCAGGCTACCCAGGCACATCAGGCGACTCAGGCGACTTAGGCGAAGTAGGCGCTCACCTTGTCCGCCGCGAGGTCCGGCTGCAGCAGCATCACACCGTGCGAGTAACCCGGGTAGAGCTCCAGCCCACCACCCATCGACTGCTGCATGGACGGCGCCCCGGTTTCGGTGACAGCGGAGTCCTTCGTGTACCCGATGCTCAGCGGTTCCCGCTCGAGCTCCGCGCCGGACAACTCCGTCGGCTCGGTCACTGAGGGCCAGCCGGCGCAGAAGGCACCGGAGGCGATCATGTCGTCGTTCGCGCGGATCAGGTCACCGCCGGTGAAGGTGCGCTCAAGGTACGGTCCGACCAGGGACGGATCCGGGGCGACCGCGTTCTCGTTGCAGATGATCGCCCGTTCCACGAAGCCACCCGAGGTCTTCTGCAGATCAATGCCCTCCTGCTCCTCCTCGGTGAATTCCTCCACGGGCTCATCCCCGAACGTCCCGTCCCGCAGGGAGGCGGCGAGCGAGGGCCAGGTCGTCTGGTCGTAGAGGGCGTCCAGCACAGTCTGGGTGCCTACCGCCATGCCCCCGGAGGCGGCGGGGTCGACGAAGGTACGCATGGCGTCGACGAAGGTGCCGCCGCGCCAGTCGGCGAAGGTCACGCTGTCCAGCAGCCGGACACCCAGTTCCCCGGCACTGCCGGTGCCCTCCGGGAGGTCGGCGGGGTCGGCGCCGGGTGGGGTCACCGGCAGACGCGTCCCGGTCGGGCCGGTGACCTGGGACTCCATACTGCGGAAGACCTTCAACGGTGTATCGCCCAGGTGGTACTCGCTGTCCTTGCCGGCCATCCAGGAGAACATCGCGTTCACCGCCTCGATCCGGGCAGCCTTGCGCTCGCCGCCGAGGGCGAACCACCGGTGGTTCGGGTCGGCGGAGGAGTCCAGGAGGACCCGGTCGGTGCTCTGCGGGAACAGCGACGCGTAGGTCGCCATCATCGGCCCACCGTAGGAGACACCGTAGAGGTTGAGCTTCTCCTCGCCCAGTACCTTCCGGGCCTCCTCCAGGTCGCGGGCCACGTTCTCCGTGGTGACGGTATCGACGTAACCGGGCTGTGATTCCTCGCATCCCGCACGCATATCGGCGGCGATCAGTGACGGCGTGCAGTCCAACGGCGTCCCGAACGCCAGGCCACGGGGTTCGACACCGACCAGGTCGTAGTGCTCGCGCACGTCGGCGGGCATTGTCACGCGGTTCTTCTCTTCGGCGCTGCCCGGTTCGCCGACAGCCTTGGAGGAGAACATCGGGATGGCGTCGCCGCCCGGGCCACCAGGATTGCCGGCGATAACGCCCTTGCGTTCGCCGGTGGCGGGGATCCTGCTCATCGTCAGGGAGATGGTGCCGGCGTCCGGGGCCGAGTAGTCTTTCGGCACCTCGATGTCGGCGCATTCGGCGGCGTCGTCGGCGATGGCTCCTACGGGGCACGGGCCCCAGTCCGGGCCCTGCGGGGCAGGGGAGCCTGGGGTGTCTGTGGTGCCTGCGGTGGCCGCGGGGGCGATCACGAGCCCGCAGGAGAGGGCGAGGGTCATGGCGACGGACGCGCAGGAACGGAGGGCTGATCCGCGGGAGGGGGGTGTGAGGGAGATCATGTTCACCGACCCTACAACGCCCTCACTCCGCTGCGCTGGGTGAATGCGGGGCACCTGCGGTCCACGGCAACGGCGCATCGTGGACCAGGGTGAGTCCCTGCGTAGCGCGGGTCACCGCCACGTAGACGTCGTTGAGCCCCTGTGGGGACGCCTCGGCGATCTCCGCGGGCTCGACCAGGACGACCTCGTCGAACTCCAGTCCCTTGGCCCCGTTGACGTCGGAGATGACGAGTCGGTCGGTGGCGGGGGAGCCGTCGACGAGTTGCGACAGCCCGGCCACCCGTCCGGACGCCGCGATCACACCCACCAGGCCCTCACCTGCGGCGTCGACCGCGGCGGCGATGGCCTCGGCGGCATCCGGGACCGGGTATCCACGGACCCCGGTACCGGTCTCCCGCAGGCAGGACGGGGCATCCTGACCGGGGGAGACCTCCGCCTGGATCGTGGTGGCGATCTCGGCGATGTCCGCCGGGGTGCGGTAGTTCACCGTCAGCTCGTGGAGCCGCCAACGGTCCTTGACGAACGGGGACAGCGCGGTGCTCCAGTCCTCCACCCCGGCTGGGCTTCCGGTCTGTGCCGGGTCACCGACCAGGGTCATCCATCTGTTGGGTGAGCGGCGGAAGATCATCCGCCACGCCATGGCCGACAGTTCCTGGGCCTCATCCACGATCACGTGACCGAAGGCCCACGTCCGGTCCGCCGCGGCGCGCTCGGCGGTGGACAGGGATGAACGGACCCGCTGGCGCTCGGCGAGCTGCTCGGCGTCGATGACGTCGTAGGCCATGAGGATCTCGGCGTCGGTGCCGTCGTCGAGGTCCTGGTAGGCCGAACCGCTGAGGATGTCGAGAGCCTCCTGTGCTTCCTCGACCTTCGCCGACCACCGCTTCTGCTCCTCGGCCTCGGTCTCCTCCACACCGGCGATGCCGAGGATCTCGGCGAGCTCGTCGAGCAGTGGGGCATCGGCCTCCGTCCAGGCGTCAGGTGCGTCCTCACGCAGCAGCGCGCCCCGGGTGAGGTCGTCGTAGTCGGACGCGGCGGAATCCACCGCGTCCTGCGAGCTGTACAGGCCCGCGAGCACGTCCTCTGCGGTGAGGTGGGGCCACAGGTCCTCGATCGCGTCGGCGATGCCGGTCTCCGCGGCGAGGTCCTCGCGGAGCTGCTCCAGGTCCGCCTTGGTCAGGAGGTTCTCGCCCCCCAGCGGGTCGGCGCCGATGGTGTCCGCCAGCTGGTCCCGAAGCAGGTCGAGGGCCGCGTCACGGAATCGCTCGCGGGCCATGTTGTGGGGACGCCGCGACCGGCGGGCGCGCCCCCGCGCATTCCGCGCGATCTGCGGGGTCAGGGATACGGCCACCCCGTCGAGGACGAAATCGAGCGGTTCCTCGGGCACGCGCTGGTGGTCACGGACCGCATTCGCCAGGATCTCCAGCATCTCCAGCGACCCCTTGACCTCCTGGCCGATCAACGGCTCCGCGCTCAATGGTGCGGTGGTGAGGCCCGGAAGCAGGGTGCCCGGGGTGGCCAGTACCACGCCGGTCTCGCCCAGGCTCGGCAGCACCTGGGAGATGTAGTCCAGGAAGCGGGGGTTCGGGCCGATGATCAGCACACCGGTGTTCGCCAGCTGCTCGCGCCAGGTGTACAGCAGGTAGGCGGTGCGGTGCAGGGCCACCGCGGTCTTCCCGGTGCCCGGGCCACCCTGGACCACGGTCACGCCGCGGTGCTCCTCACGGATGATGCGGTCCTGCTCGGCGACGATGGTGTCGACGATGTCGTGCATGTGCCGGTCGCGGGCGCGGTTGACCGCGTGGAGCAGGGCACCCTCCTGTGCGACGGAGCCTGATTCGGTGTCGCTCTCGCCGGTGAGGCGCTCATCGGCGACATCGGCCACCGTGCGGCCCCGGGTGCGGATGTGGCGGCGGACGTGGACGCCCTCCGGGTGCAGGGTGGTGGCCAGGTAGAAGGGACGGGCCATCGGTGCACGCCAGTCCATCAGCAGGGTGCGCATCTCATCGTCGGAGGTGTGCAGGCCGATGCGTCCGATGTAGCGGCGGTCGAGGGTGGCGGCACCGTCGGTCACCGGGTTCTCCGGCTCGTCGTCCTCCACGTCGATGCGCCCGAAGAACAGTCCGATCTCCGCGGCGGAGAGCTCATCGAGGCGCCGGGACACCTCCAGCGTCTCCCGGTCGCGCTCCAGGAGGGCCTGGGGATGGTCGATGTCGGCGGTACGGCGCTGGACCTTGCGCAACCGGTCGGTGAGGCGGTCACGCGTGTCGTCGACGACCGACAGCAGGTCATCGAGGTTGCTCTGCTCGGCAGCGATGTCGGGTGACACGTCCGGCTGCACGTCCTGCGGGGTGGTGGACGGGGTGGTGCTCATGGTCTCCTGGAAACTCTCGGGTGTGGCCCTGGGGTGTGTGAAGCGGCCACGCGACAGGACGACCATGGTACCCGGGCCGGCAGCATTACGTGCCCGGTGGATGGTGCTGAAGGGGCCGGACCTGTCATGTATCTTCCGATCAAACAGCAGCAAACTACACGAAACATTCATCGTGTGGAATGGGGCACCATGACGACCGAGAAGCCAGGCGCACAGGGCGCACAGGGAACCGCTCAGCCGCCAACCACACCCCGGACGGCAGAGGGTTCCGACCCCACCGGGAAGTCTGCCGGGGATGAATCCCTTGCTCCCCAGCAGGCACGTATCGTCGGCAGGACGTCCTACTTCTTCATGTGGATGGGCGGGTGTGTCTCCATCGGCACCTTCACCATGGGATCATCCCTGGTGGGGGAGCTGAACCTGCTGCAGTCGATTCTGGCGATGACCATCGGCTGTGTGGTCATCACCATCGGGCTGACCCTCAACGGTGCGGTCGGGCACCGGTGGGGAATTCCCTTCATGGTGCAGGTGCGCAGTTCCTTCGGTTTCGTGGGGACGAGGATTCCCGGCCTAGTGAGGGCATTACCAGCACTGATGTGGTACGGCTTCCAGAGCTGGGTCGGCGCGATGGCGATCGACGAGATCAGTGACACCCTGTTCGGCTACAGCAACGTGGTCCTCTACTTCATTCTGTTCCAGGCCCTGCAGATCGGACTGTCGTTGTTCGGCTTCCAGGGGATCAAGTGGCTCGAGAACGTCGGTGCTGTGTTCATCATGCTCGCGCTGCTCTACATGCTCTACACCGTGATCGACCAGTACGGGGCGGAACTCGGGGAGAACTTCGCCGCGGGCGGATCCTGGGGGACGCCCTTCTGGGGAGCGACGCTGCTGTTCCTCGGTATCTACGCCACGATGATGATCAACGTCAGCGACTACTCCCGTGAGCACGTGACCTCGACCCGTCCCGGGACGATGTTCTCCATCTACACCGCAGCCATCCTGCCCGTCACCCTGTTCATGGGAATGATCGGACTGATGGTTTCCGAGGCGACCGGAGTCGTTGACCCGATTGAGGTGTTCTCCAGTGCGGTGAACAACACGCCTCTCATGGTGGTCACGCTCCTGTTCATCATCTTCTCGCAGGTCACCACGAATGTGCTGAACAACGTGGTTCCGCCGACTTACGTGCTCATGGACATTTTCGGTATGAAGTTCCCCACCGCGTCCGTCGTGGTGGGCCTCCTTGCCCCGGCCACGTTCCCGTGGCTTCTGGTGCAGGACGAGAACGCCGACGGGCTGCAGACCTTCGTCCAGATCTACTCCGCGTTCCTCGGGCCGATCTTCGCAGTCATGGTCGTGGACTACTACCTGATTCGTCGCCAGAAGCTGCAGGTTGCGGAGTTGTACGAATCCACGGGTCGTTTCTCCGGGGTGAATTGGGCTGGCGTTATCGCCACGGCCGTCGGTGTGGTGTGTGCTTTCCCGTTCTCCGATCTCGGGTGGTACATCAGCCTGGTTCCCGCCGGCCTGGTGTACTGGTTGCTGATGACGTACATGCCGTCCGCCAGACGGTTCCGGCCCGAGAAGGAGAACTGATGCGCATACTCGTGGTGAATGTGAACACCACCGAATCCATGACAGCGACGATCGGTGAACAGGCCCGGTCCACGGCCTCCCCGGACACCCGGATCATCCCACTGACCCCACGTTTCGGCGCGGAGTCGGTGGAGGGCAACATGGAGAGCCACCTGGCGGCGGTCGGGGTGATGGACGCGGTGGCGTCCTACCCGGAGCCGTTCGACGCCGTGATCCAGGCCGGTTTCGGGGAGCACGGGCGCGAGGCGCTCCAGGAGCTCGTCGAGGTTCCCGTGGTCGACATCACCGAGGCGGCGGCACACGTGGCCAGCCTGGTGGGCAGGAGCTACAGCGTGGTCACCACGCTGGACAGGACGGTCCCGCTGATCGAGGACCGGCTGCTGCTGGCGGGACTCGACCGACGGTGCGCATCGGTGCGTGCCAGTGGCCTGTCGGTGCTGGAGCTGGAGGAATCGGCGACGAGGGCCGTGGCCACCATCGCAGAGGAGGCCCGCCTGGCCGTGGAGCAGGACCGGGCGGAGGTGATCGTGCTGGGCTGCGGCGGAATGGCCGGCCTCGGGGACGCCGTCCGCGAGGCGACCGGGGCACCGGTCGTCGACGGGGTGGCCGCTGCCGTCCAGCTCGCCGAGTCCCTGGTCAACCTGGGTCTGCGGACCTCGAAGGTGCGTACCTACGCCACGCCGAGGCCGAAGGGGATCACCGGGTGGCCGCTCACAACTGAGCCCTGAGGAACTCCGCGACCTGCGCGATCCCCTCGGCGCCGATCCCGTGCCCCACACCGTGGTAAGTCCGCTGCGTCAGGTCAACGCGTCCGGACGCCCATTCACCGGTGAAAGCGACCCGGTCGGGCGGTATCACCGGGTCCGCCGGGTCGCGGCCCCAGAAGAAGGGGACGTGGTGTGCTGTGAGGTCGTCGTCGTGGAAGTACCCGTCCAAGGCGGTTCCGTCGGTGGGGCCGATCGCGAAACCGGACAGTCCGACGACCGCAGCGAAATCCCCGGGCCTGGTTCGCAGCAGTGAGGTGGACATCGCCATGCCCATGGAGAATCCGAACAGGATCACCGAGGAATGCCGTTCGCGCGCCGCACCCACCCATCCCGCCAGGTCCTCGGTGGCCTTCCTGGCGGCCTCCGAGGTGTAGGCGGTGCGGGCGGCATCCAGTTCGAACCAGGTGTACCCGGGCATGCCGAATCCGGTGTCCATCGCCACCGGCGCGCGCAGCGAGGCGTAGGTGGCGTCGTCCGGGAGATGGGGGACCAGTCCCATCAGGTCGTCCTCGTGGGAACCGATGCCGTGGAGCATCACGACGAGCGGAGTGCCGTCCCTGTCGCCGGGGCTGCGTGACCAGGCGACGGTGTAGTCGGGGACGTGGGAGCCGTCACCAGCCACGGTCACGCCATTCGCCCAGGTGGGGACGTTCCGCCCCGATGGTTGTGTCGTCGCCGTGCCCCGGGTGCACTGCCGTGGAATCGGGGAGCACGAAGCAGCGGTTCTCCACATCGTCGAGCAGACGGGTGAAGAGCTCGGGGGAGAAGGTCTTGCCCACGCCACCGGGGAAGAGACTGTCACCGGGGAACAGGTGCGTGGTGCCGTCGGACAGGGTGGTGACCAGCGCGAGCCCACCCTCGGTGTGTCCGCGCAGCAGGATAAGTTTCAGGTCCAGAGCACCGAGGGCTTCGGACGAGGTGGTGAACTGCTCGGCACTGTCGGAGTCCGGGTCGTGGCCCCAGGTCACGTCCACTGCGGCCGGGAGTTCCGGTGCGTCCTGGACCGAGGCGTGGTGCCGGGCGCCGGTGGCGGCGAGGACATCCTCCAGTGCGCCGACGTGGTCGAAGTGACGGTGGGTGGTGAGGACGTCGGTGATGCGGACGCCGAGGGTGTCGGCCAGGGCCAGGAGGTGCTCTGCGTCGGCCGAGGCATCGACGAGCAGGGCGTCCGGCCCGGCGCTGATCAGGTAGCAGTCGTTGTCCATGGAGCCGACAGTGGTCTTGGTGACGGTCACCGGGTTGCCGTCGGCGGAGGTCGACCCCGTTGTGATGCGGCGGGTCTCCCGGGGGGAATCCAGGTGACTGAAGGTGCCGTTTCCGGGTTCGTCGGTGATATTCACGGGTGTCATGCATTCCACCCTAGTCATGTCGGCCGGCGGTACGGTGCGGGTGCGCTGACCCGCATGTTCGATTATCCGTTCGACCGTGTCCGTGCCGTGCCGTACGATGGCCCGGGTAGTTGGATTGAGAACTCATAGAAGGAGTCCCGGGTGGCTGAGATCCTGACCGTGCGCGGTGCGCGGGAGCACAACCTCCAGGGTGTGGACATTGACCTGCCCCGCGACCGGATGATCGTATTCACCGGTTTGTCGGGTTCGGGAAAGTCCTCCCTGGCGTTCGACACGATCTTCGCCGAGGGGCAGCGGCGTTACGTGGAGTCCCTGTCGTCCTATGCCCGGCAGTTCCTGGGGCAGATGGACAAGCCGGACGTGGAGTTGATCGAGGGGCTGTCCCCGGCGGTCTCGATCGACCAGAAGTCCACCAACCGTAACCCGCGGTCGACGGTCGGCACGATCACAGAGATCCACGATTACCTCCGTCTCCTGTTCGCCCGCACAGGTACCGCCCACTGCCCGGAGTGCGGGGAACCGATCGAACGCCAGACCCCGCAGCAGATCGTCGACCAGGTGATGGAGGTCGAGCAGGGCGTCAAGTTCCAGGTCCTGGCACCGGTGGTGCGCACCCGCAAGGGTGAGTTCGTGGATCTGTTCGAGGACCTCGCCTCCGAGGGCTACTCACGTGTGCTGGTGGACGGGGAGACCCACCGCCTGTCGGACCCGCCGACCCTGGAGAAGCAGGTCAAGCACAACATCGACGTCATCGTCGACCGGTTGCAGGTCAAGCCGGCGCAGAAGCAGCGCCTGACGGACTCGGTGGAGACTGCCCTGCGTCTGGCCGACGGCCGTGTGGTCATCGACTTCGTCGGGCTGGACGAGAAGGATCCGGGGCGCTACCGGCGTTTCTCCGAGAACATGGCCTGCCCCAACGGTCACCCCCTGGCCATCGACGAGCTGGAACCCCGCAGTTTCTCCTTCAACAGTCCCTACGGCGCCTGCCCGGTCTGTGACGGACTGGGCACCCGCCTGGAGGTGGACGAGCAGCTGGTCATTCCCGATGATGACGCCCCGCTGATCTCCGCGATCGCCCCCTGGGCGTCGAGCCCCAACCACCGGTACTTCGACAAACTCGTCGCCGCCCTGGCGGACAACCTCGGGATCGATCCGAGGACCGCCTGGTCGGAGCTGACGAAGAAGGAGCGTAAGGCGGTTCTCCACGGGCACCCCGAGGAGATCACGGTGCGCTACCGCAACCGTTACGGCCGGTCGCGCCAGTACTCGGCACCCTTCGAGGGTGTGATGCCCTACCTGCACCGCAAGATCGACCAGGCGGAGAGCGAGCACCAGAAGGAGCGGTTCCTCGGCTACATGCGCGAGGTCCCCTGCGCCGCCTGCGAGGGCACGCGCCTGCGTCCCGAGATCCGCATGGTCACCATCAGTTCGCAGCTGGGCGAGAAGTCCATCGCCGACGTCTCCGAGCTGAGCATCGAGGACGCCAGGGACTTCCTTGACCGGCTGACGCTGGGTCGCCGCGACGAGATGATCGCCGGGCGCGTCCTCAAGGAGATCCAGGCCCGGTTGCGCTTCCTGCTGGATGTGGGGCTGAACTACCTCAACCTCTCCCGTGCCGCGGCAACGCTGTCCGGCGGCGAGGCCCAGCGCATCCGGCTGGCCACGCAGATCGGTTCCGGTCTGGCCGGGGTGCTCTACGTGCTGGACGAGCCGTCCATCGGACTGCACCAGCGAGACAACAAGCGGCTGATCTCCACACTGAAGCACCTGCGGGACATCGGCAACACCCTGATCGTCGTCGAGCACGACGAGGAGACCATCCGCACCTCGGACTGGCTCGTGGACATCGGACCACGCGCCGGCGAGTTCGGCGGCCGGATCGTCTACGAGGGCGGCCCCGCCGGGATCGTCGACGCCGAGGAGTCCCTGACCGGCCAGTACCTGTCCGGACGCAAGGTGCTCGCCGTGCCGGACAAAAGGCGCGAGCCCGACACTGACCGTGTCATCACCGTCCACGGGGCAACGGAGAACAACCTGAAGGACGTCACCGTCGACTTCCCGCTGGGAGTGTTGACCTGCGTGACCGGCGTCTCCGGCTCCGGAAAGTCCAGCCTGGTCAACGGGATCCTCGCCCAGGTACTGGCCAACGAGCTCAATGGAGCCCGCCAGGTGCCCGGGCACCACCGCAAGGTGTCCGGACTCGATCAGCTCGACAAGCTCGTGCGTGTCGACCAGAGCCCCATCGGCCGCACCCCGCGGTCGAATCCGGCGACGTACACCGGGGTGTTCGACAAGATCCGCACCCTGTTCGCCGAGACCACCGAGGCGAAGGTGCGCGGCTACAAGGCCGGCCGGTTCAGCTTCAACGTCAAGGGTGGCCGGTGCGAGGCCTGCCGCGGCGACGGCACCCTGAAGATCGAGATGAATTTCCTGCCGGACGTCTACGTCCCGTGCGAGGTCTGTGAGGGTGCCCGCTACAACCGGGAGACCCTCGAGGTCCACTACAAGGGGAAGACCATCTCCGAGGTCCTCGACATGCCGATCGCGGAGGCCGCCGAGTTCTTCGCCCCGATCACCTCCATCGCGCGGTACCTGGACACCCTCGTCGACGTGGGTCTCGGCTACCTGCGCCTCGGCCAGGCGGCGACCACCCTCTCCGGTGGCGAGGCGCAGCGTGTGAAACTGGCCAGCGAACTGCAGAAGCGGTCGAACGGCAGGACGGTGTACATCCTGGACGAGCCGACCACCGGTCTGCACTTCGAGGACATCCGCAAGCTCATGCTCGTGATCCAGGGGCTGGTGGATAAGGGCAACACCGTGATGATCATCGAGCACAACCTCGACGTCATCAAGGCCGCCGACTGGGTCATCGACATGGGCCCCGAGGGTGGTTCCGGCGGAGGCACCGTCGTCGCCGAGGGAACACCGGAGCAGGTGGCGACCGTGGAGGGCTCCCACACCGGGGCGTACCTGGCGGACATGCTCTAGTCGTCCTGCCCCGGGCCCTGCCCTGCGGGTGTGCGGTCGCGCAGCACCGCCGACGCCAGCAGAATGACCCCGCAGATCACGAAGGCCGCGACCTGGATCAGGCCGGACAGGGCGGAGAGGTCGTAGAACACCAGCTTCGCCGATGCCAGGCCGGCGATTCCGAGGCCCACCATGCCCGTCCCGCGCAGCAGGGCAGCCACCCCCAGGCCCATCCACAGCACCGACATGACCAGGTGCCCCACCATGAAACCGGTGCCGGAGCCGCTGATGGACAGGCACACCAGGGGAATGGCGGAAGTCACCACGATGAGCAGCCCAGCACGCAGGGCGGTGGTGACCTGCGGGGTAGCCCCGAGACCGTTGGCCCTCCAGAGCAGTAGGCCGCCGGGAACGGCAACAGCCACCAGCGGCGGCCACATGGCCAGCGGCGAGACGTCGTAGTCGAGCAACCAGGCAGGGACCAGGCGTGGCAGGCAGTACAGGGCGGCGACGCCGGAGACCGACCACACCAGGGGCACCGGCAGCCGGTCTCCGATCAGGACAACGCCAGCGGCCAGTGCGACCAGCCCGAGCATCCACCACAGGGCCCCGGTGGAGTACGGGTCGTCCTGGCGGACCATGAAGACAAGCACCACACCCGCTGTCCCGCAGTACACGGCGGCACGCAGTGAATCGACGGGGGACCCGGGGGCGGCGGCTACGGCGGCGGGGCGCAGGCTGGTCCCGCTGCCCACGGACCAGAGGGCCGGAAGTGCGGCGGTGCCCGCCGCGATGGCCAGCGCAGCCACGGTCACTGCCCAGTCGTTCCAGTGCTTCTCCCCGCTGCCGAGCAACAGCAGTACCGGAACCACACTGACAGGGATCCACCGTGCCAGGCCCGCGGTGCCGGTGTTCTGCGGAGGGGGACTGAAGGTCAACCATGCGGACACGGTGATGCCCGCCGCGGCCCCTGCCGTCAGGAGAGCGAGGTTCCCGTCCCCGGCAAGGAGGATGGCGGCGACCGCGAACGACGCCCCGGCGCAGACCGCAGCGACATTCCAGTTCCGCCGCCACGTCCCGGCGATTCCCACGAGAGCGAGGACCAGCAACGAGGCGGACTCGAAGGGGGCCGAGTCGGAGACGTCGAGCACGTGGAGGACGGTGGGGGTGATGACGGCGGCACCGGCCACGATGAGGGTCGCAGCGAGCGCCTGTCTCCGCCATGCCCAGGCCACGCCGATGCCACCGACGGACACCAGTGCGCCCACCGCGACCCCCGGTGCGGAACCGAGCCAGTCCAGGCCGAACACCATCACCCAGATATCCGTGTGGAGTCCCAGGATGCCCGCAGTCAACAGTGCCGGGGCGGTGTGGCCGGCTGGTGACCGTCGGTGCATCACGAACGACGCACCGATCAGCAGGACACACAGCGCGGTCGCCCCCGATACCGCGGAGGCCGGTCCCAGCCAGCCGCGGCTGAAGGCCTGCACGGCGAGGAAGACCAGGCCGATGACGGTGATCACCGCTCCGAGGATGGAGACGGCCAGGGTGACCCGGTCCCGCTCGGAGCGCCGGGGACGTGCGGGAGGCGCGGGAGGTACAGGAGACTGTGGCTGCTGTGGGTGTCCGGTGGTGGGCCAGTGTTCCGGACGCGGCCGGGGTGGTCGGGGATCAGCGTCCGCCGGAGCCGGGATCGGTGGGGGTCCGTACCGGTGTTCCAGCCTGTCGAGCGCCTCGAGTACGGTCCGGGTCATCCGCTGCTGGGCATGGGAGGCCTGGAGCACTGTTTCCCGGATCTCGCGCAGTTCACTGAGCTCGGCGGGATGGTGGGCAGGGTCGTGCGGTGTCCCCCCAGGGGCACGATGGTTGTTCATCATGTAAAAGTAGCAGTCGGGAACCTGTGGGGGTAGGGTATCGGCGGAAGTCGGCCACCCGACGGATTTTGCGACGTGGGCGTAGGCTGTTAGTGTTGTGCGCACTACCGCCTGTCATCGATGGCAGGCTGCAAGTGGAGTCACTCCCACCTGAGACCGCCCCCGCGGTTGGGCTCGGGTCATCCGGACCGTTCACTGGTCTCCCGCCCTGCGGCGGGTTTCCTTGTGTGGGCGTCCGACGCATGGCGCCCCCGGTGCCATGGGGGGAATCACCTGCAGTGCGCGGTACACAGTTTCCACCACTGCTACGTCAGGAGTTCTCATTAGCGCTCAAGCTCGCATCAACGACCGGATTCGCGTACCCGAGGTCCGGCTCGTCGGCCCGGGTGGCGAACAGGTCGGTATCGTCCGCATCGACGATGCACGCAAGCTGGCCTATGACGCCGACCTCGACCTCGTCGAGGTTGCACCGAACGCGAAGCCGCCCGTGTGCAAGATCATGGACTACGGCAAGTTCAAGTACGAACAGGACCAGAAGGCCCGCGAATCCCGCAAGAACCAGCAGCAGACCGTGGTCAAGGAGCAGAAGTTCCGCCCGAAGATCAGCGACAACGACTACGAGACGAAGAAGTCCAACGTGGTCCGGTTCCTGGAGAAGGGTTCCAAGGTCAAGGTGACCATCATGTTCCGTGGTCGGGAGCAGTCCCGTCCGGAGCTGGGTTTCCGCCTGCTGGAGCGTCTGGCCGGAGATGTGAGTGAGTACGGCGTTGTTGAGACCCGCGCAAAGCAGGACGGTCGCAATATGACGATGGTGCTCGGCCCGGTCCGCAAGGGCAAGAAGTAGCCGGACCGCAGAGGTTCCGGTTCACCGCACCCATCCACGACAGAAGAAGGATCCACGATGAAGCAGAAGACCCACAAGGGCACCGCCAAGCGCATCAAGGTCACCGGCTCCGGCAAGCTCCGCCGCGAGCAGGCGAACCGCCGCCACCTCCTGGAGGGCAAGCCCTCCAAGCGCACCCGTCGTCTCAAGGGCACCGAAGATGTCGCCCCCGCCGACGTCAAGCGCGTGAAGCGTCTGCTGGGCAAGGCCTAACAGCCTTTCCCAATCTCGACTCGATTTACGTTTTACCTAGAAGATCAAGAAGATAAGGACGTCCCACAATGGCACGTGTCAAGCGCTCAGTGAACGCGAAGAAGAAGCGCCGCGAAATCCTCAACGAGGCGAAGGGCTACCGCGGCCAGCGCTCCCGTCTGTACCGCAAGGCCAAGGAGCAGACCCTCCACTCGAAGACCTACGCCTTCCGCGACCGTCGCGCACGCAAGGGTGAGTTCCGTAAGCTGTGGATCCAGCGCATCAACGCTGCCGCACGCGCGAACGACATCACCTACAACCGTCTGATCCAGGGCCTGCACCTCGCCGGCATCGAGGTCGACCGCAAGAACCTGGCCGAGCTGGCCGTGTCCGACCCGCAGGCGTTCACCGCCCTGGTCGAGGCCGCCAAGGCCGCGCTGCCCGAGGACGTCAACGCCCCGGCCGCGCAGTAGGACCTGCTTCACGTAGGAGCGGTGGTGCCCCACGCATCGCGAATCAACCGCCGTCCACCTCCCATGGTGGGCGGCGGTTCGCGCGTCTCCGGCCTCGTCAACCGGCGCTGCCACTCCAGGGCGGGAATCCGGGATAGCGCCGTCCCACGGTGCCGGTCACGGGCACAGGGGAGTGACGTGCCCGGCGGTCGCGATAGGATGGCGACCATGACTTCCGACCTGCCGTCCCCCCATTCACCCCTCGCCGCCGACTGGCGGACCTGGATGGGGGACGAGCCGTTCACCGAACGCACCCCGCGCATCGTCAACTCCGCGAAACTGCACCGTGCCGCGGCACGCCGCAAGGCCGGACGCTTCCTCGCCGAGGGGTCCAACGCTGTCGGCTCCGCTCTGCGGTCCGGCAGCGTGGTCGAGGTGTACCTCACCGAGGACGCGCTGGAGTCCTTCGGCCGCGACCTTGATGCCCTGACCGGGGAGGATGACCGGGGCACCCGGGTTCACCTGATCACCGACAAGGCCGCGAACCAACTCAGTGAATCGGTCACCACCACAGGTCTGTTCGCCCTGTGCGACGATCAACTCTCCGATCTCGACCGCGCCGTCACCGGCAACCTGGTCGCCGTCCCCGTCGAGACCTCGGAGCCCGGAAACGCTGGCGCACTGGTCCGCGTCGCCGACGCGACGGGAGCGGCCGGGGTCGTGTTCGCCGGCGCCTCCGTCGACCCACAGGGCGGCAAGGCGGTCCGGGCCTCCGCCGGCTCCCTGTTCCATCTCCCGGTCGCCCGCCACGCCAGTGTCCCTGAGGTCGTCGATCACCTCCACGACCAGGGGTTCGTCGTCCTCGCCACGGCCGGTGACGGGGACGTGACACTGGACGAGGCAGCGTCCCCCCAGGAGGACCAGCCGCCGCTGCTGCAGCAGCGGGTCGCGTGGCTGTTCGGTAACGAGGCGCACGGCCTCGGCGACTGGCAGGATCTGGCGGACATCAGGGTCTCCATCCCGATGCGGGGCAGGGCGGAGAGCCTGAACCTGGTCACCGCCGCCGCCATCTGCCTCTACGAGACGGCCCGGATCGCCACCAGGTGACCGGACGTTGGTATTATCATCAGTCGACTCCTAATGGGATCACCCGGGACATTTTTGAGGCGAGAGACACGTGCGGGAAGCGAGAGGTGCGCTAGGTGGCTGACGACATCGACATGAGTGAGGCCGGACTCGAGGCGGCGGCGACCGCCGCCGAGCAGGATTTCGGGCAGGCCACCGACCTTGACGGTCTCGCGGAGCTGCGGCGCGCGCACCTGGGCGATGACGCCCCGGTCCCGGCCGCCCGCCGTAACCTCGGTTCCCTGCCGAAGGACCAGCGCAAGGACGCGGGCCGTCTGGTCAACCAGGCCCGCGGCCGCATCGAGAAGGCCTTCGCCACCGCGAAAACCGTTCTCGAGGAGAAGCGCAATGCCGAGGTCCTCGCCGCGGAGCGCATCGACGTCACGGTCCCGACCGCCCGTGGACAGCGCGGTGCCCAGCACCCGATCACCATCCTGTCGGAGCAGATCGCCGACATCTTCGTCGGCATGGGCTGGGGGATCGCCGACGGCCCGGAGGTCGAGGCGGAGTTCTTCAACTTCGATTCGCTGAATTTCCTGCCGGACCACCCCGCACGTACTCTGCAGGACACCTTCCACATCGGCCCGGAAGGCTCCAGGCAGGTGCTCCGCACCCACACCTCACCGGTGCAGATGCGCACCATGCTGTCCCGGGACGTCCCGATCTACATCGCCTGCCCGGGCCGCGTGTTCCGCACGGACGAACTGGACGCCACCCACACCCCGGTGTTCCACCAGATCGAGGGCCTCGCCGTGGACAAGGGCATCACCATGGCGCACCTCAAGGGCACCCTTGACCACCTGGCCAGGACCCTGTTCGGGGAGGACGCGGTGACCCGCATCCGCCCGAACTTCTTCCCCTTCACCGAGCCCTCCGCCGAGGTCGACGTCTGGTTCCCGAACAAGAAGGGCGGCGCCGGCTGGATCGAGTGGGGAGGCTGCGGCATGGTCAACCCGAAGGTCCTGACCGCCGCCGGCGTCGACCCGGAGGTCTACTCCGGCTTCGCGTTCGGCATGGGCATCGAACGCACCCTGCAGTTCCGGAACGGCCTGCCCGACATGCGTGACATGGTGGAGGGCGACGTCCGCTTCACCGAACCCTTCGGCATCCGGGGCTAGAACCCCCAGACCCCGGCCGCGCCACTGATCGTCGTACACACCTAGAGGAACCGAGCACCGACAATGCTGATCTCACAGTCCTGGCTGACCCGCCTTCTCCGGACGTCCACCGCACCGTTCTCCGTTTCCGCAGAGGAGTTGGACGCCGGCTTCGTCCGGGTCGGCTTCGAGACCGAGGGCTACGAGCACATCGAGGAGACGACCGGCCCGCTGGTCTTCGGCCGGGTGGAGCACATCGAGGAGCTCGAGGGCTTCAAGAAGCCGATCCGCTACTGCACGGTCAACGTCGGGCAGGCGAACGGGACCGGGGAGCCGCAGTACATCATCTGCGGTGCGAGGAACTTCCGTGAGGACGACACCGTCGTCGTCTCACTGCCTGGCGCGGTCCTGCCCGGTGGCTTCGCGATCAGCGCGCGGGAGACCTACGGGAAGACCTCCGAGGGCATGATCTGCTCGGCCGCCGAGCTCGGCCTGTCGTCCGCGCAGACCGCCGGCATCATCGCACTGCGCGGTGCCGAGGCCGCGGACGAGCGGGTCGTCGTCGGCGGGGACGCCCGTGACTTCCTGGGCCTCGACGACACCGTCTTCGACGTGAACATCACCCCGGACCGCGGTTACGCCCTGTCCGCCCGTGGTCTGGCCCGGGAACTCGCCAGCTCCTTCGACCTGGGCTTCCGCGACCCGGCGTCCGACCCCGCGGCAGCCGCCCTGCCGACCGACCTGCTCGCCGGACTGCCCAACGGCGGTGAGCGCGGGGACCTGCCGGCGGTCACCGTCGACGAGGGAACGAAGTGCGCCCGTTTCGGCATCCGCAAGGTGACCGGCATCGACGCCTCCGCCGAGTCCCCGTACTGGCTGCAGCGCGAACTGCTGCTGTGCGGCCAGCGTCCGGTGAACGCGGCGACGGATGTCACGAACTACATCATGTTCCTGCTCGGGCAGCCGATGCACGCCTTCGACGCTGACCGGATCACCGGCGACCTGCACGTCCATCTCGCTCCCGAGGGGAAGACGATCACCACGCTCGACGGTGTGGAGCGCACCCTGTCGGGGGAGGACGTGGTCATCTCCGACGGAACCGGACTCCAGTCGATGGCCGGTGTGATGGGGGGATCGACCTCCGAGATCTCCGCAGACACCACCAGCGTGTACTTCGAGGCCGCGTTCTTCGACCAGATCACCGTGGCCCGGACCTCCCGGCGTCACCGGCTGTCGTCAGAGTCGTCCCGCCGTTTCGAGCGGGGTACCGATCCGGCGGTCATCGAATCCGCCCTGGACTTCGCCGTTGCCCTGCTGACGCGCATCGCCGGTGGTGAGGTCGCCCCCGGCATCAGCCTGGTCGGCGACGTCCCCGCCATGGCGGTCATCGACATGCACACCTCCCGCCCGGGCAAGACCGCCGGAATGATCTACCCGACCGGCACCACCGTCTCCCGGCTGACCGAGGTCGGCTGCAAGGTCCGGGAGACGGGGGAGCGCGACGCCAACGGCGCGAAGGCCATCGAGGTCACTCCGCCGACGTGGCGTCCCGACCTGACCATGCCCGCCGAGCTGGTGGAGGAGGTCCTGCGTCTGGAGGGCCTGGACAAGATCCCGTCGGTCGTCCCCACCGCCCCCTCAGGCCGGGGTCTGAGCCCGCGCCAGCGCATGCGCCGCTCGGTCGGCCACGCCCTGGCGTGGAACGGCTACGTGGAGGTGCTGCCCAGCCCGTTCATCCCGAACGACGTCTTCGACGTCTGGGGCCTGGACGCCGACGACCCCCGGCGTTCCGGGGTACCGGTCCTGAACCCGCTGGAGAGCGACGTGGCCACGATCGGCACGACCCTGCTGCCGTCGATGATCGACTCGCTGCGCCGCAACATCACCCGTGGGCAGGTCGATGCCGCGCTGTACGGCGTGGAGCAGGTGACCCTGCCCACCGACCTGTCCGGCACGTCGCCGATGCCGTCGGTGGCGGCACGCCCGTCGGACGACGAGATCCGTGAACTGCTGGACTCGCTGCCGGAGCAGCCGCTGCATGCCGCGGTGATCGCCGCCGGCAACCGCACGCTGCAGGGTACCTGGGGAGACGCGGTGGCTTTCGAGGCCGCCGATGTCTTCGAGGCTGCACAGGTCATCGCCCGGGCCGCCGGAGTCGAGGTCACCCTGCGCAATGCGGAGTACCTTCCGTGGCACCCGGGGCGCTGCGCCGAGATCCTGGTGGAGGTTGACGGCAGTCAGGTCGTGGTCGGCCACGCCGGCGAGCTGCACCCGCAGGTCTGCGAGCGCGCCGACCTGCCGAAGCGGACCGTGGCACTGGAGATCAACCTGGACGGGTTGCCGCTGGAGGAGTCCTTCCCCCGCCCGGTGCTGTCCCCGTTCCCCGCGGTCCACCAGGACGTGGCCGTGGTCGTGGACGAGACCACCCCGGCCGCCGACGTGGAGGCCGCGCTGGTCTCGGGCGCCGGTGACCTGCTGGAGGAGATCCGCCTGTTCGACATCTACCGCTCCGGATCGTTGGGGGAGGACAAGCGCTCGCTGACCTACACCCTGCGTTTCCGGGCCCCGGACCGGACGCTGACCGAGGACGAGGCGTCCGAGGCCCGGGAAGGTGCCGTGTCCGCCGCTGCCGAGAAGGTCGGCGCCGTCCTGCGCGGGTAGGGCGACCTTCTCGTGTGCATAAAACACGAGAACATGCATAACTTGCGTACTGAGGGGGATGCAGGCATACTGGCACGATGATCTCGATCGCAGTCGCAGGAGCCAGCGGATACGCAGGCGGGGAAGCCCTCCGCCTTCTCCTCAACCACCCCGGGTACGGCCGGGACTTCCGGATCGGTGCGCTCACCGGCGCATCCAACGCCGGGCAGCGCTTCGGGGACCTCGTCCCCGGGATGCCGCAACTCGCCGACCGCACCGTCGAGGAGACCACGGAGGACGTCCTGGCGTCCCACGACGTGGCCTTCCTCGCGCTCCCGCACGGGGTGTCGTCTTCGCTGGACCTCGGCGACACCGTCGTGCTGGACTGCGGTGCCGACCGCAGGCTCTCCGACAAGGCGGACTGGGACACCTACTACGGCGGTGACTACCCCGGCAGCTGGCCCTACGGCATCCCCGAACTTCCCGGCAACCGGGACATCATCAGGGACGCCACCGGTGTCGCCGTCCCCGGCTGCTTCCCGACCGGCGCGACCCTCGCCCTGCTGCCCGCGATGCAGGCCGGGCTGATGAACCCCCGGGTCTCCGTCGTGTCCGTCACCGGCGTGACCGGCGCGGGCAAGAAACCCGCCGTCGCGCTGCTCGGAGGCGAGACCATGGGCAACCTGCGCGCCTACAAGGTCGGCAGCCACCGCCACACCCCGGAGATCGCCCAGAACATCCGGCGCGTCCTGCCGGAGGGGACGGACGCCGGCGTGACCGCCGCCGAGACACACGTGACCTTCACCCCTGTCCTCGCACCGTTGACCCGTGGCATCCTGACCACGGTCACCGCCGAAGCGTGGGGGAGCGCCACGCCCGCGGAGGTCCGCCGGGCCTACGAGGACTTCTGCGCGGACGAGCCCTTCCTCCACCTTCTTCCGGAGGGGACCCAGCCCGAGGTGAAGAGTGTCGTGGGAACGAACATGGCACACATCCAGGTCGAGGTCGTCGACGGCACCATCGTGGCGACCAGCGCGATCGACAACCTCACCAAGGGCACGGCCGGGGCAGCCGTCCAGTGCCTCAACATCATCCAGGGCTGGGAGGAGACCGCCGGTCTCCCGATGGCGGGACTGTAGGAGATACACAGAGAATGACCGACATCACCGACACCGGCGTCACCGCAGCCTCCGGGTTCCGGGCCGCCGCCACCACCGCCGGCATCAAGCCGTCCGGGAACCCCGACATGGCCCTGGTCGTCAACGACGGCCCCGAGTTCACCGCAGCGGCGGTGTTCACCCGCAACCGGGTCGTCGCCTCCCCGGTGAAACTGACCCGCGCCAACAACAACGGCACCTTCCACGCCGTCATCCTCAACGCCGGCAACGCCAACGCCTGCAACGGTGCCCAGGGTGACAAGGACGCCTCGGCCACCGCCGCCACCGTCGCCGCGGACCTCGGGGTCGACCCCGACGAGGTTGCCGTGTGCTCCACCGGCCTGATCGGCGACACCCTGCCGATGGAGAAGATCTTCGCCGGGATCGATTCACTGACCGCCGACATCCGTTCGGACGAGGCGGTCACCGCCGCCGCAGGGTCAGCCGCGGCCGAGGCCATCATGACCACCGACCTGGTCAGCAAGCAGGCCGTCCACCACGGCGACGGCTGGACCCTCGGTGGCATGGGCAAGGGCGTGGGCATGATGGCACCGTCGCTGGCCACGATGCTCATCGTGCTGACCACCGATGCGCACGTCGGGGACCCCGCCCCCGCACTCAAGGCATCCAGCGAGGTGACCTTCGACTGCATCGACATCGACGGCTCCACGTCCACCAACGACACCGTGCTCCTGATGGCCAACGGGGCGTCCGGCGTCACCCCGTCGGAGGAGGAGTTCAGCGAGGCCGTGCACGCGGTCTGCCTGGACCTGGCCAAGCAGTTGCAGGCGGACGCGGAGGGCGTCACCAAGCGCGTCTCCATCACCGTGTCCGGGGCCGCGACGGACGCTGAGGCCAAGACCGCCGCACGTGTGCTCGGGCGCGACAACCTCTTCAAGTGCGCCATGTTCGGCTCTGACCCGAACTGGGGCCGCACCCTGGCGGCCGTCGGCATGGCCCCGGTGGACATGGACGCAGACCGCATCTCGGTCAGCTTCAACGGACACCCGGTCTGCGTCAACGCCACCGGCGCCCCCGGGGCCCGCGACGTGGACCTCTCGGGCGCCGACATCGACGTCCTCGTCGACCTGGGCACCGGGAAGGACGGCCACGCCACCGTGTGGACCACCGACCTGTCCCACGACTACGTCCACATCAACTCCGCCTACAGCTCCTAGGACCGTCATGACAGAACCAGACCCCGAGGCCACCGAGAAGCTCGTCTACCGCGGCGACGAGGTCTTCGACCCGGCCACCCGCGCGAACATCCTCGCCGAGGCCCTGCCCTGGCTGCTGCACTACCGCGACAAGATCGTGGTCGTGAAGTACGGCGGCAACGCCATGATCGACGAGGACCTCAAGCGCGCCTTCGCCGCCGACATGGCCTTCCTGCGCACCGTCGGCGCCCACCCGATCGTGGTGCACGGCGGCGGCCCGCAGATCACCGACATGCTGGACAAGGTCAACCTGCCCGGCGAGTTCGTCGGCGGACTGCGTGTGACCACCCCGGAGACCATGGAGTACGTGCGCATGGTGCTCTTCGGCAAGGTCGGACGCGAGCTGGTCGGGCTGATCAACCAGCACGGACCCTTCGCCGTGGGCACCTCCGGGGAGGACGCCGGCCTGTTCACCGCCGTGAAGAAGAACGCGGTCGTCGACGGTGTCGAGGTCGACCTGGGACGGGTCGGCGATATCGCCCAAGTCAACGCCAGCGTCCTGATGGACCTCATCGACGCCGGGCGCATCCCCGTCGTCGCGCCCTTCGCCCCGGACGAGGACGGACACGTCTACAACGTCAACGCCGACACCGCCGCCGGGGCCCTCGCCGCTGCCGTCGGTGCGGAGCGACTGGTCGTCCTGACCAATGTGGAGGGGCTGTACACCGACTGGCCGAACAAGGATTCGCTGGTCTCCCGGATCGCCCCGGACGAGCTGGAGCGAATCCTGCCCGACCTGGATTCCGGGATGATCCCGAAGATGGAGGCCTGCCTGACCGCGGTGCGCACCGGCGTGTCCGCCGCGCACGTCATCGACGGCCGGCAGCGCCACTCCGTGATCCTGGAACTGATGACCGAAGGCGGCATCGGAACGATGCTCGCCCCCGAAGACTGGGAGTCGCCGAATGCCTGACACCGCGCAGCACCCGAACTGGAAGCGGAACTGGGAATCCGCCGTGATGCCGACCTACGGCACACCGGCGATCGAGATCGTCTCGGGGCGCGGCTCGCGCGTCACCGACGCCGACGGCCGTGAGTACATCGACCTGCTCGCCGGCATCGCCGTCACTGCGCTCGGCCATGCCCACCCCGCCATCGTGGACGCGGTGACCCGGCAGATCTCCACCCTGGGCCACACCTCGAACATCTTCGCCCACCCGCAGGTCATTGAACTGGCGGGCAAGATCCAGGAGCTCATCGCCCCCGGCGCCCAGGTGTTCTTCTCGAACTCCGGGGCGGAAGCCAACGAAGCCGCGTTCAAGATCGCCCGTCTGACCGGCCGCAGCCGCATCCTCGCCGCCGAGCACGGTTTCCACGGCAGGACGATGGGCTCACTCGCGATGACCGGCCAGCCGGACAAGCGCGCCCCCTTCGAACCGATGCCCGCCGGGGTGGAGTTCTACCCCTACGGCGACATCGGTGCCCTGCGCAGCCTCGTCGAGAACGGCGGCGGGGGAGCCGCGGACACCGCCGCGATCATCCTGGAACCGATCCAGGGCGAGACCGGTGTGGTCCCCGCCCCCGACGGCTTCCTCGCCGAGGTCCGTGACCTGTGCGACGAGCACGGCGTCCTGATGATCGTCGACGAGGTCCAGGCCGGGATGGGACGCACCGGTGCCTGGTTCGGCTACCAGGCGGAGGGGATCCTCCCGGACGTCGTGACACTGGCCAAGGGGCTCGGTGGTGGCCTGCCGATCGGGGCCTGCGTGGCCGCGACCCCCGCCGCCCAGCTCATGGGCAAGGGCGGGCACGGTTCGACCTTCGGCGGCAACCCGGTGGCCTGCGCCGCCGGCAATGCCGTGGTCGACACCATCAGGTCCGAGAACCTGCTGGAGCACACCAAGCACGCCGAGGCTCTGTTCCGCGAGGAGCTGGAACCGTTGGAGGCCGTGTCGTCCATCCGCGGCCGTGGTCTCATGCTCGGTGTCGTCCTCGACGGGCCACGCCCCGGCACCGGCGACGCCGCACTGGAGGCGGGGCTGATCATCAACCAGCCAGCGGAGGACGTCCTGCGTCTCGTCCCGCCGTTGAACATCACCGACACGGACGTCCACGAGGCCGTCCGGATCCTGAAGGAGCTGCTGTCATGACCACCCGCCACTTCCTCGCCGACGACTCCGTATCCGTCGCGGAACAAGCTGAAATACTTGACCTTGGCCTGGAGATGGTGACCAATCCGATCCGTTCCAGTCTGCAGCACAAGTCGGTGGCCGTCCTGTTCGACAAGACGTCCACCCGCACCCGCTTCTCCTTCGACGTCGGCATCCACCAGCTCGGCGGACACCCGATCGTGGTGGACTCCGGCAAGTCACAGATGGGCAAGAAGGAGTCCTACCAGGACACCGGTGCGGTGCTGTCCCGCTTCGTGGACGCCGTGGTGTGGCGCACCGGCGCGCACCAGAACCTCCACGACATGGCCGAGACCGCCACCGTCCCGATCGTCAACGCACTGTGCGATGACTTCCACCCCTGCCAGATCCTGTCGGACCTGCTGACCATCAAGCAGCACAGGGGCGGGGCCGACGGCGACATCAGGGGTCTGAAGGCCGTCTACCTCGGTGACGGCGCCAACAACATGGCCAACTCCTACATGCTCGGCTTCGCCACCGCCGGGGTCGACATCACCATCGCCGCCCCGCAGGGTTTCCAGCCCGAGCAGCGCTTCATCGACCGCGCAAAGGTCCGTGCCGACGAGACCGGTGCCACGCTCACCGTCACCGACCGTCCCGACGTGACCGGTGCCGACGTGGTCATCACCGACACCTGGGTGTCGATGGGCATGGATGCCGAACGCGACACCTCCGCACTGGAACCCTTCCAGGTCACCGGGGAGCTCATGGCCACCGCGGACAAGGACGCGGTCTTCATGCACTGCCTCCCCGCCTACCGCGGTTACGAGGTGGCCGCCGACGTGATCGACGGACCGCAGTCGGTCGTCTTCGACGAGGCGGAGAACCGGCTGCACGCACAGAAGGCCCTGCTGGAATGGATCCTCTGACCCGCTCGGCCCGCCAGGACCTGATCTCCCGGCTCGTGGAGAACAGGCGGGTGATCAGCCAACGCCACCTCCAGGACCTGCTGGCGGCCGACGGCGTGGACATCACCCAGGCGACGCTCTCCAGGGATCTCGTGGACCTCGGAGCCCGCAAGGTCCGTGCGGAGGGGCAGTCGTTCTACAGCCTCGGTGGCGCCAACGCCGACATCGCGGCGGACGGCCCGGCCCGGCTGCGGCGCGTCCTCGGCGAACTCCTCGTCGGCACCGACCACTCGGGCAACACCGCCGTGCTGCGCACGCCCCCGGGCGCGGCGCAGTACCTGGCCAGCGTCATCGACCGCTCTGACCTGCCGGAGGTCGTGGCCACGCTGGCCGGGGACGACACCGTCTTCGCCCTCGCCCGGGACCCCGTCGACGGCCGTGCCCTGGCGGAGCACCTCCACGGACTCTCCGTGGCCCCACCGGCCTCACCGCTGCACGGCGGCCGGGACACACCAGATACACTCTCCTGATAGAACCCACAGAACGTGAAAGGACACCAAGGAACATGACTGACCGCGTCGTACTCGCCTACTCGGGAGGCCTGGACACCACTGTCGCCATTCCCTACCTCAAGCAGATGACCGGCGGCGAGGTCATCGCCGTGTCCATCGACCTCGGCCAGGGCGGGGAGGACATGGAGTCCGTGCGCCAGCGCGCCATCGGCGCCGGCGCGGTCGAGTCGATCGTGGTCGACGCCCGTGACGAGTTCGCCGACGAGTACTGCCTGCCGACCATCAAGGCGAACGCGATGTACATGAAGCAGTACCCGATGGTGTCGGCCATCTCGCGTCCGCTGATCGTCAAGCACCTCGTGGAGGCCGCCCAGACCCACGGCGGCACGCACGTCGCCCACGGCTGCACCGGCAAGGGCAACGACCAGGTCCGTTTCGAGGTCGGTTTCATGGACACCGACCCGTCGCTGAAGATCATCGCCCCTGCCCGCGACTTCGCCTGGACGCGCGACAAGGCCATCGCCTTCGCCGAGGAGAACGACGTCCCGATCGAGCAGTCGGCGTCCTCGCCGTTCTCCATCGACCAGAACGTCTGGGGACGTGCGGTGGAGACCGGGTTCCTCGAGGACCTGTGGAACCCGCCGACGAAGGACCTCTACGCCTACACCGAGGAGCCGTCGCTGGGGCAGGCCCCCGACGAACTCACGATCACCTTCAAGGCCGGTAGGCCGGTGGCCATCGACGGCCGCGAGGTCACCGTCCTGCAGGCGATCGAGGAGCTCAACCGCCGCGCCGGCGCGCAGGGCGTGGGACGGCTCGACATGGTCGAGGACCGCCTGATCGGCATCAAGTCCCGCGAGGTCTACGAGGCCCCGGGCGCACTGACCCTGATACGCGCCCACGAGGCGCTCGAGGACGTCACCGTCGAGCGCGAACTGGCCCGCTACAAGCGCGGCATCGACGCCGAGTGGTCCAACCAGGTCTACGACGGCCTGTGGTTCTCCCCGCTCAAGAAGTCGCTGGACGCCTTCATCGACTCCACCCAGGACCACGTCACCGGTGACATCCGCCTGGTGCTGCACAACGGGAACATCGTGGTCAACGGCCGCCGCTCCGGGGAGTCGCTCTACGACTTCAACCTGGCGACCTACGACACCGGTGACACCTTCGACCAGACCATGTCCAAGGGCTTCGTGGAACTGCACGGCCTGTCCTCGAAGATCGCCAACAAGCGCGACCGCGAGGCGCAGTAGAGACCATGGCACCCGAGAAGCACGGCACGAACGAGGGCGCCCTGTGGGGCGGCCGTTTCTCCGGCGGGCCCACCGAGGCGATGGCTGCACTGAGCAAGTCCACGCACTTCGACTGGGTACTCGCACCGTATGACGTCCTGGCGTCGACGGCGCACGCCAAGGTGCTGCACCACGCCGGTCTGCTGTCGGACGCCGACCTCGAGACCATGCTGGACGGACTGACCCGCCTGGGTGAGGACGTTGCGTCCGGTGCCTTCGGCCCGGATCCCGGCGACGAGGACGTCCACGGTGCGATGGAGCGTGGTCTGATCGACCGGGTCGGCCCGGAGGTCGGCGGACGGCTGCGTGCCGGCCGCTCGCGCAACGACCAGGTCGCGACCCTGTTCCGTATGTGGGTGCGGGACGCGGTGCGTGAGGTGACCGACGGTGTGCTCGACGTCGTTGACGCGATCGCCGTCCAGGCGACGGCCAACCCCGATGTCATCATGCCCGGCAAGACCCATTTCCAGGCGGCCCAGCCGGTGCTGCTGGCGCACCAGCTGCTGGCGCACGCCCAACCGCTGCTGCGCGATGTGCAGCGGTTCCGCGATCTGGACAAACGCCTGGCCGTCTCCCCGTACGGTTCCGGAGCGCTGGCGGGGTCCTCGCTGGCGCTGGACCCGGAGGCCATCGCCGCCGAGCTCGGGTTCGACTCGGCCGGCGACAACTCCATCGACGCCACCAGTTCCCGTGATTTCGCCTCGGAGACGTCCTTCGTCCTGGCACAGGTCGCGGTTGACCTGTCCCGGCTGGCCGAGGAGATCATCGCCTGGTCGACCCCCGAGTTCGGCTACGTCACCCTGGCCGACGAGTGGTCGACCGGGTCGTCGATCATGCCGCAGAAGAAGAACCCGGACGTCGCCGAGCTGATGCGCGGCAAGACCGGGCGCCTGATCGGCAACCACACCGGTCTGCTGGCCACGCTCAAGGCGCTGCCGCTGGCCTACAACCGGGACCTGCAGGAGGACAAGGAGCCGATCGTCGACTCGGTGTACCAGCTCCACCTGCTCCTTCCGGCGATGGCGGGTCTGGTCGGCACGCTGACCTTCCACCCGGAGCGGCTGCGTTCCCTGGCCCCGGCCGGGTTCACCCTGGCCACCGACCTCGCCGAGTGGATGGTCCGGCAGGGGGTGCCCTTCCGCGACGCGCACGAGGCCTCCGGTCAGTGCGTCCGGATCGCGGAGGGGAAGGGGGTTGACCTGGTGTCGCTCACCGACGGCGAACTCGCCGGGGTCCACCCGGCGCTGACGCCGGAGGTCCGGGAGGTTCTCACGATCGACGGCGCCGTGGCGTCCCGCGCCACCCGGGGCGGCACCGCGGGTGTCCGCGTTGCCGAGCAGCTCGGCCGCGTGCAGGACGCCGCCGCCGACGCGAGGGTATGGACAACCACGCCCCTGCGTTGATACGGTCAATGCCCATGGGCGCGATGAATGCAATCTTCAACACCTTCGGTCGGCTCCGGAACAACGGAGTCGCCGGTGGGTGTGCGCGCTAACGGGGGAAATACCACGTAAGTAGAGGCACCCGCCGCTCAGCTTGTCCAGCCGGGCGGCCGTTCTGCCGTACCCGGATAAGTTGACCCGGCGTACGCAGCCGGGCATCTTCCTGCGGAGTGTCTCCCCATGCCTACCTACAGGCCGAACAAGGGCCGTCACGAGAACGGCCAGAACTACCTCGTCAACGAGACGACGATCGGGAGGATCGTCGACCTCGTCCCCGTCAGCGCCTCGGTCCCTGTCATCGAGATCGGCCCCGGACAGGGCGCGCTGACCTTCCCCCTCCAGAAGCGCGTCCTGGGCGGTGGCGGCACATTGACCGCCGTCGAGATCGACGCGTCCACCGTCCGGTGGCTGGAGAACCGGCTCGACCGGGAGGTCCACCTGTACGAGCAGGACTTCCTCGACTTCACGTTGCCGCGGGGCCCGCACACCCTCGTGGGCAACCTGCCGTTCCACCTGACCACGGCGATGCTCCGGCACATCCTGCATTCACCCGGGTGGGAGCAGGCGGTGCTGCTGCTGCAGTGGGAGGTGGCGCGCCGCCGGGCCGGGGTCGGCGGCGCCACGATGATGACCGCGCAGTGGTGGCCGTGGGTCGAGTTCGGGCTGCACGGGCGGGTGCCGTCCACGCACTTCCGTCCCCGGCCCACGGTCGACGCGGGGATCCTGGTGATGCGTCGCCGCGGGGATCCCCTCGTGGACGTATCGGAGCGCGCGCGGTACGCGTCCTTCGTGCATGACGTGTTCACCGGTAAGGGCCGCGGCATCGCCGAGATCGTCCCCCGGGTAGTGGGACGCCGGCGCGCACGCGGGTGTTCCGACGCACTGCGTGAGGCCGGTGTCCCGGAACACGCCCTGCCGAAACAGTTGGACGCGGAGCAGTGGGCCGCGTTGTTCACCACCCTGTGCCTCCGGGGGAGGTGATATCCGGATAGACTGACACCCATGATCGATCCGCGACTCCTCGAGATCCTCGTCTGTCCCCGGGACAAGCAGCCCCTGGAGGTTGACGGGGACTATCTGGTCAACCCCCGGTTGGGCGTGGCCTATCCGGTGCAGGACGGCATCCCCGTCCTGCTGGCGGACGAAGCAATCGAGTGGTCGGAAGGACCGAAGTGAACATTATCGATGAACTGCAGTGGCGTGGGCTGATCGCCCAGTCTACGGACCTCGACGCGCTGCATGACCAGTTGGACAACCCGACAGTCGCCTACGTGGGCTTCGACCCCACGGGACCGTCCCTGCACGCCGGGCACCTGGTGCCCCTGCTGATGCTGGCACGGCTGCAGCGCGCAGGGCACACCCCGATCCTCCTCGCCGGCGGCGCGACGGGGATGATCGGCGACCCGCGGGACGTCGGCGAGCGGAGCATGCTCTCGGACGGTGAGGTCGCGGAGAACGTGACCCGGATCGAGAAGCAGCTCGCCCGGTTCGTGACCTTCGACGGGGACAATGCGGCGATCACCGCGAACAACGCCGAGTGGACCCGTGAGATGACCGTGGTCCAGTTCCTCCGGGACCTGGGCAAGAACTTCAGCCTGAACACCATGCTCTCGCGGGACACCGTCAAGCGGCGCCTGGAGAACGACGGGATGTCGTACACGGAGTTCTCCTACATGCTGCTGCAGGCCAACGACTTCGTTGAGCTGCGGGAACGGCACAACTGCCGGCTGCAGATCGGCGGGTCGGACCAGTGGGGCAACATCGTCTCCGGTGTGGACCTGAACCGGCGTGTGGTCGGCGAGACCGTGCACGGGCTGACGGTTCCCCTGGTGACCGACTCCGAGGGCCGCAAGTTCGGCAAGTCCACCGGTGGCGGGAAACTGTGGCTGGATCCGGAGATGACCAGCCCGTACAGCTGGTACCAGTACTTCCTCAATGCCGCGGACGCCGATGTGATCCGTTACCTGCGGTGGTTCACTTTCCTCGGGCAGGACGAACTGGACCGACTTGCCGTTGAGGTGGCCGAGCGTCCCTTCAAGAGGGAGGCGCAGAGGAGACTCGCCCGCGAGATGACGACCCTGGTCCACGGCGCGGACGCCGTGGACAAGGTGGAGAAAGCTGCGGAGGCCCTGTTCGGCAAGGCGGAGCTCGCCGAGCTGGACGAGCCGACGCTGGCCGGTGCGCTGTCCGAGACAGAGGTGGCGGAGGTGCCCGCGGGAACGAATGTCGTCGACCTGCTGGTCGCCACCGGCCTGGAGAAGACCAAGGGGGCCGCCCGCCGTACCGTCGGTGAAGGCGGCGCCTACGTCAACAACGAGCGTATCGGCGACATCGAGTGGGCACCGTCCCCGGAGGACCTCCTCCATGGCGGGTGGCTGGTGCTGCGCAAGGGGAAGAAGCGCTTCGCCGGTGCGAGGGTCTCCGCGTCGTAGGCGTTCACCTCCGGGGCCGGCACGACATCCACCGTTAACGTGGCGGCACCGTGCGGGGACTGGGGGAGGGGACGGTGGGGGAAATGCACAAAGCGTTACTGACCTGCAGGGTTGTGGACTGTCGGTGCGGTGTGTAGATTGATGCGAGTCAGCGAGACGCCGGGCAGGAGCCCGGGCCGAGCGACTCAGGGCGGATCCGTAATTGGATCGTTCACCAAGAGTTTGCCTTCTGGTAACACGGTGATGTAGCCTGAAATCCTGCCGCGATGAGCTTTCCGGACTGTTGGTTCGGTGGGTGTTGTTGTGTGTGC
>NZ_JBQEDF010000023.1:0-42710 GCF_052107835.1 Corynebacterium sp.
GGGGCCGGGTCAGGCGACCGGAAGGTGCTTTTGTTGGCAAACAGCCGGGTGCCGACGAAAACGGTACTGCACAGTGGCGGAGCAGCATAAAAGAGCAGTACCACGCCCCCACTTCCGGGGTGGAGGCCGCTCCCCGGCCAGGCGGCACGGAGAGTAACGTGCCCCGACATGAACGCAGCACCGGCAGCACTCCAGATCGACCACACCACCGTCCGGCGGGGAGACAACCACCTCATCGAGGACGTGTCGGTCACCGTCCCCACCGGGACGCACTGGGCGGTGCTCGGGCCGAACGGGGCCGGCAAGTCCACGATCCTCAAGCTCGCCGGCGCGAGGCTCTACCCCACCACCGGGACGGTGACGATCCTCGGCGAGCAGCTGGGACGCACCGACACCCGGGAACTCCAGAAGCACATCGGCTACGTCGACCCGAAGCAGCGCCTCGACGACATCAGCGCCCACGAGGCCGTCCTGTCCGGGGTCTCCGCATCCAACGGGCGCATCCAGCGCTTCGACTACGAACCGTTCCAGGGGCGTGCCACCGCGATGCTCGGGCTCGTCGACATGGACGGGCGCGCCGACCGGACCTGGAGCCAGATGAGCCAGGGGGAGAAGGCCCGCACCCTCATCGCCCGTGCCCTGGTCACCAACCCGGACATGCTGCTGCTCGACGAGCCGAGCACCGGACTGGACCTGCCCGGGCGCGAGACCCTGCTGCGGGTCATCGACGATCTGCGGGCCTCACTGCCCGACCTCACCACCGTCCTGATCACCCACCACGTGGAGGAGGTCGCCGCGTCCACCACCGACGTCCTGATGGTGAAGGACGGCGGGATCCTCGCCGCAGGGCCGGTGGGGCAGGCCATGACCAGGGAGAACCTGGGCGTCCTCTACGACATGGATGTGGCGCTTGAGCGGGTCGGCGGGCGCTGGTTCGCCTTCAGCGGATAGGCTCGCAAGAGTGAGTGACAGCAGAGCAGTGGAACCAGAGCCGGTGGACCCGGGCCACGATCCGTCGGCGGGCGGTGCGGCGGCGCAGAAACCGAAGAAGAGGATGCCGGTCTGGGCCGAGTACGTCGTGACCTTCATCGTGGCGATCCTCCTGCTCGGACTGTTCAACACCTTCATCGGACGGCTCTACCAGATCCCGTCGGAGTCCATGGAACCCACGCTCGTCGGTTGCGAGGGCTGCACCGACGACCGCATTTTCGTGGACAAGGTCTCCTACCGTTTCAGCGATGTCGATCAGGGTGACGTGGTCGTGTTCAGCGGTACCGACGCATGGTCGGAGGATTACACCTCGGCACGGTCCTCGCAGCCGCTCGTCGCCGCGGCACAGAATGGTCTGGAGAAGATCGGCATCCTCGCCCCCGATGAGTTCACCCTGGTCAAGCGCGTGATCGCGACCGGCGGGCAGACCGTGCAGTGCCAGGAGGGCGACCCCGGCATCATGGTCGACGGCGAGGAGGTGGACGACTCCTACACCCAGGAGCCGATGTCCTACACCGTGGACCCGCGCACCGGCTCGGACGAGTGCCAGGGTGACTACTTCGGGCCGGTGGAGGTGCCGGAGGACAAGCTGTGGCTGATGGGCGACAACCGCACCAACTCGAAGGACGCCCGCTACTACAACCTCGCCGGCGACCCCGAGCAGGGACTGATTCCGGAGGACAACGTGGTTGGCAAGGTGCAGTTCAAGGTCTGGCCGCTGAACCGTCTCGGCGGGGTCAGCTGAGGCGGTCAGGAGGCATCAGTGGCACCTGGAGTGCGGCATCGAATGTCGCGGGTTGTGAGACGGCCCGACCGAGCGAAATGCGCTCGGCACTCGCCCTGGCACGGGCGGCGTTCAAGACGGTGGGTTCGAGATCAAGGGTAGTCCGCATGCCAGCATCACCGCGTCAAGTGCGAGAGGTCGTTGAGACTGACCAGGGTGTGATTGTGGAAGTAGACGTCCTCGCGGAGGTGGGTGATGCTTCCGGGGGAGACGCGGAACCGCGCGTAGGAGAGCGCGTCCACGGGCAGACGCAGGTAGTGGGCGATCACCGGTGTCGCCGCACCGCCGTGGGTGACCACGATGGTGGTTGAGGGCGCACCGTTCCCGGCGCCGTGCGTGGCATGCCTCTCCACCTGCTCCATCCCGGCGTAGACGCGCCGGACGAACGTGCCCATCGTTTCCGCACCCTCGATGCGCTCATCGTGCTCCAGCCTCTCGCCGCCAGCCGGCGGCGGGACGAAGCGCTCGCGGAACCAGGTGTCCGACTGTCCTTCGCCGACACCGTAGGACTTCTCCCGCAGTTCAGCCAGGAAGGTGACATCGTCCGGCCCGCGCCCGAGTCTTCCTGCGATCGGGGTGGTCGTCTCCCGGCACCGCGCCAGATCGGAGGTGAACACGGAGATGGGGCCGTCAGTGTCCCTTACGCGACGGGCCAGCTCATCGGCGATGCGTCCCGCGTCCTGAACGCCGCGATCGGTGAGGTGGGAATCGAACCAGCCTCCCACCCGGTTCTCGCGGTGGTGGCTGGCTTCGGGGTGTACGACGACGAAGAGGTCCCGCATACCGTGGGAGTCTAGTTCCGGCCCTCGGTGATGTCCTCGGCGATTGCACGGCTGCTCGCGGCCTCGTGGGAGTCGACACCGGAGAGGTCGGCGTCCTCCTGCGCGTCCCGCACCCCGAGCTTGCCACCCGACAGCTTGTTGACGATCATCGCCAGCGCACCGTCGCCGGTGACGTTCGCAGCCGTCCCGAAGGAGTCGATGGCGATGTACGCGGCGATCATGATCGCGATCTGGTCCGCGTCGAAACCGAGGCTGGTCTGCAGCACACCGACAGCCGCCATGATCGCGCCACCGGGCACGCCCGGTGCGGCGACCATCATGATGCCCAGCAGGAACAGGAAGCCCAGGATCTGTGCTGCGCTGATGTCCAGGTCGAACAGGTGGATCACCGCCAGGGCGAACAGGGTGATCTTCATCATCGACCCCGCCAGGTGGATCGTCGCGCACAGCGGCACCACGAACCCGGCGACATTGTCCGGCACCCCGTTCTTCTTCACGCATTCCAGGGTGACCGGGATCGTCGCGGCGGAGGAGGACGTCCCCAACGCGGTGGCGTAGGCGGGCATCATCGTCCACAGGGCCCGGAAGGGGTTGCGGTGAGTGATCGCGCCGGCCAGCAGGTACTGGGCAAGGACGAACAGGACGGTCATGACCACCGCGAGGATCAGCACCTTCAGGAAGGCGGAGATCACGTCGGTGAGGTGACCGTTCATGCCCATCGACAGGAAGACGCCGAAGACGAAGACCGGCAGCAGCGGGATCACGAAGACCTTGATGACCTTCATCACGATGCTCTCCAGCTCGCGGGAGGCGGTGTAGAGCAGGTCGGACTTGACCGCGGTCATCGCCAGGCCGATGCAGAAGGCCAGGATCAACGCCGTCATCACCTCGAAGGGCGCGGGCATCTCGATCTCGAAGTAGGGCGCCAGGGCACCCTCGTCGATGTCGACGAGGGTGTCCAGCGAGTCGTTGCCCAGCAGCCAGCCGTAGGTCAGCGTCGCCACCGCGAAGGCGGTCAGCCCCGAGATGATCGTGGAGGCGTAGGCGATGCCGGCGGTGATCCCGAGCCAGCGTCCGGCGCCGCGTCCGATCCCGGCGATCGCCGGTGTGATCAGGGCGAAGATCAGCACCGGGATGAACAGGTCGAGGAAGTTGCTGAACAGTCCGTTGAAGGTCACGAACACCTTGGCGAGCCACTCCGGGAAGAAGAGGCTGAAAACGATGCCGAGGATGATCGCGACGACGATCCGGAAGAGCAGGTTCCCGGCGAGATTCTTGAGCGTCATGGAGGTGACGTTATTCCACCCGCCGGGCGCTGCAGAAATGCGGGGGTGGTTACTCCCCGTTGCCGAGGCTGAGGGCGTCGGCGATGGTGAAGTGCAGGTCGGTCTGGTCGGTCAGTCCGGAAACGTTCGCGGCGGACGGGCCGTAGGCCGCAATGCGCAGCTGGGCGCCGGTGTGACCCTGGTCCTGCAGGTCCTGGTCCTCCGAGGTGGCGTAGCCGATGGTCATGTCCTCACCGTCGGCGGTGACGATGTTGCTGGACAGGCCCGGGTAGACGGCGCGGCGGGCATCCTCGACGCTGACGTCGTTCTCCTCGGCGATGCCCTCGATGTCCTCGTCACTGACATTGCCCAGCACCTGGCTGGTGTGGGCGTGGTCGGCGGTGACCAGGACGAGGGTCTCGCCGTCCTCCTCGGCGAATTTCAGAGCCTCCTGGGTGGCCTCGTCCAGGTCGACGGTCTCGCCGATCTGGCCGCACGGGTTGGCGGAGTGGTTCTCCTTGTCGATCGAGGCGCCCTCGACCTGCAGGAAGAAACCGTTCTCCTCGCCGTTGTCGTTGCTGCCCAGCAGGTCGATGGCCTTGTTGGTCATCCCGGCGAGGGAGGGGATGTCGTCGGTGCGCTCCGGGTTGTCGGTGCACTCCTGGGCATCGTCGAGGTAGCCGGCCTGGGTGGCCTGCTCGCCCTCCCAGCGCACGGGCATGTTGCCGTCGGCGAAGAGGCCGAGGACGGGAGAGTCGTCGTTGGCCTCGCTGACCGCGTCGAGTTCCTCGGCGTTGGTCGGCAGCTGGTAGCCGCGGTCCTCGGCCTGCTCCAGCAGGGTCTGGCCCTCCCAGTCGCCGGCCTTGGCGGTCTGCGCGAAGCTCTCCGCGCCGCCGCCGAGGGTCACGTCCGCGCGGGACTCGAGGTACTGCTCGGAGATCGACCCCTCGCCGCCCTGGTCCAGGAGGTCATCGCCGCATTCCTCGGTGTCCTCCGGGCCGTAGCACTTGCGCTCACCGACGTGGGAGGCTTGGACAGCCGGGGTGGCGTCCTGGATCTCAGCGGTGGAGACGTTGCCGGTGGCCAGCCCGCCGGCCTTGGCCTTCTCGATGAGGTTCTCCTGGTTCTCACCGTTGATGTCCACGCCGATGGCACCGTTATAGGACTTCGTGCCGGTGGCCCAGGCGGTGCCGGACGCGGCGCTGTCTGTCACGTAGTTCGGCGAGCCGTCCTCGTTGAGGGCGTAGTGGGTGTACTGGCCGGTGACGGGGAGGGCGTCTAGGCCCTTGAAGCTTCCCGCGGCGCCCTCGGCGACGTTGCGGGCGGCGGTGATCTCAGAATCGCCCATGCCGTCGCCGATGAGGAGGATGACGTTCTTAGCTCCCGTTTCGGAGACGGCGTCGCGGACGTAGTCGCCCTGGTCGCCGTCCAGCCGCTGGGCCCCGCCGTTGGCGGACAGGTCACCCTCGGCGGCGCGGTCCTGGGGTTCGACGGCACTGCTGCCGTCGCCGGCGTTCTCGTCGGCGTCACCGTCGCCGCAGGCAGCGGCGGTGGCGAGGAGGGAGATCGCGCCGACGGCGGCGATGGCGGTGCGAGTCATGCGTGTACGCGTGTTGTTCACTTTTCACTCTCTTGTGTACGTCAGGGGTCCGTCGCCGGACGCCACGGTGCGGGAGTGAACATGTGGTGAGTCCTTGAGGACGGTCCGGTGAACTCGCGATGAATCTGCAGGGAGATAAGTTGCATATGTTCTAATACTTGCCATGACGTTTTCATGGACACAGAAAAGAACCTTCAGGCGTGGTGCTGCAGCGGCTGTCGCGCTGGTCACCGCCACCGCGCTCGCCGCCTGTGGCGACGATGATTCCTCGGATGATGCCGCGGCCACCGGCGCCGCGGCCGCGACGGACGGACTCGATGCCTCGGAGGGGCTTGAGCTCACCGGCGTGCTCGCCGACTACCAGGAGAAGGCCGAGGAACTCGGCTACGAGGATTGCATGGGTGCCCCGGACATCGCGATGGACAACGCGATGAGCCTGCACTGCTTCGGCACCGAGTCCACGGATCTGGCGCAGTTCCAGTTGTTCGACCGTGAGGACGTTGACTCCGGTGAGGAGGTTGCCGAGGCGAAGCTCCAGGAGGTCCTCGACGCTGATCCCGAGGGGGGAGTCACCCGGGAAACCATCGGCGGGACCTACCGCCCGGTGGACGGGGACGATGTCAGCGGGTTCTGCAGTGACACGATGGATGGTTGTGACGAGGTTATCGGTGACCTGGGGCTGGACATCGGACTGCTCGAGGGGGCTCTCAATGATGAGGAGCTTGAGCAGCACACGGCAGATGAGGCCGACCGCTCTGCACGGGAGTACGAGAAGCAGCTCGAGGAGGAGGAAGCACAGCGTCAGGAGGAGCTGCAGAACTACGAGGGCTGGGGGAGCCTCGAGGAAGCGACCGAGCAGTTGGACGCCTGGGAGATCCACTGCACCGAGGAATCCGCACGCGAAGGTGAGGTGGCCTGGTGCAACCTCGACTCGATGATGGTCATCTTCGACAAGAGCCTCGACGATCTGGAGGACGAGGGTGCCTTCGACGAGGTCGGTCGCGACGAGATGGTGTCGGTGTCCGATGGTGACTGGCAGGTGCTGTGCACGCCGGGCTCACTCGATGAGTGCGACATCGTCGCGGACAAGACCGGTCAGTCGGTCGACGACGACGCGTAGGTCGGACGCAGTGAGGTCACCACGTTTCGGTGCATCGGCACCCCGTCTGGCGGCTGCCGCGGTCGCGGCGGCCGTCCTGTCGGTGTCCGCGACAGCGTGTTCGCTCAATGGCAGCACCCACGATGCAGCCGAGGGGCGGGACCTCTCGTCCAAGAAGCTGGGCGGTGCGGCGGGTGGGGGTACGCCCGTTGCCCCTCCGGAATCCGAGCCCGGATTCGACACTGGTAATCCAGCGGGTGTTGATGCGTCCGAGGCGCTCACCGAGTTCTCGCGTGCGGCGCAGGAGTACGGCTACTCGTGCCTGATGGCACCGAGTATCCCTTTCGACATGGTGCCCTACGCGTCCTGCACCCCGGCGGACCCCGAGGACACCGACCAGCTCATCGACTTCCCGGTGATTCAGGTCTACGACCGTGAGGACGTGGCGACCGGGGCGGAGGTCGCCGAGGAAGAGCTCCGCATGGTGCAGGAGTACGACGAGAGCGGAACCCTGACCCGGAACTTCCTGACCAGGAGTTACCGACCCGTTGACGGGGAGAATCTCAGCGGTGTCTGCCATGATTCCCTCAACGGGTGCAGCGGGCCGGTGGAGGCGCTGGGCCTCACGCTCGGCATGCTCGACGCTGACGACGGGCAGGACGTCCGCTAGGAGCGTGGGTCTTCAACCTGTTCCTCGTGGCCGCCCGGACTGCAAGGGTGCTGCTCCACCGGAGAGGCACTGGTGTGAGGAGAGGGGCCCATCGGCAACTTCGCACCGCTTTGGCCATTTCTTCTTAAGCCGATCTGCTGAAACCGGTGCGGTGTTGCTGGTCTGCCGGTTGAGACTCCCGGACAGGAACTGAAGACCCACGCTCCTAGTCGTCCGATCCGTCCGAACCCCCCACGCCGGCAAGTTCGGCGAGCCAGGAGATGTCGTCGCCCAGGGTCACGCTGTCCCGCCAGTTCCCGTAGATGACATCGGGACGGGTCAGGTTATCCAGCACGACTGTACCCAGCCCGAAGGCGTTGTCCCAGGTGACCAGGCTGACCTTGGGGAGTAGGCCGGCATCCGAATCATCGGCGATGCGCTCCAGTTCAGGCAGGCCGATCAGGTTCGGGCGCTCATTCCCGTTGACCTCCACGGCCGGGAAGAACACCACACGGTGGCCCAGCCACTCCACGGTCACCGGCTCGCGTAGGCCGTAGTCGCTGGTCACCCAGGCGCCGATGGTGGTGCGGGTTGTTGTCTCCCCGTCCGGCCCCTCGATCTCCTCGGTGTACCTGTCGGTGGTGTACCGCACGAAGTCCTTGGCGAACGTCAGGCGGTCGTCCTCGGAGGTGAGGTCGGCCATCAGGTCGTCGAGGAACGGGGTGTCCTCGGTCTCGCCGGTGAACTGTTTGAGCAGGGCATCGTTGCCCAGCACCAGCGAGGTCACGTCGGTGATGCCCACCTGCGTCTGGCGGCTCTCCCCGGGTTCGGGATCGCGCAGGTCCTGGTAGCTGTCGAAGGTGCCGAGGATGTTCGCGCAGCTCCCCAGCCCTTCCGCGTTGGCGTGGGCGAACAGGCCGAAGCAGCTGACCTCCTTCAGCGCGGGAATGTCCAGGTCGTCGACCATGGTCAGCATGTCCTCGATCTCCTCGCCGGCGAAGTCGACGATGCCGGCCTCGCGAAGTGCGGTGAAGTCGATGGCGTTGCCGAACCAGCTGACGCCGATCTCGTCGGTGTCCATGTTCATCGCGGAACTGAAGCCGAGCCGCGTGTAGGCGATGGAGCTGCGTTCCTCATCGGCGCCGGCCAGGGCGATGCCCGGAAGTTCAAGCAACTGGTGGGCTTCGGCGGTGGCATTGCCGCCGCGCATGGCCGCGGCGACCTGCGTCCCGTCGCCGATGACCGTCGAGGTGCCTTCCGGTTCCGCGCGTCCCGGCAGTTCCACCGGCTGGGTGTAGTTGTAGGACTCGCCGGTGAGGTACTCGGCGATCTTCAGGGCATCGGTGCGCTTCGCGAGGTTGGTGTCCTGAGTCTTTTCTACCCACTGGCCGAGGCAGCGTCCTGCAATAACCACACCGGTGCACTCGCGCTCGGTCACCATGTTCACGGGCAGCGCCGCGTCCCGCTGCACCTGCGCGTAGGACGAGTACTTCCCCAGCTGGGTCGGGTCGATGCGGGGCAGGCCGAGACCCGGGATGCCGGCGACGATGTTCTTGATCGTGTCACTGCCCAGGGCGGCGGTACTGATCAGCTCGATGAGGTTGCGCTCCCCGAGCCGGACGGTGCCGACCAGGGGGATGTTGATGTCGTCGCCCAGGTCGACGGTCATCTCCTCGGCGACCATCCCCACTTCGACGGACTCGGGCAGGACAACCGCGATGCCGTCCCCGGTGGACTGGCTGCAGTCGGCCACCGCCGTCGGGGTGACGTCCGGGTCGTTGAGGACGTCCTCCGGGACGGGGCCGTCGCCGGTCTGGCAGACCTCGATGTAGTCGAGGATCAGCTCGTTCTCCAGCAGGTCGCCGATCTGGCCGAGGTCGATGCCATTGGCGAAGGTCTCGGGTGTGCCGGTCACGCCCGGGTCGAAATCCGTTCCTTCGGCGGCTTCGGGGTGGATGCGCGGAGCGGCGTCCTGCGCGGCGGCAGTGGGCATGGCGGCGGCGGCCCCGATGGCCAGGGCTGCCCCGAAGGCGCCGATACTGAGGGCGGTCTGTTTCCAGGAGGTCCCGGCGGTCATGGTGGCGATGGCCTTCCATTCTCTATTGTTAGATCAAACTAAGAGTCAGAAAAGTCCATCTTCGCCAAGATCCGCCACAATGTCACGCATGATGCCCCTGGGGGTAGTGTGACGGGTGTGGTTGGTGTGAAAGGTGGGACGAAAGCCGCCGTGTCCTACAGCTCCCGCACCACCCGGGCCGGCGTCCCCACCGCCAGCACATTCGACGGCAGGTCACGGGTGACCACCGACCCGGCCCCGACCACGGTGTTGTCGCCGATGACCACCCCGGCGCACACCGTCACCCCGCCGCCGAACCACACATTCCTCCCCAGCGTGATCGGTGCCCCGTACTCCCAGCCGGACGCCCGAAGTTCGTGGTTCTCCATCGGATGCAACGGGGTCAGGAATTTCGCGCCCGGCCCGATCTGGCAGTTGTCCCCGATGGTCACCGGGCACACGTCCAGGATGGTGGCGTCCACGTTGATGAACACCCGGTCGCCCAGGTGGATGTTCGCCCCGTAGTCCACACGCAGTCCCGGCCAGACCGTGACGTTCTCCCCGGCGGATCCCAGCAGCTCCCGGATCTGGCCTTCGTAGGACGCCTCGTCCGCCGGGTCGGTCTGCCCCAGCCGGAAACAGGCGGAGCGTGCGGAGAGGGACGCGTCGGCGATCTCCCCGTCCGCTTCCGCGTTGTACAGCTCGCCGGCCACCATGCGCTGCCACATGGTGCGGGGATCGGCCTCGGCGGCGGCGCGCGCGTCCGCCTCGGTCATGTCAGTCATGTCGGTCATGCCGACCAGTATGCCGGACGCTGAAGCGGACAAGGCTGTTCGATAGGATGGGGCCGGTAGCCAGCGACCATGAGCAGCCCCAGGAGAACCACCCCATGACAAGTGTCGACAACGCCGAGCACGAGTCCCGTGCCGATGCCGGGACGGCCGCCCGCCGTGCCGCGGCCCTCGCTGCCGGCGACCGCCTGTCCGACGCGTCCGGACGTCCCTACGGTTTCGACACGAACGCCATCCACTCCGGCTACGAGCCGGACGGGCAGACCGGCGCGATCAACGTTCCGATCTACGCCTCCACCACCTACGCGCAGGACGGCGTCGCCCAGCTCCGCGGCGGTTTCGAGTACTCGCGCTGTGGCAACCCCACGGTCACCGCGCTGGAGGAGACCGTTGCCGCACTGGAGGGTGCCCGGTTCGGACGCGCCTTCGGCTCGGGCATGGCCGCCACCGACACCCTGCTGCGTGCGCTGCTGAAGCCCGGGGAGCACGTGGTCCTCGGCAATGACGCCTACGGCGGCACCTTCCGCCTGCTCGACACCACCTACAGGGACTGGGGTGTGGAGACCTCGGTGGTGGACACCGCCGACACCGACCAGATCGTCGCCGCGCTGCGCCCGGACACGAAGCTGGTGTGGCTGGAGACGCCGACCAACCCGCTGCTCGGCATCACCGACATCGCGGCCACCGCCACGGCACTGCAGGGCCACGGTGCGAAGCTCGTCGTGGACAACACCTTCGCCAGCCCCTACCTGCAGAAGCCGCTGGACCTGGGAGCGGACGTGGTCATGCACTCCACCACCAAGTACCTCGGCGGCCACTCCGACGTGGTCGGCGGGGTGATCGTCACCAACGACGAGGACCTGGACGGCGAACTGCTGTTCCTCCAGGGCGGTGTGGGTGCCGTCCCCGGACCCTTCGACGCCTACCTGACCTACCGGGGCATCAAGACACTGGGCGTGCGCATGGACCGGCACTGCTCCAATGCGCAGGCCGTCGCCGAGTTCCTGGACGCACGCCCCGAGATCTCGCACGTGCTCTACCCGGGACTCCCCGGCCATCCGGGACACGACACCGCCGCCGCGCAGATGTCCGGTTTCGGGGCGATGGTGTCGGTGCGTTTCGCCGGGGGAGAGGCCCCCGCACTGCAGTTCTGCGAGAACACGCGGCTGATCTGCCTGGCGGAGTCGCTGGGAGGGGTGGAGTCGCTGCTCGAGCACCCGGCGAAGATGACCCACCAGTCCGCCGCCGGTTCCGCCCTGGAAGTGCCGGACGACCTGGTGAGGATCTCCATCGGCATCGAGAACATCGATGACCTGCTCGCCGATCTCGAGCAGGCGCTGGACGCACTGTGACCCCCGCGCCGGGGTCCCCCATCGCCGATTTCTGGGAGTGGTGGCCGACCGTCGCGTCCCGCTTCGCCGCCGTGTTCGACGGTGACACGGCTACTGCGCAGGGACTGACACCGCAGGACATCGTCCCGGAACTCACCGGGAGGGTCCGTGCCATCAACCCCGACCTGGAGTGGGAGTTCGGCCCCGGCACCGGGGGCGCACGCCACTGCCTGACGGTGACGGCCGGGGGAGTCCCCGGGCTGCGTCCGGACGCGCGGCGCTGGTTGGACGCGGCCCCCGCGCCGGACGCGGCATGGTCCTTCGCGGACATGCGGCTGGCGTCCCCGAACTCCGTGCTTCAGTGGGACGGGCTGACATACGACCCCGTCGACTGCCGCATCGGACTGCAGGCAGGTCACAGCATTGTCCATGTCACGCTGTGGCACCCGAACTGGGGTCCGGCGAAGACCTCGGCGCTGCGCCGCGGACTGTTCGGCGGCACGGGATCAACCGAGGGGACCGCCCCTGACCTGCAGGCCGGGTTCCTGATGCTGGACGCGGCACTCGGTGAGGCAGCAGTGTCCACCTGGCTGGGGTCGATCGACGTCACGGACGAGAGTCCGAAGGACGCCGTCACCATGGATGACCTCCGGGGACTGCTGGGGCGGATGGCCGCGGACTCGGTGGACCCGGAGGGGAACCCCGCGTGGACCGTCCTGCGCTTCGAGCAGGGAACCGCGCGCACTATCGTCCCGGCGACGCCGATGGTCGCCCCGTCCTGCGACCTGCACGTGGCGGTGACGCTGCCGATCGACCCCGTCGCGGCGTCCGACCTGACCGGTGCGCAGGTCACCCACCTGGTCAGCGCCATCGAGGATGCGCTGGACGCGACGGTGAAGGAGAACTCCGCCGGACTGCTCGTCGCCGTGGTGACCCGTACCGGGGAGGAGGGGGAGAGTGCGACGATGCACCTGTACCTCGACTCCGCGGCCGATGGTGTGGGCGGCCCCGACGGCACCGGTGACCGTTCCGTGCTGAACACCCTGAACACGGTCGCCTCCACCTGGGACCTCGGCGACGCCGACGTCACCGAGGAGGCGGACCCGTCATGGGACGCGGTACGGGCCTTCAGGGTGTGAATCACTCGACAAACTGGGGGGGATGCGCGCCGGTGCTGGTGCGGGACAGGGTGCTCATCCTGTATCTTCAGTCGCATGAGTGAGCCCACCGCCCCCGCCACTGCCTCCGGGCCCACCGCGGTCCCCGGCGGCGTCGTCCATGAATTGCCCGAGGATCTGCGCGCAGCGATCCTGGGTGGGGAGCGCGGTGAGGGTGACGACGGAAGCCCGTCGGTGGCCCGCAGCGTCCTGCCCCTGTGGGAGGACATCACCCCGCTGGCCCGCAACGAGTTCATCTGCTGGGTCGAGGACGCCATGCAGGCGAAGACCCGGGCCCGGAGAATCCGTCGGACCTGCGAGGAACTGGAGGACGGACAGCGCAGGCCATGCTGCTGGCCCGGCTGCAAGCACCGGTAGGCCGTCCGCGCTGACGATATGTTTCGGGAGATCCTGGCCCGACAGAAGGAGGCGGGGAAAGAGACTGAGCGACGGCTGGTTGACCGGTGACCCGGAGAAGTTGGACGATGCAGCGAAGACAGGTTGTCGTTCCGGCCCCCAGCGCACCGGTTCGGGGCTTTTCTCTGCAGTGGAACGTGGGAAAGCGGTGCGGGGATTCCCGGGTTCGCATGTGTTGTTCGGGGTCCGGCGTCAGTGTGGGTGCACGCGCAAAGGCCCACCCCGTGGAACGGGACAGCCATGGACCGTCCGACGGGGTGGGCCTGAGTTCTCGGGGCATTGCCCCGGTGTCAGTACTTGATCGCGATACGTCCGTCGATCTTTCCCTGCTCCATCGTCTCGAGGACATCGTTGATGTCCTCGAGCTGGCAGGACTTCACCGTCGGCTTGACGAGGCCACGGGAGTAGAAGTCCAGCGCCTCGACCTGGTCCTGACGGTCACCGACGAGCGAGCCGCGGATCGTGAGACCCTTGAGCACGATGTCGAAGATGGGGGCCGGGAAATCTCCCGGGGGCAGACCATTGAACACGATGGTCCCGGCACGGCGCGCCATGTTGATCGCCTGGCCGAAAGCCTGCGGGTGCACCGCGGTGACGAGCACGCCGTGCGAACCGCCGTCGGTGTACTCCTGGACGGCTTCGGCGGGGTCGACATCCGCCGCGTTGACCGTGAACTCCGCGCCGTGCTTCTTGGCGAGCTCCAGCTTGTCGTCGGCGATGTCCACGGCGATGACGCGCATACCCATCGCCACGCCGTACTGCACGGCGAGGTGGCCGAGACCACCGACACCGGAGATCACGACGAACTGGCCGGGCTTGGTCTCGGAGACCTTCAGCCCCTTGTAGACGGTCACACCGGCACACAGGATCGGTGCCACCTCGACGGGGTCGGACCCCTCGGGGATGCGGGGTGCGTAGCGGGTGTCGACGAGCATGTAGGTGCCGAAGGAACCGTTGGCCGTGTAGCCGCCGTACTCGGCGTTGGGGCACAGGGTCTCCCAGCCCTTGCGGCACTGTTCGCACTCGCCGCAGGCCGACCAGATCCAGGCGTTGCCCACCAGATCGCCGACGCTCACGCTGTGCTCGCCGGGGCCGAGTTCGACGACTTCGCCGACGCCCTCATGGCCGGGGATGAAGGGGGGTTCGGGCTTGACAGGCCAATCGCCGTGCGCGGCGTGGAGATCGGTGTGGCATACGCCGGAGGCGATGAGCTTCACCAGGGCCTGGTTGGGGCCGGGGGTCGGCAGGTCAAGGTCGCGAATGGCCAGCGGGTCGCGGAACTTCTCCACGACTGCGGCATGAAGCTGATCTGACATGTAAGGCTCCCGTTCAAGTGGGGGATAAGTGAGGGTGATGCACTGCGACATCCCGCTGGAGTGCGGGCAGGCAGTGACGAGAACGCTAGCAACGTCAAAAGTGTGACGGCCACCACTTTTTCGGGGAACGTGCGGCGAGGGGCCCTTGGTGAACGTCAGGAAAAGACGTCTGAACTGCTGTGATTCCTGCAGAAATCACCCCCGAGAACCATCTGTGAGAAAGTCTTCCGGGGGTGAAGCGGGGCCGAATTCCTCCCACAAGGCGGGAACAGCCGTAGCGAAACAGATATATCGGCGCAGATATCAGCGCGGCCGTCCGCGCGGTGTGGTCACCGTACGGTCCCCCGGGATCCAGAATCGCAGGGGAGCGTCCCTGTTCTTCGAGATACCGATCCGTGGTCCGCTAACCCAGTCCACGGGACCGGGCGCCGGGGTGAGTGTGAACGGGGAGTGGTCGTCACCCGTGTTCTGCGTGATCACCGAACCGTTGAGGTCCAGCTCCAGACCCAGCACCGCGCCCAGGTTGCCCGGGCCCCGGGCCAGCCCGTCGTCCTGCGGTTTCGGACCCCGCCGGTCCCGTGCCACGTCCGATCCCCCAACCACGCGTCCTGCCCGCATCAGCACCCCGGCCCCGGTGCCCTCCCCGCGGCACACGATATTGCCTGCCCGGTGGATCCCGTAGGACGCGTAGACGTACAGCCTCCCCGGCGGGCCGAACATCGTCGCGCACCGTGGGGTGGGGCCGTTGTAGGTGTGGGACGCCGGATCCCCGACGCCCGGGTACGCCTCGACCTCGGTGAGTACGACAGCGACGGTTCCCTCCGGTGACCTGCGTCGGAGCGTGGCTCCGAGCAGCTGCGGAGCCACAATCTCCGGTGGGGACGACAGGTCGATCACGGCAGCTCAACCCCGCAGATCCGCAATGCCGACACCGCTGCCGCATCCGTCTCCTGCAGGAACACCGGGTCGCTCCCCGGCATCGGGGAGATCGTCCGGTCGGCACGGACGTCCTGCATCGGGATCCCGATCATGTGCACCCGTGGATCCGGGTGCCCGTCCCCGCGCACGAGCCTGCCCGTGGCCGGGTCGACCTCCGGGGCGCGGGACGTCCTGACTCCGCCGGTCCCACCACCGGAGCCCTCGTCGAACGCCCACGGTCGCAACCGTCCCGCATCCTTCAACGCACTGGTCACCGGGTCGGATGGGGAGCGGGCGTCCGGTTTGTGCATCCAGGCGTCCACCAGCGTGCGCGACGGGACGTCCACGTCGCCGGTGGTGTCCGAGGTCATCACGAACGCGGGGGTCTCCGGATCGATCACCACCGTCGGGTGGCTCCCGAGGAACCGGACGTAGCCGGCGTCGATGAGGCAGAGCAGCTCCGCGGTGCGGAACGCCGGTGGGCCGGAGCCGACCATCTGTCCGACTCGGCGCAGCTCGGCGTAGGTCGACCGGCGCGATGCCAGGGTGAAGCGCCCCGGCTCGTCGGCGAGCGCCGCGGGCTTGCGGGCCGACCCGATGACCTGCAGGCCCGCCTTGACCGCGGAGCCCCGGCCGAGCCACGCCTCCTGCAGGTCGGAGGCCGTCCGGTCGGCGATGAACGTGGTCAGTTCCCCGACGGTGCCGGTGAATCCACGGACCGGGTCGGCGTGGGACGGCAGGTCGAAGCGGTCGTCCCCGTCCGGGACGAGTTCAGCCAGCGCGGGGTCATTGTGCAGCAGCCACGGCTCCATCCCCGGGGAGTCGATCAGCTCGGTCACCGCAGCCAGGCGTTCCGGATCGTCACGCAGCAGCACCGTGTAGTACGCGGCCTGGGCGTCCCGCAGGATCGCCGGCCACAGGGCCGCCCCGAAGTCGACCGACCCGGGCCCGGGACCGGTGGGCAACTCGTCCAGGGCCGCCCGGAACCGGGGCATCACCGCTGCGGGTGGCAGCGAGCCGTACACCGGTTTCGGCTGGTAGGGGTATCCGTGGTGGGACGCGACGACCAGGTGTGGCTCGCGCCCGGAAGCCTCGTAGCGCAGTCCCGAGCGCGACGCGGTATCGGGGACGAACCTCCCTCCACGGTCGACCGTCACCATCGCCATCAGGTCGAAGAAACCCATGCCCAGGCCCCGGACCAGCACATCCTGCCCGGACTCCGCGTAGGACGGAATGGCGTCCACGTCCTGGTCGCAGGGGTTCCCGGGACGTACCCAGGTCAGCTCACCGAACATGCCGCACGAGGCCGCCATGAAGGACTCCATCGCGTCCGGCTGCGGTGCCGTCCACCCGAGGGCCAGCACCGTGGTATCGGCGTCGATGACCGTGCCGTCGGCGCAGGAGATGCGGTCGCGCCCCGCCCCCTCACTGATGTCCGTGGCGAGGGTCCGGTGGATCTCCACGGTGATCTGCTCCGGAAGGTCGTCGAGGACCCGTGCCAGCACCCACTGGAGGTAACGCCCGAACGCCGCGCGTGGCGGGTGGGAATCCGGCCGGCCCTCGCCCATCCACTCGTGGAACGTCGGCCCCTCCACCACCGGCGCAGCCACCGACGACCCCGGCTCCGTGAACATCGTCGCCGCGTCCGCCAGCGTGTTCATGCACAACGTGGGCGACTGGTCGGTGCGCCACACCTCACCGGCCCCGGGGGCCGGATCGACCAGGTGGACGGTCAGCGGGGACGTGGGCGGGGATGCCGTGCACGCTGCACGGATGCGTTCCAGGACGGAGATTCCGCGCGGACCGCCACCGAGGATCGCGATGGTAGGGCTCATGGCTGACCACAGTATCGCGGGCGTAGCGTGGGACGCATGACTGATACGACAACCACGACCACCGTCCGTACGGCCACGTCCGGACGCGTTGAGATCCCGGGTACGGACCTCACCGTTACCCCGCTCAACCTGGGTGGAAACACCTTCGGATGGACGTCCGACCGCGAGGAGTCCTTCGCGGTCCTCGACGCCTACGTCTCCGGCGGAGGAAACTTCATCGACACCGCCGACATGTACTCCCAGTGGGGGGAGGGGCACTCCGGCGGGGAGTCGGAGACCGTCCTCGGTGAATGGTTCAGCGAACGTGGCAACCGGTCGGACATCGTGCTGGTCACCAAGGTCGGCGCCCTCCAGGACGCGCCGGGCCTGGCCCATGACACCGTCGTCGCGAACCTCGACCGCTCGCTGGAACGGCTGCAGACCGACTACGTGGACATCTACTACTACCACTACGATGACCAGTCGGTGAGCATCGAGGACCAGGTCAGGACCGCCGCCGGGCTCGTCGACTCCGGCAAGGTCCACTACCTGGGCCTGTCGAACTACACCCCGGAACGCATGCGTGAGTTCTTCGAGACCGCCCGGGAACTCGACCTGGACCAGGCCATTCCCCTGGCGATCCAGCCGCAGTACAGCCTGCTCGCCCGCTCCGGCTTCGAGAATGACTACGCGCCCGTCGTCGAGGAGTACGGCGTCGGGGTGTTCACCTACTTCTCCCTGGCGTCCGGCCTGCTGACCGGTAAGTACCGTTCCCGCGAGGACCTGTCCGGCGCTGCCCGCGAGGGCCAGACCGGCGGCTACTTCGAGGGGGACGCCGACCCCTTCGTCGTGGTTGACACCCTCGTCGACATCGCCGGTGCGCACAGCACCGACGGTGAGACGGTGGCGCCCGCCTCCGTGGCACTGGCCTGGCTGCTGGCCAGGGGCGTGACTGCGCCGATCGCCTCCGCCCGCACCCCGGAGCAGGTCGCGCCCCTGCTGGCGGCGACGACCCTGGAGCTCACCGAGCAGGAGATCGCGGCGTTGGACGCTGCCTCGGAGAACTTCTGACGGTAAACTTCGGGCATGGATGCCACACCAGACACCACCGTTGACACCACCACCGATGCTGCCCCTGATGCCGTCGAGCACGACTACCCGGTCATCCGCCCCGAGCGGACCGACGGCGAGGACATCGGAGCCATCCACGCCCTGACCGCCGAGGCCTTCGCCGGTGCCGAGCATTCGTCCGGCACAGAGTCCGCGATCATCGATGCCCTGCGGGACGCCGATGCGCTGACCATCTCGCTGGTGGCGGTCCATGCGGGACGCATCGTCGGCCACGCCGCAGCGTCCCCGGTAGTGCTCACCCCTCAGCGGGAGGCCCAGTCGGAGGTGGAGGTGGATGAGCTCGCCGAGTCCTTCGGTGACTGGTACGGGCTCGGGCCGTTGTCCGTGCACCCGGATTTCCAGCGCCAGGGTGTCGGATCCGCCCTGATGAGGGCCATGCTGGACAACCTCATTGAGCTGGGTGCCGCTGGTGCCGTGCTGCTCGGTGAGCCGTCCCTGTACTCACGGTTCGAGTTCTTCGCGCGTGACGGGTTGACGATGGAGGGGCTGCCGGAGGAGGAAGCCCCCTACTTCCAGGCGCGGCGACTGGACAGTGGTGACGGTGCTGGTGCCGCCCCCGACAACGCGGCGGCGTACCCGAAGGCCACGGTCCGCTACCACCCCGCGTTCGACGCCACATAGCGGTGTAGCGGCGCATCCCCGTGGCCTGCCCTCACAGCCTGTCCACCGCCCTCACAAGCTGTCGAGTTAACGCCGTTCGCCCGACCGTTCGTGAGGGCACCTGACGGTTTGCGAGGGCGGCTGGCACCGGAGGGCGAAGTGCAGGCCCGGATCACCCGCCCGAGCAGGCCACTTACCGTCCGGGTCACTCCCCGCGCCGGGCGAGCACCCGTCCGATCGTCCTCGTCACGAACAGGTAGCCCGGCCGGGTGAACCGCTTCGAGTACCAGGAGAAGGTGGCGAAGCCGTCCGGGGTCACCACCAGGCGACGCGCGTCGATCCCCGTCATCGCGCGTCGGGCGACGATCTCCGCCGTCAGCCATGTCCTGGTCAGCAGCGCATTCGCCAGGGACGTCGCCGTGTCATCGTCACTGATCAGCGAGGAGGCCAGACCGGAGCGGAAGAACTGGGGGCACAGTGCGGACACCGCGATCCGCCGGTGGCGCAGCTCCGCGCTGAGGGTCTCGGCCAGGGAGACCGTGGCAGCCTTCGTGGCGTTGTACGTCGACATCGCCGGGGCGCTGACCAGCCCGGCGGCGGAGGCGGTCAGGACGATCTGCCCGCCGTCGCGGATCAGCGGCACGAAGGTGTGGCATCCACGCACCGAGCCGAGCAGGTTGATGTCCAGTGCCTTCTCCCAGGTGGACACGGGGGTGTGGTCGATGCGTCCTCCCACGGCGATGCCAGCGTTGCTGACCAGGACGTCCAGGGGATTGTCCACGCTGAACTCCGATGCGGCGTCCTCCCAGTCGGCCAGCGAGGTCACGTCCAGTGTCCGGTAGGTGACCTGTCCCGGGAAGCGTCCCGCGAGCCCGGCGATGGACTCCGGCTCCTCGCTGTGCAGGTCGGTGGCGGTCACGGTCGCGCCCCGGGCCAGGAAAAGGGTGGTCAGCTCGAGCCCCAGCCCCGATGCCGCGCCGGTGACCAGTACCTTCTGACCGGTGCGGTCGCGGTGGGGCAGGCGTGATGACAGGGATGTGGGGCGCGATGATGGCATGGGGGTGAGCGTAACCGGGGAGCAGAGGGCGTGGGGGAACTTCGGGGAGACTGCCGCGGCCGATAACATGTGGGACCAATGGAATCTGCACAGCCACGACACGACAACGGTGAGCGGAGCGGAACGCGGGTCCGCGCGCGCCCGGGCCACCGCACCGACATTGACGGCCTGCGCGGCCTCGCCATCGCGCTGGTCGTCATCTTCCACGTGTTCGTGGGCAGGGTCTCCGCCGGTGTGGACGTCTTCCTGCTGCTCGGCGGAATCTTCTTCTTCTCGCCTCAGATCCGCAATGCGCTGAACCCGGCGGGGTTGACCGTTGTGCAGTCGTTCCTGCGCATCCTGCGCCGCCTGTACCCCGCGCTGATCACGGTCGTGGCGGTGGCCGTGGCTGTCGGGGCCCTCGTCTTCGGCCGGGTGCGCTGGTCGGAGCTGGGGGAGGACGCCGCGGCATCGCTGCTGTACTTCCAGAACAAGCACCTCACGGATCTCGGCCAGGACTACTCCGCCCTGAACCGGGATGTGAGCATCTTCCAGCACATCTGGTCGATGTCGGTGCAGATGCAGATCTACGTCGGTTCCCTGGTGGTCATCGCCGCGATCGCGATGGTCGCCGGTCTGGTGGCGAAGTCCCGGGAGAACCCGGCGGCGGTGTCCCGGTTCATGCACTGGCTGCTGGTCGCCGCCACCCTGGCGAGCTTCCTCTACGCCGCGTGGCTCGGTGGCGAGGACCAGGGTGCGAACTACTACTCACCGCTGTCCCGCTTCTGGGAGATCGGGCTGGGTGGGCTCTTCGGCATCTGGCTGCTGGGCCGCACCCTGCCACGCATCTGGGAGACCCTGCGCTGGCCGTCGGGTGTGCTGGGCATCGGCCTGATCATCTGCACCGGGCTGTTCCTGGACGGCGCCGACCAGTTCCCCGGTCCGTGGACCCTGGTGCCGCTCGCCGGGGCGATACTGGTGGTGCTCGCCGGCAACCCCGTGGAGGACGACCGTGCGCCCCGGTCCGAGGGTGTCACGGCCCTGCTGGAGACCCGCCCGTTCCAGTTCCTGGGCCGCATCGCCTACAGCCTCTACCTGTGGCACTGGCCGATGCTGGTGCTGGGCACGTTCGTTCTGTCGGACGGTCCGGCCCCCGACCCGGCCGGCGGCGGGGAGGCCGCGTCCGATCCGGCGGTCGCCGACAGTGATGCCGCCGGTGCGCTCGGCGGCATCACCGCCACCCTCGGCACCGGCCAGGGGATTCTCGTGGGCGTCGGCGTGGTCGTGGCGTCCGGCGTCCTTGCCTGGGCGACGCACCGCTTCATCGAGACGCCGCTGCGGCAACGGTCGAAGCCCAGGAGGTCCTGGGTGGTCACGCCGACCTACCTGCGCGACTCCGTGACCGGACGCGGCGGCGTGGTCAGGACGTCCGCCACGCTGGCCATCGTCGTGGCCACGGCCGGGGTCCTGGCCTTCGGCCCGCTGGTGGACAGGCAGAATGACGAGGACGCCCTGACCTCCGCCTCCGAGGTCGACCCCGCCGAGTACCCGGGGCCCGCGGCGTTCCTGGAGGACGCGCCGGCCCCCGATGACGTCCCGGTCGAGCCGGACCCCGCCATCGGTGAGGAGGAGATGATCCCCGAGTCCCTGCCGGACGGTTGTTTCTCCGGATTCGCCGAATCCGGACTGATCCTCAACAAGGACTTCAATTCCTCGGACGAGCCCTGTGAGTACGGCGATGTGGACTCGGACCGCACGATGTACCTGGCCGGTGGGTCCCACTCGGAGCACTTCCTGCCCGGGCTCGAGAGGGTGGCGAAGGACCAGGGCATCAAGATCATCCCGCTCCTGAAGTCGGGCTGCGTGCTCGGTATGGCGCTGCCGCACCTCAGCGGCGACCCCTACCCTGAATGCGCGGAATGGAACGAGGTGGCCCAGCAGTACATCTTCGACAATCCGCCGACGGACGGCGTGTTCATGCCCGTCACACGCCCCACCATGATCGAGGGCGACGGCCCCGACCACGTTCCGGCGGAGTACGTGGACATGGTCACCAGGCTCACCGACGCCGGCATCCACACCTGGGGAGTGCGCGACACCCCCTGGCACATGGCCGGACCGGGGGTCCAGGGCAACGCCCGGCTGTGCATGGCCGAGGGCAACGACAACGGTGGCGACTGCGGTATCGACGAGGCGGCGAGCCTCGCCCCGGTCAACCCCGCCCCGGAGGCCTACGCCGGTCTGGATATGACCAACATCGACGTGACGGGGGCACTCTGCCGTGACGGACGCTGCCCCGCGGTCGTCGGCAACGTGCTGGTCTACCGCGACGGGCAGCACTTCACGTCGCTGTTCTCCTCGCTGCTGGGCCCGGAGCTCGAACGCCAGATGTTCGACCCGGAGGCCGCGCCGGACGGACCTGCGCCCGATCCCGCGGTCCCGGCACAGCCCGCTGCCGTGGCCGCGCCACTCCCGCAGAAGGATGTTTTCGTGTTGCCCCGCGAGGAGTGACTAGGATGAACCGGTCATGACCGGCAGGACGGAACACGAGGGCCCCGGGGCCGGCACCCGCACCAGGGCACGGTCCTCCCTCCGGCGTACCGACATCGACGGCCTTCGGGGGCTGGCCATCGCCCTGGTCGTGATCTTCCACGTGTTCGTCGGACGCGTGTCCTCGGGGATGGACGTCTTCCTGCTGCTCGGCGGCCTCTTCTTCTTCGCCCCGCAGATCCGCAACGCCCTGGACCCGTCCGGACTGACCCTGGTGCAGTCCGTCCTGCGGATCCTGCGCCGCCTGTACCCGGCACTGGTCACCGTGGTCGCCGTGACACTCGTCGCCGCCGTCGCGGTGTACGCCCCGGTCCGGTGGACCGACGCCGGCCGCGACGCTGCGGCGTCACTACTCTACCTCCAGAACCTGAACCTGGGTGCCCTGGGCCAGGACTACGCCGCGATCAGCGACGACGTCAGCCTCTACCAGCACATCTGGTCGATGTCGGTGCAGCTGCAGATCTACCTCGGGTCCCTGGTGCTCATCACCGTGCTCGGGGCGGTCACCGCCGCGAAGGCCGGCCGGGACGTCGCCCGGCGCACCATCATCACGGTTCTCGTTGTGGCGACCATCGCCAGCGTCCTGTACGCGGCCTGGTTGGGCGGCGTGGACCAGGGGGCGAACTACTACTCGCCGTTGTCGCGGTTCTGGGAGATCGGGCTCGGCGGCCTGTTCGGGCTCTGGGTGCTGGGCCGCGACCTGCCGCGATGGTGGGCGCCGTTGCGCTGGCCCGCCGGCCTGGCGGGACTGGTGCTTATCATCGGCACCGGCCTGGTCCTCGACGGTGCGGCCAGCTTCCCGGGGCCGTGGACGCTGGTGCCACTGGCCGGCGCCGTCCTCGTCGTCCTGGCGGGCAGTCCCGTCAAGGATGGCGGGCAGGACGTCCGTCCGGTCACCGGGGTCTCGGTCCTGCTGGAGACCAGGGTCTTCCAGCTCCTCGGGCGCAACGCCTACAGTCTCTACCTGTGGCACTGGCCGATCCTCACCCTGGCGACCTACGTCGTCTCCAACCGTGCGGCGTCCGCGGTGACGGTGGCCCCGGACCCCGGCGGGCTGCAGGGGATCACCGCGTCCCTCGGCACGGTCAACGGCACGCTGGTCGGCACCGGGGTGATCGGGGTGTCCCTGGTGCTGGCGTGGGCCACCAACCGGTTCATCGAGGTCCCGCTGCAGCAGACGACGCGTCCCGCGCGTTCCTGGGTGGTCTTCGACCGCGCCTACCTCCGCGAGGCGGCCCGGGACCGTGCGAGGACCACCGTGACCATGGTGATCCTGGTGGTCAGCGTGGGTGTCGTCGCCTTCGGCCCCGTGGTCGCGCGCTACAACGAGCACCGGGCGTCGGTGCTGGCGTCCGGGGAACTCTCCGCCCAGGAGTACCCCGGCCCGGCGGCGTTCCTGGACGACGCGGACGTGCCGGACGACCTGCCGGTCATCCAGGACCCGGCCGAGTTCGAGCCGATGATGCCGCCGAACCAGCCGGACGGCTGCTACGCCGATTTCCCCGGCACGGAGCTCGTGCTCACCAAGGACTTCAACGAGTCCGATGAGCCCTGCGTCTACGGCGACGTGGACTCCGGCCGGGTCATGTACCTGGCTGGGGGATCGCATTCCGAGCACTTCCTCCCCGCCCTCGACATCATCGGCAGGGAGCAGGGGTTCCAGGTCGTCCCGATCCTGAAGATGGGCTGCGTGATCGGTATGGCGCTGCCACGGGTCAACGGCGACCCCTACCCGGAATGCGCCGAGTGGGAGGCCAAGGCGCGGGACCACATCCTCGACAATCCGCCGTCGGACGGGGTGTTCACGACCGTCACCCGTCCCACCACCATCCGGGGCGACGGGCCCGACCAGATCCCGGCGGAGTACGCCGACATGGTCGAGGAGCTGTCGGACGCAGGGATCCACACCTGGGCTGTGCGCGATACCCCGTGGATGATGGGCGGTCCCGGCGAGATGCTGAACGCGCGGGTGTGCGTCGGTGAGGGACGGGACCCCGGGGAAGACTGCGGTGTGGCGCAGGAGGATGCCCTGCTCCCCGTCGACCCCGCCCTGACCGCGTTGGACGGGATGGACGCGACCCACATCGACCTCACCGACGCGGTGTGCCGTGACGGACGCTGCCCCGCGGTGGTCGGGAACGTCCTGGTCTACCGCGATTCCCAGCACATCACCTCACGGTTCTCCGAGATGCTGGCTCCGGAGCTGACCCGGCAGATGTACGACCCGGAGGCACAGGACGAGATGGCGGAACGGGCCGCGGAGGCCCGTCTCACCGCCGATGACGAGGTCGAACCGTCCCCGAAGGATGTCTTCCGCATGCCGAAGCCGGGGGAGGACGGATACGTGGAACCGGAGGGTGAACAGGACGTTGACCCCGTCCCCGAGCAGGGGTGGGTTGATCCCGGTTACGTGGATCCGGGGTGGGTTGACCCCGGTTACGTCGACCCGGGGTGGGTTGATCCCGGTTACGTCGACCCGGGGTGGGTTGATCCCGGTTACGTGGATCCCGGGTACGTCGACCCCGGCTACGCCCCGCTGTACTGATCCCGCGGGAGGCCGCGTGACACGTTGTTCCGCGCACCACGGCACGTCCTCTGCGGGAATGCCTGGGGGAGACCTAGTATTTAGCGTGACATGGAGCCGACGTACACGAAAGTAGAACCCCGCCGGGTACCCGTCCTGGGTGGCCGTCGGTCTCCCCGCCGTACCCACCGCCGGGACATAGACGGACTCCGCGGCCTCGCTATCGCGTTGGTCGTGATCTTCCACGTCTTCATCGGACGGGTGTCGGCCGGTGTGGATGTCTTCCTGTTGATCGGCGGCATCTTCTTCTTCTCGCCGCAGATCCGTAATGCGCTGAACCCGAAGGGCCTGACCCTGGTGCAGTCGTTCCTGCGGATCTTCCGCCGGCTCTACCCCGGCCTGGTCACGGTCGTGGCAGCCACCCTGGTCCTGGCGGTGATCATCTACGCCGAGGTCAGATGGGTGGACACCGGCAATGACGCCACCGCGTCCCTGGCCTACTTCCAGAACTTCCACCTGGCCAGTGAGGGTCAGGAGTACTCGGCGATCAACAGTGATGTGAGTCTGTACCAGCACATCTGGTCGATGTCGGTGCAGATGCAGATCTACGTGGGGTCGTTGATCGTGATTGCCCTGCTGGCGATGCTGTTCCGGAAGCGTTCGAGGCTGGGGACGAGCATTTTCCACTGGTTGCTGGTGGCTGCGACGGTGGCGAGTTTCGTCTACGCCACGTGGCTCGGTGGGGAGGACCAGGCGACGAACTACTATTCGCCGTTGTCGCGGTTCTGGGAGATCGGTCTGGGTGGTCTGTTCGGGATCTGGTTGCTGGGTCTGGTGATTCCGTATTCGCTGCGGTGGATCCGGTGGCCTGCGGGGTTGGTTGGTGTGGCCCTGATCATTGCGACGGGGATGTTCCTGGATGGGGCGGCGCAGTTCCCGGGTCCGTGGACGTTGGTGCCGTTGGCGGGTGCGATGCTGGTGATCTTGGCGGGCAACCCGACCGCCGAGCCGGATGGGGATCGCGTCCTCGCGGCAGCGGAGGGACGTACCGTCGGTTCGGTCGGTGTGACCCGTCTGCTGGACGGGAAGGTGTTCCAGTTCCTGGGGCGGATCTCCTACGGTCTGTACCTGTGGCACTGGCCGCTGCTCGTCCTGGCGACCTACCTGTTCTCTGAGGCCGGGACCGCTCCGGTGGGGGACGGATTGTCCGGCATCACCGCCACCCTCGGCACGAGCCAGGGCATCATCGTCGGCACCGCCGTCATCGCCGTGTCCCTGCTGCTGGCGTGGCTCACCTTCCGGCTCGTCGAGACGCCTCTGCGGCAGAAGCTCAAGCCGTCCCGCTCGTGGGTGCTCGGCGACCGCGGCTACTGGCGCACCGGACTGCAGTCCCGCGGGAAGGCCGTGGTCACCCTCGTCGTGGCCCTCGCGACGGTCGGCGTCCTGTCCTTCGGCCCCCTCGCCGAGGCACGCAACCACCGCAGCAACGACGTGGTGGACGCCGGGGAACTCGTGGGCGACGAGTACCCCGGCCCCACGGCGTTCCTCGAGGACGCACCGGTCCCCGCCGGAGTGGGGATCCAGCCCCCGGCGGTCTGGGACCGTGGGGTGATGTTCCCGCAGACGTCCCTGGACGGGTGCATGGCGGGTGTCGACCGCGAGGACCTGCTGCTGACGAAGGACGGCGGACGCTCCGACGAGCCGTGCGTCTACGGGGACACCGGTTCGGACCGCACCATGTACCTCGCCGGCGGCTCGCACTCCGAGCACTTCCTGCCCGCGCTCGACCTCATCGGACAGGAACGGGGCATCAGGGTCATTCCGCTGGTGAAGATGGGCTGTGTGCTGGGAGTGGAGATCCCCCGCGCCAACGGGGAGCCCTACGAGGAGTGCTACACCTGGCAGGACGCCGCCGAAGAGTACATCCTGGACAACCCTCCGACCGACGGGGTGTTCATGTCCGCGACGCGTCCGACGACCCGCCAGGGCGAGGGGCCCGACCACGTCCCCGAGGGGTACGTGGACGTTGTTGACAACTTCTCCCGGGCAGGGATCCACACCTGGGCGGTGCGCGACAACCCCTGGCGGCAGACGGACGGGGTGCGTGAGAACTCACTGACCTGTCTGGCCGATGGAGGATCCCCGGAGGAGTGCGGGCCGGACGCCGCCGGGTTGGCACCGGTGAACCCGGCCCTGGCCGCGTACGCGGAGCTCGACGTGACCCACATCGACCTCACCCCCGCGTACTGCCGGGACGGGGTCTGCCCCGCGGTGGTCGGCAATGTGACGGTGTACCGCGACGGGGACCATTTCACCCCGGCGTGGGTCGAGTTGATGGCTCCGGAGATCGAACGGCAGATGTTCGACCCGGCGGCGGAGGAGGAGCACCACCGGGCGGTCGGGGACGCGGTGGGCGGGCCGACGGAGTTGGACGTCCCGCTGGCGCCGAAGGACGTCTTCCGCCTGCCGAGGCCGGGGGAGGGGGATCCGGCACCGGAGGACATAGACCCGGGCTGGGTCGACCCCGGATACGTGGACCCGGGTTACGTGGATCCCGGCTACGTCGATCCCGGTTACGTCGACCCCGGTTACGTCGACCCCGGGTGGGTCCCGGTGTACTGAGCGACCCGGCGGGGGCACGGGGCCGACCAGTGGAGTGCCTCCACCAGCGCTCTCCCCCGTTCGAGACCCACCCGGGGAACCGGTTGTGCGGTTCCCGGGGCAGTGGGCGGTATGATGTAGCGCGCCATGAACTCTTCCACCACGACGCCTGCGCCGAAGGCGACGACCCGGCGGCCCCACCGCCGGGACATAGACGGACTCCGCGGCCTCGCTATCGCGTTGGTCGTGATCTTCCACGTCTTCATCGGACGGGTGTCGGCCGGTGTGGATGTCTTCCTGTTGATCGGCGGCATCTTCTTCTTCTCGCCGCAGATCCGTAATGCGCTGAACCCGAAGGGCCTGACCCTGGTGCAGTCGTTCCTGCGGATCTTCCGCCGGCTCTACCCCGGCCTGGTCACGGTCGTGGCAGCCACCCTGGTCCTGGCGGTGATCATCTACGCCGAGGTCAGATGGGTGGACACCGGCAATGACGCCACCGCGTCCCTGGCCTACTTCCAGAACTTCCACCTGGCCAGTGAGGGTCAGGAGTACTCGGCGATCAACAGTGATGTGAGTCTGTACCAGCACATCTGGTCGATGTCGGTGCAGATGCAGATCTACGTGGGGTCGTTGATCGTGATTGCCCTGCTGGCGATGCTGTTCCGGAAGCGTTCGAGGCTGGGGACGAGCATTTTCCACTGGTTGCTGGTGGCTGCGACGGTGGCGAGTTTCGTCTACGCCACGTGGCTCGGTGGGGAGGACCAGGCGACGAACTACTATTCGCCGTTGTCGCGGTTCTGGGAGATCGGTCTGGGTGGTCTGTTCGGGATCTGGTTGCTGGGTCTGGTGATTCCGTATTCGCTGCGGTGGATCCGGTGGCCTGCGGGGTTGGTTGGTGTGGCCCTGATCATTGCGACGGGGATGTTCCTGGATGGGGCGGCGCAGTTCCCGGGTCCGTGGACGTTGGTGCCGTTGGCGGGTGCGATGCTGGTGATCTTGGCGGGCAACCCGACCGCCGAGCCGGATGGGGATCGCGTCCTCGCGGCAGCGGAGGGACGTACCGTCGGTTCGGTCGGTGTGACCCGTCTGCTGGACGGGAAGGTGTTCCAGTTCCTGGGGCGGATCTCCTACGGTCTGTACCTGTGGCACTGGCCGCTGCTCGTCCTGGCGACCTACCTGTTCTCTGAGGCCGGGACCGCTCCGGTGGGGGACGGATTGTCCGGCATCACCGCCACCCTCGGCACGAGCCAGGGCATCATCGTCGGCACCGCCGTCATCGCCGTGTCGCTGCTGCTGGCGTGGCTCACCTACCGTTTCATCGAGAGCCCGCTGCGGCAGAAGGCGAAGCCCCACCGTTCCTGGGTGATCTTCGACCTCGCCTACTGGCGGATGATCCTGCGCGCCCGGTGGAAGGCCGTCGCCGTCCTGCTGATGGTGCTGGTCACCGGCGGCGTGATGGCGTTCGGCCCGGTCACCGAGGCACGGATCCAGAACCGCACCCAGGAACTGAGCGTCGAGGACGTCGACCCCGCCGAGTACCCCGGCCCCAATGCCTTCCTGCAGGACGCCCCGGTGCCCGACGGCCTCCCCGTCCTCCCGGATCCGGCGGACGACGGCCCGATGATGGCGGACGCCTTGAAGGAGGGGTGCATCGCCCACTTCGAGCACACCGACCTGATCATGGACAAGTGGTTCAACTCGGAGGACGAGCCGTGCGTCTACGGTGACGTCGAGTCGGACCGCACCATGTACCTGGTCGGCGGCTCGCACTCCGAGCACTTCCTGCCCGCGCTGCAGTTGATCGCTGAACAGCGCAACTTCAAGATCGTCCCGATCCTGAAGCTCGGCTGCGTGATCGGCATGGACATCCCGAAGTGGGACGGTTCGGACTACCCGGAGTGCCGTGAGTGGCAGCAGAAGGCCGAGGACTACATCTTCGAGAACCCGCCGTCCGAGGGCGTGTTCATGACTGTGACGCGTCCGACGACGATCCAGGGTGACGGCCCCGACCAGGTGCCGCAGGAGTACGTGGAGATGGTGCGCCGCATGTCGGACGCCGGTATCCAGACCTTCGGTGCCCGCGACACCCCCTGGGTCCTGGCCTCCCCGGGCGTGCAGGGCAATGCACGGCTGTGCGTCGCCGAGGGCATGGAGGACGACGACTGCGGCGTGGACCAGGCGGAGTCCCTGGCCCCGGTGAACCCCGCGCTCGCCGCCTACGAGGGACTCAACCTGACGAACGTGGACGTCACCCCGGCGGTCTGCAAGGACGGACGCTGCCCGGGTGTGGTCGGCAATGTACTCGTCTACCGCGACGCGCAGCACTTCACGAACCTCTTCGCCGCCCAGTTGGCCCCGGAGATCTCCCGGCAGATGTACGACCCCGCGGCAGCGGAGGAGCAGCGCCTGGCCGCCGAGGAGGCCGAGGCAAACGGGGATGTGCCGCCGGTCGACCCGGACGCCCCGATGGAGAAGGACGTGTTCCGGCTGCCCAAGCCCGGCGACGACGGGTTCGTCGAGCGACCGCTTGAGGGCGAACCCGCTGTGCCGGCGGACCCGGGCCCGAACCCGGCGCCGATCCCCGATCCGGGGATCGTGCCCGAGCCTGCTCCGCAGCCGGACCCGGGGTACGTTGACCCGGGCTACCAGGACCCGAACCAGGGCTGGGTCGACCCCGGCTACCAGGACCCCGGCTACGTTGACCCGGGCTACCAGGATCCGAACCAGGGCTGGGTCGATCCGGGCTACGGGTACGCCCCGCAGTACTGAGTCACGGCCCTTGCCGACGGCGCCGCCGGAAGTCCTACCGGTGTTCGGGCGATTGAACTCGGAAAACACCAGGTCGCAGGAAGTCCTACCACTGAAAACCGGTAGGACTTCCGCGCTTGCCGGTGAAGCGGCGGATCAGGGAGTGTCCGGACCGTCTGAATCGGAATCGTCCGGCGCGTCGGTCCCGTCGCTGGCGTCCATCAGGTCGCGGACGGTGGCGAACTCGTCCAGTCCGAATCGCTCGAGCAGGCCGGGGCTGTCGTCCGACGGCCACACGTCCGAGCCCTCCACCGGCAGGAAGCCGAGGGAGTCCCCGTCCGGCAGGCAGAAGACCACCGTGTCCTGCTCGGTGAGGTTCAGCAGCGCATCGCCCAGCAAGTCATCGGGGAACAGCGTGACCAGGATGATGTCCACCGGGTCGCCGTCCGCGGGAGTCTGCACCAGGGACGGCAGCGACGTGCGGATCTCCGGCGTCGACCGGATCCCCTCCAGGTATGCCTGCGCGAGGTTCTGCCGGTGCAGCCGCTGGTTGGTGTCGTCGTCCTGCAGGGAGCGCACGTACATCCCCGGGGTGGCGTGGTCGAAGCCCTCAGGGGACGTCTCCTGCTCCACCGCCCACTCCGCGTAGCCGCGCATCACCGGCTTCTCCTCGCCGGAGAGGAACTGCAGGTCGCGGTTCGCCGCGAACTTCGCCTCGGACAGTTTCTGCGCGTTGCCGGCCATCGGTGCGTTGATGCCGTAGTACGTCCACTGCGGTGCCGTCGTCGGGTCGTGTCGGAACACGACCTGTGCCACGGAGAACACTGGTTCGTCAGTCATCGCGTCTCCTTCCCGTTGCTGTCCCGGCCCGGTTCGTCCCTGCCCAGTACCGCCACCAGGAAGTCGGAATCCCCGGTGAACGGCTGCACGTCCCAGGAGGAGAACTCCTGGACCAGGGTCAGCCCGGCCTCTGTCGCGTCCTGCGTGAACTGCTCCAGGGACCGGCCGCGTTGCAGGCCGAAGCCCACCAGCAGCCGACCGTCCGGTGCCAGCCGCGACGCCAGCACGGACAGGGCCTGCCGGTGCGCGGCGTCCGGGATGAAGGCGAGGACGTTGCCCGCCGAGACGATGATGTCGAAGGGGCCGGACGGGACCTCGGCGTCGTCGGCGAGGTCGCCGACGTGCCAGTCGACCGGCAGCCCCGCGGACCCGTCACCGTCGGTGTAGCGCCGTCGTGCGTAGTCCACGAGCTGCGGGTCGATGTCCACGGCCGACACCCGGTGCCCCAGGGCGGCGAGGTGGGCGGCGACGCGTCCCGTCCCCGCCCCGGCGTCGAGGACGCGGGCACCGCGCGGCGCCATCGCGTCGACCAGGCGGGCTTCGCCGTTGATGTCGGTGCCTTCGCCCTCGATCCCCTCCCATCTGTCGATGTAGCGCTGCGAGTGGGCGGGGTCGGCGCCGGTGACGGAGGCCCAGGTGGTGGTGGCCGGGGTGTCGGGTGCGGGACGGGGGACGGAGAGCGGCATCCGTGTCGGTCGGGGGTCGTTCGGGCTCATAGCGCCAGTATGCCACTCACGCAGGCGGTTCATGCCAGGGCGTCGAGGATCTCCTGCGCAGTGGCCAGGCAGGTCTCACGGTCGGTGCCGACCAGGCCGATGCGGGAGCGGCGGTCGATGAGGTCCTCCACGGTGAGCGCGACTTCGTGGGTGACGTGCCAGGCGAACTCCGCGCGGACGGTGTCGATACCGGGCGCGACGGGTTCCAGGGGACGCTCCACCGGGCAGGTCCGGAACACCTCCGGTGCCTCGTGGCCGAAGCGTTCCACCATGGAGGACGGCAGTCCGGCGAGGTCGCTGGGGTGCACGGTCTCCACCCCGGGTGAGCCGGGGGCCCCGACCAGCGGGGTGGACGTGGTGGTGCACGGGCCCGGGGAACTGCCGGTCTCACGGAGCTTCCCGGCGACCAGGTCCACGGTCTGCTCGGCCATCAGCCGGTACTCGGTGAGCTTGCCCCCGGTCACGGTGACCAGGTTGGCGTCCTCCCCCTCACCGGTGAGGATGACGTGCTCGCGGGACAGGTCGGCGGTGGAACCGCCCTCGTCGTTGAACTGGACCAGCGGACGCAGGCCCGCGAAGGCGCCGATGACGTCGTCGGGGGTCAGGTCGACCTCGAGCGCCTGGTTGACCACGTCGAGGATCCAGCGGACGTCCTCCTCCGGGACCTCGGGGACGTCCGGGATGGACCCGGAGCCGAGGTCCTCGTCGGTGATGCCGATGTAGCAGCGGCCGAGCTGCTCGGGGAGAATGAAGCAGAAGCGGCTGGAGTGCCCGGGGACCGGCACGGTCAATGCCCCGGTGGGGTTACCGACCCGGTCGGCGTCGATGACCAGGTGGGTGCCGCGCGAGGGCCGGACGGTGACCTGCGGGTCCAGGGTCCCGGCCCACACGCCGGTGGCGTTGACGACCGCGCCGGCGGTGACGGTGGCGGGGTCGCTGTCCGGTGCCAGGGTGTCCTGCAGGACGACCCGGTCGCCGTGGGCCTCGAGCGCACGGCAGTGGGTGATCACCCGGGCCCCGTAGCCCGCGGCGGTGCGGACCAGGGCGGTGACCAGCCGGGCGTCGTCGATGAGCTGCCCGTCATTGTTGACGTAGCCGAAGCGCAGGTCACTGGTGTCGACGGCGGGGCACAACTCGGCGACGCGCCGTTTGCTGACCGTGCGGGAGAACGGCAGGGTGACGGAGCTGGTTCCCGCGGCGACCCGTAGGGCGTCCCCGGCGGTGAAACCGATCTTCGGCGCGACCTTCTGCATGCCGGTGTACCGGTCCTGCACCGGCACGACCTGCGGGACGGACCTGGTCAGGTGGGGTGCGGTGGTCTCCATGAGGATCCCGCGCTCGCGGGCGGAACGCCGGGCGATGCCGATGTTTCCGGTGGCGAGGTAGCGCAGTCCGCCGTGGGCCAGTTTCGACGACCAGCGGGACGTCCCGAACGCGATGTCGTGCGCGTCGACGAGCAGGACGTCCAGGCCACGCAGGGAGGCGTCCAACGCGATGCCGGCGCCGGTGACCCCGGCGCCGACGACCACGAGGTCGACATGCGATTCCCCGGAACCGGTGGTGCGGAGTGCGTCGAGGTCACGTGCCCTGCGGGCGGCGTTGAGACGGGTGGCGTCGGCGTCGAAATGTGTCATACCCTGCAGTGTATCGCCCGGGTGCGGGGCGTGGTCGCGATTCAGCCCCGCCGCCCCTCGCCCGACCGGTTAAAGTCCGCTGGTATGAATCCTGACTTCCCGCTGCCCCCGATGAAATTCAATCTCTGGGGGACGGTCGACGAAGCGAAACCGCTGGGATCCTCGACGAAGGGGATGCTGCAGAAGCTTATGGGGGTGTCTGAGGACCCGTCGGAGACCGCCGCGAAGGACGTTCCCGTCGGGGACATCCGGCTGAGCCCCGTGCGGCTGACGGAGGAGGACCTGGCGCACCTCGGAGGGCTGATCGGGGTCGCCCACGTGAGCACCGATGATACCCAGCGGGCCCCGCGCTCCCGCGGGAAATCCTCGCTGGACCTGCTGGAATGGCGGACGGGTGGTTCACACGAGATCTCCGCGCCGGACGCGGTGCTCGCGCCGAACACCGATGAACAGGTCCTCAACGTGCTGCAGTTCTGCACCAGGGAGAACATCGCGGTGGTGCCCTTCGGCGGCGGGACGTCCGTTGTCGGTGGGCTGACCCCCTCCGACACGGTGTCCGGCCCCGACGGGGACCACAGCTTCCGCGCCGTGGTCAGCCTGGACCTGGTGCGTTTCGACAGGCTCACCGACGTGGACGCCGAATCCGGGCTCGCGACCCTGGGGGCGGGCCTGACCGGGCCGGCGGCGGAACTGCTGCTCGCCGAGCACGGACTGCAGATCGGGCACTACCCGCAGTCCTTCCCCTACGCCACGATCGGCGGCTACGCGGTGACCCGGTCCTCCGGGCAGAACTCCGCGGGCTACGGGCGCTTCGATGACATGGTCCGGGAGATGACGCTGGTCACCCCGGTCGGTGTCATGGCCGTCGGCCACGCCTCCCCGGCTTCTGCAGCGGGGCCGGACCTGCGGCAGCTCGTGATGGGCTCTGAAGGGGCTTTCGGCGTGGTCACCCGGGTCCGGCTGCGCGTGCACCCGGTTCCGCAGGTCAAGCGGTACGAGGCCTTCACCTTCAAGGACTTCGCGTCCGGGGTCGAGGCCCTGCGCGCCGTGAAGCAGACCGGGACGGGGCCGACGGTGATCCGCCTGTCCGATGAGATCGAGTCGTCCATCAACCTGTCGTCCGGTGACAAGGCGGGGGAGTCCAGTGCCCCTCCCGGGTGCATGTGCATCACCATGTACGAGGGCACGGCCGAGCACGCGGCGTCCCGGCACAGGGAGACCCGTGAGCTGCTGCTCTCCCTGGGCGCGCGGAGCGTGGGGGAGGACCCCGCCCGGCACTGGGAACAGGGACGGTTCAACGCCCCCGTCCTGCGCGATTCGCTGCTGGACTCCGGTGCGCTGTGCGAGACCTTGGAGACCGCGACGGACTGGTCGAATGTCCCCCGGCTGAAGAAGGCCGTGGGCGAGGCGCTGGCATCGTCGCTGAACTCCTCCGGGACGATGGCGCTGATCATGTGCCACATCTCCCACGTCTACGCCGAGGGCTGCTCCCTGTACTTCACCATCGTCGCCGCGCAGAAGGGTGACCCGGTGGCACAGTGGAGGGCCGCGAAAACCACGGTGACCACGGCTCTGACAGAGAACGGCGGGACGGTCACCCACCACCACGCGGTCGGTGCGGACCACGCCCCGTTCATGGGTGCCGAGATCGGCGACCTGGGCGTGGGTATCCTCCGGGCCGTGAAGGGGCAGCTGGATCCGGTGGGCATCCTGAACCCCGGCACCCTGATTGGAGGGCAGCGATGAGCACCCCCTACGACGTTGGCCATGTCGACCTGAAACGTATCGCCCTGTTGACCAACCCGCACGCCGGGAAGGGTGGCGCGGCGTTGGCGGCGGAGGTCGCCAGGGACCACTTCGCCGACCACGGCATCGATGTGGTCACCATCCAGGGCGCGTCGCCGGAGGGCGCGAGGGAATTGGCCGGACGCATGGTCGCCGAGGAGGGGATCGACGCACTGGTCGTCTGTGGTGGCGACGGTCTGATCAACCTCGCCCTGCAGGAACAGGCCGGATCCGGCGTGCCGTTGGGCATCATCCCCGCCGGCACCGGTAACGACCATGCTCGCGAGTACGGCATCCCCACCCATCCGCGCCGGGCGGCGGACGTGATCGCCCGGGGGTTCTACACCACCACTGACCTAGGGATCATGCGCAACGATGCCGGGGACGAGCACTGGTTCGGCACCATCGCCTGCGCCGGTTTCGACTCCCTGGTGTCCGACCGGACGAACCGGATCTCGTGGCCGAAGGGCCAGATGCGCTACAACATCTCCATCGTGGCGGAGTTTCTGAACTTCCACTCCATCCCCACGCGCATGGTGCTGGATCCCGGGACGGAGGAGGAGAGGGTCATCGAGGAGAACATGACGCTGGTGGCGATGGGCAACACGAAGAGCTACGGCGGGGGCATGCTGATCTGCCCGGACGCCGATCACCACGACGGCATCCTCGACATCACCGTGCTGGAGCGCATGGGACGGGTCCGGGCCGCGACGAAGTTCATCAAGATCTTCGACGGGAGTTTCGTCGAGGAGGAGGGGGTGAACACCTACCGGGCGAAGAAGGTGCGCATCGAGATGACGGACAAGGGGGGTAAATCCATCAACGGCTACGCCGACGGTGACAAGTTCGCCCCGCTGCCGATGGAGGTCGAACTGGTCCCTGGTGCGGGTCGCTACCTGGTGCCCCGGCCGTAGTGGTTCCAAGAGACGGGCCAACCTCCGTTGCCCACCCGGACTTGTCACAGGTGAGGTGCCGTGGGTCGGATGTGAACGGGTAGACCACCCCACGGCACCTCAACCGTGACATGTGGGCCGACGTGCGGGACTACCCGGATACCGTCGGATCCAGAGACCGATCAATCCGCAGTCAGTGGTCCGCGGGCACCCCGGCGGCGACCTTCGCGGCATCGATCCCGTTGGTGCGTGTCAGGGTGTCGCGGGTGGGCGCCGGGGCGGGAGCGGGCGCCGGTTCGTTGTCCGCACCGGAGGGCTTCTTCTTCCCGCTTGACCCGGTGAGCTTCCGGATCACCTTCGCCGTGGCCACGGGACGGTCGATCTGGGCGCGGGTGGCGTGCGCATTGAGAACGCTCGGGATCTTCATGTCTGTAGATTCTATGGCATGACTGATACCGCTGGAGCACAAACCACTGGAGCACAGAACCGCCGCCTCGCCGTCGTGACCGGAGCGTCCGCCGGTATCGGCGAAGCCACCGCCGTCGCCCTCGCCGTTGACGGGTGGGACGTGGTGCTGGCCGCCCGACGTCCGGGGAAACTGCAGGACGTCGCAGGACGCATCGCCGATCAGGCACCGGACGCCACCGCACACATCGCGCAGGTGGACGTCACGGACCGGGACAGCGTGGACGCTCTCGCGGCGCAGGTCCACGAGCTCGGAGGGGTTGACCTGCTGGTCAACAACGCCGGCGGTGCCCGTGGCTTCGACCCGGTCCTCGAGGGGGACGTGGAGGACTGGCGGTGGATGTACGAGGCGAACGTGATCGGCACCCTCCAGGTCACCCAGTCACTGTTCGGCGAGCTGACCAGGGAGAACATCACGGCCCCGCAGGTGATCAATGTCGTCTCCATCGCCGGGCGCGGGGCCTACCGGAACGGGGCGGGCTACAACGCCGCGAAGTTCGGCGAGACTGCTCTGAGCGACGTGATGCGGATGGAGTTCGCCGAGAAAGGCGTCCGCGTCTGCCAGGTGGACCCGGGTCGCGTGGCCACCGATTTCAGCCTGAACCGATTCAAGGGTGACAGGGACAAGGCGGACGCCGTGTACGCGGACAACCTGAATCTGACGGCGGACGATATCGCCGAGACCATCCGCTGGGTGGCGGGGCGTCCCGCGCACATGGACGTGGACACCATCATGATCCGTCCCACCGACCAGGCTTAACGCTGCGGTGGTGCGGCGGTGTCGTCCGGGAACAGGTACTTCGGGACGAACCAGATGCAGAACACCATCCCCAGCAGTTCCACGAGGGACTGCATCACGATCACGATGGAGACCAGTTCCCACCCGGACGGCAGGGACAGCGCGAACGGAAGGACCACGAAGGAGTTGCGCGTGGTGAAACTGAAGGCCAGCGTCCTGCCCTGGGCAGCCGGGAGGCCGGAGGTTGAGGCGATCAGCCTGGCGAGGACAAGCGCGACGGCGATGAACACGACCGCAGCGGTGATCACCAGGGGGAACACTCCAAGAGAATCCCGCACGGAGCCCACATGCGCGGCGGCGATCATGAACACCACCAGGGACAACAGCGGTACCGGCCCCCACCCCAGGGCGTCGCGGGTCTTCTCGGTGGTGGCTGAGCGGCGGAACCAGAGGTCGGACACGATCGCGATGCCCAGCGGGACCAGGACCACGACCAGTGCCGGCCACACGTCACCGAGTGCGAAGACGGTGCCGACGTCCGCGTCGGCCATCAGCCACAGGTAGGCCGGCAGAAGCAGGATCTGGACCACGAGGTTCACCGGCGTGACCGCCGTTGCCCGGGCCGTCGCCCCCTTCGCGAGTTGGGTGAAGGTGATGAACCAGTCCGTGCACGGGACCAGCAGCACCAGTAGCAGTCCCAGCTGGATCGCCTGCTGGTCGGGGCCGCCGGGCAGGAACTGGACCAGTCCCCAGACCAGCAGCGGCAGGACCGCGAAGTTGCCCAGCAGCGTGGCTGCGAGGAAGCGGATGTCGCGGAACGCCGTGGCTATCGAGGTCATCGGGATCTGCACGAAAGTGACGAACAGCAGCACGCTGATGACGGGCCACAGCAGGGCGTCGAACACATGCCCCACGTCCGGCAGAACCGTTCCCGTGACCAGCCCAACGGCGATAGCCACCAGGTAGAACCACACTTGGTGGCGTTCGAGGGCCGCTGGAGTCATGGGAGACAGGGTATCGAACGCGGAAAGGCGTGGCAGCCCCCGGTGGCCTGGAACCTAGCTGTACTTCCCGGGGAGGTTGTGAACACCGCAGGGGATGACACATAAGGAAGACCTCCGGTAACCGTTGTGGAGCAACCACGCACCGACAACGCACAGGAGGTCTTCCGTGTCCCACCGTAACGCACCCCTGACCCCGACTGGCAGGGCCCGGTTGGTGTCGCTGGTCATCGACCACGGTTGGTCCCAACGCCGGGCGGCTGAAAGGTTCAACGTCTCCCCAGCCACCGTCCACCGCTGGGTGGTTCGCCACCGCGCCGGCGAACATCTCGCCGACCGCACCAGCCGACCACACAGGTGCCCCCACCAGCTGTCACAGCAGCGGGAACGCAGGATCATCAAGCTACGGTTCACCCACCGTTGGGGACCCCACCGCATCGGCTACCACCTCGGTGTGGCCCGCTCGACTGTTGGTCGGGTGCTGGGCCGCTACCACATGCCCACCCTGGACTGTATCGATCAGGCCACCGGCCTGCCGGTGCGCAAGGCTGCGCCGCGCCGTTACGAGAAAACCCGGCCCGGTGAGTTGGTGCATGTCGACATCAAGAAACTCGGGCGGATCCCTGATGGCGGTGGGTGGCGTACTGCAGGTAAAGGCACCGATCAGCACCGCACCAGCCGGAAGACAGCCAACCGCCCGGCACCGCAGAAAAGCTACCGCTATCTGCACCACGCCATCGACGACTACTCGAGAGTCGTCTACTCGGAGATCCTGGATGATGAGCGCAAAGATACCGCTGCAGGTTTCTGGACCCGGGCCAACAACTTCTTCAGCTCACTGGGGGTCACTGTCGAGGCGGTGATGACCGACAACGGTTCCTGCTACCGCTCGCACGCGTTCAACGACGCCCTCGGTGAGGAGGTGACACACCGGTTCACCCGGGCGTATCGTCCGCAGACCAACGGCAAGGTCGAACGGTTCAACCGCACACTGATGAACGAGTGGGCCTATGCGAGACCGTATCTCAGCGAGTCTTCGCGTGAGGCGGTGTACGAGCAGTTCCTGCACCACTACAATCATCACCGAGCCCACACTGCTATCGGGGGCCTGACTCCCTCAGCGCGTGTTCACAACCTCACGGGGAACTACACCTAGCGCACGTCCTCGCTGATGAACCGCGGGTCGTAGAGCTCGGTGGCGTCGATCTCGTCCGGCAGGTTCGAGCCGGAGTCGTTGAGCACCGGGATCAGCATGTCGATGTGGGACTGGGTCTTCTCCATGTCGTAGCTGCCCCACACGCCGTCATCGCCCGGGGCGATGATGTCCTCGTCGCGCAGGACCTCGGCGGACGCGGCGGCCTCGTCCTCGCTGTACGGGTTGAAGGAGTTGTCGTTGCCCACCCACTCGGTGACGATCGAGTTCGCCTCGTCCGGGTCTTCGACGTAGTTTTTGTTGGTCTCCTGGACCATCGGGACGAGCTTCTCGAGGCACGGCGCCATCTTCTCGACATCGTCGGGCCGGGCGCTGAGGTTCGAGCCGTAGACGTCGTAGCCCACGTCACGGACGAGCTCGTAGTCGACGGGCTTGTTCCACGCGTCCGTCTCGTTCTCGTAGGCGTAGGGCTCGGAGTTGGCGAAGCCCTGCTGGGCGTTCTCGGGCTCGGCGGCGAAGCGGGCGGGGGAGCCGTCGTAGCTGGTGTCGAGCTGGTCCTCGTCGATCAGTCCCTCGGAGACCAGCCAGCGGGGGAAGACCTGGTCCTGGGAGACGACGACCGAGGCGTCCGACTCGCCGATGTCCTCGATGCCCTCCCAGTCGGAATGGGTCTCGGGGTCCCACATCAGGATCGACGGGTTGGTCTTCATCAACGGGGTCAGTCCGACGACACGCTGGGTGTCGGCGGCGACGACCATCTGGTCGCCGTGGACCAGGCCCAGGTCGATGTCGGTGTCGGTGTACATCTGGTCGGGCACGGACTGGAAGCCGATCGCGGAACCGCCGGCGCGCAGGGTGACGTCCACCCCGGTGTCGCCGCCGTCGAAGACCAGGGAGCCGGACGCGGACTTCGACTCGTTGTCGATGGAGTAGTCGGGCCCGAGCAGACCGATCACGCCGGACTGGTCGGACTGCGGCTGCCACTGCAGCTGGATGTCGATGTTCTCCGGGCAGACGTCGGCGAGCTGGTACTCCTCGGCGGCCGGGGTGATGTCGACGTCCTCGCCGCCCCCGCCGTCGGAGCAGGCGACCAGGGAGGTGGTCAGGGCGGTGACACCGACGGCGGCGCCGAGGGTGCGGGCTGCATACGATGTGCGGCGGGTACGGGTGCTTCGTGCGGACATGTCTCTCCTCGTGGGGCCGTGGCGGCCGTGAACGTCGTCGGGGTAATTACATGTAACGCTAGGGGTCTTCGCCGTTGATTGCCATGTAGCGACGGCGGGAGGGAAGCAAGGAAACATTCCGGACCACATCGATTATCCGCAGGCAGAGAGAAGAAAAGCGTGCGGCGGGCACGATCCGCACCCTCCGGGCCGCGCATATCCGATACGCAGAGTTTACCTGGGAAACCGGCACGTAATACATGTAATCGCTACAGTTGTCCTCGTTGGCGCGGAACTGCGCGTCCGACACCGCCCGAAAGGAACCGATCCGTGCCCGACTCCCCCGACCTGTCCCCCGCCCCCGTCAGCAGCATCTCCACCGGTGCAGGTGCCGGTGCCGGAGGACGTGCCCTGCTGACGGAAACCGTCCTGCACCGACTCCGCGAGGAGATCATCACCGGGCAACTCCCGCCGGGAACACCCCTGAGCGTGCCGGGGCTCGCCGCCCGCCTCGAGGTGTCGCGCAGCCCGGTGCGCGAGGCCGTCCAACAGCTGGCCGTCGAGGGGGTCGCCGAGTACCGGCCCCGCGCCGGGGCCCGCGTCGCTGCGCTGGACCGGGGGACGCTCGAGCAGGTCTTCGAGGTCCGCCAGCTCCTCGACGGGCTCGCTGCCTGGCAGGCCACCTCGAGGATGACGCTGGACGACATCGTCGGACTGCGGGAGATGCTCGACCGCCAGGAGGCGAACCTGGGGACCGAGCCTGACTCCCTGAGGGACGCACGCCTGGACCTGGACTTCCACACCGCGATCAGGGAGGCCTCCGGTAACCGGCCGCTGTGTGACGCACTGGTCAAGCTGGATATCCAGGGGTACCTCTACCGCTCGGACGCGTGGCGCCGCGACATCAACCGCCACAAGGCCTTCCGCGAGCACTGCGACATCGTGGACGCCCTCGAGGCTGGCGATGCCCACGGTGCCGAGCGGGCGGCGAAGTCGCATGCGGCCGCCGTCCTGGTGCGCATCCTGCGGTCGTAGCGCTGACCGCTACCGGCGCCACAGCTCCTCGCTGTGCCAGCCGTCGAAGAACCCCATCGCGTCCACGCCCAGACTCCGGTGGCGGGGGAAGGACTCCACGAATTCCGCCGTATCGGAGGTCCAGGTGGATGACGGATCGATGCGCTGCGTGAGGTACGCCATCACCGCGGCGACGTTGTAGATCCGGAAGCCGCCCGTCGGGTGGTCGGACAGGCCAGGGTGCTCAACCAGGTGCGACAGCAGCGGTACGGACCCGTTGCGCGGACGCATCGGCGCGATGACCAGGAACCGGTTGAACAGCCGGACGTGGTGCGCGGCGGCGTTCCGGATGTCGTTGACCGCGGCGAGCCAGCTGCGCAGCAGGTCACGGTCGGGGACGCCGAGATCCGCGGCGACCGGGGTGGCGATGTCGTCGCGCAGACCGTCGTAGAGGGTCGCGAGCTGCCCCAGTCCGAGGAGTTCCACGAGCGCCCAGATCGGCAGGTCACCGTTGTACTTGTCCGCGTAGTGCGCCACGAACTGCTCGCGGGAACGCAGGTGGTTGTCGGACGCGTCGGCGAGCCACTGGCCGTGCTTGTAGCGCCGGACGAAGCCGGGGTCGAAGGTGGCGGTGTCGAAATGGGCGAAGGGGTCGATCTCGCCGAGGGTGTGCCCCAGCCTCATCCGCAGGCTGACCTCGATGCGGTCCACACCGTCCAGCATGATCTGGCGCAGCCGCCGGTCGGCGTCGACCAGCCGCAGCACGTGGTCCAGGGCGGTCCCGGGGACGTAGGCGTCCGGGTCGACCGACCCGTCCGGCGTCCGCCGCAGGAACGGGTGGAGGTAGCCGGTGAGCCGGAAGTACCCGATGCGGTGCAGGGCAGCGGCGGCATCCTGCCCCGAGGCGAACTCGAGCCCCCGGCCGGCGAGGTGGTCGATCTGCTCGTCGATGCTCAGCCAGGGCTGGTCGTAGGGGGAGGACGCTGAAATTCCCGGGACGCTCATGACCTGGTCCAGTGTAGTGAACGTCCGCGCGTAGAATCGGGTGCGGCCAGTCTCGGCACGACCCCACCGACACAGAGGACGTTGCACGTACTGGTGAAGTGCATTATTGTCCGGGGCACTATTCGTTCCCTCGCGCCCAGCTT
>NZ_JBQEDF010000024.1:0-42307 GCF_052107835.1 Corynebacterium sp.
TCGAGAGGTGTGAAAGTCAACAGGACGCCCCGACGGCCGGATGCGGCCCCTCCTCCGCTACGGGCGGGCCTGGCCCTCCCCGTTGATGATCCACTTGGTGCTGGTCAGCTCGGGCAGGCCCATGGGCCCGCGTGCGTGCAGCTTCTGGGTGGAGATGCCGATCTCCGCACCGAAACCGAACATTTCGCCGTCGGTCCAGGCAGTCGAGGTGTTGATCATCACCGCGGCGGCGTCCACGTTCTGCTCGAAGAACTTCGTCGCCTTGTAGTCGGTCGCGCTGATGGCCTCGGTGTGGCCGGTGGTGTACTGCGTGATGTGGGCGACCGCGGCCTCCACCCCGTCGACGATCGCGGCGGCGATGTCGAAGGAGCCGTACTCCTCGACCCAGTCCTTCTCCTCCGCCTGCACCACGCCGCTCACGCCGAGGGCGGACAGCTGGTCGACCTCACCGTGCACGGTCACCCCGGCGTCCTGCAGCGCGGTCAGGACGCGCTTCTTGTCGGCGTCCGGCAGGGCGGCGTCCAGCAGCACGACCTCGGTCGCGTTGCACACCGAGCAGCGGCGGGTCTTGCCGTTGATGACCAGTTCCGTGGCCTCGTCGACGTCGGCGGATCCGTCGACGTAGAAGTGGCAGTTGCCGGTGCCGGTCTCGATCGCGGGCACCGTCGCCCCGGTGACCACGGCGTTGATCAGGCCGGCGCCACCACGGGGGATGACGATGTCGACGAGGCCGCGGGCGGTGATCAGGTCCTGGACCGAGTCGTGGGTCTCGCAGGGCAGCAGCTGCACGGTCTCGCGCGGCAGACCGTGCTGCTCGCAGACGTCCTGCAGGATCTCCACGAGGCGGGTGTTGGAGTTCTGCGCCGACTTGGAGCCGCGGAGCAGCGGCACATTGCCGGATTTCACTGCCAGGCCGAAGGCGTCGACGGTCACGTTGGGACGTGCCTCGTAGACCATGCCCATCACCCCGAGCGGGACGCGGACCTGCCGCATCTCCAGCCCGTTGGGACGCCGGGAGCCGCGGACCACGTCCCCCACCGGGTCGGCGAGGTCGGCGACCTGGCGCAGGCCGCCGGCGATGCCCTCGATGCGGGCGGCGTCCAGTGAGAGACGGTCGATCAGGGACTCCGACATGCCGCGCTCGCGTCCGGCGGCGATGTCGGCCTCGTTGGCTTCCAGGATGGAGGACGTCTCCGCCACGAGCCGGTCGGCGGCATCGATGAGCAGGTCGTTCTTCTCCGTGGTGGTCAGTGCGGGACGCTGGGAGACCTCGCGGGCCTTCGCGGCCTTGGCCAGGACCTCGTCGCGCTCGGCGGCGCGGGTGGGGGTCAGTCCGGCGGTGTCACTGACGGTTGAGTTGGTGCTGGCGGAACCAGCCGGTCCGGGAGTTGCGGTGGGTGCTGTCGTCGTCACGTCGGTCATGGTGCCCAAGGATACGTGACCCGCCGCCCAATATCAGCCGGATTGTTCAACAATTCCTGCGGGGGGCGGTTCCCGGACTAGCTCGTCGCCCCGTACACCCTGGACTGACGGTTGGAGTAGGTGGCCATGTAGTCCACGTGGATCACCGGACGCTGGGCGAACTCCGGAAGCTCGGTGGTGGTCTTGCCGATCATGCCCTCCAGGGTCGCGGAGTCGTAGTTGACCTCGCCGCGCCCGATGAGCACACCGTCCGGCCCGACGACGTCGAGCACCTCGCCGGAGCTGAAGCCGCCGTCCACCTTCGTGACACCCACCGCAAGCAGCGAGCTGTGCCGCTCCATGGCCTTCACCGCACCAGCGTCCAGATGCAGGGTTCCGGCGGAGTCCGCGGCGTAGAGCACCCAGAACTTCCATGCAGACAGGCGGTCCTCGCGCGGCCAGAAGCACGTCCCGACCTTCGCCTGGTCCAGTGCCGCACCGATGTTCTCCGTCGACGTCAGCAGCACCGGGATGCCCGCGCGTGACGCGAGCCGCGCCGCCGAGACCTTCGCCGCCATGCCGCCGGTGCCCAGGCGTCCGCCGTCCCCGGCGACGACGCCGCGCAGGTCCTTGGCGTTCTTCACCTCGGCGATGAAGCGGGCGCCCGGCTCGGCCGGGTTGCGGTCGTAGAGACCGGCGACGTCCGACAGCAGCACCAGCGCATCCGCGTAGGCCAGGTGGGACACCAGCGACGCCAGCCGGTCATTGTCGCCGAAGCGCATCTCCGAGGTGGCGACCGTGTCATTCTCGTTGACGATCGGCACCGCCTTGAGTTGGCGCAGACGGTCCACGGTGCGCTGGGTGTTGCGGGCCCGGTCGCGGCGCGCCGCGTCCGACGCGGTCAGCAGCACCTGGCCGACCGAGCGGCCGTAGCGGGCGAAGCTGCGGGCCCACTCCTGGGCGAGCAGCACCTGTCCGGCCGCGGCGGCCGCCTGCTTGGTGGCCAGGTCGGTGGGCTTCTGCGTGAGGCCCAGCGGCCCCATGCCGCACGCCACCGCACCCGAGGACACCACGATGACATCGGTGTCGCGGTCCATGCGGGCCTCGAGGGCGTCGGCGATGACGTCGATGCGTTCCGGGCTGACCAGGCCGTTGTCGTCGGTCAGGCTGGACGAACCGATCTTGACCACCACACGCTTGGCTTCCTTGATGGTTCCCCGGACGTCCGAGCGGTGGCCGTAGGCGGGGTCCCCCTCCGTGACCTCCGGGTCGGGGAACTGCTTGGTGGTCGCGGGGATGACGGGACCGGGCTGATGCACCGCATCCGTGCCGAATTCCAGCGGAGCCGGGTACTCGAACACCGAGGGGGTATCGGAGTCTCCAGCAATGTCGGATGCATCAGTGGTGTCAGACATGAACATCATTATTACCCAGCGAGCCCCGGTGCCGCCATGAGGATGGCCTCACCTACGCCCCCTTGGACGTCCCCACCGGGCGTCCGTCGGCGGCTCACCTGCAGATCAACCACCCAACACACCCGACACGCCGGGGCTACCCTTCCCAGCGCTCCCGGGAGGCCTCTTCCCCGTCGCCGTAGTCGTACTCGTCGATAAGGCCGCGGCGGGCCTGTGAGGCACGCTTGCGCTCGTCCGAGGTGGAACGGTCGGTGCGGTCCAGCCGGCGGTCCGTACCGCGTCCTGAGGGCATCAGGTCGACGCCTGCGGCCGTCTGCGGCTCCCACTCGAAGGTGATGGGCCCGATGGTCACTTCGCAGCCCTCCACGGCGCCAGCCATGTACAGCGCGTCCTCGACCCCCGCCTTGGCGAAGCGGTCGGCGAGGTAGCCCACCGCCTCGTCGTTCTCGAAGTCGGTCTGCCGGATCCAGCGCTCCAGCTTCTCGCCGGTGACGATGAAGGCGTCCTCGAACTGCGGGTCCTCGGTGACCTCGAAGTCGACCTCACCCTTGCGCCGCTTGTGCTTGGGCACGATGACCTGGGGGGCGACCTCCTCCACCGGGTGAGCGGCGCGGTGTTCGGTGACGATCCCCATCAGCGCGTAGCGCAGCTGGTCGAGGCCCTCGTGGGACGCGGTGGAGATCTCGAACACCGGCCAGCCGAACTCCTCCTCGAGTTCGGGACGCATCAGCTCGGCCATCTCGCGGGCGTCGGGCACGTCGATCTTGTTGAGGATGACCACGCGCGGGCGGTCACCGAGGTCGCCGAGACCTGCGTCCACCGACAGCTCGGACTGGTAGGACGCCAGCTCCGCCTCCAGGGCACGGATGTCGTCCAGCGGGTTGCGCTCGGACTCCAGCGCGGCGCAGTCGACCACGTGCGCGAGGACGGCCGTGCGCTCGATGTGGCGCAGGAAGTCCAGCCCGAGGCCCTTGCCCTGGCTCGCCCCCGGGATCAGCCCGGGAACGTCGGCGATGGTGAAGACCTCGTGGGCGACGTTGACCACACCGAGGTTCGGCTGCAGGGTGGTGAACGGGTAGTCGGCGATCTTCGGCTTGGCCGCGCTCAGGACGCTGACCAGTGACGACTTACCCGCGGAGGGGAAACCGACCAGGCCGACGTCCGCCATGGACTTCAGCTCGATGGTGAGGTCCCGGGCCTCCCCCGGTTCGCCGAGGAGGGCGAAACCGGGCGCCTTGCGGGCCTTCGAGACCAGCGAGGCGTTGCCGAGTCCGCCGTGGCCGCCGGCGGCGGCGATGAACCGCTGCCCCGCGGTGGTCAGGTCCGCCAGGACCTCGCCCCTGCTGTCGAGGATCACCGTGCCCGCCGGGACGGGCAGCACCAGGTCCTTGCCGCGGGCGCCGTGGCGGTGGTCGCCGGCGCCGGCCGCCCCGCGCTCGGACTTGATGTGCGGGTGGAAGTGGAAGTCCAGCAGGGTGTGGACCTGCGGGTCGACCTCGAGCACGACGTCACCGCCGTGCCCGCCGTTGCCACCGTCGGGTCCACCGAGGGGCACGAACTTCTCTCGGCGCACTGAGGCGCAGCCGTTGCCGCCGTCGCCGGCCTGCAGATGCAGGACGACTCGGTCCACGAAGCGTGACATGATTGAGCGGCCTCCCTGTTCAAGGGGTTGGTGAAGAGGAGTGACGTGGTCGGAGGGGATCCCGATGATCCTATCACCCGTCGATGAAGTCAATCATGTCGGTGAGCACGTGGTCCGCAGCGACGACGGAGGCATTGAGGAACCACGGGTCCACGTCGACCTCGAAGGCCCGCCCGTCGGCCACGACCGGAACACTTCTCCAGCTGGATTTCCCGGTGACCTCCGCGGCGGCACCGGGGAATCCGTAGAACAGCCAGTCCGCGTCGAGATCCGCCGCGTTCTCCATCGACAGGTCGTGCCCGGGTGAATCGTCGAAGGCCTGGTTCATCGGACGGGTGAAACCGGCGTCGGCCGCGACGATACTGGCCAGGGCACGCGATCCCATCATCAGGTAGTCGTCGCCCTTCGCACGGACCAGGGAGATGGTGCCGCCGTCGCCCCGCTCGGTGGCCCAGTCCTGCGCGCGCTCCTCGTAGTCGGCGAGCAACCGGTCCGCCTCCCCGCGCTTGCCGAGTGCGTCCCCGATGGTGGCGAGATCGGCCTTCCACTCCTCGGAGCCACCGTTCGACAGGGCAACGTCGGCCAACCTCCCCAGCTCGGCGAGCTGGTCCTCGTCGGCGCGTTGGTTGGACAGGACCAGGTCCGGCTCGAGCGTGGCGATCTTCTCGATGTCGATGTCCTGCCGGGTACCCACGGATTCCACGGTGTCGAGGTCGAAGGTGTCGGCGAAGCGTTCCTTGACGAAGTCGGGGACTCCTTCCGACGCAGTCCCGACCGATTCGGCGAAGGCGACCCCGACGGGCAGCACACCGAGCGCGAGACAGGTCTCGAACTGCCCGGTGTTCAGCGCGACGACGCGCAGCTGCTGTTCGTCGGCCGTGCGGGCGGGGCTTCCGGACTGCTGGGCGTCCGCACCCCCACTGTCCCCGTCACCGTCCCCGGAACCACAGGCAGCGAGGACCGCCGCCCCGAGGCCGAGGGTGCCACCGAGGAAGGCGCGGCGGGTCAGTGGCGACAACGTGGGGGGTCGGAGAGTCATGGAGAGTAGGCTACCCTACTCTCTGATCCGCCCGTTTCCCGGGTGCGCAGCCCCGACGGCTCCGGGGCCACACAGGAGGAACCCCCGGCAGCCGAGGCTACCGGGGGTTCGACGCGAGGGGACTCGCCGTGGGGCAGTTAAGCCTCGACGGTCTCGTCCTCGACGATGTTCACCAGTCGACGGTTACGGCGGGTGCTGAACTGCACGGCGCCGCCCTTGAGGGCGAAGAGGGTGTCGTCGCCACCACGGCCGACGTTCTCACCCGGGTGGAAGGACGTTCCGCGCTGACGGATCAGGATCTCGCCGGCCTTGACCTGCTGACCACCGAACCGCTTGACGCCGAGGCGCTTGGACTCGGAGTCGCGACCGTTGCTGGAGCTTGCTGCACCCTTCTTGTGTGCCATGGTCTTTTCCCTCCTTGAGAAAAGTATGTACCGCTGCGAAGGGCAGCGGTCGCTGGGTTGATTACTTGATGCCGGTGACCTTGAGGACGGTCAGGTGCTGACGGTGACCGTAACGGCGCTTGTAACCGGTCTTGTTCCGGTAGTGCATGCCGTTGATCTTCTTACCCTTGGTCTGGTCGACGATCTCGGCGGCAACGGACTTGTCGGCGAGCTTGTCACCGGAGGTGACGTCAGCGCCATCGACGAGGAGAACCGGGGTGAGAGCCACGGACGAACCCGGCTCTCCCTCGATCTTCTCGACCTTGACGAGGTCACCTTCGGCAACCTTGTACTGCTTGCCGCCGGTCTTGACGATCGCGTACATGGAAGGGCTACCCCTTTGTTTCTCTACTCGGCTCAGGCCGCCCCTCCACCACTGTTCCGTCCCCGGGGACAATCCCGGGACGAATATGCGGCCTGAAAGGCAAACTGACTGGACTTACGTGCTTTCACTGCGTTCAACATCCGGCACCACAACCCCACGGGGCGGGCGCGTGCGCTCGGGCGCACGTAACCTACTGTCGAACAGCGACTGCTCAATACTAGCCGTTGCCCCACCGAACACCAAAACCACCTCCGGTGCCAATGGCACCGGGTGCGGTCGGGGCACCCGGCCGCGGCCTCCCGGGGAACGCGGCTAGGACGCGGCGACGGTCTCGGTCACCGCCGCGGCGACTGCGGTCCCGAGCGCGACGAGCTCGTCGTTCTGCGCCCGCCCGGGGGTGAAGGTGAAGTCGGGGAAGACGTCGGCGAAAGTCAGCTTGACGTCGCCGCCGACGTGGTTCATACCAAGGAAGGTCACGATGGTGCGCCAGTGCTCCAGGGCGGAGGCGGCCCCGGTACCGCCCCAACCGATGAACCCGACGGGCTTCTCGGTCCACTCGACGAACAGCGCGTCCACGGCATTCTTCATGACACCGGGAACCGAGCCGTTGTACTCGCCGGTGGCGAAGATGAAGCCATCGAAACCGCCGACGACCTCGGACCAGGCCGCGAGCTCCTCCTCCTCGTAGGCACCTTCGTGCATGCGGGGCGGGGTGGCGGAGGTGAACTTGCCGAGGGTCTGCGCGGCAAGGTCGAGGACCTCGAATTCGACGGCCCCCTCGGCGCCGACGGTGGCGTCGAGGACCTCCTTCGCCCAGGTGGCGATCTTGATGGAATTGCGGCCTTCGCGGACGGTGCCGGCGAAGATCGCGATGCGGGGAACGGTATTAGTTGTCATGTCCACTAAACGTACGCGGGCCGGTCGGTTCCGGCAACACCGGGCCCGCCGGATGTGTCACATCCCACCTCACCCACATCGTCCGCCGCCGCAAGAGGCGAGCGCCCGGGGCCCTCCGTGAACCGGGAGTCAGCCTGGGCACTGGCCTATGCCATAGGACTCGGCGTTAGGACGAGCTGCGGACCACCTTGCGGCGACGGCGGCGTCCCGACCGCGGGCGCCGGTTCTCCTGGTGACGGGACTTCTGGTCGTCCCCGGCCCCGGATGACTGCTCCGTGGACGGCGCGGGGGTCCCGGCGGGTTCGGCGGTGACAGCCTGCTCAGACTGCTGGACCGGTGAAGGATCCTCCTCCGGAACCTGCGACGCCTGGAGCCCGAAGTCCCCGGGTGCCGGGGCAACGTCCGACCGCGAATTCCCGCGAACCCGGCGGCGTCGGCGCGGTGAGCGCTGGAAATCGGCGCGTGCGTTCTCGAACTCGGCACGGGGATCCGGGGTGGACTCCTGTCCGGTGTCGGTCGGCGTGTCGGTCCCGGTCGCGGCAGCTGCCTCCGGGGCCCGGTCAGCCTCCGGGGTTTCCACGACGCGCCGGACGACCCGGCGTCCGCGACGGTCACGGCTGCGACGGACCGTCACGCCCGTGTCCGTGTCGGCGCCAGCGTCCGTGTCCTCGTCACCGGAGTCCGGTGTCTCGACGGCGGCAGCGCTGTCCGGCTCATCGGCAACGTAGTCCGCACCCGTGGGCTCCTCCGGGTCGACGTCCCCGGCGTGGGCGACCGCGTGTGCCGCGATCGAGGAGATGTCGTCTCCGGCGTCACCCGCGTCACGCGATGCGTCCTGCTCCTCGTCGGCCGCCCGGCGCACGATCCGACGACGGACGCGCCGTCCGCCACCGGACACCGTGGACGCCCCGGTCGCCGCAGACCCGCTGTGCGCCGGTTCCCCGGACTGCGCCGGTTCCGTGGACTCCGTGGACTCCGCAGTGTCCTGGACCGCCGAGTGCACCACCTTCGCGACCTCAGCGGTCGGCGGCTCCGCGTGCTGCTCGTAGCGGCGGCGGATCTCCTGCTCGTGGCGCGCCTGCTTCAGCCCGTCACGGTCCGCCCCGTCCTGCTGGCCCTGGTAGCCGCGGCGTCCGCGGTGCCCCTTGCCCGACTTGTGGGACTTGTCGTCGTCCTCGTCATGCTCGTCGTGCTCGACGGGGTCCTCGTGGACGATGATGCCGCGTCCGGCACACGCCTCACACTCGGTGGAGTAGGTCTCCACCAGGCCGGCGCCCAGGCGCTTGCGGGTCATCTGCACGAGACCGAGGCTCGTGACCTCGGAGATCTTGTGCCGCGTCCGGTCGCTTGCCAGGAACTCCGTCAGCCGACGCAGCACCAGGTCCCGGTTCTCCTCCAGGACCATGTCGATGAAGTCGACGACGATCATCCCGCCCATGTCCCGCAGGCGCATCTGGCGGACGATCTCCTCGGCCGCCTCGAGGTTGTTCTTGGTGACCGTCTCCTCGAGGTTGCCGCCCGAGCCGGTGAAGCTGCCGGTGTTGACGTCGATCACGATCATCGCCTCGGTGCGGTCGATGACCAGGTAGCCGCCGGACGGCAGCCACACCTTCCTGCTCTTGGCGTTGCTCAGCTGGTCGTCGAGCTCGTAGGCGGCGAACGCGTCCTCGCCGTCGTGGTCGTCACGGTTCCACTTGACCAGCTTGTCCTCGAGGTCGGGGGCCATACGGTGGACGTAGTCGTGCACCATGCCCCACGACTTCCCGCCGTCGACGACGAGCTCGTTGAAGTCCTCGTTGAACAGGTCGCGAACCACCTTCACCAGGAGGTTCGGCTCCTCGTACATCACGACCGGGGTGGAACCCTTCTTGTCACGCTGGGCCTCCTCACGCCCGGTGATGTCGAGCCAGCGGCGGTGCAGCCGGTCGACGTCCTCGGCGATCTTCTCCTCGCTGACGCCCTCGGCGGCGGTGCGGATGATCGTGCCGCCGTTCTCCGGGACGACCCGCTGCAGGATGCCCTTCAACCGCTTGCGCTCCGCCTCCGGGAGCTTGCGGGAGATCCCCTGCGTCTTGCCACCCGGGACGTACACCAGGTAACGGCCGGCGAAGCTGACACGGTTGGTCAGCCGGGCGCCCTTGTGGCCCAGCGGATCCTTGATGACCTGCACCAGGACCTGGTCGCCCTGCTTCAGGGCAGACTCGATCCGGCGTGAGCGGCCACGGATGTGCTCCGAACGCCAGTCGACCTCGCTGGCGTACAGGACGGCGTTGCGTCCGGTGCCGATGTCGACGAAGGCGGCCTCCATACTGGCCAGGACGTTCTGCACGCGACCGAGGTAGATGTTGCCGATCGTGGAGGTCTGCGTCTCGCTGGTCACGAAATGCTCGGCGAGCAGCCCGTCCTCCACGACACCGACCTGGGTGACGCGGCCCGGGTGGTCACTGCGCTTGGCGTCGCGGACGACCATGGAGCGGTAGATGTTCTCGCGGCGGGCCATGAACTCCGCGCGGGTGACGGACTTGTGCTTCTGGTTGCCCTGCTCCTCGCGCCACCGGCGCTTGGACTCCAGGCGTGTGGAGCCCTTCAGCTTCACGGGCTCGTCGACGACGGCGACCTCGGGCTTGTCCGCCTTGTCCGTGTTCCCGTCGTTCCGGGCGTCCTGCTTCGGGGTGTCCTGCTCCGGGGCGTCCTGCTGGTCCCCACGCTGCTGGTCACCACGGCCCCGCCCGCGGCCGCGGCTCCCGCGGCGACGGCGGGAGGACGCCGACCCGTTGTCCCCGTTACCGCTGTCCCCGTTCTCCCGGGAACCGTTCCGGTCCCCGGATTCGTCGGCCTCCTGCTGGCGCTCGAGTTCCTTCTCACGCCGCAGCTGCTCGGCACCGGCCGCGGCACTGCGGGAACCGACGCGCCGGACGACGCGCCGACGCACCACGGGACGCCCGGAGTCCTTTTCCCTGGCTTCCCCGTCTTCCCCGGCGGGCTCCGGCTCCGGTGCGGACTGCTTCTTCGTTGCCGGCTGCGTGGGCTCAGGGGTCTCTGGCGTATCGGCCGTGTCCTGTGTGGAGGTCGCGACGGCTCCGCTGCGGCGTGTGGTCCGGCGACGGCGGCGCGGGCTCTGCGCCGCCGAGTCGTCCAGCGCATTCTGCGCGGACGTGGGCTGTGCCGTGGTCGTCGCGGTGCTCGGGACGACCGCCGGGGACTCCTGGACGTCCACCGGCTCGACCGGCTGGCTCGGGGCCCCGGCCTTGCGCGTCGCCCGACGGCGACGCTTCTGCTGTGCGGGTGCCTTCTTCTCCGGAGCCTTCTTCTCCGGTGCCTCCGCCGGTTCCCCGGCGGTGGTCAGCTCACCGAGCACCCGCTCCGCCTCTGCCCTGGGCAGGGTGGACGTGGCCCGCTTGTCCCCGATCCCGTGCTCCCCCAGCACCGTGATCATCTCGGCACTGGGAATCCCCAGTAACTTGGCCAGCGCATGGACGCGGACCTTCTCCCCCAGATCTTCAGTTGTTACTCCGGCGGCTGCTGCCGCAAGTTCCTGGCTTGTATTCGCCACATTTCTCCTTGATGGCGCCCCAGCCCAGAGTCCCCCGGTCCGACGACGGGCGCTGTGGTTGATCACGCAGCCTCGCATCGTCCTGCCGGTTGCGGATGTATCCGCTGACCTGTGCCGTGACGGTTGAATTCATAAAGTTACGGTTACGGCGCACATCCGCTGCCTTGTCGGGCCCAATGACGTCATCGCTGAGGATTCCATCACTGACGGGTGCAGCACGTTCCACCCCTCATTGTTGCACACGAGAGCGACCTCAGGTTCACCACCGTCCCAGATGTGACGAGGGTCCCATTACGCCGAAGGCGCTACGCTGGTAATCATGAGCGACTCTCTACGCTATCTTCAGGAACTTCAGCGTTCCCTCGCCATCGCGCTACCGGTACGTGTGCTCTTCTCCGTGGTGTTCGGCGTCATCGTCGGCCTGATCTCCTCACCGATCGCCCAGCCGTGGATGCCGTTCGCCCTGATCGGCGTGATGTTCCTCCTGGTCATCCCCGCCACCATCCGCATCAGGACCCGGGGGCTGAACCACAACGACTACGCGCCCATGAAGCCCGATTCCGAGACCGACGGACGCACCGTCGGCCCCTTCCCCTCCCTTCAGGGCCGAACAGCTCCGCAGCAGCAGCAACGCCTGTTAATCCTCACCGTCGCGACCGTGGTCCTCGGCCCGCAGATCGGGGACGCCATCGACCCCGCATTCGCGGGCTGGACATGGGCTGCGCTCATCACCCTGATCACGCTCGCCTCCACGTGGCGCATCCTCGTCATCGACGCCGCAGCCCCGGTGGGCTACGTCCCCCTGCGCGACGTCTTCGCCACCGAGCCCGGGTGGACCCCCGCCGACGACGCGGACGCCGTCGCCTCCACCCTCTACGCGATGCAGGCGGTCCCCGCCGGACGCCAGGTTCGCCTGGACGTCCTGCTGGACTCCGTGACGCCCCTCGGCCTCGATGGCGAACAGGTCAAAGCCGGTATCGACACCCTGACAGCACAAAGCCTCGCTGTCGTGATCCGCGACCGCAGGGACAGGGACACCGTCCTGAAATGGGTCACGCTCACCGAGGAAGGCAGCGAGGCTGTTCAGCGTGGAGTGGGCAGCGCGGTCAGAGGTTAGGGAACCAGATACCGATCTCGCGCTCGGCGGACTCCGGGGAATCCGAACCGTGGACCACGTTCTCGGCCACCGAGGTGGCGAAGTCGCCGCGGATCGAGCCCGGGGCGGCCTTGGACACCGGGTCCGTGCCGCCCGCGATCTGGCGCCAGGCGTCGATGGCACGGTCGCCCTCGACGATGCCCGCGACCAGCGGTGCGGAGGTGACGAAGTCGACCAGGTCGCCGAAGAACGGCTTGTCGGCGTGCTCGGCGTAGTGCTTCTCCGCGGTGTCGCGGTCGGCGACGCGCAGGTCCAGGGCGGACAGGGTCAGGCCCTTGCGCTCGATACGGGCGATGATCTCGCCGATGATGCCGCGTGAGACACCGTCCGGCTTGATGAGGATGAGGGTGCGTTCAGTCATGGGAGTCACCCTACCGAACCGACATGAACGGGAGTTAAAGCGGCAGTCCCTTTCGACGCCGACGGTTCCGGACCAGTTGGTTGCCCACCGCCAGGAGCACCACGAACCCCGACAGCGGGTAGATCGCCGGCAGGCCCAGGTTGAAGAACGCAAGGGCCCCGACCACCGCGCCGGCGGAGAGGAACACCGCGATCAGCAGTGGGTACACCCAGGCGGCATGGCGCCCACCGAAGAAGGAGTCCACGAACCGCTGCCCCGCCTTGACCAGGGTGCCCGTCACGTAGGTCAACGCGATACTGACCTCCCCGTCGCGCTCGAAGACGGAGTTCACCGCCCCGATACCCACTGACAGCAGGAGGACGCAGGCCTCCTCGTACCCGGTGAGCAGACAGGACGCGCTGGCGATGAACAGCACGGCCACCATCGCCAGGACAGCCTCACGGGCACGGTACCGGCCCCACCGGCGGGTGGTGAGCCGGTGCACCAGCGCCCCGACCAGCACGCCGGCCATGAACAGGGCTATGCAACGTCCGGCCAGCCACATCAGGTCCGTGTCGTCCTCCACGAAGGACACCGCCAGACGGGTGCTGTTGCCTGACATGAACGACAGGAAGACCCCGCCGTAGAACATGAAGCCGATGGAGTCGGCGTACCCGGCCACGATGGCGAGACACATTGCGAGGGCCCGTTCACCGGGACGGTAGTTGATCATCAAATGTGATCGTACCGGCGATTTCGCTTCCCCGGAACGTTTGGACGTGCAACAATCACTGGAAGCAGCACACACATCCGACGTTAAGGAGATCAACCATGGGTGACCTCACCGACAAGACCGGTGCCGCCGTCTCGGTCCGGGTGACGCCGAAGGGCAACGCCTACGCCATCTACCTCGACGGACAGGGCGCAGCGGGGCAGGACGACGACTCCCACGCCGGGGCCACCTACTTCGTGGACCGGGGGGACAGCCGCATCTTCCACCACACCCTCGTCGGGGACGAGTACGCCGGACGCGGCCTCGGCAGCATTCTCGTCGGTGAGGCGCTGGCGGACACCAGGGCACAGGGCCTGACCGTCGTTCCGTCCTGCCAGTTCGTGGCGGCCTGGATCGAGAAGTACGGCTACGACGGGCCGGTCAGTTCCCCCACCCAGGAGACCGTGGACTACGTCCTGGAGCACGCCGGCGAGGCGTGACTGGCTAGTCCCTGTTCTCCTGGACGTAGTAGTGCTGCGCGGGCAGGAGCCCCTTCTCCATTCGGCTCCTCACATTCGAACGCAGGTGGTAGGTGTACCACCACGCCAGAATGAAGAGGACGGCGACGAACAGCATCGAGACATGCACGAATCCGCCGAGGACCACGAGGACCTGCAGTCCGATGTTCATCCTGTCCGCCCACGGCCTGAACTGCAGGAACGACGCCACCACCAGCACCACGCCGAGCACCCCGACATAGCCCATGTTGAACGGGGTGGCGTGGACACCCTCATCGACGACGCCGACGACGGGGAGCACCAGGAGCACGGTGATGGCCTCCATCAGCATGATGCCGGCCATCATCCCCTTCAAACCCTTGAAGGGATCCACCTGCACGTCATGTGCTGGGCCCAACGGCGTCGTGTTCTCACTCATACGGACCACTTTGCCGCAGCGGGTGCCCAGCAGTCCAATGCGGCGCTGAGTTCCGCGGCGTCCGGCAGGTGGATCAGCCCGTCCCGGTGCTCGGCGGCGAGGAAGCCGCGCTCCACCATGCGGTCGAGCATCTCCAGCATCGGCCCCCAGTAGTCGTCCACGTCCATCAGGGCGACGGGCTTGCGGTGCACGCCCAGGACCTGCGCGGTCCACACCTCGAAGAATTCCTCGAGGGTGCCGATCCCGCCGGGCAGGGTGACGAAGGCATCGGCCAGGTCCGCCATCCGGTTCTTGCGCTGGTTCATGGTCTCCACGATGTCGAGGCTGGTCAGCCCCGGGTGCCCGGTCTCCCCGTCGTACAAGTGGCGGGTGATCACCCCGTGGACCTCCATCCCGGCGTCCAATGCGGTGTCCGCCGCCACGCCCATCAGCCCGACGGAGCCGCCGCCGTAGACGAGCGAGTGGCCGGACGCGGCGAGTTGGGTCACCACGTCCACCGTCATCTCCCGGTAGGCGGGGCTGTCCCCCACCGCAGAGCCGAGGTAGAGCGCCACCCTCATGCCGGGTCCTTTCCGAACAGCGTGCGCGCGTCGCCGGCGGTGACGACCGATCCGGTGACCAGCACACCGGCACCGGAGACCTGTCCCTCACCGAATCCGCCGTCGTCCTCCGCGAGACCGACGGCCAACTCGACGGCACCGGGCAGGTTCACACCGACGTGGACCCGCTCCTCGCCGAAGGCGTCGCGGGCGTACTCGGCGAGGGTCTCGACGTCCACCGCGCGCGGCGAGGTGTTCTGGGTGACCACGATCTCGTCGAGGACGGGTTCCAGGGCCGCGAGAATGCCGCGGGCGTCCTTGTCCCCCAGCACCCCGACCACCCCGATGAGCCGGCGGAAGGAGAAGTCACGGTCGATGGCCGCCGCCAGGGCCTTCGCCCCGTGCGGGTTGTGGGAGGCGTCGATGAACACACTGGGGGTGGCACGGACGCGCTCCAGGCGGCCCGGGGACGTCGCCTGGGCAAAGCCGCGCCGGACGGTGTCCTCGTCGAGCATGCGTCCCGCCCCGGCACCGAAGAAGGCCTCGACGGCGGCCAGGGCGGTCGCGGCGTTACGGGCCTGGTGCTCGCCGGACAGCGGCAGGAAGATGTCGGTGTACACCCCGCCGAGTCCGCGCAGCGACAGGGTCTGGCCTCCGACGGCGACGGTGGATTCCACCACGCCGTACTCGTTGCCCGCCCTGGCCACCGCGGAGTCGGAGTCCACGGCCTGCGTGAGCACGACCTCCAGGGCCTCCGGGTCCTGTTCGGCGACGATGGTGACGTTGTCCGGCGGAGTGAGCAGGTCATCAGCATCCCAGCGGGGCTTGATGATTCCGGCCTTCTCCCCGGCGATCTCGGTGAGGGTGTCGCCGAGGTAGTCGGTGTGGTCCAGGCCGATCGGGGTGATCACCGCGACATCGGCGTCGATGACGTTGGTGGCGTCCCAGCGTCCACCCATCCCGACCTCGACGACGGCGACGTCCACCGGCGCATCGGCGAACGCGGAGTAGGCCATTGCCACGAGGACCTCGAACTTGCTCATCGGCGGGCCGCCCTGGTCCAGGGACTTCGCGTCGACCATCTCGACGAAGGGCTGGATGTCCCGCCAGGTCGCCACGTAGTCCGCCGGGTGCAGCGGGACGCCGTCGACCGCGATGCGTTCGGTGGCGAGCTGCAGGTGCGGGCTGGTGGTCCGTCCCGTGCGGCGGTGGAAGGCGCGCAGCAGGGACTCGACCATTCGCACCACCGACGTCTTGCCGTTGGTGCCGGCGACGTGGACGGCCTGGTAGTTGCGCTGCGGATTGCCGAGCAGGTCCATGAGCCACTCGATACGGTCCAGCGTCGGGTCGATCTTCGTCTCGGGCCAGCGCTCGTTGAGCTCGGCCTCGACCTCGGCCAGCGCGGCGAGGTCCTCGGGTGTGACGGGACGGTGGACCACGGACTCGTCCGAGTCCTTGGCGTTCTCCGGGGCGTTCAGGTCGATCGGCAGATCCAGGCCGGACGCGCTGAGCGTCGCTTCGCCGTAGACCTCCTCGACCAGGTCCTCGTTGTCCCCGTCCTTGCCTTCGTTACGACTCATCTAGTTCAGGCTCTCCAGCCGGGCGGTGATGCGCCCGACCTCCTCGACGGCCACCTGGCGGCGGCCCTTGATCTCGGCGACGACCTTCTCCGGCGCCTTGGCCAGGAAGTTCTCGTTCCCGAGCTTCTTGTCCGACCGCTCGAGTTCCTTGTTCGCCTCGGCGAGGTCCTTCTCCAGCCGCTTGCGTTCCGCGGCGACGTCCACGGTGCCGGAGGTGTCCAGCTCCACGGTGATCGTGGCGGTGGCCAGGCGCAGCTCCACGCTCGCGGTCGGGGTGAAGCCGTCCTCCGGGGAGGTGACCTTGACGATGGAGCGGACGGCGTCCTCCAGTTCCGTGAGGTCGGCTGCCGCGGCGTCGAAGCGTCCCGGCACCTTCTGCGAGGGCTTGACCCCCTGGTCAGCGCGGAAACGGCGGATCTCGGTGACCAGCTTCTCCACGTCCGCCAGGCGGCGCACGGCATCCCCGTCGGTGGCGACACCGCCGTTCGTGTCCTCTGCGGTGGGCCAGTCGGCGACGACGAGACTGTCCGGGTAACCGTCCACGCCCCCGGTCAGAACGGTCCACAGGGTCTCGGTGACGAAGGGCATCGCCGGGTGCAGCAGGCGGAAGACGGTGTCCAGCACACGGCCGAGCACCAGACGGGTGTTCTCACCACGAACCCGGTCAGCCTCCGTTGCGGCGTCCCAGTCACGCGGGATCTGGACCTTGGCGATCTCCAGGTACCAGTCGCAGAACTCGTTCCAGGTGAAGCGGTACAGGGCTTCGTTGGCGACGGCGAACTCATAGCGGTCCAGGTGGGTGTCCACCAGGACGCGCAGGTCCTCGAGCTTGTCGAGGATCCAGCGGTCGGCGTCCGTGAGATCATCGCGGGCCGGGGAGGTACCGGGTTCAACCCGTGCACCGTTCATCAGCGCGAACTTCGTGGCGTTGAACAGCTTCGTGGCGAAGTTGCGGGACGACTGCGCGGAATCCTCGCCGATGGGGAGGTCGGTGCCGGGGTTGGCTCCGCGGGCCAGGGTGAAGCGTAGGGCGTCCGCCCCGTAGTCACGGACCCAGTCCATCGGGTCGATGCCGTTGCCCAGTGACTTCGACATCTTGCGGCCGTGCTCGTCACGGACCAGGCCGTGGAGGAAGACGTCCGTGAACGGGATCTGCGGACGACCGTTCCGCTGGTCCTTCGTGGTGCCGGGCTCCCCGTCGTCGAGGTGTGATCCCGTGATGGTGTCGGCGAAGGTGGCGAACATCATCATGCGCGCGACCCAGAAGAACAGGATGTCGTAGCCGGTGACCAGCACGGACGTGGGGTAGAACTTGGCGAGCTCGTCGGTGTTGTCCGGCCAGCCCATCGTGGAGAACGGCCAGAGGGCGGAGCTGAACCAGGTGTCCAGCACGTCCTCCTCGCGGTGCCAGCCCTCGCCGGTCGGAGCCTCGTCGTCGGGGCCGCAGCAGACGATCTCGCCCTCGGGGCCGTACCAGATGGGGATGCGGTGGCCCCACCACAGCTGCCGGGAGATGCACCAGTCGTGCATGTCGTCGACCCACTCGAACCAGCGGGGTTCCTGGGAGGTGGGGTGGATGACGGTGTCGCCCTCGCGCACCGCGTCCCCCGACATCGTCGCGAGCTCCTCAACCTTGACCCACCACTGCTCGGACAGGCGCGGCTCAATGGCCTCCTTGGAACGCTCGGAATGCCCCACGGAGTGGACGTAGGGGTGAATGCGCTTGATGACGCGTCCCTGCTCCTCCAGGTCCAGGCGGATCTGCTCACGGGCCTCGAAACGGTCCATGCCGTCGAAACGGGTGCCGGTGTTGGCAATGTGGCCGGCCTCGTCGATGACCTCGGGCATGTCCAGGTCGTGGCGGCGGCCCATCTCGAAGTCGTTCGGGTCGTGCGCCGGGGTGATCTTCACCATGCCGGTGCCGAACTCGGGGTCCACGTAGTCATCGGCGATCACCGTCATGGTGTGGCCATCAATGAACGGGTGCGGCAGCTCGCTCCCGATGATGTCCTGGTAACGCTCGTCGTCGGGGTGGACGGCGACAGCGACATCGCCGAGCATCGTCTCGACACGGGTCGTCGCGACGTCCGCGTGCGGCCCCTTGCCCTCCGGGTCGCCGTAGCGCAGGGTGACCAGTTCACCGTCGTCGTCGGAGTAGATGACCTCGATATCGGAGATGGCGGTGCGCAGCACGGGCGACCAGTTGACCATGCGCTTCGCGCGGTAGATCAGGCCGCGGTCGAAGAGCTCCTTGAAGATGGTCTGCACCGCGCGGGAGAGCCCGTCGTCCAGGGTGAAACGTTCGCGGTCCCAGTCGACGGAGTCACCGATGGCGCGCATCTGCGACTGGATGACGCCGCCGTACTTCTCCTTCCACTCCCAGACCTTGCCCACGAACTCCTCGCGGCCGTAGTCGAAACGGTCCCTGCCCTCAGTCTCCTTGAGCTCCGCTGCGACCTTGGTCTGGGTGGCGATGCCGGCGTGGTCTGAGCCGGGCAGCCACAGCACCTCGTAGCCCTGCATGCGCTTGCGGCGGGCCATCGCGTCCATCAGGGTGTGGTCCAGGGCATGGCCCATGTGCAGCTGGCCGGTGACGTTCGGCGGCGGCAGGACAATGGAGAACGGCGGCTTGTCGCTGGTGGCGTCCGCATGGAAGTATCCCGCGTCCACCCAGCCCTGGTAGAGCTCGGCTTCGACGTCGGTCGGGGTCCACTGCTTCGGCAGGCGGTCGGCCCGGTTCGCGGTACTGGTGTCGGCGCTGCTGCTGGTCTTCTCGGTCACGGTTGAACAGTCTAGTGCAGGGGGCGGACATATCAGTGGAGAGGGTTGTGGGCTGGGCCGCAGGCTGCCAGTTCGGGGAAGCGCTCCTCCCAGAGCCGGCGGATCCGGATGGCTTTCGGAATCGTGGGCCAGTCGGCTACCAGGTGGTCCCGGTTGATGATCGAACACACCTGCTCGATGGTCCCCTCGGCGAGCGCGGCGCTGTAGGCGATGGAGCGTCCGCCCCTGCTCGCCAGGTCGACGGTACTTCCACCGGGGCGCGCCCAGTGGATCGACAGCGGAACGTCGAACATGCCGTCCTCGGGGCCGTGCAGCTGCTCCAGCGAGTCAGGCACAGCGTATTCCTTGGAGTCGCGGAAGAGTGGTCTGCGGGCGACCATGTTGCCTGTACCTCCTCTTCCGAAGTCCTCGTGCCGGGGCTGGGTGGCGGACCGTATCAGCGTGTAGTGGAGTGCGCCATGAGGTAAGACGTACCGGGGTCACACCGGCTCCAGCTCTACAGACCGCGGACCGCAGGCCTCGTCTCCGACGAGTAATCGTGCGGCTTACACCCATCCGGTCCGCTAAAAGGATGGCCACGGTTGTAAACCTACTCCACAGTGACTTCTGGAGCATCGGCTTTCGTTTCCGGAACACCGCCAATGATTCACGTCCGTGATCGCACCGCTTTGCTTGGACGTACTTCAGTTGACACCGACAATGCGGTGCGCTGAGGTACCTGTGGCCAGAGCTCATCTCCCAGCTGTAGTGGCAGACCGGGAGGCAGCCCCACGGAGAAGACACGCGCGCCACATTCTTCGCCACGCATGGCACACCAGTCGCAATCTTCGATACCGTGCAACGACTTATCCTCTTACATGTCGACTCGGAACCCGAGCAGACCATCAAGCAGTGCGTTCTGCAGAAGAGAAGAGGAAGAGGCACGTCTCCGCCTGGCAGAGATGGTCTACCTGGCCCGCGCCGAAGCGCGGGCGTAGGGAGTCACGCCCGCGCCGTATCCACGATCTCGTCGACCACCGCACCGGGGATGAGCTCGAAGCACAGATCCGCGTACCGCAGAATCCCCCAGCCCCACAGGGCCGAGCAAACGGGAGTGGGAGCGGAAGGTCGCAGGACGTGACTGCCCGGTGAGGACAATCACGGCGAACCGCTTTCACCCACCGGAAACATCAGGAATATGCTGAGCCGGTACCACTCCCCTGACGTTCCCGGAGACCCCAGAACCCCATGAGCACGAACAAGGCCACACCGCCTACGCCGGCGAGCGCCAACACGCCCAAGCACCCCGTCGACCAGGTCCCGGCCCCCGGCAAACTGGCCGTCCTGTCCACCCAGCACGTGCTGGCCTTCTACGCCGGTGCGGTCGTCGTCCCGCTCCTCATCGCCAGCGGTCTCGGCCTGGACGCCGAAACCACCATCCACCTGATCAACGCGGACCTGTTCACCTGCGGCATCGCCACGCTGATCCAGTCCGTCGGTTTCTGGAAGGTCGGTGTGCGCCTGCCGATCATCCAGGGCGTGACCACCACCGCGATCTCCCCGATCATCGCGATCGGCCTGGCCACCACCGGCGGCGAGGGTGGCACCGAGGCACTCCCGGCGATCTACGGCTCGATCATCGTCGCCGGACTGTTCACCTTCTTCGCCGCGCCGTACTTCGCGAAATTTATCCGGTTCTTCCCGCCGGTGGTCATCGGAACCGTCCTGACGACCATGGGCATCACCCTGCTCGGCGTCGCGGCGGACGACATCACCAGTTTCGCCGAGGGCACCCCGGATGCCAGGGACATGTCCTACGCCGCCCTGACCCTGGCGGTCATCCTGTTCGCCCAGCGCTTCTTCAAGGGCTTCCTGGGCACACTCGCCATCCTGATGGGCCTGGTCATCGGCACCGCCGTGGCCGTCATCCTCGGCGACGCAGGCTTCAATGACGTGGGCAGCTCGGACTGGGTCGGTTTCACCACCCCGTTCTACTTCGGCGCCCCGGAGTTCGTGCTCACCGGCATCATCTCGATGTGCATCGTCATGCTGATCACCATGGTCGAGACCACCGGCGACGTCTTCGCCGCCGGCGAGATCGTGGGCAAACGCATCAAGAAGGACCACATCGCCGCCGCCCTGCGCGCCGATGGTCTGTCGACGACCCTCGGTGGCGTCCTGAACTCCTTCCCGTACACCTGCTTCGCCCAGAACGTCGGGCTGGTCCGGATGACCCGCGTGCGCTCACGCTGGGTCGTCGCCGGCGCCGGCGTGATCATGATCGTCATCGGCCTGATCCCCAAGGCGGGTGCGGTGGTCGCCGCGATCCCGGGCCCCGTCCTCGGCGCGGCGAGCCTGGCCCTGTTCGCCAACGTCGCCCTGGTCGGCATCCAGACCCTGGGTAAGGCGGACCTGTCGGACAACCGCAATGCCGCGGTGATGACGATCTCCATCGGCCTGGGCATGCTCGTCGCGTTCAAGCCGGACATCGCTCTGCTCTTCCCCGAGTGGGCGCAGGTCTTCTTCGCCTCCGGTGTGACCACCGGCTCGATCGCCGCGATCCTGCTGAACCTGCTGTTCTTCCACGTGGGACGCCGCAGGTCACCGGACGTCACCCGTGACTCTGCAGGACGCACCGTCGCCCTCGACGACGTCAACTCCATGGACTCCACCACCTTTGTGGAGACCTTCTCGCCACTGTTCAACAACACCACGTGGCCGCTGGAACGCGCCCACGCCGCCGCCCCCTTCAACACGGTGCAGGATCTCCGGGACGCCGTGCAGGAAGCCGTCCTCACCGCAGGACGCGACGAGCAGCGTGCCCTGGTCGCCGACTACCCGTCGATGGCCGAACTGCTGTTGGACCCGGAGGCCGCCGATCGGATCTCCGGTTTCGCCGGGTCAGTGGCGCTGGAGGACCTGGACGCCATGGACGACGTGGAGCAGGAACAGCTTCAGGAGCTGTCCGACCGCTACCAGGAGCGTTTCGGACTGCCCTTCGTGACTTGCCTGGGTCGCCTGGACTCCCGCTCACAGATCATCAGCGAGGGTCTCCGGCGCCTGGAGAACTCGCCGGCGCAGGAGCACCTGCAGCTGCTCGGCGAGGTCGTGGAGATCGCCAATGACCGCTTCAACCACCTCATCGCCGACGCCAACCCGGTGGCGTCCGCCTGGGAGAGCAAGTTCGACCACCTGGACTAGGTTCCTGGACCGGGGGCCGGTGACGGGCCTCAGCGCACCACCGTGCTCACGGCGCTGACCGCAGCGTCCATCGCCCGGCGCGCACCCCGCCACACCGCCACCGAGTTCACGAAGGGGTGCACCAGTCCACGGTGCCGGTTCAGGGTGACCGGCACCCCGGCCTCCTCCAGACGGCGGGCGTAGGCCTCCCCCTCGTCCCTGAGCGGGTCGAAGCCCGCGACCGCGACATACGCCGGGGCGAGTCCCGAGAGGTCCTCGGCCAGCAGCGGGGACACCAGGGGGTCGGTCGGGTCCGTCACCGCACCTGTGTCGGTGCCGCGGCCCAGGTAGTGGTGCTCGTACCACTCCATGTGCTCGGCGGTGAGGTACATACCCTGGTCCCCGAACTCGCGGTAGCTGTCCGTGCGGTTGGCAAGGTCGGTCACCGGAACGAACAGCAGCTGCAGGGCGGGTTGCGGGCGTCCCCTGTCCCGCAACCACAGGCAGGTGGCGGCGACGAGGTTGGCGCCGGCGGAATCACCGGAGACGATGACGTGCTCGGTGTCGATCGGGGCGCCGATGGCCTCCACGGTCTCCGGACCCGCCTCCTGCACCGCCGTCACCACCGCGGCAACGTCCTCCAGCGGAGCCGGGTAGGGGTTCTCGGGTGCCAGGCGGTAGTCCACCGACACCACGGTGACGCCGGCGTCCGCGCACAGGCTGCGGCAGGCGGAGTCGTGGGAGTCCAGCGATCCGGTGACCCAGCCCCCTCCGTGGGCGTAGACGAGGGTGGGCCGCGGTTCCCCGTCACCACCGTCCCCGGCGGTCGGGGAACTCAGGTAGACCCGCACCCCCACCCCGGCGATCTGTGTGTCGTGGACCCCGGCGACCTTCACTGTCCCGGCGGCGAGGTGCGCCTCCTTCTCCACGATGCGGCGGGAGTGCACCGGGGGGACGTCGACGATGTCGAGCGAGCTCACGACCTTCAGAGCCAGCAGTGAGGCCTTGACGTCCGCGTCGAGGAGGTCCTGGTCCCTGTTCTTCCGCCTGCCGAGCACACGCAGTACGGGCACGGGGATCCTCGAGAGGAGCCGGGCGCCGAACGCCGTGGTCTTGTCCACCACCCCGGGGGTGAACTGGCCGTTTCCGGGATTGACTGCCCCAGTGACTAGGGTGTGATCTACGTCATTCAAGATTGCCATGCGCCAACGTTCTCACACTATGTGTCCCGTGTCACTAGTTTATTTCGTTTGGCAATCAGACCATTCCGGCGTCCTGCACGGTCGTGAACTCCGACTGCAGTTCAGCGACGCTAGCGTCGATGCCCTCGCGCTGCCGGTCGCCGATACCGAGACCCTGGACGATCTCCCAGTGCCCGTCCACGCTGCGGCAGGGGAAACTGCTGACGATCCCCTCCGGAACCCCGTAGGAGCCGTCGGACGGCAGGGCGACGGACACCCAGTCCCCCTCCGGCGTGCCCGAGACCCAGTCCCGCATGTGGTCGGTGGCCGCGGAAGCCGCCGACGCCGCCGAGGACGACCCGCGCACGTCGATGATCTCCGCACCACGGTTCGCCACGCGGGGGATGAACTCCTCCTCGACCCACTCCGGGTCGAGACGGTCCGCCACCGGCTCACCGTCCAGCTCCAGTTCGGTCACGTCGGGGAACTGGGACGAGGAGTGGTTGCCCCACACCGTCATCCGGGACAGCCGCGACGGGGCGACCTCCAGCTTCTTCGCCAGCTGCGCCAGGGCACGGTTGTGGTCCAGCCGTGTCATCGCGGTGACCTGCCGGGCGGGGAGCCCGGCGTGCGCGGCGAGGATCGCCGCATTGGTGTTCGCGGGGTTGCCGACCACCAGGACGCGCACGTCGTCGGACGCGGACGTTCCGATCGCCGTACCCTGCGGACCGAAGATCGGACCGTTGCCGACGAGCAGGTCGGAGCGTTCCTCACCCTTCCCACGCGGCTTGGCGCCAACGAGGAAGACCGCGTCAGCGCCGGCGAACCCCTCCTCCTGGTCATCGGTCACGGTGATGTCGCCGACGTGGGGGAAGGCGGAGTCCAGCAGCTCCATCGCCACCCCTTCCGCGGACTTCACCGCGGCGGGGATCTCCAGCAGGCGGAGGTTCACGGTGCGGTCGCCGAACACCTCACCGGCGCCGATGCGGAAGAGCAGTGAGTAGGCGATCTGGCCGGCGGCGCCGGTGACTGTCACGGTGACGGGGCTGGTGGACGTGTTGACGGATGTGGAAGTTGCCATGGTGGACGACCTCGTTCCTGATAGGGGGCGCAACGCCGTGTGTGCGGCGTCACAGTCGGTTCCGTGACACCCAACCTAGTGCAATCGGGGCGGGGGCCCCTGATCCGGTGCACCCTCATAGGTGGGGTTTCACACGAAAAGGGGGCACCCGCGCCCGATTCCACCGCGTCCCGCCGGTGACAGGCATATCCTGGGGTGACACGACCACTGTGAACACCGTGACCTCCGGACGACCCCCGGTACCGACGGTGACCACGTTCGGGAACGCCGACGGGTGTGCACCCCCTTCCACCCCTCTCGCGGCCGCCGGATTCCACCAGGAGAACTGCCCATGACGACCGACCACCCGCACTCGCCCGACAACCTGCCCGGCACATTCCGCCGCTACGGATGTTCGCCCGAGGACTACAGGCTGGTTCTGGACACCGCCATTCCGGAGCTGGTCCGGTCCGGGCTGTCCGCGGACACGGGCGACATCGCCGTCGGCGCGGGGATCTCGCCCAGCCATCCGCTGCTGCGGGACACGCAGGTCCTCTACGACGAGGCACTGCGCTACGCGTTCCGGCTGATCTGGCCGCGTCCCGAGGACATGGACGTCGAGCAGCTCGTCCCGGCGGAGGCCGTGCGCACCCTGGTGCGCACCGCGTACCGGCGCCACCGCGCCCACCCGGACGCGGTGCGCCTGATCATCACCGAGAACATCGCCGGCCACGGGCACGTGGGGGGACGCAGCGACGTCCTGGAATCCTCGCCGGTGGTCCTGCAGATCGACCGGGTCCTGATGCGCGGGCAGGATTACGGGGCATTCCGCCCGGGCATCTCCGCGGAGGACGTGTACGTCCTGGTCACCTCTCTGTGCTGCTTCCCGGTGTCGCAGGGAACCACGTTCCACAACCACTACGGCACCGACCTGGACCACTCCTCGACCGTGGACGGCCTGGAGAAGCTGGTCTGCGATACCGTGCTGGCGTTCCTGACCACCTCGATGCCCACCAACCAGGGCAGCTCCTACACCCATGCCGTCCCGACGAAGACCACACCGTCGTCGGTGTCCGCCTCCCTGTACACCGCCGGCGACGGCGGCGGCGTCGAGGAGGTCGTGACCTTCCGCGCCGGGGAGGGACAGGACCCCGCAGAGCTGATGCGTCTCGCCGGGGTGACGCCGGAGGACGACGGGGATCCCGGTTCCGGGGACGTGGCGGAGAGTTCCCCCGCCGACACCGACAGCGGCGATGCGGCTGCCGGGGACGGTGGCGACGGTGGGCAGGACGCACCCGGGCTTTCGGGGCAGACGGAGCCCTCCGCCACGGACATCCCCACCGTCCGGGACGACCCCGCCAATGACGACGTCCCCGTCTACACCGACTCCGACGAGTTCACCGAGTTCGAGAGGTTGGTGGAGGATTCCGAATCCCCCGCCGGCTACTCCAGCTACCAGGGTTTCCAGGGCTACCCGGAGTACGACGATGACACCGACCCGGACGACGAGAACACCGCCGACGACCACATCGCCGCCCTCTACGACGACTGAGACGGCCGGGCGGCCCCGGGCCCTACCGGGGGCCTTGCCCAGGCTAGGCGCTGCGCTGCTCGCGCTCCGCGACTTCCTCGTGGGTCAGCAGTTCCGGCTCGGCCTCCCCGGCGACGCTGGCACCGGTGATGATGACCTCGCCGGTGTCCTTGTCGTCCGGGATCGAGAACATCACCGGCAGCAGGATGTTCTCCACGATGGAGCGCAGGCCACGGGCACCGGTCTCACGCGCCAGTGCCTTGCCCGCGATGCCGCGCAGTGCCTCATCCTCGAAGGTGAGCTGCACCCCGTCCATCTCGAACAACCGCTGGTACTGGCGGACCAGGGAGTTCTTCGGCTCGGTGAGGATCTGCACCAGGGCCTCCTCGTCGAGGTGGCCGACGTGGGTGATCACGGGCAGGCGTCCGATGAGCTCGGGGATCAGGCCGAACTTGACCATGTCCTCCGGTTCGACGAAACGGAACGGATCCGGGTCCTCGTCCGATTTGCCGCGGACCTCGGAGCCGAAGCCCACGCCCTTGCGTCCACGGCGCTCGGAGATGACCTTCTCCAGCCCGGCGAAGGCGCCGGAGACGATGAACAGGACGTTCTTCGTGTCGAACTGGATGAACTCCTGGTTCGGGTGCTTGCGTCCCCCCTGCGGCGGCACGGCGGCGACCGTACCCTCCAGGATCTTCAGCAGCGCCTGCTGCACACCCTCGCCGGAGACGTCGCGGGTGATCGACGGGTTCTCCGACTTGCGGGAGATCTTGTCGACCTCGTCGACGTAGATGATGCCCTGCTGCGCCTTCGCCACGTCGAAGTCGGCGGACTGCAACAACTTGAGCAGGATGTTCTCGACGTCCTCGCCGACGTAGCCCGCTTCGGTCAGGCTGGTGGCGTCCGCGATGGCGAAGGGCACATCCAGCATGCGCGCCAGGGACTGCGCCAGGTAGGTCTTGCCGGAACCCGTCGGCCCGAGCATCAGGATGTTCGACTTGGTCAGTTCGACCTCGTCATCCGTGCGACGCGCGGTGGCATTGTCGGACTCCGACCGGGTGCGCTTGTAGTGGTTGTAGACGGCGACGGCGAGGGTGCGTTTCGCGTCGTCCTGCCCGATCACGTACTCGTCGAGGAAGCGGGTGATCTCCGCGGGATGCGGCAGATCACTGGACTCCGACGTGGACGGGCCAGCGGCGAGCTCCTCGTCGATGATCTCGTTGCACAGCTCGATGCACTCGTCGCAGATGTAGACGCCCGGTCCGGCGATGAGCTTCCGGACCTGCTTCTGGCTCTTTCCGCAGAACGAACACTTGAGCAGTTCGGCGCTTTCCTGCATCGATGGCATCTTGGGCGTACTCTCCTGTGGAACTCGGTGACACTAGCGGCAACGCGTTCGGCCCATCATACCCCCGCGCGATGTGATGACGCAGTGCCGACACGGACCGGTCCGCACGGACCGTCACCGACCGGCTCAGGCGCTGTCCGTCACCACCGATCCCCGTAGAGTAGTGCCATGACACTCCTCCACACACGCATCACAGGACGGCGCGGTCTCGGCCACACGGTGGTTCTGCTGGGGGCCCTGGGCTCCAGCGTGGACATGTGGGCCGCCGTGCAGGACAGGCTCAGCGTCGCCGGACACGGCGAATCGGGACGCTCACCCGCACACGTCATCGCCATCGACCACCGGGGTCACGGCGCATCCACCGTGCCGGGCGGGCAGGACGGTCCGGTCGGCACCGACAGGACGCCGGCCACCGTCGCCGACCTCGCCGCTGACGTGACCGAGACCCTCGACAGGCTGGGGCTGGACGACTCGGGCCCGGAGCAGGTCGACCTGGTGGGACTGTCCATCGGCGGGGCGGTGGCGCAACATATCGCCGGCTCACCCGCGACCCGCGACCGCGTCCGCTCCCTGACACTGATGTGCACCGGCCCATCCTTCGGCTCCCCGGAGGACTGGACGGCGAAGGCGACCGGTGTCCGGGCGAACGGACGCACCACCCTGCAGGAACTCGCGGAGGGGACGGTCCAGCGGTGGCTGACACCCGGTTACCTGGCCGACCATCCGGCCACGGGTGCGGCGATTGTGGACATGATCGCCCGGACCGCCCCGGAGGGCTACGCACAGTGCTGCGAGGTGCTGTCCACCTTCGACGGCACCGGTTACCTTGCCGGGGTCACGGCACCCACGTTGACCGTCGCCGGAGCGACCGACCCCACCTGTCCCCCGGAGACACTGAAGGCCATGTCGGAGGCTGTTGCGTCCAACGGCGTCTCGGACGGCGTGGTCCGGCACGAGGTCGTGGACCCAGGCGCACATCTGCTGCCCGTGCAGCAGCCCGATGCGGTCGCCGATCTCCTGGCGGGGCACATCGGGCTGTAGAAGTACGGCGGGGCCGCCGGGGTACACTGCCACCGAAGCAGCTGTCACTGACACATACCCGACCGAACGACCAGGAAGAACCCTTTGCCCCCGTCCATCACATCCCTGACCGACCACGCCTGCCTGGTGGTCCACGGACCTGACCAGCCCGGTCTGGTCTCCGTCATCGCCGCGCTGATCACCCGGAACAAGGGCAACATCATCTCCCTTGACCAACACTCCTCCGATCCGGAGGACGGCGGGTTCTTCCAGCGCATCGTGTTCCACCGCCAGAACCTGGTCACCGTCATGGACGACATCAGGGCCGACCTCGCCGAGACCCTCGAACCCTACGACATGGCGTGGTCACTGTCCGACCGCTCACAACCCAAGCGGATGGCGGTGCTGGCGTCCAAGGACGACCACTGCCTCCTGGACCTGCTGTGGCGCCAGCGCCGTGGTGACCTGCCCGTCACCATCCCGATGGTGATCTCCAACCACACCGAGACCATCGAGGACGTCCGCTCGTTCGGGGTACCGTTCTTCCACGTCCCCTCGCAGGCCGGGCCGGACAAGGGAGAATCCGAGGCGGCGATCCTGCGCCTGCTGAAGGGCAACGTGGACTTCATCGTCCTGGCCCGCTACATGCAGATCATCTCCAGCGACTTCCTGGAGCAGATCGGCGTCCCCGTGATCAACATCCACCACTCCTTCCTGCCGGCGTTCATCGGCGCCGCCCCCTACCGCAAGGCGAAGGAGCGCGGGGTGAAACTCGTCGGGGCCACCGCCCACTACGTGACCGAGAACCTGGATGAAGGGCCCATCATCGAGCAGGACGTGGTGCGCGTGAGCCACAGGGACCACGTCCCCGACCTGCAGCGGCTGGGTGCAGAAGTCGAACGGTCCGTCCTGTCCCGGGCTGTGCTCTGGCACGCCCAGGACAAGGTGATCCAGACCGGGAACCACACGATCGTTTTCTAGGGGTCCGGCCGAAATAGTTCTACGCCCGTGCACGCTCGCGGCCCTGATGAGCGTCGAAGTGTGCACGGGCGTAGAACAATCCTGGACACAGGGCGCTCGTGGAAAGCAACAGTGTGGGGATCATGGCCGGGCCCCTCACTGACGAGAACTACTTCCCTGGCTAACATTCGCTGCCCCCGCATGAGCCAGATACGGCCAACGATCCCCTGTCGGGGCACATCGGATTGTGATGACCCGCCTCCCCAGGGCCGGTTTGTCACTGTGCGGAGGCGGCAACGTTGAACGGCGCCGCGGTGAGTTCACGCAACTCCGCCACGGTCACTCCGTCCGCACACTCCACCAATGTCAACCCCTCCTCCGCATCAACCTGGAACACCCCGTGCGACGACACGATCATGTCCACGCACTTCGCTCCGGTCAGCGGCAGTGAACACTGCTCGACAATCTTCGGCTCGCCCTTCTTGGTGACATGGTCGGTCATCACGATGACCTTCTGTGCTCCATGGACCAGATCCATCGCGCCTCCCATCCCCCGGACGAGTTTCCCGGGAACCATCCAGTTCGCCAGGTCGCCGAAACGCGAGATCTCCATGGCGCCGAGTACGGCAACGTCCACCGACCTGGACCGGATCATCCCGAATGACTCCAACGAGCTGAAGAACGACGCCCCGTCGTTGACGGTGATGGTCTCCTTCCCTGCGTTGATCAGTTCCGGATCGACCTCATCCTCGCTGGGGTAGGGGCCGACGCCGAGAACCCCGTTCTCCGAGTGCAGGACAACATCGACACCCTCGTCAAGATAGCCGGGAACCAACGTCGGCATTCCGATCCCGAGGTTGACGTATTGACCGTCCCTGAGTTCCCGGGCGACCCTGGCTGCCATTTGTTCACGGTTCCACGCCATAGTCATGCCTCCTGGTTTCCGGTGTGCTTGTTTCCACGGTTCCCTGACGGCCGAACCGTCCTGTTCTCGATTCCGGTTTCCTGCGGCCCGACCGGCACCACACGGTCGACGTAGATGCCCGGAAGATGAACCTCATCCGGGTCGAGATGATCAACCAGGTACTCGACCTGCGCCACCGCGAGGTCGGCGCACTTGGCCGCTTCCGGATTGAAGTTCTGGGCGGTCTCCCGGAACACCAGGTTGCCCTGCCTGTCGCCCTTGTGCGCGTGGACCAGTCCGATGTCCGCCCGGAGGGCGTGCTCGAGGATGAAATCCTCCTCACCGAACTGTCGCGTCTCCTTCGGCTCCGAGTACTCGGCCACGGAGCCGTCGGGGTTGTACCGAACCGGCAGGCCACCGGTGGCCAGCTCCGTGCCGACTCCGGCTTTCGTGTAGAACGCGGGAATCCCGGAACCCCCGGCACGCATCCGTTCTGCCAATGTGCCCTGTGGGGTGAACTCCACCGAGAGTTCACCACTGAGGTACTGACGGGCGTAAATGCGATTCGAGCCGATGTAGGAACCGATTGTCCTGGCGACCAGTCCATCCTCCAGCAACGTGCCGAGACCGAAGCCATCGGTTCCACAGTTGTTGGAAATGATCGTCAGGCCGCGGACGCCGCGGCGGCGGATGGCGGTGATCAGGATAGATGGGATTCCCACCAGTCCAAATCCACCGACGGCGACCGATGCCCCGTCCATGAGGTCCGACACCGCCTCGTCTGCAGTACTGAAAGTTTTGTCGAGCATAGGGAAGACTGTACACTGGCGTTCACTCAATGGACAATTGTTCACTATGCGAACCACAGACAGGAGTTGACCGGTGTCCCAGCCGCAGTCCGCCGCACATGAAAAGGACCACGAAACGGGACAGGTCCAGTCGTTCGCACGCGGACTCTCGGTCATCCGCAGTTTCGACCAGGACCATCCCCGCCTCACCCTCGCCCAGGTCGCTGAACGGACCGGACTGGCCCGCGCCACCGCCCGCCGCTTCCTGCACACCCTTGTCTCTCTCGACTACGCAAACAGTGACGGCTCCGAGTTCTGGCTGACGTCACAGGTCCTCGAACTGGGCCACAGCTACCTGTCGTCGCTGACACTCCCCGACATCGCCCAGCCCCGCCTCGAGGATCTGTCGAACCGGGTCGGCGAGTCGAGCTCGATGTCGGTCCTCGACGGCGGCGACATCGTCTACGTCAGCCGGGTACCGGTCCGCCGGATCATGGCGGTGACAATCACGATCGGCACACGATTCCCCGCGTACGCCACCTCCATGGGGCGCGTCCTGCTCGCCGACCTGGACGCCGCGGCGTTGGACAACTACCTCACGTCGGTGAATCTCAATGATGTAACTCCGCGGACCTGCACCTCGGTAACGGAACTGCGCCGCGAACTCGAGGTCGTCGGTGAAAAGGGTTGGGCCCTGGTGGACCAGGAACTCGAGGTGGGACTGCGATCGGTCGCCGTCCCCGTCCACGGACCGGACGGTCACGTGGTCTCCGCGGTGAACGTGTCCACCCGCACCGAGGCCCACGACCTCAACGACCTGCACAACAACATCCTGCCCGAGCTACTCGCCACCGCACGCTCCATCAGTGGCGATCTCGCAGCACACCACGCCTGACAGCAAAGGAAAACAATGTCCCAGAATTCACCCGCCATCCCCGCTGACCCGGCAGACGTCGTCCTGTGCTCCCCGCTGCGGACACCCGTCGGTGCGTACGGCGGCGCATTCACCGACGTCCCCGTCCAGCAGCTGGCGACGACTGTGGTCTCGGAGATCGTCGAACGAACCGGGCTCACTGCGGCACACATCGACGACGTGATTCTCGGCCAGGCATCCCCCGACGGTGCCGCACCCGCTCTCGGCAGGGTCGTCGCCCTTGACGCTGGCCTCGGAGACTCCGTTCCCGGCATGCAGCTCGACCGCCGCTGCGGCTCAGGGCTGCAGGCCATCGTCACCGCGGCCGCCCACGTGGCCACCGGTGCAGCTGACCTCATCATCGCTGGCGGCGCAGAGTCAATGAGCCGTACCGGCTACTCGGTCGACGGATCGATCCGCTGGGGAGTCAAAGGCGGCGATCTCGTCCTCCACGACCGCCTGGCCGAAGGACGCAGTTCCGCGGGGGGACGCCTCCATCCGATCCCCGGAGGGATGATCGAGACCGCAGAGAATCTACGGCGTGAGTACGGTGTCACCCGCGAGGCACAGGACGCGTTGGCCGTCCAGTCCCATGCGCGCGCTGTCGCCGCCATCGAGAACGGAACCTTCGATGAGGAGATCGTCCCGGTGACCGTCCCAGGCCGACGCCGCCGTGATCCGGACACCATCGTCGACCGCGATGAACACCCTCGGCCCGGAACAACGAACGAGAAGCTCGCGAGTCTCCGCCCGGTCATGGGCCGTCAGGACGAGGACGCCACCGTCACCGCCGGGAACGCCTCAGGGCAGAATGATGGGGCCGCGGCGATGATCGTCACCACCCGCGCGAAGGCCTTGGAACTCGGATTGGAACCGCTTGCCCGGGTGGCCGGATGGGCCGTCGCCGGCGTGCCGCCGGAAACCATGGGAATCGGGCCGGTCCCCGCCACCGCCAGAGTGATGGACCGCCTTGGAATTACCCTGGACGACCTCGACGTCATTGAACTCAACGAGGCATTCGCCGCCCAGGCCCTGTCGGTTCTGGACGAGTGGGGCCTGCAGCCCGATGACCCCCGGCTCAACCCGCATGGCTCCGGGATCTCACTGGGCCATCCGGTCGGCGCGACCGGCGCCAGGATGCTGGTGACACTGTGCCACGAGCTGCGACGCCGAGCCAGTGGTGACGGTGATCCCCATCGCCTGCGCGGCCTGGCCACCATGTGCATCGGAGGCGGACAGGGACTCGCCGCCGTAGTCGAAAGCGAGTAGCTGGTCGCGCAGCCACTGAGACAGCAGCCGGAATTCAGTTCCCGTCGAATGCCTTCTCCAGGATACCCAGTACCTCCACCGCCGATGCGGGTTCGACGGGGACGGGGCGGTTTCCCGCAGCGCAGTAGCCAGCTTGTGTACCCAGCGGCAGTTCCTGTGACGTGGAACCGCGGAGCCGGGGCGGGGCCAGGTCTACCGAGCTCATCCAGAGATGGGACCGGACACCGTTCTCGTGCAGTAGAGCAAGGAAAGCGTCGTCGTCGGAACTGGTGGAGGACAGCCGGTGGTCGACCTCCGCGTACACCCTGGACACGGGGCCGAACAACTGTACCGCCTGGTAAACCAAATGGGTCCCGAGGTCGTACACAATGCCGCCTCCCTGATCGCGCCCGTCATGGTGAAGTCAGGGTCGGCGCCCAGGATTGCCATCCTGATCGGCGCACGCCCTTCACACGAGTGGGTCATGCGTGACGTGCCCCGCCCTCGATGTGGATGGTTTCACCGCTGACGAATCCTGCCCCCATCAGCCATACCGCACCCTCGGCGATGTCGCTGTTCGTCCCCGAACGCCCAACGAACGTCGCCTCGGCCGCACCCTGCAGGAAATCATGTTTCGCCTCGTCACCCATGGAGTCCCAGCTCCCGGAATCAATGACACCCGGGGATATGGCATTGACGCGGACAGGTGAGAGTTCCTTGGCCAGATGGGTGACAGCGAAGCTCACCGCGCCGTTGGTGATGGCCATGATGGAGTACCCGGTGTCCGGACTCCAGGCGGCGAAACCGGAGAACAGGATGATCGATCCTGTCGGCGGGAGAACTCCTGCCGCGTGCTTGGCGAGCATCAGCGGGCCGATGATCTTCGCCTCGAACGCCGCCTGCGTACTGGTGTGGTCGAGTTCCTGGACGGAGACATTGTGATGCGCCGAGGTGGTGACCACAATGTGGTCCACCGGCGCCGCCTGCGTCAGTGCCTCCTTGATGCTGGCTTCGTCTGTGATGTCGATGTACACGGACTCGGCGGCATTCAGGCTCTCTGCCGCCCCGGCAGCCTTGGCTGAATCCCGGGCGCCGATGATCGCCGTAGCACCGGCGTCTTCCGCCGCCCTGGCGACGGCGAGCCCGATGTCACGCGCACCGCCGACCACCAGGACGCGTTGTCCCTTCAACGACGTCATTGGGCCTCCGCCACCTTCGGCTGCAGTTCCACGACCTCGAGAGGAGCTACCTCTCCATCGATGATCGCCCTCAGCGGGGGCACCTGGACCCGCTCACCGGTCACCAGGGAAAGCTGGGCGGCATCCGACACCACGGCGGCAGCAACCGCGTCGAACGGCGTGCAGGGGTTCTCCCGCTCCCCCAGAACCAGTTCCACGAACGCCACGAACTCCGCGGTGTACGCATCCAGGAACCGCTCGGCGAACGTCGGGTGCGGCTCTCCGGAGGGGAAATCCACACCCTGCTCAGCTGAGGAGAGCGCCGACTTCTGGTCCAGGCCAACGATCGCCGACGCTGCGGACCCCATGACGTCGAGCCGGATGTCATGCCCCGCACCGTTGTACCGGGTCCCGTGCACAGTGGCCAGGGTGCCGTCCGCGAGTGTCAGGACGGCCACCGACGTGTCGACATCGCCGACATTGCCGATCTCCGGGTCCCCGTTGTTGCTTCCACGGGCGTACACCTCCACCACGTCCTGGCCGGTCAGCCAGCGGATGATGTCGAAGTCATGGACCGAGACATCCCGGAAGAGCCCACCTGAGGTCGCGCAGTAGGACACCGGCGGCGGAAATGCATCACCGGAAATGGCCGTCAGCCCGTGAATCCAACCGAGTTCACCGCTCTGCAGGCGGCGCTTCGCCTCGTTGTAGCCTGCATCGAACCGGCGCTGGTGACCGATCTGGACCGTGCCGTTCGCTTCCTCGATCTCCCGGAGGATCGGGAGCGCGTCGGGGACACTGGACGAGACCGGCTTCTCGCAGAACATCGGCAGCCCGGCCGCGAGCCCCTTACGGATCAGGTCGGGATGTGTCGCTGTACTCGTGGCGATCATCAGGCCATCGATCCCGCCGGCGATCATGGCATCGACGGAATCCGCGGCACGCACCCCCAGTTCACCGGCGACGGCGTGTGCCGCGTCAGCGACGGCGTCCGACAGGACGATGTCGAGCTCAATTCCCCGGTCAGCGACTGTGTCCCTGACAGCGAGAAGATTGGTGGCGTGCATCTTTCCGATGCGTCCTACCCCGACCAGGCCCAGAGTGAGTTTCTTCATGGTGTGTGCCTCCTTGTGTGTGGTGGATTGTTCAGGACACCATGTCGGCGTCCACTGCGACGGCCCTGCCCGTAGCCACGGACTCGACGGCGGCATTGGCCAGAACGAGTGCCATGACCCCGTCATCGAAACCCGGAGAACACGGACGTCCCGTGCGGATGGACGTCGCGAACTCCTCGAGCTCAGCGGCGTAGGCCTCCATGTACCGTTCGAGGAAGAAGTTCATGTAGGGGTCGGACTGTTCCGTTTCGGTGCTGGTGTACTTCTTCACCGTGGTGGGTGTGAGGTTCGTGGCGGCCAGCATCGCCTCGGAGCCGAACGCCTCGAGACGCTGGTCGTATCCGTAGGTGCAATGCCGTGAATTCGTGATCGTGATGATCTCGCCGCGCCTTCCCTTTAGCGTCACGACTGCCGAGTCGTGGTCCTCGAGTTCGGCGATGTCGTCGCTGAAGACATTGGAGGCGGTCGCGGTAACCTCCACGATCTCGGGGACGAAGAAGCGTGCCATGTCCAGGTCATGGATCGTCATGTCACGGAAGATCCCGCCCGAGGTCTCGATGTATCCCCTGGGGGCGGGAGCCGGGTCCCTGCTGATGATCGACAGCTGCTCCAGCTGCCCCACTTCCCCGTCGGTCACCCGCTTGTTGACTGCCGCGAAGGAGGGGTCGAAGCGTCGGTTGAAACCGAGCATGACCGATGCATCCCGACCCGCTATCGCCTTCCTGCACTCGAGCACGGTGTCGATGTCCAGGTCGATCGGCTTCTCGCACAGGACGGCCAGACCGCGGTCAACGCCCTTCCTGATCAGATCGACATGTGTATTGGTGGGTGAGCCGATGATGATGCCGTCGATGTCATCGCGTGCGAAGACCTCATCGGGATCGGTGACGACGTCAGCACCGGTTCCCTCCGCAAGCCGCCGTGCCCCCTCGGGAAAGGGGTCGGCGATGACCGCGAGTTCCAGCCCGGGATTCGCGGCGATGTTGGTTGCATGGACCTGGCCGATCCTGCCGGATCCGAAGAGGGCGAGGCGCAGGGGACGTTCTTGGGACATGGGACAGTGTCCTTTCAGCGAAACGAAGGGGTTGAGGGAAGACAGAGCAGATGGTGTTACTTAGGGAAGCAGTTCAGGGCAGTGTCGCGGGCCTTCTCCAGGCCTTCGCGAACGGGGAGCTGACGGTGGGCCTCGGAGATGACCTCCACGCCCCACGGCCCGTCCCATCCGGCCTTGAGGGCACCCTCGACGAACGTGCGGGTATCGAACTCCGCCTCACCCGGGTAGGCCCGGTTGTTGATTCCGTCGAGGAAGTAACCGCCCTTGGTCTCGAAGAAACCATCGTCGATCTCGACGGCGGCAACCCGTTCCATCGGCACCATCCGCCACACTTCGTCGTTGGGGATGCCGTTCTTGGCCGTGTGGAAGATATCGACGAGCAGGCCGGCCGACGGGCTGTCTGCACGGCTCACCACCTCGATCGCGTTCTGCGTGTTCTCGAGGTAGGAGAAGGGGGTGGCCTCCAGCGCGAGACGGAGCCCCTCCCCCTCAGCTTCGACAGCGAGGTCGGAGTACGCCCTGGCCATGGTGTCGAGCGGAATCGATCCTTCCCTGAAACCCGCACCGACCTTGATGTGCCGCGCATCAAGCGCCTTGGCTGCCTCGAAGAGGACCTCCTTCTTCGCTTCCGCCTCGACCCTTTCCTGGCCGGTCGTCCACCAGCCCTCGAGGAACTCGACTTCAACCGTGTCGATGCCGGCGTCACGGATCAGCCTGGACAGCGCCGGGTAGCCAATGGTGTCCCTGGCTGCAACAAGATCGGCGTGCAGCAGGCCGATGCCGCTCCAGCCGGTGTCGGCGATCAGCGAGATACGGTCCTCGATCGGGACGGGGCTGCGCTCGTCACCCCGGGCGGGGGCTGCATCGCCCGCGCTGATCCAGCAGGTCGCGAGAAGCTGGGGGTCTGTTGTCACGTTGTAACTCCTTGTGTCACTAGGTTCTCCTGCCCCTTCAGGGGCGAGTTGGTCAGATGTCGATTCCGGCGCCGCGGTCCTTCTCGGAGCGGTAGCATGCGTCCACGATTCTGGCGACCGTCAGCGCGTCCGACACCGGGGCGACGTTCGGCGCACCGTTCCGCATGCTCTCGACCCATCCCCGCATCTCGGCATGGAAGTTACTGATGTTCTCGAGTTCGGGGAGTTCGGAGAACTTGTTGACCTCGGTACGCGCGAAGGGCTTCGTGAAGTGACTCTGGGTCCACCTGGTCCAGCCTGCGGAGTATCCGTGACGGTCTTCATCCACGTAAACGTCGAGGCGCTGCGGAAGAATCCCGGCCTCAATCATCCCGTGCGTTCCGTAGACCCAGATCCTTGAACTCTCGAACCACTCGAGGTTGTCGTGGCCATCGAAGCTGAAGGTCGCGGACACGTTGGGGTAGTTCAGCAGGACCGCGGCTGAATCCTCCCGGCTCTTGTCATCCGACAGTGCCGGATGCTTGTGGACCCGTGCGTTGACGGATTCCGGCGCACCGAACACGGAGACGAGGGAATCGAGCATGTGGCAACCGAGGATCCACAGGACTCCCCCCATGTCTGCAGGCTGGTTCAGGTGTTCGGTGACATGCTCACCAACCAGGGCCGCACCCCGGGCAGACACATTGACGACCTCGCCGATCACGCCGGACTCAACGAGCTCCTTGGTGCGGGTGACTGATTCCGCGAGACGGACGTTGTACCCGACCTGGACGATCTGCGCAGGATCGGTCTCCGCCTCAGCCTTCGCCAGCTGCTCCAGGTCCTCCACGGTCCCACCGCCGGGCTTCTCGACGACGACGGATTTTCCCGCCTGAAGCGCCTTCAGGGCATGCGGGACCATGTCCTTGCTCTTCGAGTGGACCATGACCGCGTTAATCCGGTCATCGTTCAGGATCTCATCGATGGTGCGGGGTTCGACGTCGTACTTCTCGGTGAAGTACGAGAGCCGGGGGTCGGTGTCCGCCGCGGCGACCACCTCGACTCCCTCGATCTCACGAAGGGCCCGCACACGTGCGGAGGCGTGGGGATGGGTGATCCCCAGGAGTCCAACAACAATCGGTTCCACGCTTCTGGCTCCTGTTCTGCGGGCGAGGACCCGCGTTGAAAAAGTGACGGCTGCCATCCGGTGACAGTGAAGAAGTTCGGGTGTCCTGCTGCAGATTTTTACCTACCGGACAGTATGTCCAATAATGACATGGAACACTTTCATGGTCAAATTATGATCCCCGACACGACAAAGTTACCCGGGGTGACCTGAATATGACCTGCGCACCCGAGTCCCGGTCAGGGGGCAACGAGTGCCCCCAGGGCCCCCGACAACCGACGTCCCCCCTCCCTCACCAGACTGACGACCGAACCTTCATCGTTGTCCGAATCGCCATGACCCCCTTCCGCCATGATCCCCTCCCGCAGGCCACTGACAGACAGGGACGCAACAACATCCCCTCGATGGTCGAAGACAGGGACCCCGACTGCCGCGATACCGGAGGTGACATCGTTATCACTGAGTACGTACCCTTTGGCACAGGCATCCTCCAGGCTGGAGAACAGTTCGGCGCGCGAGCCGACGCCCTGCCAGGACTCGCCACTGCCGTCAATGCCGGCTGCGTAATCCTCCCAGCCCCGTTTTCCACCGAATGCCAGCAGCGCCCGGGGCGCGGCACCCATGTGGAGGGGAAGGGATTTACCCAGTTGGAGCACCCGGCTGTTGACCCGTATGCCGTCGAGTCGTTCAATGCACACTGCACGGCCGCCGTGCCGGATACACAGGAAGGTCGTTTCCCCGGTTGCTGCATGGATATCGGACATGATGGGGGCGGCGACCCTCCGGATATCCAGCCTGCGCAGGAGCTTCTCTGCCAGGGAGAGCATCGTGAGACCGACCCGGAATCCACCCCGGGCACCCGCGTGCTCGACCCAGCCAACCTCGATCAGTGTTCCGAGCATCCGGTACACCGAGCTCACCGGTTCCCCGAGGTCGGAAGACAACTGTGCCGACGTCGCGGTGCCACGGGACGCCAACCGCTGCATGAGTGCACTCGCCTTCGCAACCACCGAGGAACTCCGTTCGACCACGGGACTGCCACCGTCCCGGGATCCATGCTCCCTGGCAGGGAGATCACCCGGAACGATCCTGGAGATCTCCCTTGCCGCGGACTCCAGCACCTCCTGTGATGTCTCCCGACGCGCCGCGACATTTCCGCTGAGCCCCGCGACCGCGACCGTTCCGACGACATCCCCGTCCCCGGTGACGACCGGAACCGCCATGGTGGCCACGCCCACGCCGAGACGCCCGTCATCATAGGAGTACCCGTCACCGCTCATATGGCCGTTCTCCAGCAGGACATCGGAGGCGGCGCCGCCGGACGACGGAAGGGGCTTGCCCGGAACGAGGTAGAGAAGGTCCACATCCGTTCCATCTACCTGGTCGAGACAGATGACCTGGTCACCACGGAGCACACCGAAGAACGCCCCCATACCGAGTTGCTCACCCACCCTCTGCAGTACCGCGCGAAGTGCCTGCCGGTCGACCACCGCGGAGATGGCCGCATCGCCCAGGCGGAGGAGGACAGGGCCAAGCTCCAACTGCCCGTCACTGGCGGACCGGACGTACCCGGCGTCCGAGAGAGCAGCGGTCAACCGGTACACCGACGGACGGGGCTCACCTATCTCCTTCGCAATCTCCGCGGGGGTACCCGCCCCCGCCCGAGCCAGATAGTCGATCAGCAGGGTGGCTTTGTTGAGCAGCTGAATCGTGCCCATCGACTGCCTCACCTTCTTTCCTCGTCATCTCAGTACTGCACAGTGCAACTCTGCCTTCCCCAGTCGGGAAGATCAGCCTGTTGTGCCTCTATGTGAGCCCCATCCGCCTGGAAGCGGCTTGTAATGCAGAACACATTGCGGTACAAACACATAGTACCTTGTGGACACAGTGTCCGATGAATGGGAACACTGCCAACAAGGAATCTCCACCCCCGGCGTACAACGAAGGAGCCAACCACATGCCACGCAACTTCCTCTACGAAGCACTACCCATGAGGGTTCGGTTCGGAACGGACGCCCTCAGCGCGCTCCCCGAGGAACTCGAACAGATCGGGCTCCGGAAGGTGGTCGTCCTGTGCTCCCCTGAGCAGGAGCACACCGGACAGAAGGTCGCCGACGCCCTGGGCGACAAATGCGTGGGCGTCCTGGCTTCCGCCGTCATGCACGTGCCCAGCGAGGTCGCACAGGAGGCCAGCGACAATGCGGAGAAACTCGGTGCCGACGGCTGCGTCACCGTCGGTGGCGGTTCGGCGATCGGGCTCGGCAAGGCCATCGCCCTCAAGCACGGGCTCCCCATCGTGGCAATCCCCACAACGTACGCCGGCTCCGAGATGACCCCGGTATGGGGTTTGACCACCGACGGCCGCAAGGAGACTGGTCGCGACCCGGTCGTTCTTCCACGAAGCGTGGTCTACGACCCGCAATTCTCGACGACCCTCCCGGTGACGATGTCCGTGACCAGCGGGATAAACGCGATCTCCCACGCAGTCGAGGCGCTCTACGCCCCCGATGCCTCGCCCATCATCTCCCTGATGGCCGAGGAAGGGGTTCGCGCGCTGACCTCCGCGCTCCCTTCCATCGTCGATTCCCCCGGAGACACCGACGCCCGGAGTGAAGCCCTGTACGGCTCCTGGCTGTGCGGGGCCTGCCTCGGTGCAACCACCATGTCACTGCACCACAAACTCTGTCATGCGCTGGGAGGAAGCCTCAATCTCCCCCACGCACCGACTCACACCGTGATCCTCCCCCACGCCCTCGCCTTCAACCAACCGGCCGTACCGGACACGGTCAGCGCGCTCGGCCGGGCCCTCGGTGGAGCCGACGACCCTGCCCGCGCCCTGTGGGACCTCGCCGGCGACCTCGGCGCCCCGAGGTCACTGTCCGAGCTGGGAATGGAGCAGAAGGACGTGGACCGCATTGCCGAGGAGGTCACCAGCAGGCCCTACGGCAATCCACGCAACGTGACGTACGAGGACGTCCGGGGACTGCTCATCCGCGCATGGGCTGGAGAGACCCCTTCCGAGAACCCGGTACCGAGCAACTGACAGACAGACGAGACCACCTGTGAGCACCAAGGAGAACACGATGGATCAGAAGGAAATGACCGTCACCGAAGCACAGAAGGCCGTCGAGGACAAGCTCACCAGCAATGTCCTCCGTTCCTTCGACGAATGCGAGAACCCCCGCCTCCGTGAGGTCATGCAGTCACTGGTGTCCCACCTCCACGCCTTCCAGAGGGACGTACGTCTCACCGAGGAGGAATGGGGTGCCGCCATAGAGTTCCTCACCGCAGTCGGACACATAACGGATGACCGCCGCCAGGAGTTCATCCTCCTCTCCGATGTCCTGGGCGCATCCATGCAGACCATCAACATCGACAACGAGGCCTACGAGAACGCCTCGGAGGCCACCGTGTTCGGCCCGTTCTTCGTCGAGGACTCCCCCGAGATCCCCAATGGTGGCGACATCGCGGGGCCGGCCGTCGGCCAGCCATGCTGGGTCGAGGGGTCGGTCAGGGACACCAACGGAAATCCCGTCCCCCACGCCAGGATCGAGGTGTGGGAAGCGGACGAGGACGGCTTCTATGACGTCCAGTACACAGATGAGCGCATCAGTGGCCGTGCCCACCTCTACAGCGACGAGAACGGGGACTACCGGTTCTGGGGTCTCACCCCAACCCCGTACCCGATCCCCCATGACGGCCCTGTCGGCAAGCTGCTCGAGGCCACCGGCAGGTCTCCGATGCGGGCGGCGCACCTGCACTTCATGGTTACGGCGCCGCACCTCCGACGCCTGGTGACGCACATTTTCGTCGAAGGCGACGACCTCCTGAAGTGCGACACCGTGTTCGGGGTCAAGAAGTCCCTCATCAAGAACTTCGAGGAACAGTCCACAGACACCCCCACCCCGGACGGACGTGACATCGGGGACCAGACCTGGTCCCGTGCACGGTTCGACATCGTGCTGGCCCCGGAGGACTCCTAGGCCTGACCCGTAACCCGGTGCACCCCCACTGTGGGGGTGTGTCGTGTTGTTGTTTCTTTCACAAATTGTCATCTTTTCAGATTCTAA
>NZ_JBQEDF010000025.1:0-41314 GCF_052107835.1 Corynebacterium sp.
CCACCGTCGCCGCCGGGCCGGTATCACCGGCGACACTGGGACACCCCAGCTAACCCCCCACCGGCCCGCCAAGTCACCCGGCCCGCACCACGCGGCGCACGGGCCTACAAGCACGCGCCGACCATGCATTCCTCCTTGCCGCAGTGCGCGGACTCCGGGTTCGAAGCGCATGAGTCACACAACAGCACCATCTCCCGGCAGTCGCCGTTGATGCAGTTGTGGAAAGTGTTCGTCGCAGTCCCGCAATGAATGCAGTGGCCGAGAGATTGAGCGTCATCGCTGAACTCCACGTGCATCCGCTTGTCGAAGACGTACAACGACCCGTCCCACAGGCCGTCGTCACCGAATTGCTCGCCGTAACGGACGATGCCGCCGTCGAGCTGGTAGACCTCAGAGAACCCCCGGTTGCGCATCAGCGAACTCAGTACCTCGCAGCGGACGCCGCCGGTGCAGTACGTGACCACCGGCCGGTCCTTGAGGTCGTCGTACTTGCCGGACTCCAGTTCGCCGACGAAGTCCTGTGTGGTGGTGACGTCCGGAACCACGGCATCCCTGAACCGTCCGATCTGCGCCTCCATGGCATTGCGGCCGTCGAAGAAGACCACGTCCCCACCCCGCTTCTCCACCAGGTCATTGACCTGGGTAGGGGAGAGGTGTGTCCCGCCGCTGACCACCCCGTTCTCATCGACCTGCAGTTCGTCCGCTGCCCCGAAGCTCACGATCTCCTCACGGACCTTCACGGACAGTTTCGGGAAGTCATCCGCGGATCCGGGGGACCACTTGAAGTCCATGTCCTTGAAGCCCGGGTATTCGCGGGTGCGCCGGATGTACTGCTTGACCCCGTCCAGCGGACCGCCGACCGTGCCGTTGATGCCGTGCCGGCTGATGATGATCCGGCCACGCAGGCCGAGGGATTCGCACAGGGTCCGCTGCCACAGCATCACCGCGGTCGGGTCGGCGACCGGGGTGAACCGGTAGTAGAGGAGGATGCGTGTCTCGGCGTTGGTTCCCACCCTGATCACCTTAGATGGTGCTTCCCGGCGCCGGAAAACACTCCTCTCCAGGAAAGCCGGGGAGTAGAGGAGGCGGTAGCGTGGCTTCCATGGGTTCGCCGATTCCTGCCGAGGTCCGGGAGATTACCGGTGCGCTTCTCGCGCATCTGCGGCACGCTGACCCTGGTGGAGTGGTGGGGGCGTACCTGTACGGGTCGGCGGTGACGTCCGGTCTGCGTCCGTCCAGTGACATCGACGTACTGCTTGTCGTGCAGCGCTCGTTCACCCATCGCGAACGCCGTGACCTCTGTGATCTCCTTCTCCGGCTGTCGGGTTGGAGCGGGCACGCCGACACGTTCCCGGACGCGGCAGGACGCCGACCTGTGGAACTCACGGTCATGCTGGAGGACAACCTTGCGCACGGAGGACGTCATCTCCGCCGCGTTGATTTCCAGTACGGGGAATGGCTGCGCGCGGGGATCGTCGCAGGTGAAACGCCAGTACCGGCCGAGGATCCGGACGCGGTCGTGCTCCTTGCAACGGCGCAGGACGCGAACCTGGTCCTTCGTGGACCCCCATTGGGCGAACTCGTGGATCCGGTATCCCGGCGACTGCTCGGAGACAGCGTGACGGAATCCGTTCCGGCGTTGGTGCAGGGGATCGGGGGTGACGAGCGCAATGTGTTGCTCACGCTTGCCCGGATCCTGGTCACCCTGGACACCGGCAGCATCGTCCCGAAGGATGACGCGGCCAGCTTGGTGGGCAGGGCGGAGCCGGACGCGGCAGCGGTACTGGAGCAGGCCCGGCGGGACTACCGCGGCGGGGGTTCCGCCGCAGACGCGTTCGACCCCGGTGAGGCCCGCCGGGTGGCGGGTCTCCTGGCTGCCCGAATTTCCGCGAAACGTGGTCTCAGTCGAGGGTGAGGTGCATTTCCTGGTGCTCGATTCCCTCGGCGGTGAAAGTGTCGTCGGCCGGGGTGAAACCGTAGGACTCGTAGAAGGGCATCAGGTAGGTCTGCGCCTCGATCTTCACCTCGGTTTTCTGGACGTTCGGGTCCAGTCCGGCTGCGCGTCCCTTGATGACCTCGAGGGCGTCGTCCACGAGCTTGGACGCGATGCCGAACCCCCGGAATTCCGGGTGGACGCAGAGTCGGCCGATGTGCTGCTGCTCAGGGGGTCCGAAGACCCGGACCGTACCGACGAGTCGCAGCGGTGAACCGGGGTCGGGGGTGCCCCACGGGTAATCAGGGCCGGTACCGGGGTGGATGTAGGCCAGGACGTGGTGTGTTCCCGCCTCGATGTCGGTGTCGTCGATCTCGGGGAAGCTGGTCTGCTGCTCGTTGACGAACACGTCGACACGGAGTTTGTACAGGGCGTGGACCTGCTGCGGCTGCATGCTCAGGATCTGCTTGCCGGTGATGTGGACCTCGGGCGCGTCCTTCGACGGTGCCACGGGTTCGGTGGTCTCTGTTGCGTCGGTCATAGTCGTCAGGATAACGCGGCGGAGTCTGGCGACGTGGTGAAAATGAAAGAAATCCCCCGGGAATTTTTCATTCCCGGGAGTTTCCAGCGTTTACACGCTTTTTATAATTGCTGATGGTGAATTATTTCCGCGTGGGTACTGTCCTGAATTTACTACCTATTTTCAGGCGTCAACGATAGTGCGTGACCACGTCGGCGCTGGCTCGGGTCCGTCCCCTGTGGTGGCCGTGGTGACGCGGGGTGTTCCACACATGAACGAGAACGCAGATGAACAGAGACATTTCCTGTCCTACATATTAGAGTGTCCCTTACCTTCGCCTCTGAACGCTTCGCCATCAACTGAAAGTGCCTGCACATGCCGCGTACCCGCACCACCCTCGCAATCCTGTTCGCGTCGACGGCCCTCGTCCTCTCCTCCTGCAGTTCGGACGACAGTGACGCCGGCGTCCCGACCAGCAACGAGACCGCCGCCAGCACCGACACCAGCACTACTGATGCCCCCGACGACGCCGACAGTGCCGACGCCCTCACAGACCTCTACAACGATGCCCTGGACGGTCTCGGACCGGAGTTCTTCGACGCCGACGACTTCTCCGCGGGTGAACCCACCGGAGAGTTCGAGTACGCGCTCGTGGACATCACCGCTGACGGCAAACCTGAGTTGCTGGTGAAGGCGATCGGCTCGGAGTTCGGCGCGGTCCGCGTCCTTGCCGCATCGGAGGACGATTCCGAGCTGATCGAGGCGCAGAAGATCTTCCACGAGGGTGCGGCGAGCGCAGGTGGAGCCAGGATGGCATTGGAGGCGAGCGCCAACAATGACGCTCTCTTCGAGACCAGCGGGCAGTCCGCCAGCGGCCAGACCACGACCACGGCCTGGGAGTTCGACGGTGCGGAGATGCAGGAATCCGGCCAGACCTGGGACTACCGGAGCGACCAGGTGCCGGGGGATCTCGAGGGCGTTACCGTGCCGATCGACTGGGTCAGTGTCGACGACCGGAGTGGTGTCGATGCCATCGGTGCTGAAGGGGAGGGCGGGAGTTCCGGACCGCAGCCGACTCCGAGCGCGGACGCAGGTGATTCAGGAGAGGGTGCCGAGGATGCCTCTGCCCTGGCTGACAACCCCAACCAGATTGGCGGTGACTGCGGCGTCCTCGATGGTGCGACAGTGACAGCCGGCGACAACACCAGTTGCGGCTTTGCCATGAATGTAGCCCAGGAGGCGCTGAAGCCGGTGTACGTCTTCGATGCCTCAGCTGCCCCGGACCCCACCGTCACTCCGCCCGCCGGGGTGGCGACGGTCGAGGCTTACACCCCGGCCAACTCCGAAACCCTCACCATGGAGTGCATGATCGGCACGGCCGGTGACACGTCAACGTGCACGGGCGGCAACGATGCCATGGTGTCCGTCAGCAGGAGCGGCAATGGGACGCTCCTGAATCTCGTGAAGGACTGACGCAGGCTACGCCTTAACCCGCGCCTCGCCGGAGGAGTAGTGCACCATCTCCTCGTGGGAGCGGACCTTCTTGCGCTCGCGCCCCTCGGTCTCGCCCAGGGAACGCTCGTGGGCGTCGAGGTTGTACCAGCCCTCCCACGTCGTGTAGTCGATGTCACGGGAGTGCAGCAGTTCGATGGCATCGTCCTCGCCAGGGGCCTCCGGTGCGAAGCCCACGCCGTTGTCGTGGTCGGCCAGCAGGTTGGCGACGGCCTCGTTGGCGTCACCCTTCGTGTTGCCGATCAGGCCGACCGGTCCGCGGCGGATCCAGCCGGTGGCGTAGACGCCCGGCAGGGTCTCGCGCAGCTCGGCCTCGGGGTCGGCGGAGCCGGGGACGCCGGCGATGCCGTCGGCCGTCGGGCCCTCGGTCAGGACGCGGCCGCCGACGTTCGGGATCACGTTCTGCCTGCCGTCCCACGGGATGCCTGCCTGCTCGTCGGACTTGTAGCCGACGGCGCGGTAGACCTGGCCGACATTCCACTCGGTGAGCTGCCCGGTGTTGACCACGCCCGCGTCACCGTCGAGCTCGGTGCGCTCGGTGACCAGCGAGGTGACCTTGCCGTTCGCGTCGGTGCGGATCTCGACCGGGGACTCGAAGAAGTGCAGGTACAGCTTGTGCGGCGCGTCCTTCGGCTCGGCGACGGCGTAGTTCTCCAGGATGGTGCACACCTGGTCGGTGATCTTGGAGTTGTGGCGGGCGTTCTCGGAACCCTCGTCATAGTCGATGTCTTCGGGGTTGACGACGACCTCGATGGTGTCGGAGTGGTTGAGCTCCTTGAGTTCCAGGGGGGTGAACTTCGCCTGGGCCGGGCCGCGGCGTCCGAAAACGTGGACTTCCTTCGCCCTGTTGTTCTTCAGTGACTCGTAGACGTTGTCGGGGATCTCGGTGACGCGCAGTTCGTCGCCGGTCTTCGCCAGCACGCGGGCGATGTCGAGGCCCACGTTGCCCACGCCGATGACGGCGACGGACTCGGCGTCGACGTCCCAGGACTCGTCGAAGCGCGGGTTGGCGTCGTAGAAGCCCACGAACTTTCCGGCGCCGTGGGAGTGCTCGCCGCCGGGGATGGCCAGGTCGCGGTCATCGGTGGCGCCGGTGGCGTAGATGACGGCGTCGTAGTGGTTCTTCAGGTCCTCGAGGGTGATGTCCTCACCGACGTTGACGTTGCCGAGCAGCCGGATCTGGGGCTTGTCCATGACCTTGTGGAGGGCCTTGATGATTCCCTTGATGCGCGGGTGGTCGGGGGCGACCCCGTAGCGGATCAGGCCGAACGGCGCAGCCATCTTCTCGTAGAGGTCGATGGAGACGTCCTTGCCGGACTTCATCAGGGCGTCCGAGGCGTAGATGCCGGCCGGGCCGGATCCGATGACGGCGACGCGCAGCGGTCGGGTGTCAGACATGAATGCTTGGGTCCTATCCGTGTGTGGCAGCGTTCTGCCGGTGTTGAGGGCCGGTTCGGGGTGTATGGTCGTCCATCCATGTTAGCCTGCCCTACGCCGGATTTGAAGCGCGGGCATGTCCATGGGGTCGCCATACTGACGTGAGCAGACTATAGACCACTCGGTCTGCAAGCTGCAAGGAGTCCTCGGGTGGGACGCGGCGAACTGGGCGTTCGCGGGTGAGTGCCGCCTACGTTGTGTCCACGGACCGACCGGTCTACTGTGGGGCGACACGAAAGAAACAGACTGAGCGGTCTGTAGGCTGCGGACCGGGCCCCTGGCGAGGGGACGATCAGGAGAAGAGGACGTATGACCACGGCGACCGACAAGGCGACGAACACCGACGCCGCCGCTGGCGTCACGGAACCGGAGGGGGTATTCGCCACCAGGGCGGCTGAGCGGCGCAACCGGGTCTCCGGCCGCACCGCCACCAGGGTGGCGCACCGGGGTACCACTGTCGCTTCTGCCGTCACCGACGCCCGCGAGGACGTCCGGAAGGCCGAGGTGGCCAAGAAGGACGCTGCGGCGGCCACCAAGGCGGCCGTGGAGGCCAAGAAGGACGATCCGGACAACGAGCAGCTCGTCGACGACGTCCGCGTGGCGCGCAATGCGCAGCGCCGTGCCGCACGTGCACTGAAGAAGGCGCAGGACGCCCTGGCCGAGGTCGAGGCCGCTGAGCCCGAGTCGGACACAGCCCCACTGTCACCGCAGGAGGAGTTGCAGCGCGCCGAAGCCGAGCAGGCCGAGCTGGCGGAGAAGACGAAGGCCGCGGAGGCCGCGACCCAGGCAGATCCGGACAACAAGGACCTGTTCGCCGCGGCGCGCAAGGCCCGCTGGAATGAGCTGAAGGCGGGGAAGGCCGTGCAGAAGGCGGCCGCGGCCGTGAAGGATGCCGGTACCGAGGTGCAGGAGGAGGCTGCGCCGGAGCCCGAGCCCGAGTCGGCACAGCCCGCCGCCGGGTCCAGCGGTGACCCGGTGGCCGACGCGCAACGGCAGGTGGCCGAGACTGCCGAGGCCACCAAGGAGGCGGAAGCCGCTGCCGAGGCGGATCCGGACGACAAGAAGCTGGCCGCAGCCGCACGACGGGCCCGCTCCGCCGAGCGGAAGGCCGGTCGTGCCCTGAAGAAGGCCACCGAAGCGGCGGAGGAGGCCGGGGACGACGCCCCGGACGCACCGGCGGAGGAGGCCGCTGCACCGGTGGAGCAGGAGACGCCCGCCGGGGCACCTGCCGCACTGCCGGGGCAGGACACCCTGTCGCTGGTGCGCGCCGGGGCCTCCGTCCTCGCCGTCGCCGCGGACGCCGCCGAGCGGGCCGCCGCCGCGCAGCCCGACAACACGCAGCTCGCCGATGCCGCGAACGCGGCCCGGTCCGCCGAGCAGCAGGCCGCACAGGCGGTCCGGGCGGCGGAGATCGTCGAGGGGATCGAACCGGAAGAGGCCGCCGCTGCAGAGGTGGAGGCAGAGGCGGAGTTCCCCGAGGACCCCGCCGTCGCCGCCGCCCGCGAGGAACTCGCACGTGTCGAGGCGGAGCAGACCGAACTGGCCGGGCAGACGAAGGCCGCGGAGGACGCGACCCAGGCTGACCCGGACAACAAGGACCTGTTCGCCGCGGCGCGCAAGGCCCGCTGGAATGAGCTGAAGGCGGGCAAGGCCGTCCAGAAGGCCACGAAGGCCCTGGAGCAGGCCATCGCCGATGCGCCCCCGGCGCCGAAGGTGCTCACCGAGGAGGAGAAGGAGGACCGCGCCGCACCGAAGCCGCAGGGCCAGTGGCTCATCGACGGGAAGAACCCGCTGAACAACGACGAGCGCATCAAGCAGGATGACGCAGGCCTGGCCGTCGCGGACCGCGTGCGCGACATCTACGCCAAACAGGGCTTCGACTCCATCCCGGCCGAGGACCTCGCACCGCGGTTCAAGTGGATCGGCATGTACACCCAGCGCCGCCAGGACATGGACGGCGAGCAGACCGGTGTGCTGTCCAACGCGGAGCTGCAGGACCGCTACTTCATGATGCGCATCCGACTCGACGGTGGCATGATGAGCGCCGAGCAGATGCGCGTCATCGGCGGGATCTCCACCGACTTCGCCCGTGGAACCGCCGACTTCACCGACCGGCAGAACATCCAGCTGCACTGGATCCGCATCGAGGACGTCCCCGAGATCTGGGACCGCCTGGCCAGGGTCAACCTCGACACCTTCTTCGGCTGCGGCGACGTCCCACGCGTGATCCTCGGCTCCCCGGTCGCGGGTATCGCCAAGGACGAGATCATCGACGCCACCCCGGCGATCAAGGAGATCAAGGAGAACTGGCTGACCCGCGACGAGTTCGCGAACCTGCCACGCAAGTTCAAGTCCGGGATCTCGGGGTCGGTCCGCCAGGACATCACCCACGAGATCCAGGACATCTCGTTCATCGGCTCCGAGCACCCGGAGAAGGGCCCCGGCTTCGACGTGTGGGTCGGTGGCGGGCTGTCCACCAACCCGATGCTGGCCCAGCGCCTCGGTGCCTGGGTGTCCATTGACGAGGTGCCGGAGGTGTGGTGCGGCGTGGTCCGGATCTTCCGTGACTACGGCTACCGCAAGCTGCGCAACCGTGCCCGGTTGAAGTTCCTCGTCGCTGACTGGGGTATCGAGAAGTTCCGCCGGATCCTGGAGGACGACTACCTCGGCCATAAGCTCACCGACGGCCCCGAGCCGGAGGTGTTCCCCGGCTACCGCGACCATGTCGGCGTCCACGAGCAGAAGGACGGACGCTTCTACGTCGGCGTCAAGCCCACCGTGGGGCACACCGAAGGTGACCAGCTGCAGCGACTGGCTGATCTGGCGGAGAAGAACGGTGTCACCGACCTGCGCACCACCCCGGACAAGGAACTGATCTTCCTCAACGTGGAGAAGGACCAGGTGGACGGCCTGCTGGACGCCCTGGAGGCCGAGGGGATGTCGGCGCGTCCGTCGTCCTTCCGGCGCGACATCATCTCCTGCACCGGCCTGGAGTTCTGCAAGCTGGCCCTGGTGACCACCAAGCAGCGTGCGATCACCCTGGCCGACCAGCTCGAGGAGCGCCTCGGTGACCTGGACGTCCCCTTGAAGATCAGTCTCAACGGCTGCCCGAACTCGTGCGCCCGTACGCAGGTCGCCGACATCGGGCTGAAGGGCCAGATCGTCACCGACGACGACGGCAACCGGGTGGAGGGCTTCCAGGTCCACCTCGGCGGCGCGGTCGGTATGCACCCGGACTTCGGCAAGAAGCTGCGCGGCCACAAGGTCACCTCCGCCGGACTGGACGACTACGTTGTCCGGGTCGTGGAGAACTACAAGAAGGAACGGACCGACGGTGAGCAGTTCCGCGACTGGGTGCTGCGTGCCGACGAGGCTGTCCTGCAGTAGTCATGGAACGCGCGAACGACCAGATCCCAGGAAAGACCGCACACCCCAACCCCAGGAGGGCGACCGTCATGAACTGCCCGTACTGCACCTCTGACAACCTCTTCCCCGACGAGGAGACCGACAACGCCTGGCAGTGCCGTGACTGCCGGCGCGTATTCTCCGTGAAACTGCACGGACACCTCGACCGGGGCGTGTGAGCTCCGGGTGTTCGCAGGTTAGGGTGCACTTCCGGTAAGGTGTCCCCCTATGGCGGAAAGTGCACAGAGGAAGAACCCCGGGTCGGACACAGACACCATCAGATCCGGACTCCTCCGCACCTTTCCCTCGAAGCTCCCGGCACCCGATGACCGCCGCTGGCTGCTGAAGGTCGCCTTCTCCCAGCGGCCGCTGCAGTTCGTCGCCATCTTCGGCATGCTCTTCGGGTTCATCTGCAACGCCACCACCTCCATTGTCGTCGGACGCGCCATCGACGACGCCATCGCCAGCGGTGAACCCGGCCGCCTGGTGCTGTGGGTCGGTGTGCTGATCGCCCTGTTCACCGCCAACGGCATCGCGGTGTGGCTCGGACGCCGCTACCTGGAGATGACCCTGCAGCAGCTCAGCCACGACCTGCGCACCACCGTCACCGACCGCATCCAGGACCCGCGCGGCATCAAGGGCCGCGAACGCACCGCGGGCGGACTGCTGTCGATCGCCAGCACGGACGCGAACAAGGCCGCCGAGATCGTGGTGATGACGGTGTTCCCCGTCGCCGAGGTCGGTTCGATCATCTACGTCGCGGCCGTGGTGCTCACGATCCACTGGCAGCTCGGCCTGGGCGTCCTGCTCGGTGCCCCGCTGGTCGTGGCGCTGTCGGTGCGGGCGGCGCGTCCGCTGCGCAACCGGGCGGCCGAGCGGCAGCAGGCGCTGGCGCAGACCGCCGCCGTCGCCGCGGACGCCGTGCAGGGCCTGCGCATCATCAAGGGCCTGGGCGTGGTGCGCACCATGCGCCGCCGCTACCACGGCTATTCCACGGACGCCTACCACGCCACGGTCCGTGCGAACGCCGCGGAGGCGCGGCTGACCATGGTCACCGAATCCATCGGGGCGATCTACGTGGTGGTGATCGGTGTGGTGGCCGGCTGGCTGGCACTCAACGGCGACCTCAGCATCGGAGGGCTGATCACCGTGGTGGGGCTGTCCCAGTACGTGGTGCAGCCGATGACGATGCTGGGCAAGAACTTCGCCACCCGGGTCGCCATCTCGAGTGCGTCCGGACGCCGCGTCGTCGGCGTGCTCACCGCCCCGTTCGCGGAGCCGGACGAGGCCTCGGACGAGGAGACGGATGCGGTGGTCGGCAGGCTTCCGTCAGGGGTGACCGTCGTGCGCGGAGGCGACCACCGGGGGCTCACCGAGCAGCTGCGCCGTCTCCCGCGGCACCGGGTGGTGGTCGCACCGCACGGCGCCGACCTGTTCGACGGGCCACTGCGCGACAACGTCCACCCCGACCCGGAGGTGGCCGCCGCGGCGCTGGAGGTCGCCGACTGCTCCGACATCCCCGGCGGACCGGGGCGCTCCGTGGGGGAGGGCGGGCGCCGTCTCTCCGGCGGGCAGCGCCAGCGCGTGGCCCTGGCCCGTGCGATCGCCGCCGACCCTGAACTGCTGGTGCTCACCGACCCGACCACCGCGGTGGACTCGGTGACCGAGCAGCACATCGCCGAGCGGGTCGCCGCGCTGTACGCGGGGCGGCCGGGGCGCCGCGTCCTGGTCATCAGTGACGCTCCCGCGTGGCACGTCGTCGCGGGGCAGGAACTGGACGCCGCGGGGGTACTCCGATGAGGGCCGCATCCCTGGCGCCGGTGAACGCGTCCTCCGACGGGGACGCCGTGGTGCGGACGTTCCCGCTGGCCACCTGGCTACAGGCCCGCAAGGAGGTCGCCGCGCAGGCGCGGCGGATACCCGGTGCGGGACGGCAGGCCCTGCTGGCTTTCGTCCTGCTCACCGTCGGCTCGTTCTGCACGGTCACCATCCCGCGGCTGCTGGGCCGCATCGTCGACATCGTCGGGGAGAGCGGCGAACCGGCCGCGCTGTGGCGGACCGGCGGGATGATGGTCGTCGTCGCGATCGTCGCCGGACTGTGCAACGGTGCCGGGTTCTTCCTGCTCGCCCGGTTGTCGGAGCGGCTCATCGCCAACCTGCGCGAGGAGATGGTCGGTACCGCCCTGGGGCTGCCGATGCACCGGGTGGAGGACGCCGGCACCGGCGACGTGGTCAGCCGCTCCACCGACGACGTGGCCCAGGTGTCCGCCGCGATCATGGAGGCCCTGCCCATCCTGTCGACCGCCGTGTTCATGATCGGTGCGACCACGGTCAGCCTGCTCACCGTGGACTGGCGGTTCCTGCTGGTCGTGCTGCTGGTGTCGCCGGTGTACTGGTTCGCCGCCCGGGCCTACCTGCGCAAGGCGCCGACGCTGTACGCCGCGGAGCGGGCCTCGATGGGTCAGCGGGCCCGCCGGGTGCTGGAGGCGATCCACGGCCGTGCCACGGTGCGGTCCTTCCGGATGGAGGACGGGATGCACGACCGGATCGGTGCGGCGTCGCGCACGGTGATGGTCAACGCGGTCAACGCCAACCGGGTGATGGTCGTGCTGATGAACTGGATGCTCATCGCGGAGTTGGTGATGCTCGGGACCGCGGTCGTGCTGGGGTTCATCCTGGTCGACCACGGTGTGATCGGCGTCGGCTCGGTCACCGCCGCCACCCTGATGCTGATCCGCGTCCGGGGGCCGCTGCAGCAGATCATGCGGGTGCTGGACGTGGCACAGTCCGGTTACGCCTCGCTGGCGCGCATTGTCGGGGTGACGGTCGACCCGCCGCGTCCGGTGCCGGACGCCGGGGCGCCCGAGCCACGCGGGGAGGTGCGGTTGGACGGGGTCTCCTTCGCCTACGGCCAGGAGGCGTGGGCGGTATCCGGTGTGGACTTCACGATTGAGCCGGGGAGGACGGTTGCCCTGGTCGGAGCGTCGGGTGCGGGGAAGACGACCGTGGCCACCCTGCTGGCCGGGCTGCGTGAACCGACCGCGGGTTCGGTGACCGTCGACGGCGTGCCGGTGACGAACCTGTCGGACGACGAGCGGGCCGACCGGCTGGCGCTGGTGTCGCAGGAGGTCCACACGTTCTCCGGGACGCTGCGCGACGACCTGCGGCTCGCCGCCGCCGACGCCGGTGACGACGACCTGGTCGACGCACTGGAGGCCGTGGGGGCCCGCGACTGGTTCGGGACACTCCCGGACGGCCTGGACACGGTTGTGGGGGCCCGCGGGCTGGTCCCCGACCCGGTGGTGGCGCAGCAGATCGCACTGGCCCGGGTGCTGCTGCGCGATCCGCGGGTGGTGGTGCTGGACGAGGCGACGGCCGAGGCGGGTTCGGCCGGTGCCGCCGCGCTGGAGGACGCCGCCCAACGGTTGACGGAGGGTCGTACCGCGTTGACGGTGGCGCACCGTCTGGACCAGGCGCGGCTGGCCGACGAGATCTTCGTGATGGAGGACGGTCGGATCATGGAGCGCGGGCCGCACGATGACCTGGTCGCCGCCGGCGGACGCTACGCGCAGCTGTGGTCGGTCTGGGCGCGCGGGAGGTGATCCCCGGCGGCGCCCCGGGTCACAGCTTGTTTTCCGACGGTAACCCCGTGGGACGCTCGGACCACCCTGCGGGGTTGCCGTCGAAAAGGAAGCGGCCAACTTCCCGAAAGCCATTCCGGCGGTGATTCACCGTGACGAAAATGGTGGCGGGTGCGGGGATGTTTCTGCGTGGAGTGGTGGGCGCAGTGCGCCCTGCGGGAGTTTCGTACCCCATAGCAGACCTCTCGGTCTAGTGGGTTTTATCGTGTTGAACTGTGCATACAAAGGATTCTTGTAGCGGTACGGGCAAAGCCGGTTGCCCTCCGCGGACTGGGTGGTCTACTCTGGTGCGGCATGGCATAGACCGACCGGTCTGTTGGGTTCCGGGAGGCTGCCGCACGATCCGCACTTGACGACAACAGCCCGACAACGTAACGCAGATCCACCGAGCGAGAAGAGCAGGTATGACGAACACAGGACCGGCCGTCGGCTTCACGTCGCTCACCGGCCTGGTCGGTGTGTCCGACAACGGGGACGCCGGGGACATCAGGGACCCGGAGGTCAGCCCGTCCGGCGCGCCGACCACCACCACCCACCTCAGCGAGGAACAGACCGCCGCCCACCAGGCACTGGTCGATGAATGGAATGCGCAGCTCGAGGGAGCGAGCGCCGAGGAGATCCTCGACTGGGTCAACGAGCACACCACCGGCACGGTGGCCGTCACCATGTCCATGCAGGACACCGTCCTCGCCGAGCTCACCGAAGGCCGGGTCAGGGACGCCGAGATGGTGTTCCTGGACACCGGTTACCACTTCGACGAGACCATGGACGTCGCCAACGACGTGCAGGAGCGCTACTCCCTGCCGCTGCGCACGGTGGAGCCGGTCTACTCCGTGGCCACGCAGGACGAGACCTACGGCAAGGACCTGTACAAGCGCAATCCCACGGCCTGCTGCCGGATGCGCAAGGTCGAGCCGCTGGCCCGGATGCTCAACCCCTACGAGGCCTGGATCTCCGGGGTCAAGCGCGTCGACAGCGAGCTGCGGAAGGACACCCCGATCCTGGACGTCGACCGCACCGGCCGGCTCAAGATCAACCCCATCGCAGCCTGGACCGACCAGGACATCGAGGACTACATCGAGTCCCACGACCTGATCATCCACCCGCTGACCAGGCAGGGCTACCCGTCCATCGGATGCGCCACCTGCACCCTCCCGGTCGCCCCCGGCGAGGATCCCCGTTCCGGCCGCTGGGCCAACTCCACCAAGACAGAATGCGGACTTCACCTGTGACTACTGCCACCGACACCCAGCCCACCCAGCTGAGCCCCCACCTCGCCAGCCTCGAAGCCGAGGGCATCGAGATCCTGCGCGAGGTCGCCGGACAGTTCGAGCGTCCGGCGCTGCTGTTCTCCGGCGGCAAGGACTCCGTCGTCGTCCTGGAACTGGCCAAACGGGCTTTCGCCCCGTCGGCCGTCCCGTTCGAGCTGCTCCACGTCGACACCGGGCACAACTTCCCCGAGGTCATCGAGTTCCGTGACCGGATCGCCGAGGACCCCCGGATCACCCTGCACGTCGCCGAGGTCCAGGACTGGATCGACTCCGGTGCGATCCAGGAGCGCCCGGACGGCACCCGCAACCCGCTGCAGACCGTCCCACTGGTCGAGACCATCCAGGAGCGCGGCTACGACGCCGTCCTCGGTGGTGCCCGCCGCGACGAGGAGAAGGCCCGTGCCAAGGAGCGCGTCTTCTCCGTGCGTGACTCCTTCGGCGGCTGGAACCCGCGGCGTCAGCGTCCCGAGCTGTGGGGCCTCTACAACGGCCGCCACCAGGCGGGCGAGAACATCCGTGTCTTCCCGATCTCGAACTGGACCGAGTCGGACATCTGGGAGTACCTCAAGGCCCGCGACGTCGAGATCCCCGCGATCTACTACTCCCACGACCGTGAGGTCTTCAACCGCGGCGGCATGTGGCTGACCGCCGGGGAGTGGGGCGGCCCGGCCGAGAACGAGGCCGTGGAGACCCGGACCGTGCGCTACCGCACCGTCGGCGACATGTCCTGCACCGGTGCCGTCCTGTCGGACGCGGCCACCATCGACGACGTCATCGATGAGATCCGCCTGTCCACCACCACCGAACGTGGCGCCACCCGTGCCGACGACAAACTCTCCGAGTCCTCCATGGAGGACCGCAAGAAGGAAGGCTACTTCTGATGACCGCCGCTACCCTGGAGAACACAGAGGCCCCCGTGCAGACCCTGCCCACCCTGCGCCTGTGCACCGCCGGCTCCGTCGACGACGGCAAGTCCACCTTCGTCGGACGCCTGCTGCACGACACGAAGTCCATCCTCGCCGACCAGTACGAGGCCGTCGAGCGCGTCTCCGCGGCCAAGGGCCTGGAGAACCCGGACCTGTCGCTGCTGGTGGACGGTCTGCGCGCCGAGCGTGAGCAGGGCATCACCATCGATGTCGCCTACCGCTACTTCGCCACCGACAAGCGGTCCTTCATCCTCGCCGACTGCCCCGGCCACGTGCAGTACACGCGCAACACCGTCACCGGGCTGTCGACCTCCGAGCTGGTCATCGTGCTGATCGACGCCCGTAACGGCGTGATCGAGCAGACGAAGCGCCATCTCACCGTCGCCGCCATGATGCGCACCTCGCAGGTCGTGGTCGCGGTGAACAAGATCGACGCCGTCGACTTCGACGAGACCGTGTACCGCGGGATCGAGTCGGACGTCCTCGCCCTGGCCGACGACCTGAACCTGCCGAAGGTCGACATCGTGCCGACCTCCGCACTGCTCGGCGACAACGTCGTCTCGGAGTCCACGAACACGCCGTGGTACTCGGGCCCGACCGTCCTGGAGATCCTGGAGGGGGCCCAGCCGGCCCGCATCAACACCGGCACCGTCCGCGGGCTGCGGTTCCCGGTGCAGTTCGTCATCCGTGACCACGCCACCGACTACCGCGGCTACGCGGGACGCCTGACCTCCGGTTCCGTCGCTGTCGGCGACACCGTGTCCGTCGGCGGACGTGACGGCCGGACGTCCACCGTCGTCGGCATCGACGGCCCCGGCGGGGAGCAGGACGCCGCCGCACGCGGCGAGTCCGTGACCCTGCGGCTGGCCGACGACATCGACATCTCCCGGGGTGACCTGATCGCCTCGCAGAAGGAGGAGGAGGGCGCCGACGCCGTCCCCGAGCTGTCCAACCAGGTCAACGCACTGGTCTTCCAGCTCGCCGAGGCACCGGTGAAGGTCCGCGGCAATGTGCTGCTGCGCTACGGGTCCGCCCTGGTGCGCGCCCGGGTCGACGAGATCGTGCGCCGCGTCCACATCCTTGACGTGGACGAAACCGCCGATCTCGGCACGGAGCTGGCGCTGAACGACATCGCCGAGGTCCGCATCACCGTGGCCGAGCCGCTGCCGTTCGAGGCCTACCGCCGCGGTGGCCGCGTCGGATCCTTCCTGCTGATCAACCCGGGTTCCGGGGACACCCTGACCGCTGGCCTGGTCACCGACGGTGACTGACCAGCCCATCATCTGCCTGGCGCACGGTTCCCGGCATCCTCGGGCCGATGCCGCCGTCGCGGATATCGCCGCCGAGGTCGCCAGGCTGTCCGGGCGGGAGGCGTTCGCGTCCTACCTGGACTTCTCGCCGCTGACCCCCACCACCGTCGCCGGTCTGCTGGCCGCCGCCGGCCACCGGGGGGCCGTGGTGGTGCCGCTGCTGTTCACCCGTGCCTTCCACATGGGCCAGGACGTTCCGGAGGCACTCGCCGGGGCTACGGCGGAGACCGGTGTCACGCTGCACCAGGCCGACGGGATCGGTACGGGTGCGGATCTGGCCGCTCTGCTGGCGTCCCGTATCTCGTCCCGTGACCCCGGAGCGGACGAGGTCGTCCTGTACTCGGTCGGGTCGAGTGTCCCGGGGGCGAACGGCACCGTCGCCGAGCTCGCCGCGGATGTCGGACGCCGCCTGGGCGTCCCGGGGCACGCACTGGTCGCCACCGGTCCCGGCGGGGGCACCGGGCCGGACGCGCTCGCCGCACACGTGGAGGCCTCGACGGCGGAACGGATCGCCGTAGAGCCGGTGTTCGTCTCCCCGGGCACACTATGGGACCTGGCGGTCCGCCGACTCGCCGGGGTGACGGCGTCCGTGTCGACGGGGACGCCCCTGACCACGGACATCGCCCCCCTGGTGGTGGAGCGTGCGCTCGCGTGTGAACAGGCGGGGGACCGGTGAAACTCCTCCTCTTCGCCATCGTCGGACTGATGGCCCAGCTCGTCGACGGTGCCCTCGGCATGGCCTTCGGCGTCACGGCGACCACGCTGCTCATCCTCTCGGGGACCGCGCCGGCGCAGGCGAGTGCGGCGGTCCACTTCGCCGAGGTCGGCACCACACTCTTCTCCGGCATCGCCCATTGGCGGCTCAACAACGTCCACTGGCCCACGGTGGTTTTCCTGGGCGTCCCCGGTGCGGTCGGGGCCTTCGCCGGGGCGACGGTGCTGTCCGGGCTGTCCACGGAATCGGCGGAGCCGGTGGTGTCCACCCTGCTGCTCCTGCTCGGCGGCTACGTCCTGGTCCGCAGCGTGCTCGTGCCGTGGAGCAGGACGCGGGGGAGGCCCGCGCCGGCCACCCGCAGGTCCCGTTGGGGGTTGGTCTCGCTGGGCCTCGGCGGCGGTTTCCTGGACGCGTCGGGCGGTGGCGGGTGGGGGCCGGTGACGACCTCGACGCTGATGAGCGTGGGACGCACCGAGCCGCGGAAGATCATCGGCACGGTGAACACCGCCGAGTTCCTCGTGGCCGTCGCGGCGTCGCTGGGCTTCATCTTCGGTCTGGAGCAGGTCCACGATTCCTGGCAGCCGGTGCTGGGTCTGCTCATCGGGGGAGTCGTCGCCGCGCCGATCGCCGCCTGGATCGTGACGGTCGTGAAACCGGACATCCTCGGCGGGATCGTCGGTGGTCTGCTGGTGGTGCTCAACGGTGCGCGGGTGACCACGGCGCTGGGGTGGGCCGGGGGACTGCTCACCACGGCCGTGGTGGTTCTCTGCGCGGTGCTCATCGTCCGGGGGCTGGGGCGGGGACGGCGTGCTGGGACACTGTCCCCGGAGCAGCGGGACGTGACCCCGGTCACCCCCGGGTAGTTATCGCGACAGATACTCTCGGGGAGTTGCTCCGACTGGGGACCACCCCCGACATAGTGGGATAGGCCACAGTATCGGGGGTGGTGAGATGGATGGAACACCACTTCGTTGGTCGGCGAACGCATTTCCCTGCACAATGGACGTCAGGAAGATCCCGCCGGTTCCACTGTGTCCGAAGACACCCGGACGCCCATGGACACCGGCGGGACCGTCGAGTATGTAAGGAGAACCCGTGACCGTTCGAGCCGTGCTCAGTCCCATTGCCACTGCAGCAGGACGTCGGGATGACCTGATCGCCGCACTGCCGGCGTCGGTGACCGACATCTTCAACACCCTCCGACCGGCCGCGCCCGACTTCAGCGCCGCACTCGAGACGGCGCTGTCCACCGACAGCGGCGTCCTCGTCGGCACCGGTGAGCCGATGTTCGACTCCCGCCTGGCCGCCGCGGCCGGGGTCGCACACTTCCTGGTCGCCGGCGGGGAGCAGGACCACCTCCAGCTGCAGCAGGTCTCCGGCCAGCTCGTACGGTCAGGCCGCGAACCCCGCGGAATCACCGTCCTCGACCACCCGGACAGCTCCTCGTCCGCCCTGGAGGCCGAGGGCACCGCCGTCCCGTTCGTGGCCCTGGGGTCCGTCGGCTCGGCCGAGCCCTGCACCCCGGTCATCGGACCGGAGTCCTTCGAACGCGACCTGATCGTCAAGGCACGGGCGGCCAAGGCGCACATCGTCCTGCCCGAGGGAGATGACGACCGCATCCTCGAGGCCGCCGACCAGCTGCTCTCGCGCCGTGTCTGCGACCTGACCATCCTCGGCGACCCGAAGGACATTGCGTCGCGGGCCCACAAGCTCGGCTACGACCTGAGCTCCGCCACCCTCACCGACCCGACGACCGGCTCGGACCTGGAGCGCTTCGCCGAGGAGTTCGCCGAGCTGCGCAAGGCCAAGGGCGTGAGCATCGACGACGCCCGCGAGACGATGAAGGACATCTCCTACTACGCCACCATGATGACCCACCTGGGTCTGGCGGACGGCATGGTCTCGGGCGCGGCGCACACCACCGCCCACACCATCAAGCCCAGCTTCCAGATCATCAAGACCGTCCCCGAGGCGTCCATCGTCTCCTCGATCTTCCTCATGGTCATGGACGGGGTGCTCTGGGCCTTCGGCGACTGCGCGGTCAACCCCACACCCACGCCCGCCCAGCTCGCCGAGATCGCCGTGGTGTCCGCGAAGACCGCCTCCCAGTTCGGCATCGAGGCGAAGGTCGCGATGCTGTCCTACTCCACCGGCGCCTCCGGGGCCGGCGAGGATGTCGAGGCAGTCGCCGAGGCCGTGAAGATCGCCCAGGAGAACGCCCCCGACCTGGGGATCGACGGCCCGCTGCAGTTCGACGCAGCCGTCGTGGACTCGGTCGGGCAGAAGAAGATGCCGGGGTCGGACGTGGCGGGCAAGGCCACGGTCTTCGTTTTCCCCGACCTCAACGCCGGCAACATCACCTACAAGGCCGTGCAGCGCACCGCGGACGCCCTGGCTGTCGGCCCGATCCTGCAGGGGCTGAACAAGCCCGTCAACGACCTCTCCCGCGGGGCCACCGTCCCCGACATCGTCAACACCGTCGCCATCACCGCCATCCAGGCCGGTAACTAACCTCCGACACCACCCACAGAAAGGTCCAGCAAATGGCCAAGCATGTCCTCGTCCTCAACTCAGGTTCCTCCTCGATCAAGTTCCAGGTCCTCGACCTCGACGCCGATGTGAAGGACGGTCCGTTCCTCTCCGGACTTGTCGAGCAGATCGGGGAGAACCGTGGCCACATCAAGCTGATCACCGAGGACCAGACGATCGAGGACCGTCGACCGATCCTCAGCCACTCCGTCGGTCTGGAGCGTGCCTTCGGCATGATGTCCCTGCTGGGGCTCGGGCCCCAGGACCTGGACATCAGCGCCGTCGGTCACCGTGTGGTGCACGGTGGCAACTCCTTCTCGGAGCCCGTGATCATCGATGACAAGGTCATCGCGGGGATCCGTGGCCTGGTACCGCTGGCCCCTCTGCACAACCCCGCCAACATCGACGGCATCGAGAATGCCCGCTCCCTGCTGCCTGACGTCAAGCACGTGGCCGTCTTCGACACCGCGTTCTTCCACAGCCTGCCGGAGTCCGCGTCCCGCTACGGCCTGAACCGCGAGGTCGCCGACCAGTACCACATCCGGCGCTACGGCTTCCACGGCACCAGCCACCAGTTCGTGTCCGGCCAGGTCCCCAAGATCCTGAACAAGGATGCCGCGGAGATCAACCAGATCACCCTGCACCTCGGCAACGGTGCGTCCATGGCGGCGATCCGCGGGGGCACACCCGTGGACACCACCATGGGGCTGACCCCGCTGGAGGGGCTGGTGATGGGAACCCGTACCGGTGACATTGACGCGGGCATCATCTTCCACCTCTACCGCGAGGGCAAGATGACCATCGACGAGATCGATACGCTGTTCAACAAGCGTTCCGGTCTGAAGGGGCTGGCCGGAGCGAACGACTTCCGGCTGATCCAGGAACTCATCAACGAGGGGGACGACAACGCCCAGGAGGCGTACGACATCTACGTCCACCGTGTGCGGCGGTACGTGGGTGCCTTCATGCTGCAGCTCGGGAAGCTGGACGCCGTGGTGTTCACCGCAGGTGTCGGTGAGAACCACGTGGGAATCCGGCGCGACACCATGGCCGACCTGGAGAACTTCGGTATCGAGATCGACGAGTCCCGCAACCAGAATGATGAGGGCGTTGAGGGGCCGCGTGTGATCTCCACCGATGATTCCGCGGTGAAGGTGCTGGTGGTCCCGACCAACGAGGAGCTCGCCATCGCGCGCGCCGCCGCAACGCTCGCCGAGCAGTAGTTCCTCCCGCCGGCGCTCAGTACCAGGTGCGGGGGCGGATCCTGTTGGCCATGTCCACCAGGCGGAAGCGGTGCCGGGCGAAGGGGGACTGACGGGCGATCTCGCGCAGTCCAAGCTCGATTCCCATGCGCAGGCCACGTTCGGAGAACTCGACGTCGAACAGGGGGGCCTTCGCGGTGTGTGCGGTGGGGCCGACGTCGGATCCGGGCTCCCCGGCGTTCCGGTTCTCCGCCCGCATCCAATCCAGCGCGGCCGCCATGACCGCCAACCTGACCTGCGGGATCCGCGGTTCATTGGTCGGCAGGATCTCCAGGCGGCGGGCTGCCCGGCGCAACCGTGCCTCGTTCAGCGAGGACTGGTCGGTGATCAGCATCAGCACGGTCGTCAGCCGCGCCATGCGGTGGTGCCGGGAGGACAGTGGAACCCGGTCCAGGGCGGCGACCGCGGCGTCCACCAGTCCTTCGGCGTGCAGTTGCCGGGCCAGGCCGAAGGCGGCGGAGACCGTTGAGGCGTTCGTGGTCCACACCAGGCCGTACAGCCGGATCGCGTGGAACCGCAGGGCGACCGGGTCCTGGGTCAGGTGGGTCCAGCCGGGGACCTCGCTGTAGTCGGTGGCCTGTTTGCCCTGCGTGTAGGTCAGCGCCAGAGCGGCCTTCTGGACATCCTCGTCCAGCAGCCTGGAGGTGTTCATGCCCTGGTGCTGCAGCAGCAGTTCGGCGGTGGCGGCCAGGGCGAGTTTCGGCGCGGGCTCGCCGGGCAGTGTGTTCAGCACCTCGTTGAAGCACTCCTGGGCCGCCACGAAATCACTGGTGAGCAGGTTGGAGACCCCGGACAGCCAGTAGTGGCGCCAGTCGCGGCGCAGCCGGTCGTCCATGTTGCGCAGCGTGAGCACCGCCTCGGTGGTCATGCCGAGGTCGAGTTGGGCGCGGACGATCGTCAGCGGGATCTCGGTGGAGCCCGACATGTCCGGCTGCTTCATCGCCGCCTTCAGCGTGTCCAGCACTTCACCGGGCTCGGTCAGGCTGGCGGCGGACAGCAGCGACGCACCCGGGTCATTCGGGTCGGTGAGCGGGGTCGGTAGCGCGGTGACGACCTCGGGTGAGGTGGTCTCCACCGAGCGTTCGATGCCGTCGATGAGCTGGTCGGTGCGGAACAGCAGGTGTTTGGTGCCGAACGTGGTGCGCTGTGCGGTGAACTTCGTGTCCAGGTGCTGGTACTGGCGCCCGTCCCGGATGGCGAGGACCTCGCGCAGGACGCCGATCAGCTGGTTGGCCATGGTCCCGGCCGAGGTGAACCGCTTCTCCGGGTCGTCGTCGGTGGCCCGGAGCAGCAGCCGGTAGAGGGACAGGTACTTGCGGAACAGGGGTTCCTGGTGCGGGTTCGGCAGCCCGGGGTCGTAGACGCCGTCGGTGACGGGCAGTTTCACGATGAGGCTGGCCAGGGTACGACCGACGGTGTAGATGTCGCTGGCGATCGTCGGGCCGGTCCGTGCGATCTCGGGCGCCTGGAACCCGCGGGTGCCGAAGATGTGCCCGAAGGCGCCGATGCCGGACACCGCCCCCAGGTCGATGAGCTTGACCTGGTCCTCGGTGATGATGATGTTGTCCGGTTTGAGGTCGTTGTAGACCACCCCGCGGGAGTGCAGGTAGTCCAGTGCGGGAAGGACCTCGAGGATGTAGCCGATGGCGGTGTCGATGGGCAGGGTGTTGCCCGGTTGGCGGCGACGCCGGTGGCGCAGGGACGGTCCACCGACGTACTCCATGATGATGAAACCGCCGGGACTGCGGGCGTCGTCGATGAAGTTGAAGATCTTGACGATCCCGGGGTGGGTGATGTCGGCGAGGAAGGCCCGTTCGGAGTCGGCGACGGCGCGCTCGTGGGCGGTGTTGGTCTCCATCATCCCCTTCAGGACGACCCACCGGTCGGAGACGTTGTGGTCGGTGGCGAGGTAGATCCAGCCCATGCCACCGTGGGCGATGGGGCCGAGGACCTCGTACTGTGCGGCGACGATGTCACCGGCGTGGAGGACGGGGCTCTCCGTCCCGTTGTCGACGACCGTGGCGACGGCGTCGTCGTCGAGGACGGCGTCCTGCGGGTTGGTCGGCGGGATGAACGGGAGCCGCACCATGCCGCCGGCGACCTCCGCGCCGGCACGGGAGGTGCCGCGGCGGCGGCGGAAGGTGGACAGTGCCTCCCGCCGACTGCACTCGCCGGAGTCGATGGTGGTCTGCTGGTCGGTGCCCTCCGGTGCGGTGACCGGGTCGGACGAGGGGCCGGTGGTGGGGCCGGAGTCCTCGGCGAAGGGGTCGAACGGGGTGGCCTGGGTCGACGCCTCGTCCTCGCCGGCCTCGTCCGCGCCGGGGCGGGGATGGTCGGTCGAGACGTCGATGTCGACGGCGTCGGTGTCCGACTCGTCACCGGACGCACCGTTGCCGTCCCGGTTCTTCCTGTCGTCGCTACCGCTCATCGTCGTCCTCCGCGTCCTGTCCGGCCTCGGCGTGCTCCTCCCGGAATGCGGCGAGCTCACGGCTCTCCGCGGCGTTCCGGTAGGACGCGGGAGGGGGCGTCCCGTCCCCGAGGTAGTCGCCCATCCACTGGCTGTAGAGGTCCTGCCACGTCCCGTCGGACCGGATGCGCTCCATCGTGGAGTTGACCTGGCGCACCAGCCCGGCGGAGTTGCGCTCCTCGGGGAGCGCGGCAGCCACCCCGTAGTCGGTGCCGTCCGTGCTGTCGCCCACGATGACCGTGTAGGGATCCTGCGCCTGCAGTCCCGACAGGATCGCCGAGTCGGAGTAGATGGCGTCCGCCTGGTTCCGCTGCATCGCCATCAGGCAGTCCGACCACGTCTGGGTGGACAGGATGTCCTTGTGCGGCACCTCGTCGCGCAGTTCCTGCAGGTTGGTGGAGTCCTGGGTGACGCACACCGTCCTGTCGGCGAGGTCGGCTTCGCCGCTGATGCCGGAGTCCCGCATTGCCAGCACCCTCGGGTAGGTGGACAGGTACGGGACGGAGAAGTCGACGTCCGCCTGGCGGGCGCGGGTGACGGTCATGGTGCGGACCACCAGGTCAACGGTGCCGTCAGCCAGGGCGTTCTCCCTGCCGGTTCCCTCGACGAACCGGTACTCGATCCGGTCCGGGTCGCCGAAGATGTCGCGGGCGATCTCGCGGGCCAGGTCGACCTCGAAGCCGGCCATCTCACCGTTGACAGGGTCGCGGAACCCGAGCCGGTTCAGGGACTGTGCAACGCCGACGACCAGGCGTCCGCGTTCGACGATCGACGGCACCCGGCGGGTCGGCGAGACCTCCTCGCCGGTACGGGGGTTCACGTCGGGACGCAGCGACCCGAAGGGTTCCTGCCCGGTGTCCGGCGGTGCGTCGTCGCCCTCACCGGTGCCGTTGGCGGTGAGGGTGGACCCGTTCGGCAGGGCGAGGGTGGGGTCCGCGGAGTCCGGCCACTGCTGCAGGCCCAGGCCCTCGGAGGAGCAGGACGCAAGGACAGTCGCGCAGGCCAGTACCACGGCGCCGACGGTGAACCTCCTCTTCATCACAGGTACTCCTGCAGTCGGGGCCTGGTTCCCTGGATCACGCAGAGGGCGGAGACGAGCCCGAGCAGGATCACCAGTGACGTGACCTGCTGCGCGGATGCGCGGGTGTCCGAGAGGTAGGCGCGCAGCTGGTCGCGGGTGTCATCGATCAGGAGGCGGAGGTTGCTGTCGAGGTCCTGGTAGGACTCGGACACGGAGGGGGTGTCGCTGGAGCCGTTCTCGCCGACGGTGGCGCGGATCGCCCCGGCGTAGTCGCCCTCCCTGACCATCGTGATCATGTCGGCGTGGGCGTTGTCCCAGGTGCGCAGGTTCTCACGGGACTGGTCGAGCACATCCGTGTTCGACAGGTTGGAGCGCAGCTCCTCGAGCTCCTGGTCGATGTGGGCGACCTGGTCGGAGAAGTCGGTCTGGGTGCCGTCGGTGTAATCGCGCTGGACCAGGCCCAGGGCCTCGGTGGTGCGGGTCTGCTGCACCGAGATGCGCAGGGACGTCAGGGACTCCAGCGGCTGGGACGTCCCGTCGAGCCCGCGGACTCCGTTGGTCCAGGTGTTGATGGCGGCCCCGCCCGCCCAGATCAGGGCGACCGACATCAGCACGGTCGCCACCGCGTACCCCGGGTTGATCCGGCGGTTCGTCTGGGCGGCCAGCCAGAACTGGGCGACGAGCAGCAGGACCACGGCGGCGACCAGACCGGACAGGGCGAACCAGTTGGGCTTGGTCAGCGCGAGCTGCTGCTCGGCGACCTCGGAACTCGTCCGGTTGTAGAGCTCGGCGGCGGCGGGGAGGATCTCGTCCTGCATCATCGCGCTGGCCTGGGTGATGTAGGCGGCGCCGAGTGGGTTGCCCTGCCGGTTGTTGACGCCTGACTCGGTGATCAGGCTGACGTACATCGGCAGCTTCTCCTGGATCTCCAGGATCAGCGCCATCTCACGGGTGGACGGGTCGTCGATGCCGTTGGCGGCGCGGACAACCGCCCGCGACGCGGTGTCCACGGCCTCACGGTAGGGAGGGTGGGTGTCCGCGCTGCCCGCGGCGTCCTCCACGAAACCGGTGGTCGCCACGGAGTCCGCGACGGAGAGGGAGTTGTAGAGCTCCTGGGCGGCGAAGGAGACCGGCTCCGTCCGGTTGACCAGGGTGTTCAGGTCCCCCTGCCGGTTGGCGGACTGGGCGGCCATCGCACCGCCGGCGGCGAGGATCGCCAGAACGAGCAGTACGGACACCACCGAGAGCAGACCCGGCGTGGTCGAGACGAAGCGCCGCATCCGACGGGGTATCTCGAGGGCGGGGGTGAAGATGTTGAGCCGTTTCGTCCCCGACCGGAGACGCAGGGCGTCGTCCATCCACCGGTCGGCGTCGGAACGCCGGCCGCCCGGACCGATGTCCGCGGGGTCCCCGTCGTCGCCGTCGCGGTCCCACGCGCTGGTCGGGGCCGAATCAACGGCCCCGTCTTGCGAGATGGTGTCCGGCGCGGGCATGTCCGTCATCCTACCGCCGTCGGGCGGGGATGTGTCACCTAACTCGGCGTGGCGCCATCCTGTCGGCGGTGGTTTCGTCCGGTGTGGCACCATGGAGCGCATGATTGAAGTCGAATCCCTGACCAAGCGGTACGGTTCCGCGACCGTCGTGGACGACCTGAACTTCACGGTCAAGCCCGGTATCGTCACCGGGTTCCTGGGGCCGAACGGTGCAGGCAAGTCCACGACGATGCGCATGATCGTGGGGCTGGACCGCGCCTCGGCCGGGAGTGCGACCATCGACGGGAAGCGCTACGACGAGTACGCGAAGCCGCTGGACAAGGTCGGTACGCTGCTGGACGCGAAGTGGGTCCACCCGAACCGCAGTGCCGCGAACCACCTGAAGTGGATGGCGACGGCGAACGGGATCTCCCACAAGCGGGTCGACGAGGTCCTCGACCTGGTCGGCCTGACCGAGGTCGCCGGCAAGAAGGCGGGGAACTTCTCCCTCGGCATGGGGCAGCGGCTCGGCCTGGCCGTGGCACTGCTCGGTGACCCGGAGGTGCTGATCCTGGACGAGCCGGTCAACGGCCTGGACCCGGAGGGCATCCGCTGGGTGCGTGACTTCGTGCGGCACCTGGCGTCCGAGGGGCGCACGGTGATGATCAGCTCCCACCTGCTGTCGGAGATGTCGATGACCGCCGACCACCTCGTGGTGATCGGGCGCGGAGCACTGGTGGCGGACACCTCCACCCACGACTTCATCAAGAACGCGTCCACGGCCACCACGGTGGTGCGTACCGACCACCTCGCCGAGATGAAGGACGCGCTGACCGAGCAGGACGTGGTGTTCACCGAGTCCACGGACGACGAGGGCCGCCCGAGGCTGGTGATGGAGGACACCGAGACCGACACCGTCGGCAGGATCGCCTACAGCTACGGGCTGCTGCTGCGCGAACTCAGTGAGCAGCGTGCCTCGCTGGAGGACGCCTTCATGCGGATGACCGGGCACGCGGTCGACTACCATGCCTCGCTCGGGGAGGACATGGGTGAGGTGGGTGACCTCCCGGACCTGCCGACGGACACCGGCGGGGCACCGCCGGCCGCACCGGGTCTCAAGGACGCCGACATCCGCGAGGGGGAGAAGTGATGCTGCTCAACACCATCCGCGCAGAGTGGATCAAGATCCGCACCACCAAGGGCGTGTACTGGACGACGGCGCTGATCTTCGTGGTGGCTCTGAGCCTCAGTGCCTTCATGGCGTGGGGAAACGCGTTCTCGTACAAGCAGTTCACCGAGGACGGGGACCCGGAACTTGCCGCGGCGTCGGCCGAGGCGCTGAACCTGGTCAATGTCATGTTCGGCATGCAGCTCTTCGGATTGATGATCATCCTGATCCAGTCAGTGTTGCTGGTCACGGGCGAGTACGGTAACGGCACCGCGAAGTCCAGTGCCCTGGCGGCCCCGAAGCGGTGGCAGCTGCCGGTGGCGAAGTGGATCGTCTATGGCGCCCTCACTGTTGTGGTCACCCTGGTCACCAGCATCGCGTGTATCTACTTCGGGCGCTGGATAGCCGGTACCCAGATCGATGAGTCCGTGATTCTCGATCGTATGTCGCTGTCCGCCGACGACGCCTGGACGATCATTCTCCGCATGGTGATCTACACGCTGTTCGGGGTGGGACTGGCGATCGGTGTGGCCTACATGCTTCGCCGTACCGCCGGCGCGATGGCGGTCGTGCTCCTGTGGGTCCTGGTCCTGGAGGACATCATCGGCATGATCCCGAAGATTCAGGACTGGATTCCCCAGTACCTTCCCTTCAAGAACATGAATGCCGCATTCTCGATGTCCGACCTCGACAATGCTCCGTGGGGGCAGACCGGCTCGGTCGTGTACTTCATCGCGGTCTGTCTCGTCATCTTCATCGCGGGTGTGGTGACGCTGCGCCGCCGGGACGCCTGATACAGGTAGTCCCCATACCGGGGCGGGTGGGTGCTGCGTAGACTGATCCGGGTTATGGCAGACTCACCCCGCACCCCCGGACCCAGGCCCGCCCCGGCGATCCCCCTGGCGATGCTGCTCGGCATCGCCCTGCTGTCCACCGGCGGCCCGTTCGGTACGGACATGTACCTGCCGTCCCTGCCGGAGATCGCCGACGACCTGGGCACCACCGCCTCCCTGACGCAGCTGACGATCACCGCCTTCATGGTCGGCATGGCCGCCGGCCAGCTCGTGGTCGGTCCGCTCTCCGACCGCATGGGGCGCAACAGGCTGCTGGTCGGGGCCACCGTTGTCGGGCTCGTCGCCTCGGTGATCTGTGCATTCGCGCCGTCCATCGGCATCTTCGTGGTGGTGCGCTTCTTCCAGGGGGCCGCGGGCGGGGCGGGCGTGTCACTCGGCCGCGCCATGATCTCCGACCGGCTCAGCGGCGCTGCCGCGGCGTCGGCTCTGTCGACGATGATGGTCTTCACCTCCGTCGCGCCGATCCTCGCGCCGGTCATCGGCGGTGCGGTGGCCGGTCTCGCCGGGTGGCGGGCGGTGTTCTGGACACTGGCCGGCATCGCCGTCCTCCAGGTCATCGTGGCACTCGCCCTGCCGGAGACCCACCCCGCCGACAAGCGGGCCACCGGGTCGGTGCTGGTCGTGTACCGCCGGATGGCCGGACTCTTCCGCGTCGGGCCCTACATGGGCCACCTGGTGGCCTTCGCCATCGGGTTCGGGGCCTTCTTCGCGTTCGTGTCCGGGTCGTCCTTCGTGATGCAGGAGGAGTTCGGCCTGTCGGCGTCGGTGTTCAGCCTGGTGTTCGCGGGCAACGCGGTGGCGCTGGTGCTGGCCAACATGCTCAATGTGCGGGTCGTGGTGCGGGTGGGCGCGCCACGGATGCAGGCTATCGGCCAGGGACTCCTGGTGCTCGGTGCGGCGGGACTGCTGGTCACCGCGCTGACGCTGCACTCCCTGATCCTGGTGATCGTCTTCACCTTCGTCGCGACGATCGGCAACGGCCTGAACATGGGCAACACCACCGCGCAGGCGATGGATCTCGCCCCGGGCCGTGCGGGGGCGGCGTCGGCCCTGCTGGGGGCCGCGCAGTTCCTGGTCGCCGGTTCCGTGGCGCCGCTGGTGGGACTGGGGGAGGACGCGCTGCTGACGATGGCGGTCGTCATGGTGGTGTGTGCCGTGGTGTCGGCCACCGGTGGTTTACTGGGGCGCCGTGGTGCCCGTGCGTGGTCCGCGTCCCCCCGGCCCGAGAAGCCGCCGCGCGACTGAGGAGCGGCCCCCGCCTAGCTCCGGCTGCGCTGGATGTCCTCGATCAGACTCTCCGCCGCGATCGACAGGTTGCGCAGCGCGGGGACGCCGCGGCGCAGCTTCGCCAGGTCGCGGCCGTCCATCCGCTTGGCCGCCCGGGCGATCAGCATCGCCCATTCATCGGTGATCGAGTTCAGCATCTCGATGCCCTCGTCCGACAGGTAGAGGTCCTGGGCGCGCCGGTCCTGGTCGTTGGCCTGGCGCAGAACCAGCCCGGAGTTGATCAGGCGGCGTACCGTCGCCGAGACATTGGACGCCCGCAGGAAACGCAGCCGGGCGACGTCGGACACACCGCACCCGGGGTGCTGGGCGATGAAGTGCAGGACCTCGATCTCGGACTGGGAGATCGCCAACTTGTGGTTGGGTCTGTCCATCAGCCGCCGCAGTGCGGAGAGGAAGTCGTAGACCGCGGTGGCGATCTCGGCGACGTCGATCTCGGGGAGGATCTCCGGTGCCCGGTGACCGCGGATCTGGTCGTGGACGGGGTCGGTGACGAAATCGTCGTCCAATGAGTCCCTGGTGTCCTGGATGTTACTGGCCATGGTGGGCTCCTTCTCTCCTCGGGTGGTCCTGGGGCGGGTCGTGTGGTCGGGGTACTCGGTAGTTTCTCGGTCCTATGTGTTTATGACATTGTAAGCCACTCACTGCAGCGCGGAGGTAAGCCGGGCGACATTCTCGACATATCGGCGCGCCAGCCGCCGGTTTCCCCAGGCTTCCCCGGTCAGTTCGCTGCACACGGAACGGTAGTCGTCAGCCAGTTCCTGCATGGACCGCAGTAGGCCCCCTTCCCCGGCAAGCATGGTCACCTCGTAGTTCAGTTCAAATGACCTGATGTCCATGTTCGACGACCCGATCACCGCGACCTCGTTGTCGGCGATCACGAACTTGGTGTGCAGTACCGCGGGGCTGGGGTAGCGGTAGATCCGGACCCCGGCGTTGAGGAGTTCAGCGTAGTAGGACGACTGGGCGAAGTCGACCAGGGCCTGGTCCGCCTTCTCCGAGACGAAGAGTTCGACGGTCACTCCCCGGTAGGCGGCGGTGGTCACCGCGTCCAGCAGGGATTCGTCGGGGACGAAGTAGGGGCTGACCAGCACCAGGTGTTCCTTGGCGTGATGGGCGATGGAGGTGAACAGGCGCAGGTTCGGCTCGGTGGTGAACCCGGGGCCGGACGGGATGACCTGCAGGATCTCCGTCCCGGGGTCGGGGATCTGCGGCTGGGTGTCGTGGTCGAGCCAGTCGGTCGCCTGGGTGGGGGAGAGCAGGTCGAGCTCCTCCCTGGACTCGGTGAACCAGTCGACGGCGAACACCGCCTCAAGGCTGGTCACGATGGGGCCCGAGACCTCCGCCATGACATCGACCCAGTGGCGTCCCACCTTCCGGTTCTTCTCCTTCAGGTAGCTGGAGTCGATCATGTTCTGGCTGCCCATGAAGGCGGTGTGCCCGTCGACGACCACGATCTTGCGGTGGTTGCGCAGGTCCGGACGCCTGAACCGCCACTTCCACGGCTGCAGGGGCAGCATCAGCATCCAGTCGACACCGATGGCGGTGAGCCGCTTGCCCAGCGTCCGGTAGCCGGGGTACTTCCAGCTTCCGACGTGGTCGAACATCAGGCGGACCTTCACACCGCGAAGGACGGCGCGCTCCAGGGACGCGAAGAAGACATCGGTGGTGTCGTCCCACGCCGTGATGTAGATCTGCACGTTGACGTAGCGTTGCGCACGGTCCACGGCATCCGCCATGGCACGGAAGGACCCCTCGTAGTCGGAGTGCAGGGCCACGAGGCTCCCGGTGGTGGCAGGCATGGAGGTGAGTCTGCGGTTGAGCTGCACCATGCTGGCAACCTCGTCGGACACGGCGTGCCCCCCGGGAATGTCGGGCTCCCCGTTGCTCACCGTGCGGATCAGTTCATTGGCCTGGTTCTGGATCCGGTGCCGTCGCCGGTTGATGTACGGCGAGCCGACCAGGAGGAACAGGACGATGCCGACCAGCGGAATGAGGAAGATGGCCAGCAGCCATGCCATGGCGCTGGTGGGTTTGCGCTGCGAGGGCACGTAGCCCAGGGCGGCGACGCGGAGCAGCAGGTCGAAGACGACCAGCGTCCACTGCCACCACATCAGGTCGGCGGAGATGTAGTGGCCGAGCAGGGGGAACCCGATGCCGGAGGGATTGATGAAATCCCAGAACTCCCCCCACGTCACTGCGGCACCCCCGTGTAGTCCACGATCACGGGGGCGTGGTCGGAGGCACCCTTGCCGGAGCGTTCATCCTTGTCGACCCAGGCACGCCCGGGGGACAGGTCCCGGCTGAACTGAAGGTCGATGCGGACGCCCTGGTTCCGCTGGAAGCGCATCGCCTGGTAGTCCCAGTAGGAGTACGTCCCCTCCAGCGACGCGGTGGACTCCTCCATCCCGCCGTCGGTGACGAGGCGTTCCAGGGCGGCGCGTTCCCGCGGCGTCACATGGGTCTTGCCGTCGAAGTAGCTGCGGTCCCAGACGTCCCCGTCGGTGGGGATGATGTTGAAGTCGCCCACGGTGACAACCGGGGAATCCCGTCCCTGCAGGTAGGACGTCAGGGCGTCGAGGAAGTCGAGCTTGTAGGTGTAGTGGCGGTCGGGGATGTCGCGGCCGTTGGGGACGTAGAGGCTCCACACCTCCACGCCGCCGCACACCGCGCCGATGGCGCGTGGCTCGATGGCCGGTTCGGCGTCCGGGTCCTTGTCGAAGCCGGGCTGGCCGAAGCTGGTGCGCACGTCCGTGATCCCGACCCGGGACAGGATCGCCACCCCGTTCCACGCGTTCACCCCGGCGTGGGCCTGTTCGTAGCCGGTCCCGGAGAAGTCGGGGAACTGGTCGTCGGCGCACTTGGTCTCCTGGAGGCACAGGACGTCGACGTCCGAGCGGTCCAGGAAGTCCCGGATGCGTTGCTCACGGTTGCGCGCCGAGTTGATGTTCCACGTCGCTATCCTCATGCGCTACACACTATCTTTTTCCTGCTCCCCGGGAAGGGTCAGGCACCGGTGCCTGTGGTGCTCGGAGAACCCGAGGGAGTGGTAGAGGCCGCGTCCTGCGTCGTTGGACGCGATGACCTGCAGGTAGCTGCGGGTCGCACCGTTGTCGCGTCCCCAGTGCAGCATCGCGGTTCCCATCAGGGTGCCCAGTCCGCGGCGCCGCCACTGCGGGGCGACCTCGACGGCGGAGTAGCCCAGGTGCTGTTCGGAACCACCGGTGGTGACGGTGCCGCGGGTGACGGCGACGAGCTCGCCGTCGACGGTGATCCCCGCGAAGCCGAGGGTGCCGTCGATCCGGTCGGAGAGCAGGCGCAGGGCGTGCTCGGGCAGGGGCTCGCCGCGGAAGTGGTACAGACTGAGCCAGTCGTCGTCCGGCTTGTCGGTGACGCGGAAATCCACGGTGCCGCCATCGAGGTCGACGGACGGGATCTCCGGAAGACCGCCGGAGAGGTCACGTGCCATGACGATGATCTCGGGGCCGCGCTGCACCTCGGGCATGCCCGCGATCTGCTCGGCCGGCCGGGCGACGCGGTCGGGGACCAGCAGGCGCACCGGCAGACCGTGGTCGTGGTAGAAGGCGCGGATCCGGTCAAGGGGGACCGGGGTCATGCCGGTCTCGGGTCCCAGGGGGACGGCGGAGTTGGAGCGTTCGGTGATGCCGTCACCGGCGCGGAGCAGCCAGCCGTCCACGGTCTCGTTGGCGGTGCCGGGGAAGGCGGCGGCGGTGGCCTGCTCGATCGCGCGGATGTCGGCGACGCGCACCGGACGGTCCGCCAGGGTCTTCAGCACGACGACGTCCTGCGCGGGGACCGTGTGCTCCCGCCCGGACCTGTCGCGGATGACCAGCGGCTCCAGCGAATCGATCACGCCGATCACATCGCTGACCAGTGGGCGTCCCGTGTCCGGGTTGAGCCCGCCGGCCAGGTGGCGCACGGTGGCGCGTGCACCGGCCCGCACGCTCACCGGGTCGGTGTGGCGTGAGACGGCGAAGGGCAGACCGGTGTCCTGCGGCGGGCGGGCGCCGGCGTGCGCTCCGGACCAGGAGGTGTCACTCATCGTGGCCGAAGGGGTCGGCGTCCACGCCGGGGGTCCAGGAGTTGCCGGGTACCGTCCACCCCTCGTGCTTCACGGTCTTCTTCGCCGCGCGCTTGTTCCGCCCGACGAGGGTGTCGATGTAGAGGAACCCGTCCAGGTGCCCGACCTCGTGCTGCAGGCAGCGGGCGAAGAAGCCGTGGCCCTCGACACTCACCTCGTCGCCGTTGGCGTCGATGCCGGAGACGCGGGCCCAGTCGGCGCGTCCGGTGGGGAAGTCGTAGCCGGGGACGGAGAGGCAGCCCTCCACGTCATCCTCGGGGTCCGGCATGGTCTCGGGGATCTCGGAGGTCTCGAGCACCGGGTTGATGACCAGGCCGCTGCGCATCGGGCCGCCTTGCGCGTCGATGTCGGCGTCCGGCTTGCGGGTGCCGTCGGGGCCGTCGATGTCGGGGCAGTGGTAGACGAACAGGCGCTTGGAGACCCCCACCTGGTTGGCCGCGAGCCCCACGCCGTGGGCCAGGTCGAGGGTCTCGACCATGTCGGCGATGAGGTCGTTGAGGGCCGCGGTGCCGATCTCGGCGTCCGCGACGGGCTCGGTGGGATTGTGCAGGACGGGATCGCCGCAGATGACGACGGGCAGAACAGACATGCTCTACAGAATAGTCCGCGGGCCCGCCGTCAGACGTGCAGGTCCGACTTCTCCACGGACTTGGGCACCAGCCACACAGCCACACCGGAGATGACGGCCATTGCGGCGAGGTACACGCCGATCGTCCAGGAGTTCCCGGTGTTGTCGAGAAGCAGCTGGGCGATCATCGGCGCGAAGGCGCCGCCGAGGATCGAGCCCAGGGCGTAGCCGATGGAGGTTCCGGAGTAGCGCACCTTCGCCGGGAACATCTCGGCGTAGAGGGCGGACTGCGGGGCGTAGGACGGTGCGAGGCCGACGGTGAGCACCACGACCGCCAGGACCAGCCACAGCAGTTCGCCCTTGTCCACGAAGAACCACATCGGGATCGCCCACACCGCCAGCAGGGCGTAGCCGATGACGAACGTCTGGCGGCGTCCGATCCTGTCGGAGATGCTGCCGGACCAGAGGGTCAGCACCAGCCATGAGATGCCGCCGATCAGCGTGGCGATCAGGGTGTCGGAGCGTTCCATGCCGATGCTGTCGCTGGTCGCGTAGGACGAGAAGAAGGCGATGATCATGTAGCCGGCGGCGTTGTTGCCGGCGAAGATGAACGCGGCGAGCAGGACGCGCCGCCAGTGGTGCTTGAACAGGTCGCTCAGCGGGGTGGAGGCCTCCTTCGCGCGGTTCTGCATCTCCAGGAACACCGGCGACTCCTCCACGGCACGGCGGATGGCGTAGCCGACCACGATCAGCACGATCGAGGACAGGAACGGCAGCCGCCAGCCCCAGGACTGGAAGGTGGCGTCGTCCATGGAGGTGGTGATGATGAACATGAAGGTCGTCGCGAGGATCAGGCCGAGGGGGACGCCGATCTGCGGGTAGGCGCCGAACAGCCCGCGCTTCTCGCGTGGGGCGTGCTCGACGGCCATCAGGGCCGCGCCGCCCCATTCGCCGCCGGCGGACAGTCCCTGCATGATGCGCAGCAGGATCAGCAGCAGTGGTGCGGCGACGCCGATGGTCTCGTAGGTGGGCAGCAGGCCGATCAGGGCCGTGGCGAACCCCATGCCGAAGAGGGTGACGACCAGGACGGCCTTGCGCCCGTACTTGTCGCCGAGGTGGCCAGCGATGACGGCGCCGAGGGGGCGGAAGAGGAAGCTGATGCCGATCGTCGCCCAGGAGATGACCTGGGCCAGGGTGGACTGGCCGAGGGGCTCGAAGAACAGGGGGGCGAAGACGAAGGCGGCGGCCTGGGCGTAGATGAAGAAGTCGTACCACTCGATGGTGGTTCCGACGAGGGTGCCGGCCAGCACCCTCCTCTGTTCGCGGGTCTGTTTGCCCGGCGGCGATGTCTCGTGCCGGCTGGTGGCGGTGCTCATGGTCAGGGTTCTCCGGTGATCTCTCGGTGCAGGTAGGCAAACGTACTGTACGCGGGTGGCAGCCCCGGTGGGGTCATTTCCGGTATCACGATCGATCAAGATTAGGATCGTGTGACATGGATGGTTCGGAAGGTGCGGCGCTGAGTGACCGGGAGAGGGACATGCTCGCCTTCGAGTCGCGGTGGTGGCGGGACGAGGGGGCCAAGGCGGAGGAGATCCGCCGCCGGTTCGGGGTGGCCCCGGTGCGCTACTACCAGCAGCTCAATGCGCTGATCGCGCGCCCCGAATCCCTGGACGTTGACCCGGTCCTGGTGCGGACGTTGCTGCGTCGGCGTGATCGCTGAACTCCCGGGGTGTCACTGTGGTGTGACTGGTGTGACAGCAGTTAAGATTGCGGCGTGACTGATCAGAACGGACCTCAACGCGGCGATCCCAGCGACTCGGTGTACGACCCGAACCCGGACACGTCCTACGACGAGGATTTCGCCTACACCGGTGCAGGTACCGGCGCCGCCGGCGCGGCGTCAGGTGCCGCGGCGGGCGGCGACGGCCTGTCGCCCGAGATGGAGAAGGAGAAGCCGGCCGGCGGGGCACCGCTGCGCGGGCTGGCGATGATCCTCACGGCCGTTGCCGTGATCCTCATCGCCTGGGGTGTCTACTCCTTCGTCGGGGGCGACTCCGGCGACGGCAACGACAGCGACACCGTGGCCAGCCAGGACGACGGCGACGAAGGGGACACCCAGAACGGCGACGGCGCTGAGGGTGCCGGCGGCGCCGACGGTGACGGTGCGGCAGGCGCCGGCGATGCCGACGGGGCCGATGGTGTAGAGGGCGCCGACGGTGACGGTGCGGAAGGTGCAGACGGGGCCGACGGGGACACCGGCGGGAACGCTGACGGTGCCGACGGTGCCGCAGGCCAGGACGGCGCCGACGGTGCCCCCGCCGAGGTCGACCGCGCCGGGACAGCGGTCACCGTGCTGAACAACAGTGGTGACCCCGTCGCCCAGTCCGCCGCCGACCGCCTGCGCGACGAGCAGTGGAGCGACGTCGGCTACGGCAACCTGCAGGGACGCGTCACCGGCATCAGCGAGGAGTCCCGCGTCTACTACCCGGAGGGCAACGCCGCCGCCCAGGCCGCGGCCGAGGAACTCGGAAGTGACCTCGGTATCCCCGCGTCCGCCGGGAACCCGGACTACTACGACCGCTTCGGCGAGGCGGACGTCCGCAACGGCCCCCGGGCCGACAACGTCGTGGTGGTCCTGACCGGTCCACTCGGCTGATTGTGCTGGTGATGCAGTAACATCCTCCCCATGGAATTTCCGTCCTCCGCCCCGACGGTCGGCATTGAGTGGGAGGTGGCCCTGGTCGATCCCGAGACCAGGGACCTCGTCGCCAAGGCCCCCGAGCTCGTTGATGCCCTTGACGAGCGGTTTCCCGGCCACCGGATCACCCGGGAGTTCCTCGCGAACACCGTCGAGATGGTCACCGGCGTCCATGGGACGATCCCGGGGGCGGTGGAGGACCTGCGGGAGCAACTGACCCAGATTCTCGCTGTCGCCGATGACCTCGGCGTGAATGTCTTCTCCGCGGGGACGCACCCCTTCGCCCACTGGGGCGACCAGATCCTCAGCGGCAAGTCGAGCTACCAGGAGATCATCCAGCGCACCCAGTACTGGGGCCGACAGATGCTGATCTGGGGGATCCACGTGCACGTCGGCGTCGGCGGACGGGACCGGGTGTGGCCCATCATCAACGCGGTGATGACGCAGTACCCGCACGTCCTGGCACTGTCGGCGTCGTCCCCGGCGTGGGAGGGGCTGGACACCGGCTACGCCTCGAACCGGACACTGCTCTACCAGCAGCTTCCGACCGCGGGAATGCCCTACCAGTTCGCCGACTGGGAGGAGTGGGAGGCGTTCAACGTCGACCAGGACCGTTCCGGGGTGATCAACCACACCGGGTCGATGCACTTCGATGTTCGTCCGTCGAAGTACGGGACGGTGGAGGTGCGCTTCGCCGACTCCACGATGGAGATCTGGGAGGTCGGTGCGATCGCCGCCTTCATCCACTGCCTGGTGGTGCACTACGAGCGGGAGTGGACGGCGGGCAGGGACCTGCCGACACTGCAGTACTGGCATGTCGCGGAGAACAAGTGGCGGGCGGCACGCTACGGCCTGGAGGCCCTGATCATCACCGACCGGGACACCACGGAGCGCTGGGTCACCGAGGGCATCGCCGACTGGCTGACGGTCCTGGAACCCATCGCCGATGAGCTGGGGTGTGGTTCCGAACTGGCGGACGTGCGCCGGATCATGGAGCGCGGCGGCGACTACGCCATGCAGCGGGCGACGGCGCGTGAGCACGGTGCGGCGCTGGAGCCCGGGGTCCGCACGCGCGGTGACGTCGGTGCGGAGGAGGGCTTCACCCAGCCGGACGCCTGGATCGCGGCGGTGGACCTGACCGTTGACGCGTTGCGACGGTCGGTGGGGGAGAGTTCCTGAATGTGGCGCTGAGGACCGCACCGAGCGACACGACGGCGGTACAGGCGCCGCCGACGATCAGTGCAGTGGCGGGGCCGACGACGTCGATGAGTGGCGCGGCCAGGATCATGCCGACCACCATTGCCACCGAGTTCACCGACACCAACGAGGACAGGGCCTTGGGCATCAACCGTGGCGGGAGTGTCGCGGCGAACCGCGCCCGGATTGCGGCGACCTGAAGGGCATTGGCGACGCCCGCCATAAGGAAGCCGAATCCCACCGGAACGACATGATGCACGAGCCCGGCGAGAATCAGCCCTGCGCCCATCAGCGCTCCGCCACCGGTCAGCCACACCCCGGCGTTCGTGGGGGCAATGTGTGATCCCAGTCGGGAACCGAGGATGCGACCGACCACGAAAGCCTGGATGATCAGGGCGTAGCCGAGCCCGGACAGGCCGAGCACCTGGGTCGCCAGCAGTACCTCAGCCACGGAGAAGACCGCGGTGAAGATGATTCCGATGCTGAGGACCAGGAGACTGGTGCGCAGTGCCAGGTCGCGGAGGATCAGAGAGGGAACCTCGGCGATGCGGGCCCACCATGTCTTCGCCGGGGAGGATGTGTTGTTGGAGGCATCGTTTGGGCCGGAGTTGACGCGACCCGGGCCGGCAACGCGGAACGTGACGAGGAGGACAATGCCAGCGCTGAGTATCACGGCGAGGGCTTCGAGGAGGATGACCACCCCGACGGTCGTCATGTCGTGGAGAAGTCCGCCGAGAATAGGTCCGACGAACATCCCGGTGGTGCGGGCGGTATCCATCCGGGCGAAGGGCCGTGCGCCGAGTACTTCGTCCCGCGCCGGGGACAGGGCAAGCAGAGCCGGTGAGCTCAGGCAGGAACAGAGTCCTGTCAAAAAAACCATGCCCACCAGCACCGGGGGAGTGGGGCACGTGGCGCCGACGAGGAGAAAGAGGGCCTCGGTGGCGAGCAGGACGGAAGCAAGGCGGGGGAGATGCCGTGTATCCAGGAGCGGTGCGAGGGCGGGCGCGACCACGACGCTGGGAAGGACCCCGGCGATGAGCACCGCGGACAGTACCCAGGTTCCCCAGCCGGATGCGGCGAGGGTCAGGCTCACGGCGACGGCCGTTGCCGCGGAGGCCACAGCCGTCAGTAGCTGTACGCCGGGAAGAGCGAGCCGGTCCATTCGTGCCATGCTACGACGGCACCGTGTTGCGCGCCTTGCGCACGCGCGGCGCAATGCAGGACGGACGGGAAGTCTTCAGCCGTGCAGCCGACCGGCGGCGGAGGCCAGGGCATTGGCGATGGACAGGTCGCGGTCGGCGCCGAAGCCGACGGCCCAGACCTTCTTCGTCTCGTGCTGGGCGTAGACGAAGGTGACGGTCGCCTCGAAGATGTCGTACTGGTGGAACTCGACGATCTCGACCCGGCGGCCGTGGTCGGCCAGGATCTGGGTCATGGCCGAGGCCGCACCCATCGCGGTGATCGAGACCCGCGTACCCGTGCCCGTGGACAGGCCGGTGATCGCCAGTTCGTAGGACTTGCGGCCCGCGGGCCTCCGGGTTGCGGTCATGGACTCGACGCGCAGGTCGGTGGGGGCGTAGGTGGCGATGAACCTCCGCCACTCCATCCCGCGGGCCTCCTGGCGCATCCCGGTGGGGAGGCGCTTGCCGAAGCGGGCGCGGAAAGGGTCCTCGGCGAAGACCCGGGTGCGCTGGCGACGCTTCTCGATGCGGGTCGGGGTGCCCTCCCGGAAGGTGACGGCGGTGGACCGCCGCAGGCCGGGCTGGTCCGTGTAGGTCGCAGCGCTACGATCGCCGGCGGCTTCTTCGGGCCGCGCGAAGCGGATCATCGTGGTGGTGGGCATCCTGTTGTCCTGTGACTCGAACATGAGTGGTACTTCCCTTTTTACGGTGTGCGGTCGGTGGGATGTGGACCGACGCAACCGTCGCGAATAGCGAGACTCCCCGAGGTGGAGGGGTCAGTCCGCTCCTCCACCCGGGTGGGCTACTCGCTTAAGGGTGTTGATCATGTGGGAGATGTTATCTGCATCACTGATGAACGGCAACTTAAATGCTAGTTTTCGTGGGTCCGCGCGAGAAAGAGCAGTTCAGCGGCACCGATGTGATGGATCTCATCAGGTGACACAGACTCGTCCGCGGAGTGGATGCGGCAGGACGGCTCCTCGATGCCGTACAGCGCCAGCTCCGCGTCCGGGTAGTGCGACAGCAGGGCGTTGCAGAGCGGGATCGAGCCGCCGGAGCCGATCTGTGCGGTCTCGGACGCGCCGTAGGCGTCCGCCAGGGCACCGGTCAGGATGCCGAGTGCGGGGCCGGAGGTGTCCGCCGAGAACGGCGACGCCAGCGAACCGCGCTCGATCTCCAGCTCCGCGTTGTACGGGACGTGGGACTCCAGGTGCGCGACCAGGGCGTCCTGTGCCTCCCTGGGGTCCATTCCCGGCGGGACGCGCAGGCTGACCACCGCACCGGCCTCGGCGACCACGGCGTTGACGGAGTCGGCGACGGACAGGGAGTCCAGTCCGGTCACCGTGATGGAGGGACGTGTGATCGTTAGGTCATTGGGCTTCAGACCCTGGGACGCACCCAGGACGTCCACCCCGTCCAGGACACCCGCGTCCGTACGGAAGGTGGCCTCGTCGGGGCCGCGTCCCTCCCACACGGCATCGGACGCCAGCCCGTCGACGGCGACCAGTCCGTCCCCGTCGTGCAGGGTGTCGATGAGCCGGACCAGGGCGAGCAGGGCGTCCGGCGCGGCACCGCCGAACTGGCCGGAGTGCATGGGCTGGTCCAGGGTCCGCAGCCGCACGGTCACCGGGGCACTGCCCCGCAGTGCGGTACAGACCGCCGGGACGCCGGGGGCGTCATTGCCGGAGTCGGCGATGAGGAAGGTGTCGGCGGCGAAGAGCTCCGGGGAGGACTCCAGCAGATCCTCCAGCCCGTAGCCCCCGCGCTCCTCGGAGCCCTCGACGACCACGCGGATGCCGACCTTGGTCAGGGGCTCGCTGTCGGGCAGCGCGTTGATCGCGCGCAGCACGGCGAGGTGCATGATCACGTGCCCCTTGCAGTCGGCGGCACCGCGCCCGTACCAGCGGCCGCCGCGCTCGGTCAGCTCCCAGGGCGAGGACGTCCAGTTGTCCACGTCCGAGGCGGGCTGCACGTCGTAGTGGGAGTAGAGCAGGACGGTCGGCCAACCCGGTGCCGCCTCGCGCACGCCGATGACGGAGACCGAGCCGTCCGACGTGGTGTGCTCCTCGACGGGGACGCCGGCCCCGCGGAAAGCCTCGCTGACCCAGCGGGCGGCACCGGCGTTGTGCTCCTCCAGGCCGGGTGTGGAGTGGATGGACTGGAAGGCGACGAGTTCGGTGAGGGCCTGTTCGACCCACGGCATCTGGTCGGCGATCGCGGCGCGGGCGTCCTCGGGCGTGAGGGGGCTGGTTGCTGTCTGCTCTGTCATGCGGTCCAGCCTAGACGTTGTCCCGCTTGCACTCGACACGGGAGACTGCTAGAAACGGGGGTTAGCACTTGCTCATGCGGAGTGCCAGAAGTTTGAACGAAGTCTCACTCAGATGCAGTGAGGGTGGACGTTGCGGCATGCGTCCGCCCGTGCCGTCGCGGGCGCTGGATCTGAACCGAACGTGTCGCTTGTATCTCTACACGTAAGGATCAAGAGCCACATGGCAAAGATGATTGCATTCGACGAGGAAGCTCGCCGTGGTCTGGAGAAGGGTCTGAACACCCTCGCGGACGCGGTGAAGGTCACCCTCGGCCCCAAGGGCCGCAACGTTGTTCTGGAGCGCAAGTGGGGCGCCCCGATGATCACCAACGACGGCGTCACCATCGCCCGGGAGATCGACCTGGAGGACCCCTACGAGAAGATCGGCGCCGAGCTGGTCAAGGAGGTCGCCAAGAAGACCGACGACGTCGCCGGTGACGGCACCACCACCGCCACCGTGCTGGCGCACTCCCTGGTGAAGGAGGGCCTGCGCAACGTCGCGGCCGGCTCCAACCCCATGGGCATCAAGCGCG
>NZ_JBQEDF010000026.1:0-40843 GCF_052107835.1 Corynebacterium sp.
CGCCGCCGGGCCGGTATCACCGGCGACACTGGGACACCCCAGCTAACCGGCACCGACCCCGCACCGACCCCGCACCGGCCCGCACCACGCGGCACGGGCCTACAAGCACGCGCTATGCAGCACACGGCACGTTTTTCCTACGCCGGGGACCCAGCCTTCTCGCCGTCTCCCCCGCCAGCGGAGCTGTCGGCACCGCTCTCGTCATCCTCATCATCGTCGTCACTGCCCCAGATGCGCTCGACGTGGTGCGGCGTGGTGGTGCGCAGCGGCTTGAAGCGGTCGATGATCATCACGAGCACGAGCGAGACCACGCCCCAGATCGCGAAGGTCCGCAGACACTGGCCGACAATGTCGGAGTCGAAGTACAGGATCGACCGGGCGGACTCGACCGACGCCGCCATCGGCAGTACCCCATGGAGGTGGGTGAACAGCGCCGGCTCCATGTAGATCGACAACGCACCGCCCGACGCCGGAATACCGAGGAACATCACCACCCCGACAATGGGTATCACCCCCAGCAACCCGAAAAGTCTCTCGAGGACCGCGGCGAACATCGCCACCGAGAAGATCGCGACGATACCGACACCCCACAGCGGCAGGAAGTGGCCGGGGCCGACCGCGCCGACGATCGGGCTGGCAATGAGCCAGACGACGAAGGACATGAACACCGCGTACCCCGCCACGATCGGGATGAGCCTACGCAACGGCCGCGACGCGGGCTGGGCGTTGGAGCCGACCAGGATGACCATGAATCCGGCCATCATCCAGCCAATGGCAAGGTAGAGGCTCACCGTACCCAAGCTGTCGCGGTCGGGCAGCGGGGTGATGTCGTCCGTCTCGACCGGCATGTCCTGCGCCTGGGCGATCTGGGTGAATGCCTGCTCGATGGCCTGGGCGGTACTGCTCCCGCCGGCCTGGTTGGTGACCACCGTCGCCGAGGGATTGTCCGCGGACGGCAGGATGAAGCCGCCCGCCACGTCCCGGTCCTCGACCTGGGTGCGCACCTCGTCCGCCGAGTCCACGACCGTGAACTCGAAGCTTCCCGGCATGGCGTCGGACAGACCGTCGACGGTCTGCTCCGCCTGCTCGGACGTCTCAGCGGCCACGGCCACCGGCATATCGCGAGGGGCCGGGTTGTGCATCGCACCGAGCATCCCCACGACCATCATGAGCACCATCGCCAGCGGGAAGAACGCCAGCGCGGCGTACTGCCAGAACCGGCTCTTCGGCCGCTCACCTCCGTGCAGGGACGGCAGGTTCACGACCATCGTCTTCGGGCGCTTGCCCTTGCGGGACTTGTTGGCGTCGATGAGCGAGGTGAGCAGAATACCTGCGGCCGCCCCGATGATCAGCACCCACAGGTGCGACCACGCACCCTCACCATCGAAGTAGAGCACCGACCGCAGTGCCTCGCCTATCGCGGGGGCGGGCAGGAACGAGTGCAGGACGTGGTAGAGCCCCGGGGTACTGAAGATGGGGATCGACACATTCGAGGCAGGTATGCCGAGCACCATGAGCAGGAACATCCCGACGATGACCGACATCGGACCGAATATCCGGGTGAGGAACATCTGCACCGATCCGACGGCGAAGACCGCCAGCCAGGCGATCCCCAGGACCTGCCAGGCGTCGCTGGAATCGACGACATGCAGGCACGGACCGGCGACGAACCAGACGATCGTGGCGATGACCGCCGCCCACCCTGCGATGAGCGGAATGGCCCGCCGCTTGAGCAGGAGCAGCTGCGGCGAATTCGTCAGGGTGATCGTCAGGGGCAGGAACCCCGCCAGGAGCAGGGCGGTCGTCATGAACATCGCACCCAGGCCGGCAGGGTCACTGTCCGGAAGCGGAACGAGGTCCTCGTTGTCCATCTGGAGGTCCGTCGCCGCGGCGACCGGTCCAACGACCTGCTGGACGGTGCTGGCCTGCTGCGCACCCGCACCACCGGCGGTGTACAGGGTCGCGCCGTCGTCACCGACGACGACCGCGGCGGCGACATCCCGGTCGATGACCTGCTGGCGCGCCTCGTCCGCGCTGCCGGCGGACTGCACGTCCACGGTGTCGTCCCCGGCGGCGTCGAGCCCCTGGGAAAGTGCCTCGGCGGACGCCTCGGCCGTCTGCGAGGTGGTCTCGGTGGCGACCGTGACCGGCATATCGTGGGGTGTCGGCGAGTGCATCGCGTACAGGTAGCCCCAGACCATCATGCCGACCATAATCAGCGGCATGGCGAACATCGCCACGTAGCAGCCGATCTTCTCCGCGCGTTCCCGCTTGGCGGCCTTCGCGGCGGCGTCCGGGTCGTCCTTCCCGACCCGGTCCTCGCCCGAGGGCTTCTGGCTCGTCTCGCTCAAAGCCTGCTCCTACTCCAGTGGTTGGATCGTGTGTGCACTGCAGATTTTCGCCCCGAAAGGACCTTCCACAGCAACCGACGCGGCAACTGTACGCCACATGACTTAATTTCTGCATTTCCCCGCGGTACACTCCCCGTATGGCAACCCACGGCGATCAGGCACGCGAAACACTCCTGGATTCTGCGGAGGAACTTTTCGCACGTCACGGTATCGACGCCGTGTCGAACCGCACCATCGCCGACCACGCCGGCACCGCGAACCATTCGGCTGTCGGCTACCACTTCGGGGGACGTACCGAGTTACTGCGCGCACTGGCCACCCGGAACCATGCGGACATGCTGGACAGGCGGCGCGAACTCCTCGCCGGCCTCAGCGTCGACTGCCCCCTGCGCGACATAGTTGCAGCAAACATCATCCCCTGGGTCGACGTGCTGGATTCCCTGCCCGCCCCGAGTTGGCGTGCCCGATTCATGCGGCAGGTCGTCTCCACCCCGTCGGTGATGGACTCGTTGCGCGCGGAACCGACGCCCCCGGAGGATTCCATGCGACTCGACGCAATGCTGCCCGATTCCCTCCCCGAGTTGCAGGACGTCCCCCGCAACGTCCTGCGCAACCGCTCCCGTCTGGTCGAGGGACTGGCCCTTGACGCCTGCGCCGGCTACGAGGCACGGCTCGCCGACGGCAGCGTCGCCAGCAACTGGCTCAATGTCGGCTACTTCCTGATCGACGCGGCCAGCGGAATGCTGGCCGCGCCGGTCACCCGCCCCTCGGACTTCCTCACACCGGCCTCCCCCTCGGTGCTGTCACTGTAGGGGAACCTAGACGATCTCCCGGTCGGCGGTGCCCTGTGCCTCACCGGCATCCACCGACTCACCGTCGGTGAACCGGTCGTAGGCGGTGCCGTCGTGCAGGGCGGCGTCGATGCCGACGCCCTCCTCCGTCTCCGAGATGCGGATCGGACGGATCTTGTCCATGACCCAGGCGATCGCGTAGGTCATGCAGAAGGAGAAGCCGACGGTCACGACGATCGCCACGATCTCCCGCCAGATCAGGTCCGGGGAGCCACCGAAGAAGACGCCGGCACGCTCCGCCGGGGCGGCGGCGGTCCCGAAGAACACCACGAACATCGCACCGGCCATGCCGCCGACACCGTGCACGGCGAAGACATCCGCCGAGTCATCAATCCCGAAGCGGCGGGCAAGCTTGATGGCACCGAAGGCCGCGGCGGAGGCGAGCAGGCCGACGAAGATCGCACCGACCGGGTGGACGGCGTCCGCCACCGGGGTGATGCCGACGAGACCGGCGATCATGCCGGTACCCAGGCCGAGCAGGGTGTAGTGGCCGTTGAAGATGCGCTGCATGATGATGAAGCCGAGCATGCCGCCGGCCAGGGACAGCAGCGAGGTCAGGATCACGTACTGCGCCAGGAAGTCCGCGGCACCGGCGGTACCGCCGTTGAAGCCCATCCAGCCCATGGCGATCATGCCGGCACCGATGAGCATCAGCGGCAGGTTGTGCGGCTTGTCGTCCTTCTTCGCGCGGCGTCCAAGGAAGATCGCCAGTGCCAGGCCGGCCGCGCCGGCGTTCATGTGGACGGCGGTGCCGCCGGCGTAGTCGTGCAGGTCGAGGACGTTGATCATCCAGCCGCCCGTGGTTCCGGCCTCGTCGTCGTCCCCGGCGAAGACCCAATGGGCCATGGGGGCGTAGACCAGCAGGACCCAGATCGCGGAGAAGATCATCCAGGCGTCGAACTTCATTCGTCCCGCCGCGCCGGAGGCGACCAGCGCCACGCTGATCGCGGCGAAGAGGGTGAAGAAGGCGGCGTCCAGGGTGGTGCCCGCCCCGTCATCGGTCATCAGGCCGTCGAAGAAGGCGAACTCGAAGGGGTCGCCGATCAGCCGCAGTCCGGCGACGGTGTCACCGACGACCAGGCCATGGCCGACCAGGACGTAGACCACGGTGGTGACCGCCAACGACGACATCACCATCATCATCATGTTGAGGACGCTCCGGCCGTTCAGCATGCCGCCGTACAGCATCGCCAGGCCGGGGAACATCAGCAGAACCAGGGAGAACGCGGCGAGGATCCACGCTACATCTGCAGCAGGCATTGTCATTCCTTTACGTCAGTCGGGGTATCTAAATGTCGGACATGAATCTATGTGGAACGCGTTGCGGCGGTGTCCCGCCGACGTTTCCTGTTGATGAACGATGCTCACCTAGGCGAGTTCGGGCTTGTCCCACAGGTTCAGCACGGTGCCGATGTCCTTCTCCTCGGCGGTGGCGAAGAGGTCGGTGGCCCAGGCGACGTCCTCGACGGGCATGCCGCCCACGGAGTACAGGGTGACCTTCTCCGGATCCCACCCCGGGGCCTTCCCCTCGGCGACGTCGGCGACGACCTCGATCTTCTCCTTCTCCAGCTGCCCCTCCCGCACCAGGTCGTACCAGCGGGTGCCGGGAATGCCGAGCATCACGAAGGCCTCGGTGCCGTACTCCTCCTCCCACGCCTCGTAGAGGCCGTACGCGTCGAGCACCAGGCGGGCGTTGCCGGCCAGGAACTCGTCGTCGAAGCGGGCGGCGGCGGGCGCGGCGACCAGGCAGCCGGGCTTGAGCCACTCCTCCTTGAAGTAGGGGAAGGCGGACGGGCCGGCGGCGTCGGTGGTCGTCGCGGCCATCACGATGTCGGCGTCGGCCACCGCGTCCTCGATGGAGTCGCAGGGAATGACCGTGACGTCCGGGTACTTCCCCCTGATGAACTCGGTGAAGCCGTCGATGCCCCGCTGGCTGCGTCCCTTGAGCTTGATGGTCGTGATGCCGGGACGCAGCGCCAGGACCGCGTCGGTGTTGGTGCGCGCCATCACGCCCGGTCCGACCACGGACAGGACGGTGGAGTCCGGGTTGGACAGGTACTTCACGCCGACCCCGGGGACGGCGCCGGTGCGCACCGCCGAGAGGATGTTGGCGCTCATGATGGCCTTCGGCGCCCCGGTGACCGTGTCGTTGAGGACGAAGACGTGGATGGAACGGGGCAGGCCGTCCTTCTTGTTCTCAGCGTTTGAGCCGTACCATTTCACGCCGGTGTTGTTGAAGCGGCCGCCGAGGTAGGCGGGCATGGCCATGAACCGGCGGTCCGGGCCGTCCGCCGGCATCCCGGGGAACCCGGGGTCCTCGGGGAAGGAGATCATTGCGCCGTGGGAATTGTGGTTGAGACCGGCCATCATGTAGTCACCCTGGTTGAGCAGGATGAGTGTCTCCTCCATGACGTCGACGCACCGCGCGATGTCGCTGACGCCCGCCTCGATCATGTCGGGTTCGCTGAGGTAGCGGAAGTTGATGGCGGTACCGGATGCACTGGTCATGTGTTCTGACTCCTAGGAAGATACTTCGTTGAACAATAAGAAACCCTAGGGTCGAGCCTTTGCCCCCGTGTCTCGGCACTGTTTCCGGGTGGTTAAGCTTCCACCGCGTTCTCCGGGACGGAGAGGCCGCGCTGGCAACGGGGGCATTCCACCTCGTCACCGAGGCGTGTGCCCGGCGCGAGGACCTCCCCGTCACAGCCCCTGCAGTGGACCACGGTGGCTCCCCGACCGTCCTCCGGGGCGGTGAACGTCCGGACGTCCCCGGGCCGGACCCCCATGTCGAGCGCGGCACCGACCACCGTGCGCACCTGCCAGTCGACCCCGGCGACACTGATGTGCACCCCCTCCGGCCCGGACGGCGCCGCCAGTGCCCGGCGCAGCTGGATCAGCCCGGTGAGTCCGCGGTCGCGGCCCAGGGCGATGCCGGTCTCCACCGTGCCGACCACACCCCCGTGGAAGCGTCCGCCGGCCCACGGACTGGTCCTGGTCCCCGGTCCGGACTGGGCGTGGCGGACGCGGACCTGCACCGGCTCGACATTCCGGCCCCGCGCACTGTCCAGCCATTCCGCACACACTGTTCCGCCGCCCTGGCAGTACACGATGAGTTCCATTCCCCCACTATGCGTGGACGGTTTTGCCGGGCAGTCACCCGGCGATTTCACTGCCGTTAACGCTCACGGGACATCAGCTGGGCCAGCGACCGGACCAGCGCCCGCAGTCCGGCGACCACGTCCTGTTCGGCGGCGTCCTCCAGCGGCGAATGGGAGATGCCGTGCGGCGAGCGCACGAACAGCATGGAGGTCGGCACGCGCGCCGCCAGGATCCCGGAGTCGTGCCCGGCCTGGGTCGGCAACTCGGGGAGGTACTCCCCGGCGTCGGCGGCGAGCTTGGCGTGCAGGTCGCGCAGGTCCGGGTCGAATCCGACGACGGGCGCATAGGACAGCCGCGTCACGGACAGCTCCACCCCGTGCTGCTGTGCGGCACCGTCGGCAGCGGCGGAAACATGGTTGACCAGGGCGTCCAGGGTGGCGTCGTCGGCGGCGCGGGCGTCGAGCAACGCCACCACCGTCGCAGGCACCACGTTCGGGCCACCGGGTTCGACGTGGAACCGTCCGAAGGTGGCCCGGGCGCCGAGATCCTCGGCGGCCGACCGCGCGGCGAGCACGGTGGTGGCGAACGGCAGTGCGGCGTCCCTGCGGTCCCCCAACCGGGCGGTCCCCGCGTGGTCGGCGACCCCGTCGAAGGTGAACTCCCAGCGCCCGTGCGGCCAGATGTCGGTGGCCACACCCACCGGCGCGTCCAACCCCACCAGGTTCCTCCCCTGCTCGATGTGCACCTCGACCTGCGCGCCGACCCGGGCCAGCTCCGCGGGGTCCTCCCCGATCGCCTGCGGGTCGGCCCCCGCCGCCGTCATCGCCTCCGCGAGGGTCGTTCCCCCGGCGTCGGTGAGTTCCCGAGCGGTGCCGGCGGCAATGGCCCCGCTCATCAGTTTCGAGCCCAGGCAGGCGACCCCGAACCGGGCACCCTCCTCATCCATGTAGTCCACGACGGCGAGGGGGCGCCGGCGGGTGAACCGGCCGTCCTGCTCCGCTGCGGCGAGGACGTCAACGGCGAGGAAACCGAGGACCACGCCCAGGGGGCCGTCCCACAGGCCGCCGTCCGGGACGGAGTCCAGGTGCGAGCCGGTGGCGACGGCGCCGTCCTCCGGCTCACCCCACCAGGCCCGTAGGTTGCCGTTGCGGTCGGTGGCGACGTCCATCCCCCGGGACACCGCCTGTGCGGTGAACCAGTCACGCAGGCGGCGGTCCTCACCGGTCCAGGAGAAGCGCCGGACGCCGGACGCCCCGACGCCGATGGTGGCCAGTTCGTCCCACATGGTGCGGAAACGTGTCATCAGGGCCGGGGCGTCCATGTCGGCGGCGATGGTCACGGGGGAGGTTGGGGTTGTCATGGTCCGTCACATTCAGTAGGTTTCATATCATTACTCGATGATTCACATGGAGAATCTCAGGGACCACGATAGCAGAGAGCGGAAGACCATGGACACCACATACGACTACGTCATCGTCGGCGGAGGCCTCGAGGGCCTCGCCATCGCCTGGGGCCTGACCTCCCGCGGGGAGAACAGTGTGCTCGTCGTCGAGCGGAACCAGCTGTGCGCCGGGATGACCGGCAAATCCTCCGGTGTCGTCCGTGCCCACTACGGCGCCCCCTCGGTGGCGAAGATGGGTTGGACCGGCACGAAGTTCCTGCACAACGCCACCGACATCCTCGACGACGACTGCGGCTTCCGGAACTGCGGGTACATGGTCGGCGTCGGTGAGGACAACGTGGAGGCCCTGGCCGCGAACATCGCCATGCAGCAGGAGCTCGGGGTCGACGTGGAGTTCATCCCCGGCGACCGGGCCCGCGAGCTCTGGCCCGACCTGCACGTCGACGATTTCGCCTCCATCGCCTACGAACCGCTCGGCGGACGTGGCGACGCCCCGATGCTCGGCATGGCCTTCTCCGTCGCCGCCCGGAAGCAAGGTGCGAGAATCCGCACCGGCACCGCGGTCACCGGCTTCACCCGCGGCCACGCGGGCGCCGTCACCGGGGTGGAGCTGCAGGACGGAAGCACCGTCGGCGCCGGCCAGGTCATTCTGGCCACCGGTGCCTGGGCCCGCGAACTGGGCACGGCGGCCGGCCTGGATCTGCCGGTGTACGCCCAACGCGCCCAGCTGATGCTGATCAACCCCGGCGAGGATCTGGGTCGTGTCCCCGTCCTGTCCGACCTGGTCAGCCTGCAGTACCTGTGCGGCGAGCCCAACGGCGACATCCTCTGCGGCAACTCCGACCACGCGGAACCGCACTGGGCGGACCCCGACCACTACCCCAACAGGGCCGACGACGACTTCGTGGAATGGACCATCGGCAAACTCATGCACCGCCTGCCGGACATGCCGAACCCCGCGCTGACCAGCTCCTACGCCGGATGCTACGACACCACCCCGGACTACAACCCGATCATCGGGCCCAGTGGGGTCGACGGCCTGTTCCTGGCCGTGGGTTTCGCCGGGCACGGTTACAAGATCGCACCGGCCGTCGCCGACCTCGTCGCTGACCTGCTGCTCATCGGCGACTCACAGGACCCGGACGTCCGCCCGGAGGACTTCCGGCTGTCACGCTTCGCCGAGAACGACCTGACGCTGAGCCTGCACCCGTATGCGGGGGCGGGAGAGATGCGATGACGCTACGATGTGACCCCATGGCCACCGCAGAGCAACTCCCCGACCACGAGATCACCCCGGACTCCGGCACGGTCGAGGACAGGTCCATCGAGGTGGGGCTGGGGAACCGGGTCCGCTCGCTCCGGACGTCCCGGGGCATGTCGGTCGCCGGACTGGCGGAACGCGCCGGCCTGTCGAAGGCGATGCTGTCGAAGATCGAGAACGCGCAGACGTCCTGCTCCCTGACCTCGGTCGCACGGCTCGCCGAGGCCTTGGACGCCCCGGTGTCCACGCTGTTCACCGATGCCCAGGTGGAGCGTCCCGCGGCCTACACGCCGGCCGGCACGGGAACCCGCATCAACGGCCGGGGCACCCGGCACAACCACATCTACGAACTACTCGGATCCTTCCGGGGCCACGGCGACACGACCTCCGGCCCCCACCTGGAGCCGGTGCTGGTCACCCTGCACGACCGCTCGGAGACCCATCCCCGCTTCCAGCATCCGGGCACGGAGCTGCTGTACATGCTGGAGGGTGACATGCTCTACCGCCACCAGGACACCGATTTCCGGATGCGCCCCGGCGACGCCCTGCTGCTCGACGGTGAGGCGGTCCACGGACCGGTGGAGCTCACCGAACTGCCGATCCGGTTCCTCGCCGTGACCGCCTACCCGGACGAACCCGCATGACCCCCCGCCGGGTCGTAGTCCACCACCCCACCGACGACCGTCCCCAAGACCCGGCCTTCCAGGCGCTGATCACCACCCTCAACGATGCGGTCCGCGGGACCGTCGGAGCACTGGGCTGGTCCGCGGAGTTCATCGCCGGCGACACACAGGCGCCGGACGCCGACCTCGTCGTGGTCGCCGGCGGCGAGGACGTCTCCCCCGAACTCTACGGTGGCCGCCCCGGCTACCCGGGCGCTGCCGGGCACGTCCCCGCCGCCGACCGGGCGCACCTCCGGGTCATCCGCGACGCCGCGGCATCCGGCACCCCCCTGCTGGGGATCTGCCGGGGACTGCAGCTGATCAACGTCGCCTTCGGCGGGACACTCGTCCAGGACATGTGCGGCCACCGGCGCCCCGGACAGAGTGACCCCTTCGTCCCCACGCGGGTCACCGGTGACCCCGGCATCGTCCCGGACCAGCCGGTGCTGTGCACCCACCACCAGGCCATCGACGTCCTCGGGTCCGGACTGCGGGTGGCGGCCCGTGCGGAGGACGGGATCATCGAGGCGGTCGTCCACCGCGGTGCCCCCGTCACCGGGGTGCAGTGGCATCCGGAGCACCCCGCGGTGGCCGCGACACAGCTGAAGGCCCTACTGCTGCGCCTGGACGCGCAGTGCGGGGCCGCACTGGTCAGCTGAACTGCTCGAAGCGGACCTCCGACATCGTGGCGTTCACGTTGACCGTCACGGTGTGCTCGGTGTCGTCGTCCCTGTCGCCGCTGCCGCGCACCTGGGTGCCGTTGAAACTGTCGCAGTCGATGTCGCTCATCGAGCTCTGCGGGCAGTTGACCTCCACCCGGTAGGACGGCCCGCTGGTCGTCTCCGGGAAGGTCATGATGACCGAGCTCATGGTGGCCTGCAGGTCGATGGTGCTGTCCTGGTCGACCTGTGCGTCGGCGAAGTCCAGCTGCTGGGAGCTCATCGTGTACTCGTAGCCGTAGTTGGCGGGCAGGTCCTGGACCTGGACGGGACCGCCGACGAAGGTGCCCTGGGTGCGGTCGTTCTCGATGGTGGAGAAGCCGCCCCAGCTGGAGAAGACGGCGCTGAACAGCCCGGTGATGCCCAGGACCACGGCGAGGACGAGGCCGATGATGAACACCTTCAGTCCGGTGCGCTTCTTCTTCGCGGACGTCGTGGTGCCGGACTCCTCGTCGGCGGGGATGCCGGGGTCCGGGAGGTCCCAGGCGAAGGGGGCGGTGCCCAGCGGGTCCCATGACGGCGGCTGGCGGCGGGGCGGTTCGAAGCCGCTGGCCGTGGAGACCTCACCGAGGTCGATGGTCGGCGCGTCCTGCTCGGACGCCGGTGCCGCAGCCGGGGCCGTCGGGGTGGGCGTGGCGGCCGGGGTGGTGACCCCGGTGACGTCGTCACGGTCGAGCAGGCCGGCCGGCGGCACCGGGGTGCGCTCGTGCAGCAGCCACCAGACGACGCCGGTGACCGCGGCGGAGACGATCAGGCCGGTCAGCGTGATACCGCCACTGAAGATCCCGCCGAGAACCAGGAAGACCAGGCCCGTGATCAGGGTGCCGATGGCGACCGACCGGTCCTCCTCGAACCGGGGGTCGCGTTCGCTCCGGACCAGGACGTCGAACGGGGTCTTCGGCACGGAGTAGCGGCGGAAGACCAGCAGTGCCGCGCCGTAGACCCACAGGCCGACGCCGCCGGTGAACGTCAGCAGGACGAACAGCAGACGGATCAGCAGCGGGGACACCTGGTAGCGCACGGCGATGCCCTCGCAGACGCCGAAGAACCAGGTGCGCTGGGATTGGCTGCGCGGGAAGCGGACCGGGCGGGTCGTCCACATCTCGCGGATGGTGGTTTCGATGTTTGTGCTCATGGCTCTCATTCTTCGGCTCCCACCAGCAAAGCACATCAGGGAAGCCCCTGACTTCCACCCTGACATCCGGAACTCAGGGTCATCCCCCATACCCCGGACACCGGCGGACCTGGCAGTGTTGTCGGTATGCCGCACAACCCTGCCCAGCTCCGACGCCCAGCGCCCCCGTCCCCGGACCTCCACCGGGTCGCCGAGGGCAAGCTGATGGCCGGGGTGTGCACGGGCGTCGCCGCGCACCTGGGCGTGCGCCTGACCGTGGTCCGTCTGGTGTTCGCCCTGATGAATGCCATCGCCGGGCTGGGCATGGTCGCCTACGGTGCACTGTGGGTGTTCACCAGCCGGGTGGCGACCGCCGAGGAGGGCACGAACCCGGCGGCACTGGCCACGATGTCGCGGCGTGGGCTGTCGACGGAGCTGGTCAACCGTCCGAAGAGTGCCCGGGACCGCTGGTTCGTGGTGTTGGCCGTGGTGCTGCTGGCCGCCGGTGGTGCGACCCGTCCGCAGGTCGCGTTGAGCGTTATCCTGCTGGCCGGCGGTGTGCTGCTGGTGTGGCGCACCTTCGGTCCGGACGCGATGACCGGCGGCACCGGGAGGACGAAGCGCTCCCCCGGTGGTCTGCAGTGGGCGAGCCTGCTCGGCGGGCTGGTGCTGCTGGTCGTCGGCATCGGCTACGTGGTCTTCGGCGCCCGCGGCGAATCGGACGGCGGGAGCGTGATCGTGCCCGCGGTGATCGCTGCCTTCGCCATGATCCTGGGGCTCGTCGCCGTCCTGATCCCGCTGTGGCTGCGTCTGTGGTCGATGGCGAACGCGAACGCGCGGGAACGCGCCGCCGAGGAGGAGCGGACGCGGATCGCCTCACGGATCCACGATTCGGTGCTGCAGACCCTCACCCTGATCCAGAAGAAGGCCGGGGACCCGGAGATCGCCCAGCTGGCGCGCAGCCAGGAACGCCAGCTGCGCCAGTGGCTGTTCGCCCCGGATGAATCGGTGCGCACCGAGACCCTGTTCGGCGCCCTGCGGGTCGCCTGCGGCGAGGTGGAGGATACCTTCGGGGTGCAGATCCGTCCGGTGATCGTCGGTGAGGACCGCGACGCCTCGGAGGAGGACCTGGCCCTGCTGCTCGCCGGACGCGAGGCGATGGTCAACGCGGCGAAGCACTCCGGGTGCGCGGAGATCAACGTGTACCTGGAGGTCGCCCATGACACGGAGCTGTTCGTGCGTGACCGTGGCCCCGGGTTCACCGTCGATGCGATCCCGGCCGACCGTCAGGGGGTGAGGTCGTCGATCCTGGACCGGATGGAGCGCGCGGGCGGTACCGTGGAGATCGACACCGGGCATTTCGGCACCGAGGTCATTCTGCGGCTGTGAGTACGACGGGAAGGATGGCAGAGACGTGACAGACACCGTGCAGGTGTACCTCGTCGACGACCACTCGATGTTCCGCTCGGGCGTCCGCGCGGAGCTCACCTCCCACCCGGGCGTGGAGGTTGTCGGCGAGGCCGGTGCGGTCGCCGAGGCGGTCGCCGGTATCCGGGAGGTGGGCCCGCAGGTCGTGCTGCTGGACGTGCACATGCCCGACGGCGGTGGCCTGCGCGTGCTGCAGCAGGTGCTGGACGGGGCGGATCCGGAGGGTGACTGTCCCCGGTTCCTGGGGTTGAGCGTGTCGGATGACCCCACGGACGTCATCTCGCTGATCCGCGGCGGGGCGCGGGGTTACGTGACGAAGTCCATCGACGGCCGTGAACTGGTCGACAGTATCCTGCGCGTGAACACCGGCGACGCGGTCTTCTCGCCCCGGCTCGCCGGCTACGTGTTGGATGCTTTCGCCGCCGGGCCGTCGGAACCGGTGGACACCGCCGACGCGGACGCCGCCCCCCTCCCCCCGGACGCGGACCAGTCGATGCTGTCCTCGTTGACTCCCCGGGAGAAGGAGGTCATGCGGCTGCTGGCCCGTGGCTACACCTACCGGGAGATGGCGGAACGACTGTTCATCTCGGTGAAGACGGTGGAGACGCACGTGTCGAACGTGCTGCGCAAGACCCAGCAGACCAACCGGCACTCACTGTCGCGGTGGGTGTCGGACAACAGATTGGAGTGAGTGATGGCGAACAGTTCCTACGCTGTGACAGTGGTGCGTGACGACGGGACCTGGTGTGCCGCGGTCGCCGGGGTCGAGGGCGCGTACGTGTGGGGCTCGGACTTCGAGGAGCTGGAGGCCGGGGTGCGTGCCAGGCTCGCGGAGATCCTCGGTGTAGCGGACACCGGCGATGTCGAGCTGGACTGGCACGTGGACGCCGACGGGGACGACGGACGGCAGACCCCGGTCAGTCCGATGTAACTCGGCGATCGGTTCGCGGTGACCGGAATCCTGGACCCTATAGACAGCTCGGTCTAGATTGTTTGTTGTGAGGCAGGGCGAACGCCCTGTCACACACGGAAACACCACACCACCACGGAAAGGCACCGCCACCATGACCGCGTCGATGACGAACGCCCCCACGATGACCGCCCGCTTCGCGTCCCCCTCCCAGGTCGCCGACACACTCAGCACCCTGTGGTCGGGACCGAAGCAACCGGACACCGGGGAAACGTAGCAGCACCCCTGTTCTCCTCCATGGACGGGGACGGCACCGGTCATCTCCGGCGCCGTCCCCGTCCTCTCCCGTTGCATGCAATGGCAGGATGGGTGCATGACGACAACAGTCGAACTCCACGTCCAGCTACCGACGAGCCCGGTGAAGGTGTTCCGCGCGCTGACCCGGACCGAGCACCTGCGCAGGTGGTTCGTGGACACCCTCGACTACGACCGGTCCCTGCTGACCTTCGGCGCGGGCCGGCAACTGATGTTCATCGCGGACACGGGACTGGTCGGCCAGGGCGAGGTCACCACCTACAGGCCACCGACCGCGCTGGAGTACACCTGGGACACCGAGGTCCTGCGGTTCGACCTCGTCGCGTCCGGCACGGAGGACGCCGAAACCACGGAGCTGACCTTCACCAACACCATCGGGGGCCCGGACGCCGGGGCCACCGCCGACGCCGCCCGGCCCGGCTGGCAGACCGCCCTCGACCGACTGAACGACCTGCTCACCGAAGGACTGGCATGACCGACACCCCCGACGACCGCCTCACCGCCCGCTACGGCCGTCAGCAGCAGTGGAGTCCCGACGGGAACACCTGGAACGACACCCTCGACACGATTCTGCGCCACCGTTCCGTGCGCCTGTGGCAGGACCGCGGGATCGACGACACCACCCTGAACACCCTCACCGCCGCGGCACAGTCGGCGGCGACGTCATCGAACAAGCAGGTCGTCTCGGTCGTGGCGGTGCGCGACGACGGCATCAAGCAGGAGATCGCGGGCATCGGCAAGCAGATGTCCACGCACGTGGCGACCGCCCCGGCGGTCCTGGTGTGGCTGATCGACTTCTCCCAGCCCCGCTTCCTCGCGCAGCAGGTGCGGGACGCCGCAGGCGCCGACGGGGACGACGAGGAGATCCACGGCGTGGCGAAGCGTCCTCCCCATGACCTCGGCGCCCTGGACTACCTGGACGAACCGATGATGGCGGCCCTCGACATCGGGATCGCAGCACAGAATGCGGTGGTCGCCGCCGAGTCGCTGGGCCTGGGCACGGTGTACCTGGGCTCGCTGCGCAACGACATCGAGCGAATCCAGGAGATCCTGGGACTGCCGGAGACCGTGGTCCCCTTCCTCGGCCTGGCGGTGGGCTGGGGCGACCCGGAGGAGAACGCCGGGGTGAAGCCGCGTCTCCCCCGGGAACTGTTCCTGCACCACGACCGCTACAACAACCGGGCGGACGCCGCCGGCGCCGCGGAGCGCGCCGAACTGCTGGACGGCTACAACGAGGCACTGGCCGGGTACTTCTCCCGCTACGGCCAGCATCCGCAGTGGTCGGCGCAGACCCTGACCAGGATGTCGGGGAGATCCGCGACCAGGACGAAGCGCCAGTTCCTGCGGCGGATCCTGGAGAAGGCCGGGTTCGGGTTGAGATAGCACCGACCACAAAGGTGACACGTCAACCACTTGGGTCTAGAGTGAAGACATGAGCATCGACGACACCACCGACACGAACCTCCCGCTGCGCCGCCTCGGCTTCCTCACCATCGGCACTTTCGACCCGTCCGACCCCGGAACCGGCATCGAGAACACGCTGCAGCTCATCGAGCACGGCGAGAAACTCGGCTTCGACAGCGCCTGGCTGCGCAACCGGCACATGCAGCACGGCATCACCTCCCCGATGACCGTCATCGCCGCCGCGTCCCAGCGCACCAGCCGTATCCACCTCGGCACGGCAGTGACTCCGCTGGGCCCGGAGAACCCGCTGCGCCTGGCCGAGGACATGGCCACGGTGGATGTGCTGACCGGCGGCCGGCTGAACCCCGGGGTCTCCGTCGGCACCCCGATGCGTTTCGACAGCTGGAGGGACGCCCTCTACCCGGACACCGCCGGGGCGGAGGACTTCTCCAAGCGGAGGGTGGAACGGCTCATGGAGGCCGTCCGCGGCGACGAGGTGGCTGCCTTCCCACAGGTGGAGAACACCGAGGAGTTCACTAACCAGGTCCAGCCGCATGCCCCTGGACTGGTCAACCGGCTGTGGTACGGCTCCGGATCACGCTCGTCGACGCAGTGGACCGCCGAGCACGGCCTGAACCTGCTGAGTTCCAGCGTGATCTCCGCGGAGACCAGCGAGGATTTCGACGAGAACCAGCGCGCCCAGATCGACCTGTACCGCGAGCACTACTCCGGTGTCCTCGGCGGGACGCCACGGGTGTCGCAGGGTCTGGTCATCATCCCCACCGACTCGGCGACGGAGGACCAGAAACGCAGGTACGAGGCCTATGTGCAGCACCGCAAGGAGGTCGGGGTCGGCAGGCTCCAGGCATTCGGGCCGAAGAAGATGATCACCGCCCCGGACCTGATCGGCACCTCCGACGAGATCGCCGAGCAGCTGCTGGACCTGTCGGCGTTCCGGGCGGTGGATGAGGTCGCCTTCGCCCTGCCGTTCACCTTCGCGCAGGACGACTACCTGCAGCTCCTCGGTGACATCGCAGGGTCGCTGGCGCCGAAGCTTGGCTGGACGACGCCGACGGTGTAACCCCCGACTGATACGGTGGGCGGCCATGGGCACTGCCGACCAGCTCCACCAGCAACTCACCGGTCTCGACGGCGCCGGGTACGGCGCCTACAAGAAACTCACGGGGCGGCGGTTCAGCATCGGCGACCCCGGTGACCACCTCGGGCTCACCGTCGACAAGGTGCAGGCCGACCCCTTCGCCCCACCGTCGTTGATCCAGGTCAGCGTCCCGCTGGAGGTCACCGGCATCCGCGTCGGCTCCGGGGAGGACGTGCCGGTCCGCGACCACCTGGCCCGGCGCGTCGCCGCGGCTGTCAGCCGGCACTCCCCGGACGGCGGGAAAAGCTCCGGCTTCCTCACCATCGACGCCCCCGGCCAACAGGTCCTCGACCGGGCCAGCGTGGTCATCGACGGCGGCACCATCCATGTACGCCTGGAGGCGGCCCTGCCCGCCGGGGGCCGCCGGATCCGCGGTCGCGCCGCAGCGACCCTGCTGTGCGAGGTCCTTCCCCGCGTGATCCGGGACGCGCTGCTCGATCTGTCCGACACCGACTGGGCCGACCTCGGCACTGCCGTGGAAACGTACGGTGACCAGGAGCACCTCCGCGGGCAACTGCACCGCCTCGGCCTTGTCGCCTTCGTTGCGGAAGGGTCCGTCCTGCCCCGGGAAGCGGGGAACTCGCAGCGTCCTCTCGCCGGTGCCGTGCCGTTCACCGCCCCGGACTCCCTGCGGCACAGCGTGACCCTGCCCTCGGGGCGCACGGTGTCCGGGATGGGCGTGCCGCAGGGGGTCACGCTGATCGTGGGCGGCGGCTACCACGGGAAGTCCACCCTGCTCAAGGCGGTGGAGCTCGGCATCTACAACCACGTTCCCGGCGACGGGCGGGAATTCTCCGTCACCGACCCGACGGCTGCGTCGCTGCGCGCGGAGGACGGCCGGTCGGTCACGGACGTGGACATCTCCGCGTTCCTCCATGACCTGCCGGGCGGTGCCGACACCGCCGGCTTCTCCACCACCAACGCCTCCGGGTCCACGTCACAGGCCGCCGGGCTGGTCGAGGCCCTCGATGCACGGGCAACAACCCTGCTGATCGACGAGGACACCTCGGCGACGAACTTCATGATCCGGGACGACCGGATGCGCACCCTGGTCCCGTCCGCCAAGGAACCGATCACCCCACTGGTCGACCGGGTGCGTTCCCTGTGGACCGACCACGGTGTCTCGACAGTCCTGGTCGCGGGCGGCTCCGGCATGTTCATCGACGTGGCGGACACCGTGATCATGCTGGACGCCTACCGTCCTGTCGATGTCACGGGCCGTGCCCGGGACCTGGCCGAGCCGCACCGGGACGCCGGGGCGTTCCGGATGCCGCGGCCCCGCGTCCCCTCCCCCGTCACGTTCAGGTCCCCGGGCAAGGGACGGAAAGGGTCCCGCCCACCCCAGGGCAAGGGTCTGGACTCGATCCGCGTCGGCGACGACGCCATCGACCTCTCCGCCTGTTCCCAGCTGGTCGACCCCTCGCAGACCTGCGCGATCGCCGCGGCCCTGGCGGCACTGAATCTGGACGGACAGGTCTCCCTGGACGAGGCGACGCGTGCCGTCACCGGCCTGGTGCCCCACCGGGGACGCCACCCGGGCCGTCGTGCCGGGGTACGTCCGCAGGACATCGCCGCAGCGGTGAACCGGTACCGTGGACTGGTATGACGACACCCGCACAGGTCCGCAAGGCCGCCCTCGCCCTGCCCGGGGTCGAGGAGGACAGCGGTGAGTTCTCGGTGCACGGGACCGTCTTCGTCACCGTGACCACCGGGAAAACCCTGATCCTTCACCCGGACACCGACGGCGCCCCGCAGAACACACCGCTGGCGGAGCTCAACGGGATGGAGACCAACCACTGGGTGCGCCGGGCCTGGTTCGCCGCGGCACCGTCCGAGCTCGCCGGGCCCCTCGCCGCCGCGGACGACGCCGTGGCCGGTGAGGTCGGTGACCTGCCGAGAGCCATCGGCAACCCAGCGACGAAAGCCCTGGTCGCGCACGGAGTCACCAGCCTGGCCGATCTGGCCGGTCATGCGCTCGACGACGTCGCCCAGTGGCACGGTGTCGGCCCGAAGGCCATCCGGATCCTCCGCGACGCGGTCACGTAACTATCCCGCCCGCACCACGCGCTTCTCGCCTGCGGCAACCACGGTGTCCAGCGTGTTCTCCTGCGACGGGAGCGGACACAGGAATGCCGCGGAGAACGCGAATGCCGGGAGCTGCACCCGGTTGAAGTCGATGGTGACCTTACCGTCGGCGTCCGGCGCGGGGACCCGGAGGAAGCGGAAGCCGAAGGTCCGGTCGCCGGACTCACGCCCCGCGTCGGCGAAGGAGGCGAAGAAGCCCTCGTCGGTCTCCTTGACCTGCAGCCGGTGCTCGCCACCGTCCGGGACCCGGAAAGTCAGCCACCCGGCGACCTCGCCGTCCGCGGTGAACCCGTCGGCACTGGCAACGGTGACGGTCGCGGGCTCGGCGGTGAATGTTGCCGGCACGACCCAGCGCTCGTCGTGGTCGAAGACGTCGATGTCCGCCACGTCGGCGTAGTTCGCGGAGGTGGTGTCGAAGGTGCGCAGGGCTGCGGTGCCGGCCCGGGAGTGCCCGACGAGAGTCACCTCGCCGTGGGCGGTACGCTCGCCCGGGGCCAGGCGGACGGTGGGGCCACCCCACGCCCCCGGCAAGTCCACGCCGAGCACGGCGTCCCGCTCGGAGTACCAGCGTCCCGGGACACCGGGAATCTCCACGGCCCCGTCCACATCAGTCGCGGTGATCCAGTGCGTGCCGGTCAGTGCAGCGGGTCCGTCGGGTGCGGTCACGGCGGCCCGGCGGTCCCCACGCCACGCTTCCCAGTCGGTGCGGGGTGTGGCCAGTGTGGTGTCGGTCATGGGTGTCTCCTTACGTGGTGGGTCCAGTGCACCTACTCTGCCGCGGAGGTGTCCGCCGCGTCGACAGTTGTGTTCGCCACGAACCCAACCGGATTCCGGTAGAGAGGGGACATGACCCTCATCACCGCCGCAGAACTTGCCGCCCATCTGGATTCCACCGTCGTCCTCGATGTCCGTTGGACGCTGCAGCATCCGGACGGACGCGCCGACTTCGCCGCCGGACACATCCCCGGGGCACGCTACGTTGACCTGGACACCGAGCTCAGCGACCATTCCGTGGCGGGACGCGGTCGGCACCCGTTGCCGTCGGGGCCGGACCTGCAGGCCTCGCTGCGCCGGTGGGGCGTGGACGACGGGACACCTGTTGTCGTGTACGACGACTGGAACCGTGCGGGTTCATCGCGTGCCTGGTGGGTACTTCGTGCCGCGGGGCTCCGGGACGTCCGGATCCTCGACGGTGGCTGGTCCGCGTGGACACGGTACGGCGGAGAGGTGGAGACCGGTGAGTCCGCCGCCGTGGACAGCCGGGGATCGGTGACGGTGCCGTTCGATGACCTGTACTCCGGTGCGTTGCCGGTGCTCAGCGCCGATGAGGCGGGCGACCTCGCCTCCTCCGGGGATGGTCAGCTCCTGGACGCCCGGGCCCCGGAGCGTTTCCGCGGCGAGGTGGAGCCGGTCGACCCGGTGGCCGGGCACATCCCGGGTGCGGAGAACCTGCCGTCGACGGACGTCCTTGACGGGGACGGGACGTTCGTGGGGCAGGACGGGTTGCGTTCGATCCTCCACGGGGCGGGCGGCGGATCAGCGGCGTACTGCGGATCCGGGGTCTCCGCCGCGGTCGTTGTCGCTGCCGCGTCCACCATCGGTGTCGATCTGGCGCTGTTCCCCGGCTCCTGGTCACAGTGGTCGTCCGACCCGGACCGGCCGGTGGGGTGAACTGGGAAGTTATACCACTTTTCAGTCGCAGGATTTTCCGCGACCTGCGGTTATGCGAGTTCAATCTCCCGAACAGTGGTAGAACTTCCGTGGAGGCCTACCGGGTGGGCAGAGGTGTGGCGATGACCCCGTCGTCGGGGCCGTAGCAGATCCCCCCGGCCTCGAGTTCGGCACTGCGTCCGGCGGTGGGCGAGGAACAATCCCAGTCCCCGACCGTCATCGCCAACGTATTGCCACCGCCCTCGGATTCACGGCGGTCCTCGTACTCGTCGATGATCTCCTGGGCTTCCAGGCACGACACCGACCCCTCGCGCACCTCCACCAGTGTGTCTCCGGACGCCGCACCACACATCGTTCCGGGCGCGACGGGCTCATCGTCCTCGGCGTAATCCTCGGAGGTCTGCTCGACGAACGTCGGCTCCGCCAGGTCGTCCTCCGCAGGGGAGCATCCGGCAACCGCCAGTCCGACGACTGCCGCAGCAGCGCCAGCACATCGGAACCCTAGAAATTTTCTCACAGAAATGTGTCTACCAGCTGAGCGTAGGCGCTGACAGTCAAATCCAGATCTTCGAGGTACAGGTGTTCATCATGGGTGTGCAGCTGCGCGCTGACATCGGCCAGCGTCCGCTCCCGGGCGTTCAGGGCGAAACCGTAGCCCACCCCACCCAGCCGACGGCCGAAGCGCAGGTCCGAACCACCCGGTGACAGCACCGGCACCACGGAAGCCCCCGGGAAGAAGGACGCCACCGTCGACTCGATCGCCCGGTACAACGGCGAGTCCGTGGTGGACACCTCGGCCGGTTCCGAGATCAACCGCTCGAACTCCACCTCGTCCGCCAGATCCCCCAGTGCCACACGCAGTTCCGCGTCCACGTCCCCGTCGCTCTGCCCCGGCAGCGGGCGGATGTCCAGCTCCAGGTACGCCGAACTGGGCAGCACGTTGATCGCCTTGCCCGCCCGAAGCACCGTCGGCGAGACCGTCAGGTGCGATACCGCGTCGGCGTACCGGGCGAGGTCACCGAACTGCAGGTACGCGGAGTCATCCGTGCCCTGCAGCAGTGCGTCCTGCACCTCCGGGGAGAACCGGAACGACTCCACGAACCCCCGCCACAGACCACTCTGCGACACCGGGGGACGGTGCGCGGCGATGCGCCGGGCCACCTCGGCGATGCGTGCGACGGTGAAATCACGCCCGAAGGGTTGCGAACCGTGGCCCGCATCCCCGGTGACGTGCAGACGGCGCTGCGCCGCACCCTTCTCCCCGACAGCCACGATCACGGCATCCGAACCATCACCGACCGGCAGGTGTGAACCACCGGTCTCCGAGATGCAGTTACGCCAGCTGAACGCCTCCGGGTGCTCCTTCGACAGCCATCCGGCTCCCAGGCCACCGCGCGCCTCCTCATCGGCGACACCGACGAAGGTCAGCGTGCCGCGGGGTGGTTCACCGGACGCTGCCTTCCGGGCGACGGTCCGGGTGATGACCGCCATCGGCGCGGTGAGCCCAAGCATGTCGACGGTTCCGCGACCGTAGATTCTGCCGTCCTCGATCTTCGCGCCGAAAGGCTCCTTCGTCCAACGTGCCTCGTCGACGGGGACCACATCGGTGTGTCCGAGGAAGGTCAACGGTTCCGCGGACGGGTCGGATCCCGGGACGGTCACGATGATGCTGGTGCGTCCCGGCCGCGGTTCCAGTCGCTGCACGTCCACAGCACCGGACGCGATCTCCGCGGCGAAGAACTCCTCCAGGGTGTCGGCGTTGCGGACCTCCTGGCCCGAGTCGGGTGTCAGATCGTTGACGCAGGCATTGCGGACGAGCTTCTGCAGCAGGTCGAGGGAATCGTCGTACAGTTCGCTCACTGGTCAGCCTCCGGGACCACCCAGTAGTCGTCCTCGTCGCGGCTGGCGAGGTACTCGGCGAACTCATCGGACAGGTAGGCGTCCTTCACGTCCTCCGCCCAGTCGCTGCCGACCTGGTCCTGCTGGGTCACCGCGACGAGCTCCAGATCCGGCAGCAGGTCCTCCTGCAGCAGCTGCAGGTCGGTGTCGATGCCGGAGGAGTAGGACATGGAGCCGGGGATCACGGCCCAGTCCACATCGTCGATGGCGCGGGAGATGAATGCCGAATCCACCAACTGGATGTCGAGGTCGTGGGGATTGTCCTCGATGTCCTCGGCGGTGACCGCCGTCTCGTCCGTCCCATCCTTCAGCGTCAGCCACCCGGCCTTGACCAGCAGGCGGTAGGCACGCGAGGTGTTGGCGGGGTCCTCGGGGATCGACACGGTCTGGCCGTCCTCGATCTCCCCCAGGTCGGTGTGCTGCGAGGAGAACAGCCCGGCCGGGACGGTCGGGATCGGGACGATGGAGCCCAGGTCGCCACCGGACTCGGAGTTGAAGTTGTCCATGTAGGCGGTGTGCTGGTCGACGTTGAGGTCCGCGCTCCCCTCACTCAGCGCGATGTCGGCCTGCTGCAGCTCGGTGAAATCGTCGAAGGTGACCTCGTATCCCTGCTCCTCGAGGATCGGGGTGACGCCCTCCCGGAAGAGTTCACTGTAGGGCCCGGGGGACGTGGCGACGCGGATGGTGTCGTCGTCATCGCCGCCGTCATCCCCACCCATGCAGGCGGCGGTGGTCAGGACGAGTGCTCCGGCGACGCCGATTGCGCCCGCAGAGCGCAGGGTGCGTGCAGCGCGGGTGGTTCTGGACATGCGGTTCTCCTCTGGTGGTGATGTCGTCTCCCCACCACACTAGACTGTTCTGTCTATTTCCGGGACTCCGCCCCGGCCGTTTCGAGTGGTATCGTGCGGGTATGAGTACCACATTCAATGTTGCAATGGGAGACCGAGGACGGATGGTCATCCCCGCCGAGATGCGCCAGCGACAGCAGTGGACCCAGGGAACCCCGCTCCTTCTGATCGAGACCGACAGGGGTGTTGTCGTGGCTACCCGCGAACAGGCCAAAGACATGATCAGGGAGCAGCTCGCAGGAACGAACCTGGTCGATGAACTGATCGAGGAACGACGTGCGGAAGCTCTTCGGGAAGACCTGACCCCGTGAAAGTTCTTGATGCCTCAGCCATCCTCGCGTTCCTCCACGGTGAGCCCGGTGCCGAGCGGGTGGAGCAGGCCCTGCAGCATGCAGTTGTCGGTGCAGCCAACTGGTCGGAGGTCACACAGAAGATCATCCGCGCGGGAGCTGAGTGGGACGTCGCGCGTGCACTCCTTGTGAGCTACGGACTGCAGGTCGAACCCGTGACAGCCGATGACGCGGAACGTGCCGCCCTCCTCTGGCGCCCGGGAGCCAGCCTGTCTCTGGCCGATCGGCTGTGTCTCGCGCTCGGCCAGCGGCTCACCGTCCCGGTACTGACCGCCGACAAGGCCTGGGGCTCGTCGGAGGGGATCCTCCAGATCCGGTGACGCCGCCTACAGACCCTCGCCCGACGGCGACACCAGGATCTTCACCGCGGTCTCGTTGTGGTTGATCAGGGTGTCGAAGCCCTCGTCGACCAGGCCTTCCAGCCCGATCTTCCCGGTGATGAACGGCTTCAGGTCGATCTTCCCGGACTCCACCAGCTTGATCGTCGCCGGATGGGAGTTGACGTACCCGATCGTGCCGCGGATGTCGATCTCCTTCATCACCAGCTTGTGCATGTCGAAGTCCGACTTGTGCCCCCAGATGGACACGACCACGAGCACACCGGTCGGCCGCAGCGCATCCATCAGGGTGTCCAGGACGACCTGGACCGAGGTGCACTCGAAGGCGACGTCCGCGCCGCGGCCGTCGGTGAGGGTCGTGACCTCCTCGGCCACGTCCACCTCCGCCGGGTTCAGCGCGACATCGGCGACCCCGGAATCCAGGGCCTTCTGGCGTCGCAGTTCGGAGAGCTCCGAGACGACAACCCGCACGCCCATCGCCGTCAGCACCGCTGCGGTCAGCAGGCCGATCGGACCGGCACCGCCGATCAGGGCGGTCTTCCCGGCAGCGTTGTCCCCGGTGATCCCGGAACGCTGGACGGCGTGGTACCCCACCGACAGCGGCTCGATCAGTGCCGCCTCATCCAGCGGAACACTGTCGGCGATCCGGTGGACCCAGCGGCGGCGCACCACAATATTCTCCGACATGCCACCGCCGCGGCCCGCCAGGCCGATGAAGTTCATGTTCTCCGACAGGTGGTAGGTGGTGCTGTCCGGGCCGGTGTCCACGTCCTCGCCGATGATGTAGGGTTCCACGACCACGTGGTCGCCCACGGCCAGGTCATCGACACCCTCGCCGACCTCGGCGATCACACCGGAGAACTCGTGGCCCAGGGTGACCGGGGCGTCCTCCCCGGAGATCGGGTGGGGTTGCCCGCAGGCCGGGCAGAAGATCGGCCCGTCCAGGTACTCGTGCAGGTCTGTTCCGCAGATGCCGCACCAGGCGACGTCGATGCGTACGGTGCCGGGCTCCAGCGACTGCGGTTCGATGTTCTCGACCCGGATGTCGTGGTTGTCGTAGTAGCGTGCTGCTCTGATGGTTTCGGTTGCCATACATACCGATGGTAGCGACGCCCACACCGCCCGTCCGCCCGGTGTGACCCAGCCCTCGACAAACGGGGGTGGACCCCTCCGGGTCACTGCGCCCCCTACCCCAGACGCCGGGCACCCGCGGACGGTTCCGCGGTGAAGAACGTCGGGGACGGGAAGCCCCGGTCCGCCGCCGCGGCGGCAACCGCTGCCGCCACCGGGTCGACACCGTCCTTCGCGACCAGCGCGATCACACTCCCGCCGAAGCCACCACCGGTCATCCTCGCTCCCAGTGCACCGGACGCCAGGGCCGCCTCCTGTGCGGTGTCGAGCTCCGGCACGGTGACCTCGAACAGGTCGCGGAGGCTGTCGTGGCTGGCGTTCATCAGTGCCCCGAGCTCGCCCGCGTCCCGCCGCAGGGACGCACCGGTCTCACGCAGCAACGGCACCGCCTGCTCCCGGGTGCGCCGGATCTCCTCGACGACGTGGGTGATGCGGTGCACCGCCGTGACCGACATGTCCTCCTGCGACAGCGGCCCTCCGCCCAGCAGCCGGTGAGCCTCCGGTGTCCGGGACCAGTCGGCGGCAGTCGCATCGAGGTTGGAGGACGGGTCGGACTCCAGGGCGGCACCGACCGTGGGGACACCGAGGTACCCGGCCACCGCATCGACCACCCCCCGGCGCGAGGCGTACTGCCCGTCGACGAGCCGGTGCTTCGCGTTGGTGTTGATGATCAGCAGGGACAACCCGGCCCCGGCCAGGTCACAGGGGACCATGTCCACGGTGTCACGGAGGAAATCGACGGCGAGCACCTGGCCGGGGCGTCCGTGGAAAGAGCTGCGCTGGTCCAGACCGCCAGTGGACGCCCCGACCACCTCGTTCTCCGCCCGCATGCATGCGGCGATCAACCGTTCCGTCGCGCCCGCCTCCGGGGGATGCCCCACGGCGAGTTCGTACGCCGCCAGCGCCACCGAGCACTCCAGCGCCGCGGAACTGGACAGTCCGGCCCCCACGGGCACATCGGAGACCAGGGCGATGTCGAGGCCGCCGCAGTGCGGGACCACCCCGTCCTGCAGTCCAGCCCAGACGGCGCCGGCGGCGTACCCCGCCCAGGTGGCCGGGTTCCCCGGTCCGATGTCGTCGAGCGCGATCGCGAAGGTCTCGGGGTCGGTGCCGCCGGAGCCCGGCTCCACCGACACGAGCTTCAGCAGGCCGTCCGACCTGCGGCCCACTGCGGCGGCCGTGTTCTGCGGCAGCGCGAAGGGCAGCGAAACTCCCCCGGCGTAGTCCACGTGCTCGCCGATGAGGTTGACCCGGCCCGGTGCCGCCCACACGCCCTCGCACCGGGAGTCGAAGTGACCGGCGAACAATGACCGTGCATCCGCGGCGAGCTGTGCGTCGTCCCTGGTGGTCCACCAGTCGACGCCCGGGGTGCCGGCCATCATGCCTCCCGGTCCGCGCTGTCGGGCCAGACCTCGCGCAACCGCTGCGCGACCGACTCCGGCGTGGTGTCGCTGATCCACGCACCGAAGGCCGACTCCGAGCCGGCGAGGAACTTCATCCGGTTCGGCGACCGCATCAGGGAGAACAGTTGCAGGTGCAGCCGTCCCTCGCCACGCAGGGACTCATCGTCGCCGGTGAGCCGGGACTGCACCGGCGCCTGGTTCCAGGCCGCGATGTACGGGGTCCGCTCCACCCCCTCGAAGAACCGGTCGACGGCGGTGTACAGCGGTTTCAGCAGGTCCGGGAGTTCGGCGCGCTCCTCCTCCGTCAGCTCCGTGAAGTCACCGACGGGGCGGTTCGGCACCAGCATGATCTCCAGCGGCCACTTCGCCCCGGCGGGGACGAAGACGGTGAAGTTCTCCGTTCGGGCCAGGATCCGCTCTCCGGCCCTTTGCTCCGCGGAGAGGACGTCGTCGAAGAGGTCGCGTCCCGTGGAGCCGCGGTGGTCCCGGGCGTTCTGCAGGATGCTGCGTGTACGCGGCGGCAGGTACGGGTAGCTGTAGATCTGTCCGTGCGGGTGCTGGAGCGTCACCCCGATCTCTTCGCCGCGGTTCTCGAACGGGGCGACCTGGATGACCCCGTCGATCCCGGACAGCGCGGCCGTCCGGTGCGTCCACGCCTCGATGACGGTGCGGATCCTCGACAGTGGGAGGTCCCGGAAGGACGCCGAGGAATCCGGCGTGAAACAGATGACCTCGCAACGCGCCGCGGCGGGCCGCCGCGGGAGGATGTCCTCGCCGTCGACATGCCACGGGTAGTCGGCGGGGTCGTCGGGCATCGCGATCCGGGTGGAGAACGACGGGAACCTGTTCTCGAAGACGACGACGTCGTAGTCGCTGGCGGGGACCTCCGAGGGGAGGTTGCCGGGTGTGGTCGGGGCCAGCGGGTTCTCGTTCGCCGGCGGCATGAACGTGCGGTTGTTCCGGTGTGCGGCGTAGGTGATCCACTCCCCGGTCAGCGGGTCGCGTCGCATCTCGGACTCGGTCACCGGTTCCGGCAGGTCCCGGTGGTCGGTGAGCTCCCGGGACACGTCACCGGACAGGACGGCGGGATCATCGTCGAAGTAGATCAGTTCCCGGCCGTCGGCCAGCCGGGTGCCGGTGACCTTGACGGGGTGTGCGCCCATCAGTCGTTCCCGCCGGGGAGCTTGTCGTCGTCGATGAGGGACTCGTCGACGACGACGGGGTTCAGCCTGGCCCAGAGGACCAGGGCCGCGGCGAAGACGAGCAGCGCGATGCCGGTCCAGACGTTGTCGGCCATGGACTTCGCCTCCCCGGTGTCCGGGTTGACCCCCGGGTCGAGGAATGCGGCGACCAGCAGCAGCACCACACCGTAGATGCCCAGCAGTGCGGCGGAGACGGTGCGGATGTCGAAGGCACCCGCCCTGTGCTTCTCGGTGGTGTCGGTGTTCTCGTTCATTGTTGTTCTCCTTTCAGGGGAGGTCGGCCGGTGTCAGGCGAAGATCACGTTGAGGGCGACGGCGATGACGAGGGCGAGCACACCGAGCGGCACCGTGCGGCGGTACCACGGCAGCTCCTTCTCCTCGGCGTCCTCGAGCATGGACTTCGGGGTCACGGACTTCACGAAGCCGACCAGTTCCTTGTCCGGTTTCGGTGCGGTGAAGGAGGTGACGACCACGGACACCACGATATCCACGACGAAGGCGAGGCCGGCGGCGACGAACGCCGTTCCCTGGCCGGGCAGGTCCACCACCGGGTCCCCGCCCAGCGACAGCGCCCAGAAGATGATGGCGGCCGCGGTGCCCGCGACCAGCCCGGACCAGCCGGCGTGAGGGGTCATCCGCTTCCAGAACATACCGAGCAGGAACGTGGCGAACAGCGGGGCGTTGAAGAAGCCGAACAGCGTCTGCAGGTAGTCCATGACGTTGCCGAAGTTGTTCGCGATCAGGGCCGTGCCGACCGCGGTGACGGTGGCTCCGACGGTGGCCCACCGTCCGACCTTGAGGTAGTAGCCGTCCTCCCGGTCCTTGACCACGTAGGCCTGCCAGATGTCGTAGCTGAACACGGTGTTGAACGCGGAGACGTTCGCGGCCATGCCCGCCATGAAGGAGGCCAGCAGGCCGGCGATCGCGACGCCCAGCAGCCCGGTCGGCAGCAGGTCGCGCATGAGGTAGAGGATGGCGTCGTTCGGTTCGGCGTCCCCACCGTCGTTGTAGGCCGTCACGATGGTCCCGGCGATCATGCCGGGAACGATCACGATGAACGGGATGAACAGCTTGACGAAGGAACCGATGATCGGGGTCTTGCGCGCGGCGCCGATCGAATCGGACGCCATGGCACGCTGCACCTCAACGAAGTTGGTGGTCCAGTAGCCGAAGGACAGCACGAAGCCGAGGCCCAGGACGACGCCGATCACGGAGAGCACCGGGCTGTCGAACCCGGAGAGCTCCTGGGCGGGCCAGGCGTGGTTCTGGAAGTCGTTGACCTTCTCCTTCAGTCCGCCCCAGCCACCGACCTTGTTGAGTCCGATGATGGTCAGCGGTGCCAGGGCGGCGACGATGACGAAGAACTGCAGCACCTCGGTGTAGATCGACGCCGACAGTCCACCGAGGGTGATGTACGACAGCACGATCGCCGCCGCGACGACCAGCGTGACCCACAGCGGCCAGCCCAGCAGCGCGTTGACCACCTTGGCCAGCAGCACCAGGTTGACGCCGGCGATGAGCAGCTGGGCGATGGCGAAGGACAGCGCGTTGACCAGGTGGGCACCGTTGCCGAACCGGCGGCGCATGAACTCAGGCACCGACCGGACCTTCGAGCCGTAGTAGAACGGCATCATCACGATGCCGAGGAAGACCATGGCCGGCACGGCGCCGATCCAGAAGTAGTGCATGGTCTGCAGGCCGTACTCGACGCCATTGGCGGACATGCCGATGATCTCGACGGCACCGAGGTTCGCCGCGACGAAGGCCAGGCCGGTCACCCAGGATGGGAGTCCCCGGCCGGAGAGGAAGAAATCGATGGAACTGGATACCCTGCGCTTCGCCGCCCAGCCGATGCCGAGGACGAAGATGAAGAACAGTGCGACCAGCGAATAGTCCACCCAGCTCGCGTCGAGCCGGAGGACGTTCTGTGCGGACTCCATGAGTGATGGGCTTTCTTTTGGGGGATCAGGGGTGTGGGGTGACGGGGCCGACGTGCCAGGAGCACGCCAGGTGCCCTCCCGGCGGCAGCCGTGCCAGGTCGGTGCCGGAGTTCAGGGCGTCGGGCGGGGCCGTCATCGGCTCCACGGCGACGGCCCTGCCGCCGGGTCTGCCGGGGTACGGCATCCCGGAGCGCTCGTCGGGGGTGAAGACCTGGAACCAGCGCAGTTCCGGGGACGTGGTCACGGCCACGCCCGCTCCGTCCGGACGCCGCAGGACGAACCTCGGCGTCGCGTCATCCCGGACGTGCAGGCAGTGGTCGAGGACGGCGTCCCCGAGCCGGTTGTCGGTGGCGGGCAGGACGCTGCCGTCGTCGCGGACGGGGCCGGCGGGCAGCCCCCGGTCATCCAGCGGCAGCAGCCCGTGGTCCGGGACCGTCAGCGTGCAGGTGTCGGTCGCGGCGCCGAGCGCGGACGGGTAGAGGTGGAACCCGCAGGCTGCGGGGATGTCGGTGGTGGCATCGTTGCGCAGCACGAACTCCGCCCGCAGACCGTCGCTGTCCACCCGGTAGGTGACGGAGAGGTGGACCGGCCACGGCCAGCCCGGCTGCGGTCCGGGGTCCAGCTCGATGCTGACGGTGCCGGGGCAGGCAGCGGTCTGCGTCCACTCCCGGTCGGCGCCGAAGCCGTGCAGCGCGTTGGATGCCTCAGGCTCGGTGATCCGGAGCTGGTGGTCCTCGCCCCCGAACGTGAATCTCCCGTCCGCTGTCCGGTTCGGCCACGGGGCCAGGACCACATTGGCCGACAGGGGCGCCGTGGACGGTTGTCCGGGTCCCCCGTACCCCTCGAGCAGGTCCTGCCCACGCCACGTGAGCCGGGACGGCCCCCCACCGCGGAGCGCAATGACCGCGTGGCAGTCGCCGGAGGCGATCGTCACACTGGGCGGGTGCATTGTCATCCAGATCACACTAGCGCTCCGTAGTCCCCGGCGAAAGTCCGGATTTCACCAGGTCAGGGTGAATTATGTTCACCTCTTCAATAGCGGGAGTAGTTGCGTCCCCTGCCGTTCGATCTCCCGCTCGTAGGGGGTGTCCGACAGGATGAAGTGGGTGATGCCCAGGTCCCGGTACTTGTTCAGGGAGTCGGCGACGTCCTGCGGTGATCCCACCAGCCAGGTCGTCGCCGCTCCCCCGGCACCGACGGTGCCCGGCGCGGTGTACAGGTTGTCGTCGAGGACGTCGCCGCGGTCGGCGAGTTCCAGCAGCCGCTGCTGGCCGACGGCGGTGCGCCGGTGCGGGTTCTGGGAGTAGGCCCCGACCCCGCCGTGCTGCCCGGCGAGCGCGGCGACCTTGGCCTCGGCGTCGCGCCAGGCCTCCTCGCGGGTGTCACGCACGAAGGTGGTGATGCGCAGGCCGAACTCCAGCGGCGGGTGCTCGCGTCCGACCTCGTCGCTGAGCGTCCTCAACCGCCCGATGCGTTCGGCGATCTGCGCACGGGGTTCACCCCAGAAAAGTTGGACGTCCGCCTCCCGGGCGGCGACCCGCTCCGCCGCGGCCGAGGCACCGCCGAAGTAGATCGTCGGGTGTGTGCGTCCCTCGCGCGGGACGATCCGCGGCACCACGGTGGAGTCCTCCACCTGGTAGTGCTCGCCGTTGTACGTCACGTCCTCCTCGGTCCACAGCCGGCGCAGCAGCTGGATGAACTCCCGGGTACGGGCGTAGCGGTCGGGCTGCTCCCAGTCGGTGTCGCCGTAGGCCGCGAGGTCGTCCTTGCCGGAGACGATGTTGATCCGGACGCGGCCGCCGGTGAGGTGGTCCAGCGTCGCCGTCGCCGAGGCGAAGTTCGCCGGGTGCCAGTAGCCGGGGCGCGCGGCGATCAGGGGGGTGAAGCTGGTGGTGCGTGCGGCCAGGGCGGTGGCGACGGTGAAGGTGTCGGGGCGTCCCCAGCCGGTGCCCAGCAGTGCACCCTCCCACCCGTGCTCCTCCAGCGACCAGGCCTGACGGGTCAGGCGGTCGAGGCTGTTGTGGTCGGCGACGGTGTCGTCGCCGCGGTGGCCGGGCTCGTTCTGGTTCGGGATGTACCACAGGTAGGTGTCGGTCATCGGTTCTGCTCCGATCGGTGGAGGTGGGGATGGGTGAAATGGGTGAGCTGCGCCCGCCGGACGGCGGCGTTCTGCCCCTGGACCCGGATGAACAGGGCGGTGCGGGCGTAGAGCTGGGCGGTGTCGTCCAGGCCGAGTCCGTGGCCGGCGCGGGCGGTCAGCAGCGCCCCGGTCAGGGTCGTGAGCGCCTCGGTCGCCGCGACCTTCAGACCGAGACGTTCGGAAACCCGGTCAGCGGCATCGCTGGCATCGGTCAGCGCGTAGGCTTCCTCGCGCAGCGATGCAATGACCGGGCGCCACTGCCCGGCGATGTCCCCGGCCAGAGGATCGTCCTCCCGTTCCAGCTCGTCGAGCACCGCGGCGGCCACGCCGAAGTGGTGGGGTTTGGCGTCGGTGGCCACACCGGTGTCCCGGCGGCGCCACTGCTCCATCGGCTCCCGGGACAGGACGTTGTCGTCGGCCACCACAACACCCTCCAGTCCGACCCGGTACGTCCGGCTACCGTTCAACGCGGCCAACTGCAGTTGGGCAGGGCGGAACCCCTCCCCGACCGGCACCAGTGCGGTCACCACCGTCCCGGTGCCCGGATCCACCGCGGCGACGGTGAGCACGGTGCTGATGCCCCAGCCGCTGACCCAGGACACCGTGCCGTCCAGCCTCCAGCCGCCGCGGACCCGCGTGGCACGGATGTAGCGGTCGGGGTACCGGCGCACGTCACTGAGGGCCGCGCCAGCGATACGTTCCCCGCGCAGGATCTCGTACGCGGTGTCAGGCAGGTCAACCCCGTCGCGGTACAACGCGGCGAGCCGTCCGACCTGGGGTGCGTGCTGGGTCCACACCAGCCAGGTGTTGGGGCAGGCGCCCGCGAGGGTCTCGGCGATCTGCCGGTCGGTGGCCGTGTCGGTCTCCGCCCCACCGAACTCGGCCGGGGCGAGGTGGTTCAGCAACCCGGCGTTGGCCAGACCGGCGATCCGGTCGGCGCCCACCCCGGTCCGGTCGACCTCCACCGCGGTAGGACGCAGGGTTGTCCCGGCATAGGTGCGGATGTCCTGGATACGTAAGCTCACCCCGCAGAACGTAGTCCAGTGCAGGTGGCGCGGTCGTCCCATTCACTCTGCACAAAAATAACCGGTGACGCGCCGGGTGCCCCGCAGTACGGTTCTGGTCCTCACCAGAAAGGACCACACCATGACCGACACTTTCGAGGACGCCCTCCCGCGGATCCGGGAGGTGCTGTCCCGCATCGCCGTCCACGAGGCGGACCGTGACCTGCGTGGCGAGCACCCCGACGCCGGGGTCCGCGACCTGGCCGACGCCGGATTCGGACGCCTGCGCGTCCCCCGCGAATTCGGCGGCTTCGACGTGGACCTCCCCACCCTGTTCAGCCTCCTCGCCGAGGCCGGGGAGGCGGACTCCAATATCCCGCAGATATGGCGGGGCCACTTCACCGCCACCGAGATCCTCCGCCGGGAAACCGACGAGACCGCCCGCAACCACTGGCTGAGCCGCATCGGGGAGGGTGCCGTGTTCGGCAATGCCCAGTCCGAGAGCGCCGACCGGGTGAAACAGACCAGGATCCACACGAACCCGGCGGGCACGGTGGTGGTGAACGGGACGAAGTTCTACTCCACCGGCGCACGCTTCGCCGACTACATCCGGGTCGCCGCCGTCGACGGGACGCGCACCACCACCTTCGTGGTCGTCGACGCGCACCATTCCGGGGTGAAGCACCTCAACGACTGGGACGGGATCGGCCAGCGGCTCACCGGCAGCGGCTCCACGGTGTTCACCGGGGTTCCGGTGCTGCCCCACGGCACCCTCGCCCGTGAACGTGCCGCTGTCCGTGGCCTCGACTCCTTCGTCCAGGTCGTCCACCTGGCCAATCTGGCGGGGATCGCGCGCGCCATCGTCCGGGACACCGTGGAGATCGTCCGTGGACGCACGCGCACTTCCCGGCACTCCTTCACCGACGGGAGCGCCACCGCCGACCCGGACGTGCTGGCGGTCATCGGAACACTCGAGGCGCGCTCGCTGACGGCATCCGCCCTGCTGGAGACCGTGGCCGCTGCGCTCCAGGACGCCCACGCAGCCGACACCGAGCAGGCGTTCGCCGGGGCCTACGTGACCACGTCCGCCGCGCAGGTCGCGGTGATCGAAGCCGTCCTCGACGCCGCGACCACCGCCTTCAACGCCGGGGGCTCCTCCGCCACCCGGGCCCGCGCCCACCTCGACCGGCACTGGCGCAACGCCCGCACCCTGGCGTCCCACAACCCGGTGGTCTACAAGCCCCGCGTCGTCGGTGACCACCTGGTCAACCACCGGAACCCCGAGAACCTCCACTACGAAGGACGGGCCGCATCGTGAACCAGCTGCACATCAACGTCAACATCCTGAACTCCGGGATCTTCGCCGGGGCGTGGCGCTTCCCCGGCACCGACCCGCTCGCCAGTTTCACCGTCGAGCACTACGTGGACATCGCGAAGAAGGCCGAGGAAGCGAAGCTCGACGCCGTCTTCCTCGCCGACGGACCCGTGCTGGAGGCGAACATCCGCCACCGGCCGGGCAACAACCTGGAACCCACCACCGTGCTCGCCAGGATCGCCGCGGAGACCAGCCGTATCGGCCTGATCGGCACGCTGTCCTCGTCCTACAACGACACCGGTGAACTCGCCCGACGCCTCGGCGACCTGGACGTGATCAGCGGCGGGCGCTTCGGCTGGAACGTGGTCACCACCGCGGGCCCCGTCGCCGCCGCCAACTTCGGGCGCGAGGGCGAGCCGGACCATGCCCGGCGCTACGAGCGGGCCGCCCGGGTCGTGGGCCAGGTCACCGGACAGTGGGACGCGCGGCGCACCCACCGGTCCCCGCAGGGCCGGCCCGTCATCGTCCAGGCCGGCGGCTCCACCGACGGAAAGAAGCTGGCCTCACGCGTGGCGGAGGTGGTCTTCTCCGCCGACCAGCACATCGACAGCGCACGGGCGTTCCGCAGGGAGCTGCGGGCCGGGGCGGCGTCGCATGGCCGCTCCCCCGACAGCATCGTGATCCTCCCCGGCCTGTCCACCGTGATCGGCAGCACCGAGGCCGAGGCACGGGAACGCCGCGAGATCCTCGACGACATCCTGCCGGACGCCTACGCCCGGGCCAGGTTGTCCGGACAGCTCGGAGTCGACGTCAATGACCTGCACGACGACGAGCCGATCCCTCGGGAGATCCTCACCCCGCCGGACGCCGCCGGTGGTTCGCAGACCTTCTACCGCATGGTCCACGACATCATCGTGCGCGAGGACCCCACCCTGCGCCAGCTGCTGCGCACACTGGCGGGGAGCAACGGCCACCGCATCATCACCGGCACCCCGGAGCAGATCGCCGACGACATCGAGCACTGGTTCCGCACCGGGGCGGCCGACGGCTTCAACATCATGCCGGACGTCCTTCCCTCCGGTTTCACCGACCTGGCCGACCAGCTGATCCCGGAGCTGCAGCGCCGTGGGCTGTTCCGCACCGACTACGCGGACACCACCCTGCGCTCCCACCTGGGGCTGCCCGTGCCCGAACTCCTCAAGGAGGCGTCATGACAGACATCGACATCGCCGTCGGCGGGGCGGACGGGCAGGTCCCCCTCGCCCGGGCCGTGGACCTCGTCGCCGCTGCCGGGCCGGAACCGGCCGTGCGTCTGCGCGACCGCACCGGTGACGACCCCGCCCTCGACCCGTCGCTGGTCGCCGCCTACCTGGCCGGTGCCCTTCCCGACACGGTGCGTCCCCGTTTCCTGGTGGATGCGCCGACGACCCGCAATGCGCCGTTCAACCTGGCCCGCCGCATCCAGTCCGTCCACCGGGCCACCGGCGGACACACTGGCCTGGTACTGCACACCGGTGACGGCGACGAGGTCAGCGACACCGTCGCCGGGGAAGAGCCGGCCTCCTCCGACGACCAGTGGAGCGAGTACGCACAGGTCCTCACCGGCCTGTGGGGCACCTTCCCCGCCGAGGCCCTGGTCGGCGACCAGGAGTCCGGTGTCGCCGTCGACGAATCGCTGATCACCCCGTTGAACCACCGTGGCCGCCACTACCGGGTCGCCGGCCCGCTAGACGGTCCCGCCGATCCCTCGGGGCCACCGCCGCTGTTCGCGGTCGACGGCGACGGCGCACTGACGGAGGTCACCCCGTGACCGTCACCACGCCCCTCACCGTCGCCGGCATACGCACGGCCATCGCACCGGTGCTCGAGCGGCTCGGCGCCTCCGCCCGGGAACGCGAGACCACCCGCGACTTCGCGTTCGCCGAGGTCCGCGAACTGGCCCGGGCCGGTATCGGCCTCGCCGGCGTCCCGGCCGCCGACGGCGGTGCCGGCGGGAACCACCGCGACATCGCCGACCTGGTCATCGACATCGCCCGGGCGGACTCGAACGTCGCCCAGGCCCTGCGTCCGACCTTCCTCCAGTCACGCCGGAACCCCGACGGCCCCACACTGCAGCGGCTGCGCAACGGTGACCTGTTCGCCGGGACCGTCAACGAGCGCAGCGGCGGTGCCAACGGCAGCGTCCACACCACCGCCCGGCGCGTCGAGGGAGGCTGGATCATCGACGGCCGCAAGTACTACTCCACCGGTGGCCTCTACGCGGACTGGTTCTCCACCGCCGCCGTCACCGAGGACGGTGACCCCGTGCGCTTCACCGTCCCCACCGACCGTGCCGGGCTGGGGCGTCCCGACGACTTCGACGCGGTCGGGCAACGCCTGACCCAGTCCGGGTCCACCGTCTTCGACGGCGTCTTCATCGCGGACTCCGAGGTCAACGAGGCTCCGGCGCCGGAGAATCCGTGGACCGGGGCCTTCCCGCAGCTCTACCTCGCCGCCGTCCAGGCCGGCATCGCCGCCCGTGCCCTCGACGACGCCGTCTGGTTCGTCAACGAGCGGGCCCGTCCGATCAAGCACAGCACCGCCGCCACCAGCGTGGAGGACCCCTACGTCCGGGAGACGGTCGGCGAGATCGGCATCCGGGCGCAGACCGCGAGGGCCGTCGTCCTGCTCGCCGCCGAATCGATCGACCACGCCCCGGGTGACGAGGCCGCGGTCACGGTCGCCCAAGCGGGCGCGACGGCGATCGAGTCGGCGTTGAAGGCCGCCGAGCTGCTGTTCGACGTCGGCGGGGCGTCCATCACCGACCGTTCCCTCGGCTTCGACCGGCACTGGCGCAACGCCCGCACCGCCGCCAACCACAACCCCCGCCAATGGAAGACCGCCGTCTCGGGTGCGTGGCACCTGACCGGCGAGGAACCGCCCACCAGTGGCCTGTTCTGACCCGCACCCCGAAAGGAACCCATGACCGAAATCCGCACACTGGGACGCACCGGCGTCCCGGTCTCCCCGTTCACCCTCGGCACCATGAACTTCGGTGGCCCCCAGGAACCCGGGGAATCGATCCGCATCATCCGCCGCGCCATCGACGCAGGCATCACCGTGGTCGACACCGCCGACGTGTACTCCCAGGGCGCGTCCGAGGAGGTGGTGGGACGCGCCCTCGAAGGACGCCGCGACGAAGTGTTCCTGGCCACCAAGTTCCACGGTCGGATCGGCGACGACCCACGCCACGCCGGCAACTCCCGGTGGTGGATCTCGCAGGCCGTGGAGGACAGCCTGCGACGGCTGGGCACCGACCACATCGACCTGTACCAGGCGCACCGGCCCGACCCGTCCACCGATCTACTGGAGACGATCCAGACCCTCAACGACCTGATCCACCAGGGGAAGATCCGCTACTACGGGACGTCCGTCTTCCCCGCCCACCAGCAGGTCGAGGCACACTGGCTCGCGGCGGAGCACGGGCTGATCGCCCCGCACACCCAGCAGGTGCCGTACTCCCTGCTGGTCCGCGGCGTGGAACGCGAGGTCCTGCCCGTCGCCCGGCGCTACGGCGAGGGCGTGCTGACCTACGGACCGTTGGCCGCCGGCTGGCTGTCCGGGAAGTACCGGGTCGGCGCCGGACAGCCGGAGTCCGCCCGTGCCGGCCTGATCCCGGGACGCTTCGACGTGACCGCGGAACAGAACGGACCGAAGCTCGCGGCGGCGGATGCCCTGGCCGTGCTCGCCGCGGAGAACGGACTCGCCCTGACCGACCTGGCCACCGCCTTCGCCCTGAACCACCCGGCGGTGAGCAGCGTGATCATCGGACCGCGCACCGCAGACCATCTGGACGCCTACCTGGCCGCCGCCGACGTCCGGCTGGACGCGGACGTCCTGGACCGGATCGACGGGATCGTTTCCCCCGGCACCCAGTTCCACGACCGGGACACCGGCGTGGACACCCCCTCCCTGCAACCCGCCGCGCTGCGGCGCTGAAAGGACCCCCAATGACCATCCCCTACCGCCGTACCGGAGCCTCCGGGCTGAAACTCCCCGCCTTCTCCTTCGGCCTGTGGCAGAAGTTCGGCACCGACCACGCCTTCGGGACCCAGCGCGACATCATCCTCCACGCCTTCGACCTGGGGATCACCCACTTCGACAACGCCGACCGCTACGGCCCGCCCCACCGGGCGGCCCAGCACACCTTCGGCAGTGTCCTCGCCCGCGATCTCGCCCCCCACCGCGACGAGCTGATCCTGTCGACCAAGGCCGGCAACCCGATCGGCCCGGGACCGTACCAGCGCGGCGGATCGCGGAAGTCCCTGCTGGGATCGCTGGATCACAGCCTCCGCGATCTCGGCACCGACTACGTGGACATCTTCTACCACCACAGTCCCGACGACGAGACCCCGCTGGAGGAGACCGTCGGCGCCCTGGCCAGCGCCGTCCAACAGGGAAAGGCCCTGTATGTGGGCATCTCCAACTACCCGGCGTCGAAGGCGCACGAGGCCGCGACCCTGCTGCGTGAGGCCGGCGTCCCGCTGCTGATCCACCAGCCGCGCTACAACATCCTCGACCGTTCCATCGAGGACAACGGGCTGCTGCAGACCGCCGCGGACGACGGCTTCGGCCTGATCCTGTACTCCCCGTTGGCCCAGGGGCTGCTGACCGACAAGTACCTCACGGACATCCCGGCGGACGCCCGCGCGCTGAACAGCACCTTCCTGTCCACCGACGCCATCACCGACTCCTACCGGGAACGTGCGGCCGCCCTGAACGAGCTCGCCGGGTCCCGCGGGCAGTCACTCGCGCAGTTGGCGTTGCAGTGGGCACTGCGGCGTCCCGAGGTGACCTCCGCGCTCATCGGTGCCAGCTCCACCGCGCAGCTCGACCACAATGTGCGGGCCCTGGACTTCCCCGACCTCACCGACGACGAACTGGCCGTCATCGACGAACAGCGGGAGGAGCAGTGAGCGCCCCCATCGGCGCCGGGGTGGAGGACGGCCGCCCGTTCCGCCTGAACTTCCTGCTGCACCTGGACCGCGACCTGGAACCGGCGGAGGCCTACCGCGCGGCCATCGACATCTTCGTCCGGGCCGAGAAACTCGGCTACGACTCCGGCTGGGTGATCCACCGCCACTTCCGGGAGGGTAAGGAGCACGTCTCCGCCCCGCTGGTGCTGCTGGCGGCGATCGCCGAACACACCGACCGGATCGGGCTGGGCACCGGAGTGTACGTCCTGCCCCTCGAGGACCCCCCTGCAGGTCGCCGAACAAGCCGCGACCCTCGACGCGCTCAGCGGCGGACGCCTGCAGCTGGGCGTGGGTGCCGGTCCGTTCCCCGCGTCCTGGGAGGCGTTCGGACGCGACATCGACGACCGCCACCGGCTCTGGGACGAGTCGGTCGGGCGCCTGCACGAGGTCCTGGACGGTACCGCGCTGAACAGTGCCGGTGAGGTGCTTCATCCCCCGGCCGACGGTGTCCGCGGCCAACTGTGGCAGGCCACCACCAGCAAGCCGGAGCACTCCCACCGCACCGCCGCGGCGGCAGGCCGCGCCGGCGACGGACTGCAGCTGTCACGGGCGAACGCCTGGCGCGGCGGTACACCGGAGGAGGCGCAGGAGGCGCAGGCGTCCTGGATCCGCAGCTACCGGGAGGCGTTCACGCAGACGCACCCGGATGCGCAGCCGCGCGTGCAGGTCTCCCGCGCGGTCTACCCGCACCCGGACCGCGAAGCGGCGGTGGAACTGGTGACGCCGGGAGTGCGGCGCTGGCAGAGCTGGAGCACCCACCCCGATGTCGTCCACGAGGAGACCGTGCCGGAGTACCTGGAGCGCGACCGCGCGTTGCTGGGGCCGAGCGGGGACATCGCCGCAGAGCTCGCCGCGGACCCCGCCCTGGAGAACATCACCGACCTCCTGGTCAGCTTCGTGCCGGGCGTCCCGGACCATGGGGAGCACCTGCGCCTGCTGGAGACCACCGCCACGGAACTGGCACCATTGCTGGGCTGGCGTCCGGCATGAGCGGACTGCACCTGAACCTGTCCCTGATGACACCGGGCCAGCTGCGGCACGCGTGGCGGCTGCCGGGCCGTGACCCGCTGGCCTACCTGGACATCGACCACTTCACCCGGCTGGCGCGGATCGCCGAGGAGGCGTCGGTGGACGCGGTGTTCCTGGGCGATTCCCCGGCCCTGCGTGGCGAGATCGCGGAGGCGCCGGGCACGGGGCTGGACCCGCTGGTACTGCTCGGGCACCTGGCTGCCGTGACGGAGCATCTCGGGGTGATCGCCACAAGCTCCACCACCTACAACTCGCCGTACAATCTCGCCCGCAGATTCCAGTCCCTCGACCATGTGACGAAGGGGCGGGCGGCGGTGAACATCGTGACCACGCACAACGACGCCGCCGCGGCGAACTTCGGATTGTCCGAGCCTCCGGACAAGGCCACCCGCTACGCCCGCGCGACGGAGTTCCTGGAGGTCGTCACCGGTCTCTGGGACAGCTGGGAACCCGGGTGGCTGGTCGGTGACCGGGAGTCCGGACGCTTCGCCGACCCGGCGAAGGTACGGCGCCTGGACCACCACGGCGAGTTCTTCTCCGTGGCGGGCCCCCTCCCCGTCGCACCCGGCCCGCAGGGGCGGCCGGTGATCGTCCAGGCCGGCGGCTCTGAGGGTGGTCTGCAGCTCGCTGGACGGTTCGCGGACGTGGTCTTCACCGTCGCGCAGACCAGGGACAAGGCGGCGGCGTTCCGCTCGGACATCCGCGCGCGGGCCACCGCCGCAGGACGCTCCCCCGACGCCGTGGGGCCCGAACCCCGGATGGTGGACACGGGGATGTAATCAAGATGCGAGTCGAAGC
>NZ_JBQEDF010000027.1:0-40789 GCF_052107835.1 Corynebacterium sp.
CTGTTACCGATGTCCTGATCTAGAAGTGTCACCGATGTCCTGGGAGATTACACGCGCCTCCGGGGAGAAAGCGGGCCTGGGGGCATGAAAATTTCGGCCTGGGTTTGGGGGAAGAGGGGTTCCTAGTCGTCCTCGAGGACGCGCACGGCGCCCTTGTCGGCACTGGAGGCCATCTTCGCGTAGGCACGCAGGGCCTTGGTGACCTTGCGCTGGCGGGACGCCGGCTTCCACGGCTTCCCCGAGGCATCCATCGCGGAACGGCGGCGCTCGATCTCCTCGTCCGGCAGATCCAGGGAGATCCGGCGGTTGTGCACGTCGATGGTGACGGGGTCACCGTCCTGTACCAGGCCGATCAGCCCACCGTCGGCGGCCTCGGGGGAGATGTGGCCGACCGAGATCCCGGAGGAACCGCCGGAGAAGCGGCCGTCGGTGATCAACGCACACTTCTTGCCCAGGCCGGAGCCCTTCAGGAAGGCGGTCGGGTGCAGCATCTCCTGCATGCCCGGACCACCGGACGGGCCCTCGTAGCGCACCACGATGACATTGCCCGGCTGGACCTTCTTCTTCAGGATGACGTCCACGGCCTCCTCCTGCGACTCGACGACCAGCGCCCGGCCGGAGAAGTGCCACAGGGATTCGTCGATGCCGGCGGCCTTGATGACCGCGCCGTCGGGGGAGAGGTTGCCGCGCAGGATCACCAGGCCACCGTCGACGGTGACGGCGTGCTCCACGGAGTGGATGCAGCCGTTCTCGTCATCGAGGTCCAGGTTGTCCCACACATTGTCCGTGGAGAACGGCTCGGTGGTGCGCACACCACCGGGTGCGGCGTGGTAGAGGTCGATGGCCTCCTGCTTCGGGGATGCGGCACTGACGTCCCAGTCCTCCAGCCACTCCGCCAGGCTCGGGGAGTGGACGGTGTGCACGCCCTCGTTGAGCTTGCCGCCGCGCCACAGCTCACCGAGGATGCGGGGGATGCCACCGGCGCGGTGCACGTCCTCCATGTGGTAGTCGGAGTTCGGTGCGACCTTCGACAGGCAGGGCACGGTCTTCGACAGGTCGTCGATGTCCTGCAGGTCGAAGTCGACGCCACCCTCCTGGGCGGCGGCGAGGATGTGCAGCACCGTGTTCGTGGAGCCGCCCATGGCCATGTCCAGCGCCATGGCGTTCTGGAAGGCCTCCTTGGTGGCGATGTTGCGCGGCAGCACGGAGGTGTCGCCCTCGCCGTAGTAGCGCTTGCACAGGTCGACGATGTTGCGTCCGGCCTCGCTGAACAGCTCGCGGCGGGCGGAGTGGGTCGCCAGGGTCGAACCGTTGCCCGGCAGGGACAGACCCAGTGCCTCGGTCAGGCAGTTCATCGAGTTGGCGGTGAACATGCCCGAGCACGAACCACAGGTCGGGCAGGCGGCCTGCTCGACCGTCATCAGCCCCTGGCGTGAGACCTGCTCGCTGGCGGACGCGCTGATCGAGGTGATCAGGTCGGTGGGGGCGTGGGCGACACCGTCGACGACCACGGCCTTGCCGGCCTCCATCGGGCCGCCGGAGACGAAGACCACCGGGATGTTCAGCCGCATCGCGGCGTTCAGCATGCCGGGGGTGATCTTGTCGCAGTTGGAGATGCAGACGATGGCGTCGGCCTGGTGGGCGTTGACCATGTACTCCACGGAGTCGGAGATGATCTCACGGCTCGGCAGGGAGTACAGCATGCCGGAGTGCCCCATGGCGATGCCGTCGTCCACGGCGATGGTGTTGAACTCGCGGGCGACGCCACCCGCCTCCTTCACGGCTTCAGCGACAATGTCGCCGACGTCCTTGAGGTGGACGTGGCCGGGGACGAACTGGGTGTAGGAGTTCGCGATCGCGATGATCGGCTTGTCGAAGTCACTGTCGCTCATGCCCGTGGCGCGCCACAGGGAGCGCGCGCCTGCGGCGTTGCGCCCCTGGGTGGTCACCGATGACCGGAAAGGGATCTGGTTCATATCGGAAGATACGTCCTCTCGTCAGGCCAAGTTCTTCGCTGCCCGACCTGCGGGGCAGTCTTGTGGATCTGTGAAATTGTGGCGCACGCCGGGACAGTAGTCAGGTGTCCCGCGGTGTGTCATCGGTGGGGTCGCCGGTGGGTTCGGCGGAGTCCTCGTCCTCGTTGGCCTGCTGTCGCCGGGCGAGTTCCTCGCGGGCCATGCGGCTGGCACGGCGGGAGGCCTCGTACTCCTGGTACTCGTCCTCGTCCATCAGCACGCCGACGCCGCTGTCCCGCTCGACCACCCGCACACTTTCGTCGATGGCGGTCAGACCCGGGGTCACCGGGTCGGGGATCCTGCCGTCGGTCACTTCAGCCAGGGTCACCAGCGAATTGAAGCTCACGCCCGGCAGGGGGAATGATGTGTCGTCCTTGCGGACGGCGAGGGCTTTGCCTCCACGGGTGAATCGTAGTGCGTCGAACTCGTCCCACGCCAATGACCTCGACGGGCGGAGGAGGTAGCGGGCGGAGATGCCGTCCTCGTCGAACGTCGTGCGGCAGCGCTTGATCCAGACGATGAACAGCACGGGGAACACCGGGAGCCAGAACAGGTACTGCGGCGCGTAGGCGATGGCCACGATGCTCATCACCAGCATGATCACGGCGGCGATCAGGTGTCCCTGATCGGTCCGCACATGGTAGGGCAGTGCTGGTGACGCCGGTGGTTCGGGCGACGCCGCTGACTCCGGGGAACTCATGGTGGTCCATTTAATCAGGTGGCGGGCGGCGCGCCCACATCAGGTCCGCTGCCCACCGGACGGGGAACTATCCTGCCGTGGGCTCCTCGACGGTCTCACCGTCTCCGGCGCTCTGGCTCTGGTTCTCCTGCTGGTCGCCCTGCGGTCCGATGTTCTGGTCGCCCTGGGTGCCGCCGGCACCGGAGCCCCCGGTGTTGCCACTGCTGCCGGAGTCACCGCTGTTGCTGTTGCCGCTGCCGTCGTCGGTCCCGGTCGTGTCGGTGTTGTCCTGGTTCTGGTTGTTCTGCTGGTTGGAATCGTCCTGGGTGTCCTGCTGACCGGTGTCGCCGGTGTCCCCGGTGCCGTCATCGGTGCTGCCGGTGTCATCCGTGACGGGCGGTTCGTCCTGCTCGGTGGGTGTCTGCGGCGCCGGCGTCTCGGTGGTCTCGACTGCGGCGCCCGAGTTGCGCCACCGGTCCGGGGAGAGGAATCCCGGGTTGGCGTCCTCGGGGCTCGTGGAGAACAGGGCCAGGAGGCCGACAACGACGAGGCCGATGAACAGTCCGGTCGTTGACGGGCGGAACCGTCCGCCGATGCTCAGGGCATTCTTCGCCTGGGAATCGTACGGGCCGGGGACGGCGTTCCCGTCGGCGTCCTTCTCGTGCTTGCCCTCGCCGTCCTCCGTGTCGGAGTCCTGCTGTGACGCGCCGTAGGTGGGGATCACTGTGGTCTCGGCGTCGGTGGCTGTGCCGTCGTCCCCGGTGTCGGGCGCGTCCGCGGTGCCGGAATCGGTGGTGGTGTCCAGGTCCGACCCCGATGTTGCCGCGGCCACCACCCGGTCCGTCTCCTCCGGGGAGGGGGCGGAACCGGACGTGTCGGTTCCCGCCGACGGGAGCTGGGGAGTGGCTGCACCGGCGGGGCCAGCGGGGAGCTCGCCAGGGGCCTGGTAACGGTCCCAGAAGCTGTTGACGAGGTTCGCGCGGATGGCGCGCTCGACCCCCCACTGGGCGGCGGGTCTGGTCTCTACATTGACCTCCATGCCCACTGACCAGGGCAGGCCCGCCGCGGTGGGCGGGGTGATGCTCAGGGCGGGCAGGACGCTGATCTCGCCCCGGATCTGGTCGCTCACGCCCGCGGACTCCACGGCCTGGTGGGACGCGGCGGTGACCTTGTCCACCAGGTCGGCCATCGACTCGTTGTCGGTCAGCGGGAGATCGAGGTCGACGACGGCCTTGGACCACTTCTTGGAGTAGTTGATCGTCACGGTGGCCTTGCTGTTCGGGATCGTGACGAGTTCGCCGTTGCCCGTGCGGATCTGGGTGGAACGCAGCGTCAGCTTCACGACGGTGCCGCTGACCCCGTCGCTGGTGTCGTCGAAGGCGACCACGTCCCCCACGCCGTAGTGGCGCTCCGAGATGATGAAGAAGCCCGTCAGGAAATCGCCGATGATGTTCTGCGCGCCGAAACCGACGGCGGCGGAGACCACGGTGGCCGGAACCGCGGCACCGAGGGCAGGTACGCCGAGGTTGGTCAGGGCGAACAGGACGATGACGAAGTAGGCGACGATCTCGAGGATGTAGACCAGGGCGCCCACGAGCGCCAGCTTCGACTTCGTCTCCTCCTCCCCGTGCTCGAACCGGTCAGTGAGCACGCGGACGACCTGGCGTCCGATGCGGGGGATGAGAATGGCGATGAGCAGCAGTGTTGCCAGTGGGAGGCCATGCTCAATGACCCAGTCCCACAGCGAGAATAAGAAGTAACCTACGTCCATGGGGATGACCGTAGTACTTGATGATTGGTGTTCGCTGACAGGCCCCGGGGCCACCTTTCGGCACCCCGTCAACGCGTCCATTCTGTGGGAAGGGGGGTATCAGCGGGTGGGAAAATATCGCGTTTTCCGTTGACCACGGGGGCAGGGTCGGCTAGTGTCGTGCCCCATGACGACGTTCCTGATTCTCGTAACCGCCGGGCGCTAGAGCCCCTGCGGTAAGTACGCGGAACTCCTCTGGCGCCCCCGCCCCGAATCATCGGGTAGCGGGGGCACAGTCGGTTCAAGACAGTCGGTTCTTCGGCGTCGGACATCCACAACCAATGACCATCAAAGGAGTGCACGGACGGTGAATGACACCTCACGCCCACACCCCAGTCCCGCCACCCTGGCCGCGTCCGGACGCGGCCGTCGGCCCGAGCGCATCAACGGTGCCCAGGCGGTAGTCCGTTCCCTCGAGGAACTGGGGACCGACGTCGTCTTCGGTCTTCCCGGCGGAGCTGTCCTGCCGCTCTACGAGGCCCTCTACGGGTCCGAGAAGCTCAACCACATCCTCGTCCGCCATGAGCAGGGCGCAGGGCACGCCGCAACCGGGTACGCCCAGGTCTCCGGCGAGGTCGGGGTGTGCATCGCCACGTCCGGCCCGGGTGCCACCAACCTGGTGACCCCGCTGGCGGACGCGAACATGGACTCCGTGCCCATCGTGGCCATCACCGGCCAGGTCGGAAGCCACCTGCTGGGAACCGACGGTTTCCAGGAGGCCGACATCCGTGGCATCACGATGCCGATCACCAAGCACAGCTTCATGGTCACCAGCCCCGAGGAGATCCCGGCCGCGATCGCGGAGGCTTTCCACGTCGCGTCCACCGGACGCCCCGGGGCGGTCCTCGTCGACGTCCCGAAGGACATCCAGAACGCCGAGCTCGACTTCGTCTGGCCGCCGAGCTACCGGCTGCCCGGCTACCACCCGGTCACCACGCCGCACAACCGGCAGATCGAGGAGGCGGCACGCCTGCTGTCGGAGGCGAAGCAGCCGGTGATCTACGCCGGCGGCGGTATCCTGAAGGCCAATGCGCACGATGAACTGCTGGCATTCGCGGAAGCCACGGGCATCCCGGTCACCACCACCCTGATGGCGCTCGGCACTTTCCCGGAGTCGCACCCGCAGTTCCTGGGGATGCCCGGCATGCACGGGACCGTCCCGGCGGTCGCCGCGCTGCAGCGTTCCGACCTGCTCCTGGCCATCGGTACCCGCTTCGATGACCGGGTCACCGGCGACGTCGAGTCTTTCGCGCCCGGCGCCAAGGTCATTCACGCTGACATCGACCCGGCCGAGATCGGGAAGATCCGCGAGGTCAAGGTGCCCATCGTGGGCGACGCCCGCGAGGTCCTCGGCGCGCTGCGCCGTTCAATGACCAGTCTCGGGCTGCCGAATCCGGACGTCGAGCGGTGGAACGCCTACCTCAACGGGCTCAAGGCGGACTTCCCGCCCGGCTACGATGAACCGGAGGACGGCAAGCTGGCACCCCAGTTCGTCCTGGAACAGCTCACCGCGGCCGCCGGCACGGATTCCATCTACGTCGCCGGTGTCGGCCAGCACCAGATGTGGGCCGCACAGTTCCTGGACTTCGAGAAGCCGCGGACGTGGCTGAACTCCGGTGGGCTGGGGACGATGGGCTACGCGGTGCCTGCCGCGATGGGCGCCAAGGCCGCAGCCCCGGACACCGAGGTCTGGGCCGTCGACGGCGACGGTTGCTTCCAGATGACCAACCAGGAGCTCGTGACCTGCGCGGTCGAGGGGTTGCCCATCAAGGTCGCGCTGATCAACAACGGCAACCTGGGCATGGTGCGTCAGTGGCAGACGCTGTTCTTCGACGGCCATTACTCCCACACCAACCTCAAGCCCGGGGAGCAGTACCTGCCCGACTTCGTCGGACTGGCCGAATCCATGGGTTGCGCGGCGTTCCGCGTCACGGAGAAGGACGACGTGGCGAAGGTGATCGCCGAGGCCCGTGAGATCAATGACCGGCCCGTGGTCATCGACTTCATCGTCGGTGAGGACGCGCAGGTCTGGCCGATGATCTCCGCCGGTTCGTCCAACGACGAGGTCCAGTACGTCCGCGACCTGCGCCCCCTGTTCGATGAGGAGAACTCGGCGGCCGAGGACCCGGATGAGATCCACAAGACGATCAAGGAAGGCGAGCAGAACTGATGTCTCAAGTCCACACCCTGAGCGTCCTGTGTGAGGACGTCGACGGCATCGCATCGCGCATCACCGGCATGTTCACCCGCCGGGCGTTCAGCATCATCTCCATCGCCTCGGGACGCACCGAGGTCGCCGGAGTCAACCGCTTCACCATCCAGGTGGAGGGCGAGGACCACGTGATCGAGCAGATCACCAAGCAGCTGAACAAACTGATCCCGGTGATCAAGGTCAGCCGCCACGACCCGGATTCGATCGTGTGCCGGGGCCTGATGCTGGTCAAGGTCAGCGCCGACAACGCCAACCGCACCCAGGTCGTCGAGGCCGCGAAACTGTTCCGCGCCCACGTGGTGGACGTCGGGCCGGAGTCGCTGGTGATCGAGGCGACCGGTACGCCGACGAAGCTCCAGGCGCTGCTCGAGGTGCTGGAGCCCTTCGGCATCCGCGAGCTCGTCGAGTCGAGCCTGACGGCGGTCAGCCGTGGCCAGAAGGCCATGTACCCCGCAAAGCTCTAGTACCTTCCCCCCTGTTACTATCGGCTGCAGAAACAACAGCCACCCCCAGTTGAAAGGCTACAAATACCATGGCAATTGACGTGTTCTACGACGACGACGCCGACCTGTCTATCATCCAGGGACGCAAGGTCGCCGTGCTCGGCTACGGATCCCAGGGCCACGCCCATGCCCAGAACCTGCGTGATTCCGGTGTCGAGGTCGTCATCGGTCTGCGTGAGGGCTCCAAGTCCCGCGCCAAGGCGGAGGAGGCCGGTTTCTCGGTCCTCTCCAACGCCGAGGCGACCGCCTGGGCCGACGTCATCATGGTGCTGGTCCCCGACACCACCCAGGCCTCCGTCTACACCGAGGACATCGCCCCGAACCTGGAGGACGGCAACGCCATCTTCTTCGGCCACGGGCTGAACATCCACTTCGAGCTGATCAAGCCGGCCGAGACCGTGACCGTGGCGATGGCCGCGCCGAAGGGGCCGGGCCACCTGGTCCGCCGCCAGTTCGTCGACGGCAAGGGTGTGCCGTGCCTCATCGCCGTTGAGCAGGACCCCAAGGGTGAGGGCCGCGACCTCGCCCTGTCCTACGCCGCCGCCATCGGTGGCGCCCGCGCCGGTGTCATCCCGACCACCTTCGAGGCTGAGACCGTCACCGACCTCTTCGGTGAGCAGGCCGTGCTCTGTGGTGGCACCGAGGAGCTCGTGAAGACCGGGTTCGAGGTCCTCACCGAGGCCGGCTACGAGCCGGAGATGGCGTACTTCGAGTGCCTCCACGAGCTCAAGCTCATCGTTGACCTCATGTTCGAGGGCGGCATCGCCAACATGAACTACTCGGTGTCCGACACCGCCGAGTTCGGTGGCTACCTGTCCGGCCCGCGCGTGATCGACGCCGACACCAAGGTCCGCATGAAGGGGATCCTGTCCGACATCCAGGACGGTTCCTTCACCAAGCGTCTGATCGCCAACGTCGAGGGCGGCAACAAGGAGCTCGAGGGACTGCGCGCCGACTTCGCGGAGCACCCCATCGAGACCACCGGCACCAAGCTCCGTGACCTGATGAGCTGGGTCAAGAACCCGCTCGACGCCACCGCGTAACTACCCCCGGGGTTGGCTGGCACGGAGGGCTGTTGGCTTTCCGGGCCGTCCGGCGTAGAGTCCTTTCTTGGTTACAGTTTCTGAGTTGTTTTACCTCCCTCAGGGGAGGAACGAGTTTCGCGGAAGTTGTTGAAAAAGTCGCGAAAACGTTCCTCGCTGAGAAGGTGGCGGACGTTTCGGTTTACCCGGAGTGGACATTCGTCCTCCCGTACACCTTAAGAAAGGCAAAACACATGATCCAGGGCACCGTGAAGTGGTTCAACGGCGAAAAGGGCTTCGGCTTCATCGCTCCCGACGACGGCTCCGCCGACGTCTTCGTCCACTACTCCGCCATCGAGGGCCGCGGCTTCCGCAACCTCGAGGAGAACCAGAAGGTCGAGTTCGACACCGAGCAGGGCGCCAAGGGCCCGGCCGCCGTGTCCGTCACCGTCCTGTAATACAGGGAACTCGGTAGGCCCGGTCACACCGGAGCCACTCGAACCCCCGTCCCGACCCGCTTGAGGGTTGGCGACGGGGGTTTCTGCATGGGCGCATGGGCGGGGCACGCGGATCGGCGCAGGTGCGGCTTAACGGTGTCGGCGGCTCGGGCCGTTCGGGGGAGGGGTTGACAATCCAGATAGGGACACCCCCTCTGGTACCGAACCATCGCATTCACCGGCGCTCCGGCCCCGAAAACCGGTGTTGGTGTGATGGTCGGGCACCGATCGTCCCGTATGCGACAGTCCCCCTTGTTGAAAATGGTTATGATCACCAAAAAATACCCTTGACCTGCGTCGTCATTACAACTACCGTCGTAGACGTACGTTAATGAAAACGGAGGTAACCGGTGACACAGGATTCCGGCCACGATCATGCCGACGGCCACGCTCACGGGCATTCCCATGACCATGGCCACTCACATGTCCGTGGCAGGGCGCTGTGGTTCGTCATTGCACTGACCGCCACGATCTTCGTCGCCCAGGTCATCGGTGGCGTGGTGTCCGGTTCGCTGGCACTGCTCGCCGATGCCGGACACATGCTCTCGGACGCCGGCGGTCTTCTGGTCGCCGCGCTGGCGATGATGATCGGTTCGCGGGCCGCCACCTCCCGGTCCACCTACGGCTTCCGGCGGGCGGAGGTGATCACCGCGGCAGTGAACGCCGGCGCCGTCGCGGTGATCGGGGTGTGGATCGCGGTGGCGGCCGTCCGCCGGCTCGGGGAGGGCCCGGAGGAGATCCAGACCGGGCTGATGCTCATCGTCGCGCTGGTCGGCCTGGTCGCCAACCTCATCTCGGCGATTATCCTGAGCAGGTCGAGTGGCGAGTCCCTCAACATGCGCGGGGCGTACCTCCACGTCCTCGTCGACCTGCTGGGCTCGGTGGCCGTGATCGTCGCCGGTGTGGTCATCCACGTCACCGGCTGGGTGTGGGTCGACGCGGTGGCCTCCCTGATCATCGCCGCGCTGATCCTGCCGCGCGCCTGGTCGCTGATGCGTGAGGCGGGGTCCGTACTGATGGAGCAGGTCCCGGTCGGTGTGGATCCGGTCGATGTGCGCGATTCGGTCCTAGACACGTCCGGCGTGGAGGAGGTGCACGACCTGCACATCTGGTCGGTGGACGGCGAATCGTCGATGGCCACGGTCCATGTCGTGTCCTCGGACCGCGAGGGGCGGGTCCTCGACGAGGTGCAGAAGGTGTTCACCGGCTACGGTATCGGCCATGCCACCGTCCAGATCGAGGAACCCACGCACCGGGGCCACGAGCACGGGATCTGCGATTCACCGTTGGGCCGCAGCATGGTCGAGGCGGGCGAGGAGCACTGAGGGGTAGTTGGGGGAGGGCTTTCCCCACCCGGTGGGCAGGGACGTACTAAGCTGTCCATGTCGTACGTCACCCCTGCGCTGTGGCACAGTGCCGGGCAGTAAGGCGTGGGCCCCGCCCCTTCGACGCGGTCGTGCCGGAGGAGTGCGGGAAATGCACACCTGTCAGGAGAACCTGTGAGTCAGAATTCCCGTCCCGTCGTCCTCATCGCCGACAAGCTCGCCCAGTCCACCGTGGACGCCCTGGGCGACTCCGTCGAGGTGCGCTGGGTTGACGGTCCGAACCGTCCTGAACTGCTGGAGGCCGTCCCCGAGGCGGACGCCCTGCTCGTCCGCTCCGCGACCACCGTCGACGCCGAGGTTCTCGCCGCGGCCCCGAAGCTGCAGATCGTGGGACGCGCCGGTGTCGGCCTGGACAATGTCGACATCGAGGCCGCCACCGCCAAGGGCGTGATGGTCGCCAATGCCCCGACCTCGAACATCCACTCCGCCTGCGAGCACGCCATCTCGCTGCTGTTGTCCGCCGCCCGCCAGATCCCCGCCGCGGACAAGACCCTTCGCGACCACGAGTGGAAGCGGTCCTCCTTCAAGGGTGTCGAGATCTTCGGCAAGACCGTCGGCATCGTCGGCTTCGGCCACATCGGGCAGCTGTTCGCGCAGCGCCTGGCCGCCTTCGAGACCGAGATCGTCGCCTACGACCCCTACGCCAACCCGGCCCGTGCCGCCCAGCTCGGTGTCGAGCTCGTGGACCTGGACGAGCTGGTCTCCCGCTCCGACTTCGTGACGATCCACCTGCCGAAGACCAAGGAGACGGCCGGCATGTTCAATGCCGAGCTGCTGGCGAAGTCCAAGCAGGGCCAGATCATCATCAACGCCGCGCGTGGCGGACTCGTTGACGAGCAGGCCCTGGCGGACGCCATCAGGGGCGGTCGCATCCGCGGTGCCGGCTTCGACGTCTACGCCACCGAGCCCTGCACGGACTCCCCGCTGTACGAGTTGGACGAGGTCGTCGTGACACCGCACCTGGGCGCCTCCACCGAGGAGGCCCAGGACCGCGCCGGCACCGACGTCGCCGCCTCCGTCCTGAAGTCGCTGGCCGGCGATTTCGTGCCGGACGCCGTCAACGTCACCGGCGGCACGGTCTCCGAGGAGGTCGCGCTGTGGCTCGGTCTGTCCGCCAAGCTCGGCACGGTTGCCACCGGGCTGCTGGACGCCCCGGTCACCGCCGTCAATGTCGAGGCCCGTGGAGAGCTCTCCGGTGAGTCCGTCGACGCCCTGGGGCTGTCCGCCCTGCGCGGTGTGTTCGCCGGTGTCGTCGACGAGCAGGTCACCTTCGTCAATACCCCGCAGATCGCGCAGGAGCGTGGCGTGGAGCTGACCGTGACCACCGCCGACGAGTCCGTGACCCACCGTTCCGTGCTCGAGGTCACCGTGGTCACCGGCGACGGTGCGTCTGTCTCCGTGATCGGTGCGCTGACGGGGCTGGACCGGGTGGACAAGATCGTCCGGATCAACGACCGAGGCCTGGATCTGCGCGCTGAGGGTCTGAACCTGTTCCTGACCTACAACGACCAGCCGGGTGCGCTCGGCACCGTCGGTACCTTCCTGGGTCGCGCGGGCATCAACATCGATGCCGCCGCGCTGTCCCAGAATGAGGGTGAGGGGTCCGCCACGCTGGTGCTGCGCGTGGACAAGGAGATCGGGCAGGACCTGGTCGACCAGGTCGCGGACGCCCTGGATGCGTCCCGTGCGGTGCTGCTCGACCTGAGCTAGGAGAGGGGCCCACCGGCGTCGGGGCGCCGGTGGAGGGGAGGGTACTCCTTGATATTTAAGCCGCTTATGCATTAGGATGGGGGCTGTGACTGACAACAACCCAGCCGCCAACCCTGACCATGAACTAGCCCGCGCCATCCGTGACGCCGTCCGAGACGGTGTGCACATGGTGCGGTTCCTCGAGGATGAGGGGGAACTCTCGCTGACCCAGATCGGCATCCTCAACACCCTCGCCTCCGTCCCGCACCCCATAGGACTGCTCGCCCGGATCTCCGGGATGACGCAACCGGGGATGAGCCAGCAGATCGACAAGCTGGAGAGCGCCGGCATGGTCCGGCGCGTGAAAGACACGCGGGATGCCCGGGTCACCATGGTCGAGCTCACGGACCTGGGTGGGGAGACCCGCGCACGGGACAACCTGCTGCGTGACGCCGCCCTGTCCAGCCACTTTGACCTGATCAGCGACAGCGACCGGGAACGGATCCAGGATGCGCTGGGGCCGTTCTCGGTGTTCGCCGCGTCCTACGTCCAACGCAGAAGCGAGGAGAAGCACGAATGAGGAAAGACGGGCAGGAGGCCACGCTCGAGGGCGCGACACTCGAATCCGAGAAACAATCGATGATGCGCCAGCCGATCGCCGTGTGGGCGACCGCCCTGGCCTGCGTCTTCGCCTTCATGGGCATCGGCCTGGTGGACCCGATCCTCCCGGCCATCGCCGAGAACCTCGACGCCGGACCGTCCGAGGTCTCCCTCCTGTTCACCAGCTACTTCGCCGTGACAGCGGTGATGATGCTGGTCACCGGCGCGGTCTCCAGCCGCATCGGTGGAAAGAAGACCCTGCTCACCGGTCTCGCACTGATCGTGGCGTTCGCCGGTCTGGCCGGGACCTCCGACAGCGTCGGTGCCCTGGTCGGCTTCCGTGCTGGCTGGGGACTGGGCAACGCCCTGTTCGTGGCGACTGCACTCGCCGTGATCGTCTCAGTGGCCAGCGGCGGACGCGCCGTCGCCGTGATCCTCTACGAGGCGGCGCTGGGACTGGGCATGGCCGCCGGCCCGCTGCTCGGTGCCGTCCTCGGTGCACTGAACTGGCGTGGGCCGTTCTTCGGGACCGCGGCACTGATGTTCATCGCCCTGGTCGTTCTGCTGTTCAAGCTGCCGGAGACCCCGCCGCCGGCCGAGAAGACCAGCCTGGCCGCGCCGCTGAAGGCTCTGTCACACAAGGGTCTGTTCGGGGTCTCCTTCTCCGCGCTGTTCTACAACTTCGGCTTCTTCACCGTGCTGGCGTACACACCTTTCATCCTGGGCTTCGGGGAGATCGGCATCGGTGCGGTCTTCTTCGGCTGGGGCTGCGCGCTGGCGGTGTTCTCCGTGTTCATCGCCCCGATGATCCAGAACCGTATCGGCGCGGCGAACACCACCATGGCCACACTGGCCGGCCTGCTGCTGATCTACCTGTTGCTGGGGGTCTTCCACGACTCGGTGGGTGTCGTGGTCGTCCTGGTCGTGGTGTCCGGTGCGTTGCTGGGCATCAACAACACGATGTACACCGAGATGGCGATGAGCGTCTCGGACGCTCCACAGCCCGTGGCCTCGGCCGGGTACAACTTCGTGCGCTGGATGGGTGGGGTGATCGCCCCGTTCACCGCGACGAAGCTCGGCGAGATCGTCGGGGTGTCGGTTCCGTACTACGTGGCCGCGGCCGTCGCCGTCATCGCGATCGCGGTCATGCTGGTGTCCCGGAACCATGTCGAGGTGCACGGTCCGGAAGCGGTCTGACCGGGGGTTCATGACCGCGGCGCCGCCGCAGGAGCCCCGTGATCCCCGGTACAGCGGCGGCGGTCACGATCAGCACGCCCCACAGAACCCACATGTGGTTCAGGGGTACGGGGAGCCCGGGCTGTCCCATGAACGAGAACCTGTAGGACAGTTGGTGGCTGCAGTAGGGGATCATCACGACGACGACCGCGGCGGCGGACAGTAGCACCACGGCCTGGTCGGTCACCCATCCCGCCGCGCGGGAGGACGTCCTGCGGTGGAGGGAACGTGCCGCGTGCTGCCCGGCGTCCACGATGCAGACGGCGAGGGGAACCAGCCACACCCAGTGGTGGTGCCAGGAGAACGGGGACACCAGGCACGCCGCGACGCCACCGACAGACATGACGAGCGCCTGGTTGCCCTGCCGGGTGGCCCAGCGCACTGCGATGCAGAGGAGCGCCAGCAGGGCGCACACCAGCACCGCCCACAGGATGACCCCACCGGTGGAGTCGCCGAAGAGACGTTCGGTGAACCCCTTCAGCGACTGGGACGCCGAGACCGTGTCGCTGCCCACCCGCGAGGAGTCGAAGACCGCGGACGTCCAGAACGTCCACGCGTCGGGCACGGTGGCCAGGCCGATGGCGATCGTGGCGATGAATGTCGCCGTCGCGGTGGCGGCGTCCCGCCAGCGGCGCTGCATGAGGAAGACCAGGATGAAGAAGGCGGGCGTCAGTTTCAGTCCTGCGGCGATCCCCACACCGATCCCGGTGAAACGGTCGCGCCTCCGGAGGAAGTCGAGGGACACCAGGAGCATCAGCAGGATATTGATCTGCCCGTAGAAGAAGCTGTCGCGGACCGGCGACAGGGCCAGGGTCGCCACGGTGGCGGCAACGCCCAGCACTATCGTCGCCGTGTCGAGGCGGTACCCGAGATGCACGAGGGAACCGAGGATCACAGCCACGAGGGCGCCCACGCACGCCAGCTGCCAGAAGGACGCGGACATCTCCGGAGGCGCTGTGGCGAGGGCACGGAACACCGTGCCGGCGAACGGCGGGTAGGTGAAGGGGAGGGGGCCGTACAATGCGCCGTCGTAGAGGTGGCCGCCGGTGGCCATCGCCTCGCCGGCGCGGTAGTAGACCATGAAGTCGGTGGGGACCTTGTACAGGTCCAGCATCCGTCCGAACACGAACGGCCGGGTCTCGCGGTACGCAACCACGACCAGAACCGCCGCGAGGGCGCAGGTGAGGACGAGCCTGCCGCGCAGGGGCCTGGTTGAGTCTGTTTCCATGCAGGTCACATCCTGTAACTGTCCGTGTGAGAATGGAAACCAGTGTAGGACCGTTTCCTGTGGGAGCGGAGGATTGCGGGGGTAGGCCTCCACCCGTACGGCGGCGGCGGATAGTCTGGTGCCAGGACATTACCCAGTGGTTGAGACAAAGGAGTCCACACAATGAAACTGGCTGTCATTGCCGGGGACGGTATCGGTACCGAGGTCACCGCCGAGGCGCTCAAGGTTCTTGAGGCCGTGACCGGTGCGACCAGTGACGAGACCATCGACACCACAGACTACGACCTCGGTGCCCGACGCTACCTCCGCAATGGTGAGCTGCTCACCGATGAGGACCTGGCGTCCCTCAAGGAGCACGATGCCATCCTCCTCGGCGCCATCGGTGACCCTCGCTCTGTCCCGGCCGGCATCCTGGAGCGTGGCCTGCTGCTGCCGCTGCGGTTCAAGCTCGACCATGCGGTGAACCTGCGTCCCGCGAAGCTGTACCCCGGCTCGTCCTCCCCGCTGGCGGAGCCCGGCGACATTGACTTCGTGGTTGTCCGTGAGGGGACGGAGGGGCTGTACTGCGGCAACGGCGGCACGCTGCGCGAGGGGACGGAGCAGGAGGTGGCCAGCGAGGTCAGCCAGAACACCTGGTACGGCGTGGAGCGGGTCGTGCGCGACGCCTTCCACCGCGCCCAGGAACGGTCGAAGAAACTGACCCTGGTGCACAAGACCAATGTTCTGGTCAATGCCGGTGGACTGTGGCAGCGTGCCGTCGACACGATCGCGCGCGAGTTCCCCGAGGTCACGGTGGACTACTGCCACATCGATGCCGCCACCATCTACATGGCCACGGATCCCGCGCGCTTCGACGTGATCGTCACGGACAACCTGTTCGGCGATATCCTCACCGATCTCGCGGGCGCGGTGACTGGCGGAATCGGCCTGGCGGCATCGGGCAACATTGATCCGTCCAGGAGGAGCCCCTCGATGTTCGAACCGGTCCACGGATCCGCCCCGGACATCGCAGGCCAGGGCATCGCTGACCCGTGTGCGGCGATCTTGTCGGTCGCGCTGCTGCTGCGTCACCTCGCCGGTGACGAGGGGCAGGACGCCACCCTACGCATCGCCCAGGCGGAGAGGATCGAGGACGCGGTCCTGGCCGAGGCCGGTTCCAGGGATGGCTCGCCGATCGCGACCACTGAGGTGGGGGACCGCATCGCCGCGGCGGTGGCTGGCTGATTCATCACCGGTTCACTCGGTGAGTCACCTACGGTGGATGGTGGAGCCGATTCCGGATAACCGGGAAGAGGAACCCCATGGCAATCGGATACATCACCGTCGGGGTCGTTGCGATGGTGGTGGCGCTCGCATCACTGGTCCGCGGCTGGATTTCCGGGGACGCTCCGGACCAGAATTCCCCGGACCAGGACGCTCAGTCATCGGTGGAGAAGTCGTCTACCGATGAGCCTTACGGCTCGCACCCGCCCTCGTGGTGACCGTCGCAGCACTCGGCCGGTCGCTCAGTCGACGCGGTCCCGTTCAGACCTCGCGCCCCAACCGGTAGCGCAGCGATGTGCGCACCTGTGGCCACTCGGCGGCCGTGATCGAGTAGACGCAGGTGTCCCGCAGCGAGCCGTCGGCCGTCCGTGTGTGCTGTCGCAGAACACCGTCGAGCTTCGCTCCGAGGTGTTCAATCGCCGTGCGTGACTGCTGGTTGTGCCAGGAGGTTCGGAACTCCACCGCCGGGCACTCCCATACATCGAAGGCGTGGCTGAGCATCAGCAGCTTCGATTCCGCGTTGGTGCCTGATCCCTGGCTGCTGGCCGAGTTCCAGGTGGATCCAATCTCGACCCTGGGTAAAGAGGCATCGATGTTCATGTATGTCGTCATTCCGATGATGCGGTCGGTTCTCACGTCACGGGTGGTGAAGGGGATCATGGACCCAGCCTCCTGGAGTGCGAGACGGCGTGTGATCTCGGCGTGCATTCCAGCCGGGGTGGGGATGCTGGTGTACCAGAGTTTCCAGAGTTCGCCGTCCGTCGCAGCCTCGGCGAGGCCATCTTCATGGTTGTGGGAGAGGGGTTCGAGACGAACGAGATCCCCGGTGAACTCGACGGTTTCGAGGTTCATGTCAGAGCTCATCGATCAGGTCCCTCATGACCTGTGACGCACTGGTGTGTCGGTCACGCGCGATACGATTGAGCTTCGCCCGACGCGTGGCGTCAAGTCTCAGGGTGAATGGACGGGCCTCCTCTCCGATGCTCACTGGCCGCCCAGGATTCGATGACCCAAGATGGCCACCTGTGTACCCCTCTTCCGACTGGTGTGCCCAACGTTCGATGTCTTCGCTGGTGAACTCGGTGCCATTTGCTGCGGTGTACTTGCTCATGTCTCCTTCCTCCTGAGCCCTACTTCGTAAAGAGTCTTCTTTGTTGCGGCCATTGCGTGAAACACCAGCCAGTCATGGTCAGCTGTCTCAGCGGCAACGAACTCAAGGATCCTTCCGTGGCTGTCCATTCCGACGCCACCCCACTGGACCGGGTCGGTGTCCCTTGCACGTGAGCGAAGCGAGCCGTGGAAGGCGGTGATCACGTCTTCCACTGTGATCTCCTGCCGTTTCTCCATCACCCGGGGGTGGACCCGAACTTCCATGCGCTACCTCGCAGTCATTACGTACTACGTCGAAATGTAGTACGCAATTGTGGTGAATGGGAGGGCCTGTTTTCTACTGTCCGGTATGCCGCAGCCAGGCGAGGACGGCCCGGACCCGCCGATTCTCGTCGGAGGGGGCCATGCCCAGCTTCATGAACACGTTCGCGACGTGCTTGCTCACAGCGCCGGGGGAGAGGAACAGTGCATCACCGATCTGCGTGTTGGAATCGCCGGCGGCCATGCGCTCCAGGACCTCGCGCTCGCGGTCGGTCAGCGTCGCGATACCGCTCTTTCGTGCACTGATGAGTGTCTTGACCACATCCGGGTCCACCACAGTCCCGCCCTCGGCGACACTGGCGATGGCAGTGAGGAAGTCATTGACATCGGCTACCCGCTTCTTGAGCAGGTAGCCGAAACCGCCGTGGTCCAGCAGGTCATCAAGGTACGCCGCAGCAACGTACTGCGACAGCATCACCGCCGGCTGCACCTCACCGGACGCCCGCGCGTCCTCGCGGAGCTGGTGAACGGCGGCGAGACCGTCATCGGACATGGTCGGGGGCATGCGCACATCGCTGACGATGAGGTCGGGGCGTCCCTCCCGCGCGGCGGTGAGGAGCTCGTCGGCGTCAGCGACCGCGGTGACCACGTGTCCCGCGGCACGGAGCAGCCCTGCCAGCCCCTCGCGCAGCAGGGCCGTGTCCTCGGCGAGGAGGATCTTCATGGCAGCCTCATTTCCAGCCGGGTGCTCCAGTCACCGGGGATGTCACCCAACGACACCGTCCCGCCCAGGGTGGCGGCACGCTCGGTGAGTCCGGCGATACCGGTACCGTCCACACCTCGACTGGTTAAGCCCGCTCCGTCGTCGTCGACGGTGAGGACGGTGGCGTCCCGATTGAAGGAGATGGTGACCAGGACACAGGACGCCTCCCCGTGCTTGACGGCGTTGGTGAGTCCCTCGGAGGCGCAGTGGTAGAGGAGAAGCGCGGGGGTGTCGGACAGTTGGCCGTCGGCACCGGGGGAGAGGCGCTCCATAACATTGCCGTCGACGCCGGAGTGTGCGACGAGCTCCCGGACCGCCTCGACCAGCCCCTTGTCCGCCAGCACCTGCGGGTAGATCCCGCGGACGGTACTGCGCAGGGCGTCCAGCGCCTGCCGGGCATTGGTCTTGACGTCGGTGAGAGGAGGGGTCACGTCACCACCCTTCTCCGCGGTCAGTTCCAGGGTCGCGACATTGAGCTGCAGTGCGGTCAGGTACTGCTGGGCACCGTCGTGCAGCTCGCGCTCGATTCGTCGCCGTTCGCCAGTGAAGGCGTCCGTGAGGACGGCACGGGAGCGGGTGAGCTCCTCCACCTCTTGCGCCGTGGTGGTGTTGGACGCCACGGTCGCCGCAACCGCGCACCCGGTGATGACCCAGCAGGCGTACAGCAGAATCAGTACACCGAGGACCGTCACTACTGCGCAGATGGCTGTGAGCACCACGAAGGAATCGGTCTGCCAGAAGCCCAGGTCCAGTATCGGGCCGGTCACGCCCTGCTGTGCTACGGCGAACGGCGTGACGGCCAGGACCCCGGTCACCAGGCCGACCATACCGATCACCACGAATGCGACGAACCCGATGACCAGCAGGGCGAGCAGTTCCATGGTCTGCCGCCAGTCGAACCAGCGACTCACCCTGCGGTCCTGCACCGGCACCCGCATCCACCGCGCGCCGAGGCGTCCCACAATATCGGACGCCCGGGCACTCAGCGGAAGCCACGGCAGCAGGACCAGTGTGGCAACCAGTGCAGGGAGGAACAGGACGGTGAGCAGCGCCGCCCAGCACACCGCACGCCAGACCGGTTGATGGCTGATGAACCGCCAGGGTCGGGCGTTGAAGCCTTCCGGCCAGTAGCGGATCGCAGGGGTGGGGGCGGTAGTCACAGTGCATGACCCTATCGCGGTTGCCCCATCTCCCGCGGTGGAGCCAGGTCCACCTTTCGTCGGGAGCCTGGTCCATGGGAATACCTTCCCTTTCGGGGTGTCATGGCCGCCATGACATCACCCATCACCTGTACTGACCTCACGAAGCGGTTCGGCCGTACCACCGTTGTCGACGACCTCACCCTGACGGTGCCTCCGGGCGAGGTCACCGCCCTGGTCGGGCCGAGTGGCGCGGGGAAGACCACACTGCTGAACCTCTTGGCGGGTCTGGAGAAACCGTCCTCGGGCACGGTGACTGCGCCGGGGCGCCGTGAGCGAGGATTCATTTTCCAGGACTACAACCTGCTGGAGGCGATGAACGCGCAGGACAATGCGAGGCTGTCAGCCCGGCTGCTGGGGCGCAGAACGTCCCGCAGCGAGGTCAGTGAAATCTTCGGGGCTCTAGGCCTCCAGGGGCTGGAACGTCGTCTGCCGCACCAGCTGTCCGGCGGTCAGCAGCAGCGCGTTGCTGTCGCCCGGGTCCTGCTTGCCCGGGTGCCCTACGTTTTCGCCGACGAGCCGACCGGTGCGCTGGACCCGGACAGTGCGGCGATCGTGCTCGATCACCTCCGCGGTGCTGCCGACCGCGGTGCCACGGTGCTGCTCGTCAGCCACCAGGACGAGACGTTGCGCATCGCCGACAGGGTGGTGGAGGTCGGCAACGGGAGGATCGGAACGGAGGCCGTTGCACGATGATCGGTGCGGTGCTGCGGTTGGTCCGGACCGACATGCGGGCGGCGCGGCTGTCCTGGCTGGCAGTGGCGTGCACCCTGTTCGTCTCGGGGACCGGGGCCGCGTACGCGATGGCTTTCCTCATAGAAGGGGAGGAGGACGCCGGTGAGCTCGGCGGGACGATGCTGGGAATGGCGATCATCGGCATCGCCTCGGCGGTGGCATCGGTGAGTGGACTGGCGGTCAACGAACGCCGGCGCACCTGCGCACGCTGGAAGCTGCTGGGGTTGCCCGGCCCCGACGTCTTCGTCGTGGTGATGCTGCAGGTACTGGTTGTTGCCGTGGTGGCCTCTGTACCGGGGGCGCTTCTTGCGGTCCCGGTGGTGACACCGGCCGCCGAGTACATGGCCCAGCGGGGCACACCTCTCGGCGATCCGCAGGTCACCGGTGCGGTACTTGCGTGGTCGGTCGTCATCTGCGTCGGCGCAGCACTTCTCGGAGTGCTGGGGAAAGTGTTCGCGGTCTCGCGTGTACGTCCTACCGCGGCACTGCGTGCGGCCGTGGTGCCGGTAGCACGTCCCGGCGTCCTCGCCACCGGTCTTGGCCTGATGATGACTGCGGCCGTAGTGGCCATCGCCTCAACCGAGGATCTCTCGGAGAATGGATCAGTAATCGGCGTGCACGTCATGGGGCTGCTGGCGGTCGTCCCGCTGACCGGGTGGCTGATGTACCCGGTTCTGCAGTGGACGCGCGTCCTGAGGTTCTTCGGCCCCGCAGCCCGGGTTGCGGCGGACAGTGTGCGTGTCCGCTCGGCATTCACCAGTGCCCAGGTCGTCCCGTGGTTCCTCGTCGGTGGGATGGTCGTTGGTATCGGTTCAACGATGATAGTCGTGGTCAACGCCGGTGGCGGAGAGATCACCGGGGTGGATCTGCTCGTACCCATGTTTGCTCCGGCCGTCCTGCCGCCGTTGGTGGCGGGGATCGCATCGACACTGGTGATGGCTCCGCGTGCCAGGCAGGACACCCTGGTGATGCACCGTGCCGGGGCGGGACGTAGGCACCTGAGCAGGATTGTGGGGTGGGAATCCGTGGCGGTGGTGGTGAGCGCGGGACTGTTGACGCTGCTCTACACCGTGGCCGGGACAGCGGCGGCGAATGACGCCCTCTACGGAACAGTCTGGCCACAGGACTGGTGGACGGACATTCTCTGGGCGCCGTTCGCCGCCATCCTCGCGGTGATGTGGTTGCTGGTCGCATCGGTCACGGCACTGGTTCGCCGGTGAATCCCGGTCATCCCTAAACTGGGCGTCTGAATCCCTGACGCGCCCACATCCTCAAGGAGGAATCGACCGTGCCCACTAACCCGCCCGCCACGTCATCCCAGGAGTCCACAACGTGGCCGGTGGTGCTGATGGTCGGCGGGTTCGTGTCCCTGCTGGCGCTGATCATCACCCCGTTGGCCAGTGTGCTGGCGGTCGTCGTCGCCATTGCGTCCGGCATGATGCTGAGGACCAGTGACCTGCCGAAGGACCGGTCCCGGCTCAAGGCCGCGCTGGGCGTCTCCGGTTCGGCGGTTGTCCTCTTCGGTGTCCTGATGGTGTTCCTCGTCGCCGTGTAGGTGCGACGGCGGGATCGACGGGGGTGGAGCCAACTCCCGATTCCGCTATTTCCCCTGTTCGTCAAGGATTGTCCGCCACACAGTGGAGTCATGGACATCACCGCTGAGACACTGACCAAGACCTACCGGGAGCAGGACGGCCCGGTCATCGGAGGGGCCGACGAGACAGGACTCGACCTCACCGTGTCCGCCGGATCCTTCCTCGCCCTGATGGGACGCTCCGGCTCAGGCAAATCCACGCTGCTCAACATGCTCGCCGGCATCGTGCGTCCCACGTCCGGAACGGTGGGTTACGACGGCACCGATCTCTGGTCGCTGACGGACACCCGGCGTTCCCGCCTGCGGGCGTCGGGCACCGCGACGGTCTTCCAGGAGTACAACCTCTTCGACTTCCTGACCGTGCGCGAGAACCTTGCGCTGGGGATGCGCCTGGCTGGCAGGCACGTCACGACGGCCCGGGTCCAGGACGCCCTGGAACAGGTCGGGATGGGGCAGTACCTGAGCACACGTCCGGATGAGCTGTCCGGAGGTCAGCGCCAGCGCGTCGCCGTCGCCCGGGCCGTCGCGTCCTCGCCGGACGTGATCTTCGCCGACGAACCCACCGGTGCCCTCGACGAGCACAACGGGCGCATTGTGGTGGAACTGCTGCGCGAACTGGTGGAGTCCGGGACCAGCGTCGTCATGGTCACCCATGACGCCAGCATCGCCCGGGCCGCTGACCGCACGCTCACCCTGCGCGACGGCACGGTCGAGGCGTCCTCCCTGGCAGGTGCGGCATCATGATGCTCCGGCTGCTGCTATCCGGCCACCGGTCCGTCCTCACCGCTTTTCTGACCGTCGGCACCCTGCTCACCGCGTTGGCCGGTGGCGTCATCGGTACCGCGATCCGTGCCACACAAGCGGCGGATGGGTTCCGTGACGCGGGGAACGTCACCACGGACACGGCGGCCCAGTGGGCGAACTACAAGGGCACCGCCGACTACACTTTCCTGGTCGCCGCGCTGGCCTGCATCGTCGGGATGGTCCTGCTGTCCTCGGTCGCCCAGTTCACCGTCGCCGGTGTGGCCGCGACCTCGAGGGGCCTGCGATTGCTGGGCGCATCGCGGCGCCGGATCCGGTACGGACTCACCCTCGCCACGGCGGCGGTCAGTGCCCTTGCACTGGCCCTGGGCACAGCTCTCGCGCCGTTTGTCGCGGTCGCCTTCCGCTGGATCCTGGAACGTGCCGGGATGCCCGTCGCCGAACTCGGCAGTACATGGATGACGCAGCCCACACTGCTTGCCGGGGCATCTCTGCTGGTGTGGGGTGTGTGCTCGGTGTGGTGGCAGGCACGCCGTCTCGCTGGGATCGAGGCGGACATCCCCGTCCCCACCACCACCCGACGCATCGCGAAGCTGCTGGCCACCCCACTGCGCTATGGCGTGGGTATTGCCGCCGGCGTCGGGCTGTGGGCGATGCTCGGAAGCGAGATGACCATGGAGAACTACAACGAGATGTCCTTCGGGATCGCGTTGTGCACCCTCTTCGTTGTCTGGTCGCTCACCCCACCGGTGCTGCGCGGCATCGGCTGGCTCCTGCGCCGATCCGGGACCGGCCGGATGATCGTCGGGGGTGTGGCCTCGTCCCAGGGGCGCCGCATCGCAGGGATGTCGCTGATCGCCGCACTGCTCATCGTGCTCGGTGGGACCTCATCCTTCGCCGCCCTGGCGAGCAGTACGGGGTCGACGTACCAGGGTGCGGCATCCCTGCAGTCGGACGCGGTGACCCGGCAGGCTCTGACCCCGGAACAGACCGTGGCGGCACAGGACGCCGGGATTACCGTGTCACGGCTGGACACCGACGCCGGGTGGTTGGAAGGGGAGAACTCGGTGGATGCCGTCCCCGCCAACCGGGTGGATCCGGAACCGATGGACCGGTTGTTGCTCCCCGGCACCGTCACCGCCGGATCGTTGGCGGACGTGGCGGGGGACAGCGTTGCCGCCGATGACCGCTACGAGGTGGGCGAGACGGTGCACATACGTGACGACGGTGGCCTGCACCGGGAGGTGCGCGTTGTCGCCACGCTGGACCGGGAGTCGGACCTGGGCAGCGGGATCACCGTGGATGCGGCGTCCTTCCCGGTCAGTGCGTCCGGCGTCGATGAGAGGACCTATGCCTCGGGCGAACTGTCCGAGGTACGTACTGCGGTGCCGGGCGTGGAATGGACCAGTAGGAGCGACGAACTCGATGAGGGCATCGGGATGACGCAGCACGACCAGATGACCACGCTTGCCGGGATGGTCGGCGGCATCGGTGTGGTCGCGGTCGTGGCCCTGCTGCATGCCGTCATCGGATTCGCCTCGGACCTGCGCGGGACGCAGTCACGTCTGCGACGGATCAGCTTCTCCTGGGCGCGCGTCACCGGGGTGTTCGGTGGCCTCGGGGTGACGGTGGGGCTGGCTGCCGGGGTGATCTCTGCGGCGGCTCTGGCAGTGGCGCAGTGGGCACTGTCCGGGATGCTCACCGACCTCGGCGTGACCACGGCGATGGATGTCCCGTGGCCGCTTCTGTTGGGGTTGTGGGCGGTGGTGGTCGTCGCGAGTGTGGCCGGGATGGCCGCACAGCCGGTACGCGCGGCGGTTCCGACGCTTCCGTGGAGCGGCCGCGCGGGTGTGCGGGATCCGGGGCCGCAGCATTGACTGCGAAATGGTGTTCGCGTTGCCAACACACAGGGGATTTTGCAGTCATCACTGTCGACCGTTCAGTAGATCTCGTCCTACGTCCCGTTCTCGCTGGGATTGTTCTACACCCGTGCACATCGTCGCTGGCGGGGCCGCGTATAACCGCAGGTCAGTGGTGAACCAGGATGTCGGCGCCGACACGGGCGTAGAACAATCTCGAATCTCTCCGGGGAGAAGACGCAGAGGGCAGGAGAAGAAGAGTGGGACCGGGTGGAGCTCCCCGTGGGCGGACACACGGAGGAAGGAATCTCACACCGCCGCCCGGGCCCCTGCAAGAACTTTGTCGCACATCTGTAGCCCGGGTGAGCGGGGAGTGAAACACCGGGTGCATAGCGTTGCACACCGACGAAGGATCCACCCCAGTGACTTGGAGGCGACCGTGACGCTCGTGATGACAGGACTTGATGTGCAGGACAGGCTCGTCGTGCTCGTCGGCGGTGGTGACGTCACCGCCCGGCGCGCCGAACGCCTGCACGCCGAAGGGGCGGTGCTGCGCATCGTCGCCCCGGACGTGTCCGCCCGCACTGCGGCACTGCTCGAGAACACGCAGGGGACCACGGACGGGGCAGAACGGACCGAGTGGCTCCCCAGGGAGTTCCGGGAGCACGACGTGGAGGGAGCCTGGCTCGTCCACACCGCCACCGGTGAGCCGGAGGTTGACCTGGCGGTGGATGACGCCTGCCGCCGACGCCGGATCTGGTGCATCGACGCCGGGGACGCCGCTGATGCCTCTCGGGGTTCGGCCCGTATGGCCGCCGAGGCCAGGCAGGGCGACCTGGCGGTCGGCGCGGTCTCCACCGGGGCGCCCGACCCGCGCCGCAGCGCCCGGGTCCGCGGTGCCGTCCAGGACCTCCTGGACCATGGCCTGCTGCCCACCCGCCGGGTCCGCTCGCCGGAGCAGGGCCACGTCAGCCTGATCGGCGGCGGCCCGGGCCCGGAGGACCTGCTGACCCTGCGCGGTCACCGACTGTTGCTGGAGGCCGATGTCATCATCCACGACCGTCTGGGGCCCACCGGCGTGCTCGCCGCGGTCGATGACCGGGTCGAGGTCATCGACGTCGGCAAGGCACCGGGAAAGCACCCCGTCCCGCAGGACGAGATCAACCGCATCATCGTCGACCGCGCCTCCCGGGGTCTCCGGGTCGCCCGGCTCAAGGGTGGCGACCCCTTCGTCTTCGGACGCGGCGGGGAGGAGGTCCGGGAGTGCACGGCGGCCGGCGTCCCCGTTGATGTCGTGCCCGGGGTCAGCAGTGCCATCGCAGCCCCGCAGGCGGCGGACGTGCCTGTGACACACCGGGGCGTAGCCGATACGGTTCATGTTGTGAATGGTCACCGCGCACGCGACAGCAGCCTCAGCCCCTCGACCCTGGCTGCCCTGCAGGACGACGCGGCCACGGTCGTGGTCCTGATGGGGGTGTCGACGCTGCCGCGGTTCGCCGCGGACGCCCTCGGTGCGGGCGCGCCGGGGGAGCGTCCCGTCGCGATCATCGAGAACGCGCACCGTCCCGAACAGCGCTGCGTCCGCGCCACGCTGGAGACCGTCGCGGACACCGCGGTACGCGAGTCCGTCCGGAATCCGGCGGTGATCGTGGTCGGGGAGACCGCACGTCCCGGCCTGCTCGCCGGTGCGTCCACCGCGGCTGCGGTACCGGGGACTGCAGGGGTGCCGGCATGAGTGGCGCACGACAACTCTCCGAGGCCCTCGAGGGCTGCCAGATCCTGCTTCCGGTCGACCGGCGTTCCGGCGAATTCGCCACCGCCCTGCAGCGACACGGGGCGACGATCACCATCGCCCCGCCGCTGACGATCACCCCCCACTTCGACGACGCCGAACTCCTGGACCAGACCCGCAGCCTGGTCGACACCCCGCCGGACATCGTTGTCGCCACCACCGGGGTGGGGTTCCGCGGGTGGATGGACGCCGCCGAGCAGGACGGCATCCAGGAGGAGCTCATCGCGTCCCTGCGCAAGGCACAGATCCTGGTCCGTGGGCCCAAGGCACGCGGTGCGGTCCAGCAGGTCGGCCTCGACATCGACTGGGTCGCCGAGTCGGAGACCTCCAGTGAGCTCACTGAGTTCCTCCTCGCCGAAGGTGTCCGCGGCAAGCGCATCGTGATCCAGCACCACGGGGCCGGCGACCCGCACATGGAGGGCACGCTCGAGGATGCGGGCGCGCACGTCCTCGGGCTGATCGTCTACCGCTGGGGCATGCCGCCGGACCCTGACCTGGTGGGACGCACGACCGGCATGGTCGCCGCCGGTGACGTGGATGCCGTGCTGTTCACCTCCGCGCCGGGTGTGCGCGCCTGGCTGCGCACCGCCGAGAGGCTCGGGACGCTGCCCGCGGTCCGGCAGATGGCCGGCGAGCGTACATTGTTCGGCGCGGTCGGCCCGATCACCGCGGCGCCGCTGCGTGCCCGGGGAATCGAGCCGGTCATCCCGGACCGGTTCCGGCTGGGAGCCCTGGTACGCGAGACGGTGAATCATCTCGCCGGGCCGGACACCGCCACGTCCACCGCCTTCGGGCCGCTGCACGTGCGCACCGGCGGGGCGCTGCTGGACGGCGCCTACCACCAGTTGGGACGCACCGGGTCGGATGTCCTGCGTGTCCTGGCTGCACGTCCGGGACAGGTGCTGTCGCGGGCGGAGATCGTGCAGGAACTCGCATCCGGGGGCGGCGCATCGCAGGCGGAGGGATGGTCGGACGGGCAGACCTCCGAGCGGTCGGTGGAGGTCACCGTGGCCCGTATCCGCAGTGCCCTGGGTGTGCCTGACCTGATCCAGACGGTGTACAAGCGTGGCTACCGGTTGGCCGCCCCGGAACCGGATTACCTGCAGGGGGCACGGGGCGCCTGAGCGCGGGTGTTCACGTCGTGCGCCGGGTCCGCTAGAGGGGGTGCACTGGGGGCAGGAGGGGTTTCCAACGGCAAATGCGCACCGGTTTCGGCTCATCGACTGACGTGCGAACCCCCGTTTCGGTGCGAAGTTGCCGGTCAATGGGCTGAACCGGGGGTGTACAGCGAGGTGGCGCCTACGCGATGGCGGCGGCGACCTCGGTGCCCTGCAGGATCGCCCGCTTGGCGTCCAACTCCGCGGCCAGGTCGGCGCCACCGATGATGTCGTAGGTGACCCCGGCGGCCTCCAGCGGTTCGACGAGTTCCTTCACCGACTCCTGGCCGGTGCACAGCACGATGCTCTCGACGTCGAGCACGCGACGCTCCGTCAGGGTCTTCTCCCCGGACTTCCTGTCCTCGTCGTAGAAGGCCAGGTGCAGGCCCTCGTCGTCGATCCTCTCGTAGGTCGCGCCACTGATCTGCTCGACCTTCTTCATCTTCACCGACGCCCGGTGCACCCAGCCGGTCGTCTTGCCCAGCGTCCTGCCCTGGCGGGAGGGTTTGCGCTGGACCATGTAGACCTGCCGCAGCGGTTCTGTGGGGCGCGGTGTCGTCAGGAACCCGGGGGTCTCCAGGTCATCGGTGACCCCCCACTCCTGTTCCCACTCCTTGAGGTTCACCGTCGGCGAGTCGTCCCCGGTGGGCGTGGTCAGGAACTCCGAGACGTCGAAGCCGATGCCGCCGGCGCCGAGTACCGCCACGGACGAGCCGATCTCCCTCTCCCCGCGCACCGCCTGGGCGTAGGTCATCACCGTCGGGTGGTCCACGCCCTCGATCGACGGGACGCGCGGGGTCACCCCGGAGGACAGGACGACATGGTCGAAGCCCTCGGCCACAAGGTCCTCCACCGAGGCCCTGGTGTTCAGGCGGACATCCACCCCACGGCGCTCCAGCTGGGTGGAGAAGTAGCGGATCGTCTCGTGGAACTCCTCCTTGCCGGGGATCCGGGCGGCGATGGAGAACTGCCCGCCGATGGCGTCGCGGGCCTCGAACAACGTCACCGTGTGTCCCTTCTCGGCGGCGGAGACCGCCGCGGACAGTCCGGCGGGCCCGGCGCCGACGACGGCGACCTTCTTCGCGCTGCGGGTGGGGGAGAGCACCAGCGTGGTCTCCCGCCCGGCACGTGGGTTGACCAGGCAGGAGACCTTCTTCCCCACGAAAGCGTGGTCGAGGCAGGCCTGGTTGCAGCCGATGCAGGTGTTGATCTCGTCGCCGCGTCCGTCCGAGGCCTTCGACATGAAGTGCGGGTCGGCGAGGAAGGGCCGCGCCATGGAGACGGCGTCCACCCGCCGGTTCGTCAGGATATCCTCGGCGACCTCGGGGGTGTTGATGCGGTTGGAGGCGATCAGCGGTATGGACACCTCGTCGCGCAGCCGCTCGGTGAAGGTCACGAACGCCCCGCGCGGCACGGAGGTGACGATGGTGGGCACGCGGGCCTCGTGCCAGCCGATGTCGGTGTTGATCGCGTCGACCCCGTGGCGTTCGGCGCGCCGGGCCATGATCGCGATCTCGTCGAAGGTCTGCCCGTCACGCACGAAGTCGGCGACGGACTGGCGCAGGATCACCGGGAATTCCCGGGGTACCTGGCGACGGATCTCGTCGATGACCTCGACCAGGAACCGCTGCCGGTTGGCGGTGGACCCGCCCCAGCGGTCGGTGCGGTCGTTGGTGTGCGGGCAGAGGAACTGGTTGATCAGGTAGCCCTCGCCGCCCATGATCTCCACGGCGTCGTAGCCGGCCTTGCGGGCCAGGCGTGCCGCCCGCCCGTAGGAACGGATCGTCCGGCGGATCATCGACTCGGTCATCCGGATGTGCTTGAACGGGTGGATGGGTGACGGCTCGGAGCCCGGTGCGGCCTTGAACGGGGTCACGCCGTAGCGTCCGGCGTGCAGGATCTGCATGGCGATCCTGCCGCCGGCCTCATGGACCGCGGAGGTGACCCGCCGGTGGTGCAGGACGGAGAGGGGAGTGGCCATCCGCCCGCCGAAGGGCATCAGGTCGCCGCTGCGGATCGGGGTGATACCGCCGGTGACGATCAGTCCCACACCGCCACGGGCACGCTCGGCGTAGAACTCGCCGAGCTCGCCGGCGTGCCAGATGCGGTCCTCCATTCCGGTGTGCATGGAGCCCATCACGGAGCGGTTGGGCAGGGTCATGCCGCCGATGGTCAGGGGGCGGAAGAGGTTCGGGTACGCGGTGGATGAGGTGGGTGCAGTCATGGTGTTCTTCTCTGTGCGGTCGTGGTCAGGGCAGTAGTGGACAGGGCGTCGATGACTTCGTCGCACCAGTCCACGAAGGCCAGTTCGATGCGGATGCCTCCGCGCAGGACCAGGAACTGGTGGAGTCTGCGGCCGGTCAGGGGCGCAGTGCCGGAGTGGTCGGTGCCGGCGGTGCTGTCTGCGCTGTCGGTGCCGAACTGGGTGCGTTCGTAGCTGCGGTAGAGGGCGAGACGGTCGGTGTGGGCCTGCCGGTGGTTGCGGACGTCGGCGAGGACATCGTCCATGTCCCCGTGCTCGGCACCGCGGAGTTTCACCGCGAGGTCGTCGCGGATCTTCATCACCGCCGAGGGTTCTGCGATCCAGTCGTGCAGGGCGTCGCGTCCGGCAGGTGCCAGGGTGTAGATCTTCTTGTCCGGGCGGCCGTCCTGGGCGACGTCACGGCAAGTGATGAAGCCGCCGTCCTGCAGGCGGGCGAGCGTGCGGTAGATCTGCTGGCGGGTCGCCGGCCAGAAGTGGCCGAGGGAGGTCGAGAACTGCCCGCCCAACTCGTAGCCGGTGCCGGGGCGCTCCGCCAGGGAGACCATGATCGCATGTTCCAACGCCATGGTCCTCACCGTAATCCACGTCACAGCGTGGAACCGAACTATTCCATGAATTGTTGTGCAACGAGTTGCATATCACCCCCGATCGGGCAGTGTCGACGGGTGAACCGGGCACACCACTAGACTCGGGGACATGAGCGTGGAACTCGACGAGGTTCGGCGGTTCCTCGCCGAACAGGAGCCCTACAGTCACCTCCCGGAGGATGAACTCGACACCCTCCCGGCGAGGATGGAGATCATCTACGTCCGGCGGGGGGAAACCATCATCTCCGCCGGACGCCCCAATGATCTCCTCTACCTCATCCGTTCCGGGGCTGTCGACGTCCTCGACGACAAGGACGTCCTGCTCGATCGCAGGGAAACCGGGCGCTCCTTCGGCTACTCCACGATCCTGCCCGCCGGGCCGGATGCCGGTCCGGACTGGACCCCCGGCCCCTCGCGCTACACCATGGTCGCCGTCGAGGACAGCCTGCTGCTGACAGCGCCCCGCGGGGAGGTCACCGCACTGGTGGAACGCCACCCGGAGGTCGCCCGCTACTTCGCCGGGCTGTCCGCCCGCATCCGTGCCACCGCCGACCGCCTGCGCCAGCGCTCCGGGGCGGACGTCCTGCGCACCCGGCTCGCCGACCTGCTGCCGGGTACCGAACGCGGCCTGCGTCCCGCTGTGACGATCCCGCTGGTGACAACCGTCACCGGCGCCGCTCAGGTGATGGTCCGCGAGGACGTTTCTTGCCTGCCCGTGGTGAGGACGGGGGAAGGGGACGGCCCGGACACCCTCGTCGGCATCGTCACCGACCGCGACCTCCGCCGTCGCGTGGTCGCCGCCGAACGCCCCGGCGACACTCCGATCTCCGAGATCATGACCCCCGACCCCGTCGGCGCCGACCTGGACGCCACCGTCTTCGAGGCGATGCTGCAGATGAGCGACATCGGCATCCACCACCTGCCCGTGCTGGGCCCCGACGGCGGCGTGCTCTCCGTGATCGCCGCGACCGACGTGGTACGCCAGATGCGCACCGACCCCATCTACCTGACCACGGACCTGGCCAAGGCGTCCGACCCCACGCAACTGCACCGCATCGTCGAGGACACCGCCGAGATGTCCGCCGGCTTCATCGAGCGGGGCGCGTCCCCGGACGAGGTGTCCGGCCTGCTCACCGTCGGTCTCGACTCCCTGGCCCGCCGGGTGCTTACCCTGGCGGAGCAGGAGCTGGGGCCACCGCCGGTGCCCTACGCCTTCGTGGTCGTCGGCTCCCAGGGGCGGCGTGCCATCAATTTCGCCTCCGACCAGGACAACGCCCTGGTCCTGTCCGACGACTACGACGACGACGCCCACGGCGAGTACTTCGCCACCCTGACCCGCCGGGTGTGCGACAGCCTGAACGAGGCCGGGCAGGTCTACTGCCCGGGCGACATGATGGCCTCGAACCCGAAGTGGCGGAAGACGGTCACCCAGTGGCGGGCCACATTCCACGAATGGATCACCGCGCCGAAGCCCGAGGCCCTGCTCTACGCCCAGATCTTCTTCGACATGCGCATCGTCCACGGCCCGCCGGACCTGGTCGACCAGGTGCACCGCTACGCCGTGGAGACCGCGCTGGGCTCCCGCCGGCTCCACGCGCAACTCGCCGCCCTGGCGGTGCGCAGTGAGCCGCCGCTGGGCGTGTTCCGTGGCCTGGTGGTCGACCGCAAGGGCGAGTACGCCAAGACACTTCACGTCAAGGCCGGTGGCACGGCGGCGCTGGTCCAGATCGCCAGGCTCTACGGGATCGTCGCCGGTGCCCCGGAGGTCGGTACCAGGGCACGGCTGACGGCCGCGGTCGAGGCCGGGGTGCTCTCCCGCAAGGGTGCCCGCGACCTCGCCGACGCCTTCGAGTTCCTGACGTCCCTGTCACTGCGGCACCAGGCCTCCCAGCTGCGCCGCGGGAACAAGCCCGACTACCGCATCGCACCGGACAGCCTGGGCAAGCTCGACCGGGTGAATCTGCGGGACGCCTTCGGAATCGTGAAGGAGATCCAGGGGTCGCTGGCCGTCAACTACCCGGTGCGGAACACATGAGCTGGGGCAGACGACGCCGGTTCGACCGCGCCGTGTCCCGGGCGGCCGGGAACGCCACCGGCCCGTTGGCGGACTTCTACGCGGTGCCGTTCCCCGGTGACCGGACCCGGCTGGCTGACCTTCCGCTGCTGGCGGTGGATGTTGAGACCACCGGCCTGGACCCCAGCAACGAGCGGCTGCTGTCGATCGGCTGGGTGCCGGTCGACGGGAAGGTCATCGACCTGGCCGGGGCCACCGAGATCGTCCTCGGGGAGCCGGCGGGGGAGGACACGGACGATGACGGGGTCGGGGAGTCCGCCACCGTGCACGGTCTCACCGACGACGACGTGGCCGGAGGGGCCGCCCCCGCGGACGCCCTCGGCCGGCTGCTGGAGGCCATGGCGGGGCGCGCCATGCTGGTGCACTTCGAACCCATGGAGACCGGCTTCCTGTCCGCCGCGTGCCAGCATCTCTTCGGGGCGAAACTGGAGGTGCCCGTGGTGGACACGCTGGCACTGGAGCGACGGCGCATGGAACGGCGCTCCACCATGCCGCGCGGGGAGGACCTGCGCCTGCCACGGGTCAGGGAACGCTACGGACTGCCCGTCTACCACAGTCACCGGGCAGTGACCGATGCGCTGGCGTGCGCCGAACTCTACCTGGCCATCACCGCCCCGGAGTCGGTCCCGGACAGGGAGCACGCCCCGCAGTCCCGGTACTCCACACTGGGGTCGTTGCAGGACTGACCGCGCGGCCGCAGGACCGCCGGCAGGGGGCGCCCGCAACAGGCGGGGCGGGGTCGCCCGGGGCAGTCTGCCCTATGTAGTGTGTGTGACCATGCGAATCTCTAGAATTGCCCATCCCGAAGGCATGGCCTTCGCTGTTCTGGAAGGGGGGGAGCCGGACGGCACGGGTGCTACCTGCCGTGAGATTGCGGGCCACCCCTTCGGCGAGCCGGAGTTCACCGGCCGCAGCTGGCCCATCGCGGACGTCCGGGTGCTCGCCCCGATCCTGCCCTCCAAGGTCGTCGCCGTGGGACGCAACTACGCCGACCACGTCAAGGAGGTCTTCAACAAGTCGGCCGAGCACCTGCCGCCGACGATCTTCCTGAAGCCGCCGACAGCCGTCGTCGGCACCGGCGCGCCGATCCGCAAGCCGGAATGGGCCACACGTGTCGAGTTCGAGGGCGAGCTCGCCATCGTCATCGGCAAGCCCTGCAAGGACGTCAGCCGGGCGGACTGGAAGTCCGTGGTCCTCGGCTTCACCATCGTCAACGACGTCTCCTCCCGCGACCTGCAGTTCGCCGACGGCCAGTGGTCCCGGGCGAAGGGCCTGGACAGCTTCTGCCCGCTGGGTCCCTGGATCGAGACCGACCTGGACTTCACCGACCTCGACAACCTGCCGATCAAGGCGCACCTGACCCACGAGGACACCACGGAGACGAAGCAGGACTCGAACTCCGACCAGATGATCAAGGACATCCCGGAGATCGTCGAGTGGGTTTCCCAGGCGTTCACCCTGCTGCCCGGCGACGTCATCTGCACCGGATCGCCGGCCGGCACCGCCGAAATGGTCCCGGGGGACTCCATCAACATCGAGATCCCGGGCCTGGGGCACCTGGTGAACCCGGTCGAGGCGTACTAGCTAGACCGCGCGCATCGCCGCGGGCACGTTCATCGCCCGCAGTGCGGTCTGCAGCTTCGCGGTGGTCTCCGCGGCCTCCGCCGACGGCGACGAGCTGGCGATGATCCCGCCGCCGGCCCACGCCCGGGCCATGGCCCCGGCGATCTCGGCGCAGCGGATCGAGACCATGTACTCGCCGTCGCCGTCGTCGTTGCACCAGCCCACGAAGCCGGCGTAGAATTCCCGTTCCTCCTCGACCTCGTTGATGATGCCGATGGCGTCACCGGTGGGCGTGCCGCCGACCGCGGGGGTCGGGTGCAGCATCAGCGCCAGGTCCAGCGCCGAGAAATTCAGGTCCGGCAGGACGCCCCGGACCGGTGTGGCCAGGTGCCACATCTCGTTGGTCTTCACCAGCTCCGGCGCATCGGGGATGCTGAGTTCCGTGCAGACCCCGGACAGTACCTGCCGGTAGTGGTCGACGACCAGACGGTGCTCGGTGAGGTCCTTGGCGGATTCCTGGAGCATGCGGCCCACCGCCGTGTCGGCGTCCCGGTCGGCCAGGCGCGCCGCGGACCCGGCGAGCGGCTGTGCCTCGACGGTGTGGCCCCTGCGCCGGATCAGCACCTCGGGGGAGGAGCCGACCAGCATCGTCCCCCGGTCGTCGGCACGCCCCGTGGTGGACAGGTCCACCGCGTAGCCGTCGCGGTGGGCGGAGAGGTCGATCAGGCGCGCGGCGATGAGCAGCGGGTCGATCTCCTCGGCGAACTCGACGTCCACCGCCCGGGCCAGGACCACCTTCTGCAGCCCCGTGGACTGCATCGTCCCGATCGCCGCGGCGACGGTCGACTGGTGCTCCTCCGGACTGGTCAACGGGGTGACACTGACAACGTCCAACTGGTTCCCGTGGTCGAGTCCGCGGTAGTGCGCCGGCGGCTCCAGGGGCCCCTCGGACCTGACCACGGATTCCGGAACCGACAGTGCCGCCCTGTTACCCGTGTCGAAGGGGACCGCGCCGACAAGGAGGCCCATCTGCCCGTCGCGCAGTGCGGTCGCCGCCTCGAACGGGTCGGGGTAGGACGCAGTGCTCCCCTGGGTGCGGATGCTGCCCGAGGCGCGGGACAGGAGAAAGTCCGGCGCCGTTGACGGGCGATCATGGTGGATCACGCATCCAACCGTACCCAGTGGCACGGAGTAGACCGAATTGTCTTGCTCCCGTTCCGCTATCCCCGGCCGAGGTACGGCATGCCGGCCGCCGTGACAGTCACATGGTCCACACTGACGTCACCGGGGAGGTCAGCGACGGTGACCAGCAGCCGGGCGGCGTCACCGGCATCGAAGACCGGCTCGGGGTTCGACGCTGAATTGAATGTCCCGAGCAGGTCAGTGCGCACATTGCCTATATCCAGTTCCGTGGCGGTGATCCCCACGTCCCGTCCATCGAGGGCGGTGGACACGGTCAGGGACGCCACGGCCGCCTTGGACGCGGCGTAGGACGCTGCCCCGGCCCGCGGCGCGTGGGCGGCGATCGAACCGTTGTTGATGATCCGCCCGCCGCCGTGGTCCGCCATCCAGGCGAACACGGCCCGGGTGCACAGGAACGTGCCGGTGAGGTTGGTGGTGATGGTCCTCTCGAACCCGGCGGTGTCGACTGTGTCGATGCGGCCCTTCGGCCCCGGCGTGCCGGCATTGTTGACCAGCAGGTCGAGGCGGCCGTAACGGTCCGTGAGTTCCGTCAGGGCGCGGTGGACGGACGCGTCGTCGGTGATGTCGCAGACGGTGACGTGGTCAGCGGAGCCGTTGTCGGTGAGCTTCCGGAGCGTCGACGCTGTGCGACCCCAGCCGACGACGGTCCATCCGGCGTCGGTGAGGGCCGTGCAGAAGGCGCTGCCGATACCGCCGGCGGCGCCGGTGACTAGGGCAACTCTGGTGTTGGTGGTCATGGGACGAGTCTATGTGGTCACGTGTCCTCCGCCGGGGCAGGCCGGGAGGTTAGCATCACGGATTCCCGGGATCAGTGCCACGGATCCGGTCAAAAGGAGATGATTCCCGCCCGGGCCATCATGGATACTGGGGGGATGGACGATACCGCCAACCTCGTGACCGCGATCAACTGCTCGGTCGGACGCCCCCTCGGTGACCCGGACCTTGACCGGGCGGACGTGCTCGGTCTCGACCGCATCGAGCTGTGGTGGCCGTGGGACACACCTGAACCGACCGATGCCCAGGTGGATGACCTCGTCGACGAACTGTCACGGCGGAACCTCACCCTGACCGCCCTGAACTTCTGGGGCGGCGACACCTCCGCCGGGGAACGCGGCGTCCTGCACGACCGGGCGCTGAGCCAACGCCACCTGGACGCCCACGCCAGGCTGGCGGGGAAGACCGGCGCCGACATGTTCAACCTGCTGGTCGGACGCGGTGGCCGTGCTGCCACGGGCGCCCAGCGAGACCGGGTGGCGGACGTCGCTGCCTCCGTCCGTGACCGTGGTCTGGGAACGGTGCTCGTCGAACCGAGCATGAGCCCGGGGGAGGGTCCGGCGGACTACCCCGTCCAGACCTTCGACGACGCCTACGAGATCATCGTCACCACCCCGGGTACCGGGCTGCTCGCCGATTTCTGGCACCTGAACGAGACCGAGGGTGCCGAGGGGATCCTCCACTGGCTGGACGCCATCACCGACTCCGGCCAGCTGCCGTCCCACGTCCAGATCGCCGACGACCCGGACCGGGGTGCGCCGGGCTCCGGGTGGCTGCCGTTGGGCGACTGGGTCGGGCCCCTGCGGGAGGCCGGGTACACCGGAGACGTCGCAGGGGAGTGGGTGTGGTGACGGGCGCATGTGGTGGAATAGACAACCATGAGTGACATTCGCGTCCGATTCTGCCCGTCGCCGACCGGGACCCCGCACGTCGGCATGGTCCGCACCGCGCTGTTCAACTGGGCCTACGCCCGCCATACCGGTGGCTCACTGGTGTTCCGCATCGAGGACACCGATGCCGCCCGTGATTCCGAGGAGTCCTACCAGGCCATCGTCGACTCCCTGACCTGGCTTGGCCTGGACTGGGACGAGGGTGTCGGCGAGCCCGGCGGGCCGCACGGCCCCTACCGCCAGTCCCAGCGCATGGACATCTACGCCGATGTCCTGGCCAGGCTGAAGGAGGCCGGCGAGGTCTACCCCGCGTACTCCACCGCCGAGGAGGTCGAGGAGCGGCACAAGGCCGCCGGACGCGACCCGAAGCTGGGCTACGACAACCACGACCGTGAACTCACCGACGACGAGATCGCCGCGTTCGAGGCGGAAGGACGTGCGCCGGTCTGGCGGCTGCGGATGCCGCGGAAGACCTGGGCCTGGCACGACCTGGTGCGCGGCGACATGGAGGTCGACGGGACCACCGTGCCGGACTTCGTGGTTGCCCGCTCCAACGGCCAGCCGCTGTACACCCTGGTCAACCCGGTCGATGACGCCCTGATGCGGATCACCCATGTCCTGCGCGGCGAGGACCTGCTCCCGTCCACCCCCCGCCAGCTCGCCCTGTACGAGGCGCTGGTGCGCATCGGGGTTGCCGAGGCCACCCCGACCTTCGGACACCTTCCCTTCGTGATGGGGGAGGGCAACAAGAAGCTCTCCAAGCGGGACCCGGAGTCCAACCTGTTCAACCACCGCGACAACGGCATCATCCCCGAGGGCATGCTGAACTACCTCTCGCTGCTGGGCTGGTCCCTGTCGGCGGACGAGGACGTCTTCGGCGTGAAGGAGCTGGTGGAGAACTTCGACGTCGCCGACGTGAAGCCGAACCCGGCCCGCTTCGACCAGAAGAAGCTCGAGGCGCTCAACGCCGACCACATCCGTCTGCTGGAGCTGGATGATTTCACGGGACGCCTGCGCAGCTACCTGGAGGAGCAGAAGGGGTTCCCGGCGTCCTACCCGGCAGAGAAGTTCGCCTTCGCCGCCGAGCTGGTGCAGACCCGCATCAAGACCCTGTCGGACGCCGATGGTCTGCTACGCTTCCTCATCACCGCGGACGGTGACCTGGAGTTGGACGCCAAGGCCGCGAAGAAGAACCTCAAGGAGGACGCGGTGGCGGTCCTGGACGCGGCCATCGAGGAGCTGTCCGGCATCGGTGAGGGGGAGTTCGTGACCGCGACGCTGGAGGCTGCTCTGTCGGCACGGCTGATCGAGGCCATGGAACTCAAGCCGCGCAAGGCCTACGGGGCACTGCGTGTGGCGATCTCCGGGGAGGCGATCTCCCCGCCGCTGTTCGAGTCGATGGAGCTGCTGGGCAAGGATTCGACGCTGGCCCGGCTGCGGGCCGCCCGCGCGCTCACGCCCTACCAGGTGGCGGAGTAGTCCGCTGACGGTGGTTCCCTGACCTGGCAGTTTGCCTGTCGGGGTGCGTGCTGGTTATAGTATCCACCGTTGCAGCGCAGCGCGGGGGAACCTGCGGTGTCCGGCAATGAATGGCCTATGGTGTAATTGGCAACACAGCGGTTTCTGGTACCGTCGTTCTAGGTTCGAGTCCTGGTAGGCCAGCGGAAACGCTGAACACGATGTGCAGTTTGTTTTCTTGCCCCGTTCGTCTAGCGGCCTAGGACGCTGGCCTCTCACGCCGGTAACACGGGTTCAAATCCCGTACGGGGTACAACAACGCTAGAAGTCGGGAAAGCCCCGCACCGTGTCGACGGTGCGGGGCTTTCCCGTGTGCATGGGGGCCGTGCACCGCGGGTAGGGTGGGCCAGGTGACCATGCCGAAGAACCTGATCCTCGTCCGCCACGGGCAGAGTGAAGCCAATGTCATCCAGAAGGCCGACAAGGCCGGTGACCAGGCGCTGTTCAGCGAGGAAACGATGCTGGTCGCCGACCGTTCCTGGCGGCTGACCGCGGCCGGGGTGGCGCAGGCGCAGGCGGCGGGGGACTGGATCCAACGCAATGTGGAGGGCCTCGACCGCTGCATCACCTCGCCCTTCGTCCGTACCCGTGAGACCGCGGCGAACCTGGGGCTGCCGGAGGCGCGGTGGGAGGAGAACCGCGTGGTCCGCGAGCGGTCCTGGGGTGAGATTTCCCCGCTGCCCAGGAAGGTTTTCGAGGAGCAGTACGCCCACAATGCACTGCTGAAGGAACGGGACCCGCTGTACTGGGCTCCCCCGGCCGGGGAGTCCATCGCGAATGTGGCGGAGAACCGCGTGCGCAACCTGCTGAGCACCCTGCACCGCGAGTCCAGCGAGCAGAACGTGCTGGTGGTGACGCACGGCGACTTCATGTGGTCGACCCGTCTGGTGCTGGAACGCTGGAGCGACGAGGAGTTCCTGCACTACGACCAGGACCCCTCCCTGACGATCTTCAACTGCACGGTGGTCCATTACACGCGGGTGGACCCGGTCACCGGGGAGATCGCCCCGTGGATGCGGTGGGTGCGCCAGGCGCACCCATGGCCCGACCGGGTCAACGGCGGGTGGCGGATGGTCGAGGAGGACTGGGAGTTCTTCGACCGCGACTACCTGAGCAACGGGGACCTCGCGGCCATCGCCGAGGAACAGTCCCGGTTGCTGTCGGAGGAGTAGCCGGGGCGGCAGCAGAGTGGGCTACACCCGTCCGGTGACCATCCCGTCCTGCACGAGGCACGCGTGGAACAGCCCGTTCTTCGTCGGTCCCACCTGTGCTGCGACCCCGGGCGTGATCACGTCGGATCTGTCGGTGTACGCCAGAAGGTACTCGTCGAAGGCCGGCAGTGCGGCCCGGAGGTCCAGTGCGTCCGCCAGTTCGGAGGGCGTCACGTCCTGCTGCCAGTCGGCGAGGTGGACGGTGCGCCCGCCCCCGGTCACCGCCGCCACCACCGATCCGGACGCGACGGCGAGCTCGGTGGCCTTCGTCGCGTCCCGAACGGTCAAACCCGACCACCAGGCGAGGTCCTTGACGGTTGCCGGGCCACGGGAGCGGTGGTAACGGATGCCGAGCTCGCGCAGGGCGTCCTCACCCGTCAGGTCGACCGGGTCGGGGACAACCGCGTCGTGGAGGACGAACGTGTCCTCCCCGGCGCTGCGCGGGCCCTGGACGATATCCCCTTCGCCGCCGAAATGGCGGAGCATGTGTGGCCCACGGTTGCCTGTGGGATCCACCCCCGCGGCAGCGAAGACCCCGTAGGCCGCGCTGCGGGTGACCGGGGTGCCGGTGCCCCCGGATGCGGCGAGGTGGTCGAGCAGTGCGGTGCGGCACACGTCGATGTCCGCATCTCCCAGCCCGATCCCTGCCCGGCGTTTCGCGGACGCGACCTGGACACGCGGTGAGCACAGCAGGGTCATCCACCGCACGTCCCGGGCTGCGAGGTAGTGGTGGGTACCACGCTGGGACCAGCTGCGGAGGATGCTGCCGCCCGCCAGAGCCTCCTGCGCGGCGTCCCGGTCCGCCCCGCTGCGCAGTGACAGGGCGTCGAGGCCCGCGGAGTGGTTCTGTGCCTGGACGGCGAGCATGTGCGAGGCAACGTCCTGCACCACGGTCCCGACGGCAGGACGCGCCGCCGAGGGCGCGAGCAACTGGGCGATCAGTCGGCGGGCGCGGATATCGGCAGCGGGCATCGCCGGGGACTCCGGGTTCACTGTGTTCACAACCGACCAGCCTAGACCGAATCAGGAGGGCATGTCAGTGCAGGTCACAATGGTGATTAGGTGCAGTCGGGGAGTGTCCTATATAGTTCTTCCCGTTGCACAGCGCGGCCACGGGCCGCAAAGTGCACGTCCTGCCCCGTTCGTCTAGCGGCCTAGGACGCTGGCCTCTCACGCCGGTAACACGGGTTCAAATCCCGTACGGGGTACAAGACGGGAAGTCCCGCATCACGTTGGTGGTGTGGGACTTCTCCTGTTTCCGGGGGAGCCATGGCTTCGGTGGGTTAATGGTCAGAATGCGTGTCCGGGTTCGGCACTACACAGCAGGCCACCCCA
>NZ_JBQEDF010000028.1:0-40234 GCF_052107835.1 Corynebacterium sp.
TGGCGCTGGTGCTCACTCTTGCCCCCTGGCGCTACACGTTGAACTTGAACTCCACGACGTCGCCGTCCTTCATCACGTAATCCTTGCCCTCCTGGCGCACCTTGCCGTGGTTGCGGGCCTCGGCCATGGTGCCGAACTCGTCCAGGTCGGAGAAGCTCACGATCTCCGCCTTGATGAAACCACGCTCGAAGTCGGTGTGGATCACGCCGGCAGCCTGCGGGGCCGTGGCGCCCTGCGGAATCGTCCACGCCCGGGCCTCCTTCGGGCCCGCCGTCAGGTAGGTCTGCAGACCCAGCGTCGCGAAACCTGCCTTGGCCAGCGTCTGCAGACCCGGCTCGTCCTGCCCCACCGAGGCCAGGAGCTCCGCAGCCTCCTCATCGTCCAGCTCCAGGAGCTCAGCCTCGGTCTCCGCATCCAGGAAGACACAGTCAGCGGGCGCGACCAACGCACGCAGCTCGTCCTTGCGGGCGTCGTCCGTGAGCACAGCCTCGTCGGAGTTGAAGACGTAGAGGAACGGCTTCGCCGTCATCAGGTGCAGCTCGCGCACCGCAGCAAGGTCGATGTCCCCGGAGACCGATGCGGAGTACAGCGTTCGGCCGTCCTCGAGGATCTCCTGCGCCTTTTTCGCCACCGTCGCCTGGTCTGCCTTGTCGCGGTCCTTGCGCCCCTCCTTCTCCAGGCGGGGCACCGCCTTCTCCACCGTCTGCAGGTCAGCGAGGATCAGTTCCGTCTCGATCACCGAGATATCGGACGCGGGATCCACCCGGCCGTCAACGTGGATCACGTCGTCATCGTCGAAGGCACGCACCACCTGGCAGATCGCGTCCGCCTCACGGATGTTCGACAGGAAGGCGTTTCCCATCCCCTCACCCTCGGACGCACCCTTGACGATGCCTGCGATATCCACGAAGGACACCGTCGCCGGCAGGATCCGCTCCGAGGAGAAGATCTCCGACAGTCGGTCCAGGCGGGTATCGGGCAACTCCACCAGTCCGACATTCGGCTCGATCGTGGCGAACGGGTAGTTCGCCGCGAGGACGTCATTGCGGGTCAGGGCATTGAACAGAGTGGACTTGCCAACGTTGGGCAGGCCGACGATTCCGAGAGTAAGGGTCACGGCCACCATCCTAACGGGTCACCGGTTCACGGCCCCTCCTGCCCCTCCCCACCCCCGTCCCCCAGCTCTCTTCTCTGTGAGTTCCCTGGGAGTTAGTATGTATTAGTTTCCCTATTCCCACGACACCCCCCGGAGGTACATGCAGATGGCTGCAGACACTTCGCGCGGACCGGTCGCCGGAACCGACGGCAAGGACGACAAGGTCTCCCGCGACACATTCAAGTCGCGTGGTGTCTTCCTCTTCGCCGCCATCGGTTCCGCCGTCGGTCTCGGCAACATCTGGCGATTCCCCTACGTGGCCTACGAGTCCGGCGGCGGCGCCTTCCTCGTGCCCTACATGATCGCCCTGTGCACCGCAGGCATTCCCCTGCTGTGGATGTTCTTCGCGCTGGGCCACCGCTTCCGCGGCTCCGCCCCCCTCGTCTTCCGGCGCATCCACCCGCGCGCCGAGATCCTGGGCTGGTTCCAGACCGGCATTTCCTTCTTCATCGGCGTCTACTACGCGGCCATCATCGGCTGGGCACTGCTGTACACCTTCAAGTCCTTCAACAAGGGATGGGGTGACAGTCCCGGCGAACACTTCAACAACGAGTTCCTGCACGTGGACACCGGTTCGGTCTTCTCCGGCAGCTTCGTGTGGCCCATCCTGCTGGCCATGATCCTGGTGTGGATCATCGTCCTGACGACCCTCGTCTTCGACGTCAGCAAGGGCATCGGGCGGATGAACATGATCTTCATGCCCATGCTGCTCGTCCTGTTCCTGATCATCGTGGTCCGGGCCCTGTTCCTCGACGGTGCCGCCGAAGGCCTGGACGCCCTGTTCACCCCGGACTGGAGTGCACTGACCGACTCCACGGTGTGGGTCGCCGCCTACGGACAGATCTTCTTCTCGCTGTCCATCGGCTTCGGCATCATGATCACCTACTCCTCCTACCTGAAGCCGCGGTCCAACCTGACCAGCACCGGCCTCGTGACCGCCTTCGCCAACTCCTCCTTCGAGGTCCTCGCAGGCATCGGCGTCTTCGCCGCCCTGGGCTTCATGTCGGTCGCCGCCAACGTGCCGGTCGACGAGGTCGCCACGTCCGGCATCGGTCTAGCATTCGAGGCATTCCCCACGATCATCAACGAGATGCCCGCCGGTGAGTTCTTCGGCATCCTGTTCTTCTTCAGCCTCTTCATCGCCGGCATCACCTCCCTGCTGTCCATCGTGGAGGTTGTGGTGTCCGCGGTGAAGGACAAGATGGACTGGCCGCGCCGGTTCACCGTCCTGGTCCTCGGCATCCCGATGGCCGTGCTGTCGGTTCTGGCGTTCTCCGCCACCACCGGACTGGTCACGCTCGACATCATGGACAAGTTCACCAACAACGTCGGCATCGTGCTCGCCGCCCTGGTCGCCATCATCGTGATCGGCATCCTGACCATGCGTATCAATGAGCTGCAGCAGCACCTCAACGCGGTTTCCTCGTTCAAGGTCGGACCGACCTGGCGGACGTTCATCATGTACGTCACCGCCCTCATCCTCACCATGACCCTGGGCATCGAGGTGTCCAACCTGCTGGACGAGGGTTACGGCGGACACCAGGACAACCAGGTCTTCACCTGGGGCTGGCTGGTGATCATCGTGATCGCGGTCGCCGCCGTCATCCTCCACCTGTTCCCCTACCGCAGATCGTCCCTGGTACTCGACGGGGTCCCCGGATCCGACTTCGGTGTCCCCAGCGGAGGACGTGCCCCCGGCACCCCGAACCCGTTGGCGGCCAAGCAAGACACTGCAGACACCACTGAAGGAGCGAACCGATGAGCGGCGCAGCACTCACCATGATGATCCTGTTCATGGTCTTCCTGTGGGGAGGCCTGATCATCGCGGCGATCAACCTGAAGAACCACAACGATGAGGAGTCCGGTGACCTGGGGACCGGCCCCGGCACCGACGATGAATCACTGCTGGTTCGCGCCACCCGGTCAGAACACTGACTTTCCCCCGCGCGTAGTGCACAATGGGGCGGGTGAGCAATGATTCCAAGAACAGCAACGGTGAGTCGCAGGACGACTCCACCGACAGGGACCGGCCTGACCGTCCCGATCCGCGTGATGTTGTTGACGGCCGGGACTTCGCCGACATCCTGATGGGCTCGGGACGCATGGACCCCGAGTCCTCCCTCCCGCTGCCCGGCGAGGAGCCCACCGGACCATCCGAGCCCGCACCCGACGCGCTGCGGCTGGAGGACGATCCCGCCATGAAGGTTCCGGATGACCAGTCGTCCGTCCTGCAGTCGGACGAGCAGACCGGCCCCGGCGACGAGGTCCGCGACCGCTCGGAGGTCATCGGCACCTCCGCCCGGTGGGCCGCGGGCTGGAGCCTGCGCTTCCTCGTCATCGCCGCCGCCTTCTGGGTGTTCGGCATGGTTCTGGCTCAGTTGTGGGTGGGCATCCTTCCGGTCGTCCTGGCACTCATCATCTGCACCGTGCTGTGGCCGCTGGTTCGTCTTTTCCGGCGCTGGCGCATTCCGAACGCACTCTCCGTGCTCTTGACGATACTTTCGTTCGTCGCGGTAATCGCCGGGGTCATCGCAGTCATTGCCCCGCCTGTCCGCAAACAGATCCCGGAACTCATCGACAGCGGCACCGCAGGTGTCCAGACCGTCCTGGACTGGGTCGCCGGCCCTCCGCTGAACCTGCAGAGCGACCAGCTGGACAATATGCTCGACCAGGCGACGAGCTGGCTGGAGAACCAGACCGACCAGATCACCCAGACCGCGACCACCGCGGTCTCGGCGGTGACCTCCGGAGTGGTCACCATGTTCGTGATGCTGGTGCTGATCTTCTTCTTCCTCAAGGACGGCGAGCGGTTCCTCCCCATGGTCCGCCGCATCACCGGACGCCGGGTCGGCTGGCACCTCACCGAGGTACTGACCCGCTGCTGGAACACCCTCGGCGGTTTCATCCGCACCCAGGCCATCGTCAGCTTCATCGACGCCTTCTTCATCGGTCTGGGCCTCGTGATCCTGCAAGTGCCCCTGTGGGGCCCGCTGGCCGTGATCACCTTCTTCGGCGGGTTCATCCCGATCGTCGGTGCTTTCACCGCCGGAGCCCTCGCCGTGCTGGTTGCCCTGGTCGCCCACGGGTTCACCACCGCACTGATCGTCCTCGGTGTCGTCCTGGCAGTCCAGCAGCTGGAGGGCAACATCCTGCAGCCCGTGCTGCAGTCCAAGGCGATGAACATGCACGCCGCCGTCGTCCTGCTGTCCGTCACCGTCGGCGGAACCATCTACGGCATCATCGGAGCATTCCTCGCTGTCCCCGTCGCCGCAATGATCATCGAGGTACTGCGGTACATCGGCGACATGACCGACCTCGCCACCGGCGAGAAGCACTCCACCGACATCAAATTCGCCACCACCGCCGGACAGAGCACCGGCGAACAGCGCGAGGAGGCGGCGAAGCGCTGGCAGGACTGGCGACGCTCGCTGATCGAGGACGAGAGCGGCGAACCGAAGCCCTTCAGCCGTTTCCTGGCTCCGCTGCTCCCCGACGGCAAGGACGACAAGAACGACGCCAACGACAGCGAGGACGAGCCTGACAGTGACGCTACATCGAACCAGTCCTGATCATCCGGTAACATCATCGCCCGTGACTTCTGACTCCACCTCTCCAGCCGACCCGCCGCTCAACCGTCGCGGTCTCATCCCGGTCTGGGCGCCCCTGTTGGTCATGGTGGCGGTGTTCCTCACCGGGGTCGTCCTCGGCGAGGCCGGGACGTCCTACGCCGTCCTCTTCGCCGTCGCTGCGGTCATCTGCACGGCACTGGTCGAACTCCGGGGCCTGTTCCTGACCGTGGTCCTGCTGCCGTTCTACTGGTTCTTCGGTGTCACCGGTGTGGGAGTGATCGCCGATTCCGACGGCATGTCCGGCACGGATCGCAGGACCGCCCTGATCAGGGCCGCGTACCCGGCGATCGAGGCATTCCTGTGGCTCGCCGCCACTTTCGTCATCTGCCTGGTCATCGCCGTCGTGCGGTACCGGATAGACGTGGCTGTCCTCGAACGCCAGCGCCGCCGGGAACGTGCCCAGCGCCAGCGGATGACCGAGGCGGAGACGGAGAACCAGCGGTTGAACTCCCGGGTCCGGGGTGCCGGCGGCAGCGGCGCAGCCGCCGCGTCCCGCACCGCGCGCCCCGGACAGACGGAGCCCGCTGCCGAGCCGGACTCCCCCTCGGACCGGCCCCGCTCCGAGCCCCCCAGGACCCGCACGGCGGCGGAACTCCGTGAGGCCAGTGAGCGTCGCCGCCGATCACGCGGTCAAGGCGACCCGGACAGTCCCCTCGACCTCGACTAGGTTCCTCAGCTCGCGGTGCGGTCGGGGTTGCGCGGCGGGCGCAGCTCGCGGGGCAGGGAGAAGATGATGTCCTCCGTCGCCGTGGTGACCTCCTCGATCCCCCGGAAACCATGCTCCGCCAGCAGTTCCAGGACCCCGCGCACCAGCAGCTCCGGAACGGACGCGCCCGAGGTCACGCCCACGGAATCGACACCCTCGAGCCAGGCCGGATCGACCTGCTCAGCGTAGTCGACCAGGTGGGACTCCTCCGCGCCGTGCTGCAGTGCGACCTCCACGAGCCGCTTCGAGTTCGAGGAGTTCTCCGAGCCGACCACGATCATCAGGTCGACCTCCGGTGCGATCGCCTTGACCGCCACCTGCCGGTTCTGGGTGGCGTAGCAGATGTCGTCGCTGGGAGGGGTCTCCATCTGCGGGAATTTCTCCTGCAGGAGTTTCACGGTACGCATCGTCTCGTCGACGCTCAGCGTGGTCTGGGACAGCCAGATCAGCTTCGTCCCCTCCGGAAAGCTCAGGGCGTCCACGTCCTCCTTGCCGTCGACCAGGTGGACCACGTCCGGCGCCTCCCCTGCGGTCCCCTCGACCTCCTCATGACCGTGGTGGCCGATGAGGATGATCTGGTAACCCTGCTTCGCGAAGCGCTTGACCTCGTTGTGGACCTTGGTGACCAGCGGACAGGTGGCGTCGAAGGTCTGCAGGCTGAGCTGCTTCGCCTCCCGGTGGACGGTCGGGGCCACCCCGTGGGCGGAGAAGACCACGTTGGACCCCTCCGGCACCTCGGTGGTCCGGTCGACGAAGATCACACCCCGGTCCTCGAAGGTCTTGACGACGTGCTTGTTGTGCACGATCTCCTTGCGCACGTACAGCGGTGCGCCATGCTTCTCCAGGGCCTTCTCGACGGTCTCCACCGCCCGGTCGACGCCCGCGCAGTAGCCGCGCGGGGCCGCCAGAAGGACGCGCTTCGCTGGGCCCGTGGTGCGGGCCCGTTCATCGTCACTGTTCACGGGGTCGGTGGTGGCGATTGTGGGAAAGTTATCCACAGCCGAAGCCTCAGTCATGCCCACCATGCTAACCGACCTCTACAATCAGAGCCATGTCAGACGCTCCCGCGCAAGGATCCGGACGAGGATCGCCACCGCCTCCCACAACGTCGGACTCGCCGTGGTCCGTCCACGTCGTCAACGACAAGGTGAAGGGGTGGATCGAGAAGCTCGGCCACCTGTGGGTCGAGGGCCAGATCACCCAGGTCAACATGAAACCGACCTGGAAACTCTCCTACATCACCCTGCGGGACGTCGACGTCGAGCAGTCGATTCCGCTGACCTGCTCGACGAAGCTGCTGCAGTCGCTGCCCACGCCGCTGCAGAACGGCGACCGTGTGGTGGTCTACGGCAAGCCCGCCTACTACGCCGGACGCGGCTCCTTCTCCCTGTGGGTGTCCCGGATCCAGCACGTGGGTGTCGGTGAACTGCTGGCCCGCATGGAGCAGCTCAAGCGGGCCATGGCGGCCGAGGGGCTGTTCGATCCCCGGTTGAAACGTCCGCTGCCGTTCCTGCCCCGCGGCGTGGGGCTGATCACCGGCCGCGGGTCCGCCGCCGAGCGCGACGTCCTCGCCGTCGCCCATGACCGGTGGGCGGACGTCCGGGTCGAGGTGATCAACACCGCGGTGCAGGGGCCGCAGACCGTGGGTCAGGTCACCGAGGCACTGGACCGGCTGGAGGCCGACCCCGCGGTGGACGTGATCATCGTCGCCCGCGGCGGTGGCTCGGTCGAGGACCTGCTGCCGTTCTCCGAGGAGGCGCTGGTCCGCCACGTCAGCAGGATGACCACCCCGGTTGTCAGCGCGATCGGGCACGAGCCGGACAACCCGATCCTGGACAATGTCGCGGACCTCCGTGCCGCAACCCCCACCGACGCAGCGAAGCGCGTGGTCCCGGATGTCACCGCCGAGCTGGCCCTGGTGGGCGAGTTGAGGGGACGGGCCGCCAGCGCACTGCGCTCCTGGGTGGCCAATGAACAGCGGGGGCTGGGCACGCTGCGTTCGCGTCCCGTGCTCGCCGACCCGCTGCTGCCGATCACGCGGCAGCGTGACCTGGTCACCGAGGCGCGCTCACGGAACGACCGCGCACTCGGGGTGGCGATCCGGGACATGCGCTCCCAGATCTCCTCACTGAAGGCCCAGGTCAATGCCCTGGGGCCGTCGCAGACCCTGAAGCGCGGGTACTCGGTGGTCCAGGTTGTGCCCCGGGACCACACCCCACCCCAGGTGGTGACCACGGTGGACGACGTCCAGCCCGGCTCCCAGTTGCGGATCAGGGTGCTGGACGGGTCCGTCACCGCCGCGGCGATGGACGTGCAGCGTGCAGATACATACAACAACGGAGAGGACCACGGCACCGATGAGTGACCAGAACACCGAGCAGAAGTTCCGTCCCCTGGACGAGCTGTCGTACGAGCAGGCCCGGGACGAGCTGATCGAGGTCGTCAAGATCCTCGAGCTGGGCCAGATGAGCCTGGACGAGTCCCTCCTCTACTGGGAGCGTGGCGAGGAACTCGCCGCCTACTGCGAGCGCTACCTCAACGGTGCGGCCGAACGCGTGGAGAACGCACTGGCGCAGCGGGAGGGCGGCGACGATGCCGGGGAGGAGACCCCGGAGGAGGATTAGGCTGCGGGGTCGATCGGTGCGGTGGTGACGACCTCGTCCGCCAGGGTCTCGTAGATCTCCTGGGTGGCGGTGCCCTCCAGCAGCAGGGTCACGTCCCCGAGATCGGCGGCCCACACCGAGCGGGCGTCGTCGCCGGTGAAGATGTGCCAGGTCACCGCGCCGTCCGCCGAATCACTGCTGTGGGTGTCGGTCTCCTCTCGGATGTCCTCGTCGACATCGTCCACGGCGGTTTCCGGGTCAACGCCCGTCTGGGTCAGGGAGATGAAGTAGCGCTCGTCGACGACCCAGCCGGCGACCGAGGACGGCTCCTGATCGACGCTGATGCGCCGTCCCGAGTTCGCCTCCCAGTCCGAGGGCACATCCGGGTTGCGGAGCGGGAAGTTGAGGCTGCGTGCCTCGGCGTCCAGGATGGTGTCGATATCGACCTCCTGCACCGGGCCGGACTTGTCCGCGGGACCGGGGTCCCAGCTGCACAGCCCGGTGAAGCCGACGGAGAAGAGCATGACCGCACCCAGCACCCCCAGGGATATCAGCAGGTCCCGGGTGGAGGTGAACATGCGCGGTTTCTCGAGTTTCACGAGCTTGATTATTGCAGATGACCACCCCGAAACCCCTAACCGAGGGGCACCGGGTGCACGTCGGCCCACGGCCGGAGGGGAACTCATGGAACAATAGGGACGAACGACCCCGTTAGCACCCGAGCCCCACATCAGAAGAAAGCTGGTTGCCATGACCACCGGAACCGCCCCCGGCCACCCCACCGACCCGACCCCTCCCACGGCCGTCCCGAGCTCCTCACCGGACCGGAACCTGGCCATGGAACTGGTCAGGGTCACCGAATCCGCGGCACTCGCCTCCGGCAAGTGGGTGGGCCGTGGCCGGAAGAACGAGGGCGACGGTGCCGCGGTGGACGCCATGCGCCGGATGATCAACACCGTCCAGATGGACGGCGTCGTCGTCATCGGCGAGGGTGAGAAGGACGAGGCCCCGATGCTGTTCAACGGCGAGAGCGTCGGCACCGGTGAGGGCCCCGCCGTGGACATCGCGGTCGACCCGGTCGACGGCACGACCCTGATGGCCGAGGGCCGACCGAACGCCATCTCGGTGCTGGCCGCCGCGGAGCGCGGTTCGATGTACGACCCCTCCTCCGTGTTCTACATGCACAAGATCGCCGTCGGGCCGGAGGCTGCGGGAGCCATCGACATCCAGGCCCCGGCCGCGCACAACATCAATGCCGTGGCCAAGGCCAAGGGCATCCACCCCTCCGACGTCACTGTCGTGGTGCTGGACCGCCCCCGCCACATCGACCTGATCGCCGAGATCCGCTCCGCCGGTGCCAAGGTCCGCCTCATCGGTGACGGCGACGTGGCCGGTGCGGTCGCCGCCGCGAACGACGAGCACGCCGTCGACCTGATGATGGGCACCGGCGGCACCCCCGAGGGTGTCATCACCGCCTGCGCCATGAAGTGCATGGGCGGCGAGATCCAGGGCGTCCTCGCCCCGAAGGACGACGCGGAGCGACAGAAGGCCATCGGCGCAGGCCTGGACCTCGACACCGTCCTGGGGACCAATGACCTGGTGTCCTCCGACAACTGCTACTTCGTGGCCACCGGCGTGACCAACGGCGACATGCTCCGCGGCGTGAGCTACCGCGCCGGTGGCGCCACCACCCGTTCCCTGGTCATGCGCTCGCGTTCCGGCACGATCCGCAATATCGAGGCGACCCACCAGATCCAGAAACTCAAGGAGTACGAGGTCCAGGACTACATCTAGCCTGCTACTGGTCCGCTAACCCCCGCACCACACCCGCACTGTCCGCTTCGACGGACGGTGCGGGTACCCTTATATGCCAGACGTCACATTCACCAGGAAGGACAACACAGGTCATTATGAGCGAGCAGGAATTCCGTATCGAGCACGACACCATGGGCGAGGTCCAGGTCCCGGTCAACGCCTTGTGGCGTGCCCAGACCCAGCGCGCCGTGGACAACTTCCCGATCTCCGGCCGCCCGCTGGAAGCCGCACAGATCCGCGCGATGGGGCTGCTGAAGGCAGCCTGCGCCCAGGTCAACAAGGACTCCGGTGCCCTCGACGCCACCAAGGCGGACGCCATCATCGCCGCAGGCAAGGCCATCGCCGACGGCACCTACAACGACGAGTTCCCGATCGACGTCTTCCAGACCGGCTCCGGCACCTCGTCGAACATGAACACCAACGAGGTCATCGCCTCGCTGGCCGGCCAGAACGGGGTGGAGATCCACCCGAACGACGACGTCAACATGGGCCAGTCGTCCAATGACACCTTCCCCACCGCCACCCACGTCGCCGCCACCGAAGCCGCCGTCACCGACCTGGTTCCGGCCCTGAAGGTGCTGCACACCTCCCTCGCCGCCAAGGCATCCGAGTGGAAGTCCCAGGTCAAGTCCGGCCGCACCCACCTGATGGATGCTGTGCCGGTCACCCTCGGCCAGGAGTTCGGCGGCTACGCGCGCCAGATCGAGCTGGGCATCGACCGCGTCGAGGCCACCCTCCCCCGCCTGGGTGAGCTGGCCATCGGCGGCACCGCCACCGGCACCGGCCTGAACACCTCCGCCGATTTCGGCGCCAAGGTCACCGAGGAACTCAAGAAGCTCACTGGTGTCGCGGAGCTGAAGGAGGCGGAGAACCACTTCGAGGCCCAGGCCGCCCGTGACGCCCTGGTCGAGTTCTCCGGCGCGATGCGCACCATCGCCGTCTCCCTGAACAAGATCGCCAACGACATCCGCATGATGGGCTCCGGCCCGCTGACCGGTTTCGCCGAGATCCACCTGCCCGACCTGCAGCCGGGCTCCTCGATCATGCCGGGCAAGGTCAACCCCGTGCTGTGCGAGACCGCGACCCAGGTCGCCGCCCAGGTCATCGGCAACGACGCCGCCATCGCCTTCGGCGGCGCCCAGGGCAACTTCGAGCTCAACGTGTTCATCCCGATGATGGCCCGCAACGTGCTCGAGTCCGCCAAGCTGCTGGCGAACACCTCCCAGGTGTTCGCGGAGCGACTGGTCGACGGCATCGAGCCCGCCGTGGACCGCATGCGCACCCTGGCCGAGTCCTCCCCCTCGATCGTCACCCCGCTGAACTCCGCGATCGGCTACGAGGCCGCCGCGAAGGTCGCGAAGACCGCACTGGCAGAGGGTAAGACCATCCGTCAGACCGTGATCGACCTCGGATTCGTGCCGGACACCCTCTCCGAGGAGGAGCTGGACAAGCGCCTCGACGTGCTGGCCATGGCCAACACCGACCGGGACTAGCTCCTACCCTGGGGACCATGAGCGATCTCCCCGACCACGTCTCCGTCCGCGGGGCCCGCGTCAACAACCTGCGCGACGTTGACGTGGACATCCCCCTCAACACCCTGGTCGGCATCGCCGGGGTCTCCGGCTCCGGCAAGTCCTCCCTGGCCCTCGGCGTCCTGTACGCCGAGGGCTCCCGCCGTTACATCGAAGCACTGTCGACCTACACCCGCCGTCGGATGTCGCAGTCCACGCGGGCGGACGTCGACTCGGTCGAGCACGTCCCCGCCGCCCTCGCCCTGCGGCAGCGTCCCGGCGTCCCCGGCGTCCGCTCCACCTTCGGCACCTCCACCGAACTGCTCAACGTCATCCGGCTGATGTTCTCCCGGCTGGCATCCCACCTCTGCCCCAACGGCCATCGTGTACCGCCGACGATCGCCGTCGCGGCGGAACGCCCGTTCCACTGCCCGACCTGTGGCGAGGCGGTCGAGCCGCCCGGTGCCGAGGACCTCGCCTTCAACTCCGGTGGGGCGTGCCCGCGCTGTGAGGGGACCGGGGAGATCCGCACCGTCAACGACGCCTCCCTGGTCCCGGACCAGGGAAAGACCCTCGACGGCGGCGCGGTGGTGCCGTGGAACATGTTCGGTTTCAATGTGCAGCCGGACATCGTCCGCGAGTTCGGTGTGCGCACCGACGTCCCCTGGCGCGAGCTGACCGCCGGGGAGAGGGACATTGTCCTCGACGGCCCCGAGGAGAAGAAGCACATCACCGTGACCTCGGTGAAAGGTGTCCACGACCTCGACTTCACCTTCCGCAACGCCCGGTTGACCGTCACCCGGGAGCTGGAGCGGGCGGACACCGAGAAGCGCCTGGACCGGGTCAGCCGGTTCCTCAGCACGGGCACGTGCCCGGACTGCGGTGGGACCCGGCTCAGCGAGGCCGCGCGGGCACCGCGGATCACCAGCCGGGATACGCAGCAGAACCTGGCCGAGGTCACTGCCCTCCCGCTCGGGGATGTCCTCACCTGGGCGGACGGTGTGGAGGATGCCGCCGACATGGACATGGCCCAGATGGCCCACGGCCTGGTCGACACGCTGCGCGGCATGGCGCACCGGCTCACGGAACTGGGTCTGGGCTACCTCTCACTCGACCGTGCGGGATCAACGCTGTCCACCGGGGAACGCCAGCGTGTGCAACTGGCCCGGGCGGTGCGCAACCGCACCACCGGCGTGCTCTACGTCCTCGACGAACCGTCGATCGGCCTGCACCCGGCGAATGTCGAGGGGCTGCTGGGCGTGATGGACGATCTGCTCGCCGACGGGAACTCGGTGGTCTTCGTCGACCATGACGTCCAGGTCCTGGGCCGCGCCGGCCACCTCGTGGAGATCGGCCCGGGATCCGGACGCCAGGGCGGGACCGTCGTCGCGTCCGGCACCGCCGACGACCTCGCGGCGTCCGGCCGTTCCCGCCTGGCGGGCTTCCTCACCGGCGACGAGGACGTCGTGATCCGCGACCGTGCCGCACCGGATGCGGTCTTCGCAGACGGGACGATCCACCTGGAGACGGAACAGGTCCACACCGTGCACCCTCTCACCGTCGACATCCCGGTCGGTCGGCTCAGCGCAGTCACCGGAATGTCCGGGTCGGGCAAGACGACGATGATCCTGGACTCCCTCGTCCCGGCGCTTCAGGTCGGCAGCGCCGGCGGCGGAGAGAACCTCCCCGACCACGTCACCACCGTCGACGCCCCGGAGAACACCACCGTTCACGTCGTCGACGCCACCCCGATCGGCATCAACGTCCGGTCCACCGTGGCAACCTACTCCGGTGTGATGGACGACCTGCGCAAGGCCTACGCACGCCTCCCCGGGGCCGTGGAGGACGGGGTCACCGCGTCCGACTTCTCATACAACACCGGATCGCGCGCCACCTCCCTGGCCTGCCCCCGGTGCGAGGGCACCGGGCAGGTCTCCCTCGACGTCCAGTTCCTCCCCGACATCGACATCCCGTGCCCCGACTGCGACGGGTCACGGTACGCACCGGCCGCCGACCGGTACCGCCGGAACGGTGTGAGCCTCCCGGAGCTGCTTGCGATGACCGTCGCCGAAGCGCTGGAGGCGGTGTCCGGTTTGCCGAAGGTCCACCGGAGGCTCTCGGTCTTCGACGAACTCGGCCTGGGCTACCTGACCCTCGGGGAAGCGACCCCGGCCCTGTCCGGCGGTGAGGCGCAGCGCCTGAAACTGGTAAATGAACTGCACCGCGACCAGGCGGACAGCGTCTTCGTCCTCGACGAGCCCAGCGTGGGACTGCACCCGCTGGACGTCCGCGCCCTGCTGGACGTCCTCCAGAGGTTGTGCGACCGTGGTGCGAGCGTGATCGTCATCGAGCACGACCTCGACATGGTCGCCAACGCCGACCACGTCATTGACATGGGGCCTGGAGGCGGGGCCGACGGAGGACGGATCGTGTCCACGGGTGCGCCGGACGACCTCGCCGCAGACCCGGCGTCGGTCACGGGGCGCTACCTCGCCCGACACCTGGGTACACCCTGATGCTCTCCCCTACTGCTGCACCAGCACCAGCACGAGCGCCCCAGTGAACGCTGCATTGATCCCTGCGGACAGGCCCGCCCGGCGCCGCGCCGAGGCGTCGTCCGCCACCCGGAAACTGGAGATGAGGACCACTACCGCGGCAAGCTCGGCCGCCAGCGCGATCACCGCCAGGAACCACCAGAGCGCCCCGCCACCGTCCACGCCCACCTCAGCTGCGAGTGACCCCATCGCCCAGAGGACAACCACCGCGCCCAGGGACGCGACCGCCCCGGGAATGGACAGGGAGATGGCGGCCACCTGCACTGGGGACACGGTTTCCTCCTTCCGTCCCTTCCATCGGTCGTGCCCGCGCAGGCGTTAGACCACCCACCTGTACGGTGATTCCCATGACGATCACCGCAGCCGCTGACGGATCAGCTCTCGGCAATCCCGGCCCGGCCGGCTGGGCCTGGTACATCGACGAGGACACCTGGCGGGCCGGGGGCTGGCCCCACGGGACGAACAACATGGGCGAGCTCAAGGCCGTTCTCGACCTGCTCGAGGCCACGGCCGCCGACCCCGCCTCGGCCGGCCAGCAGCTGCACATCCTCTGCGACTCCCAGTACGTGATCAACTCGGTGACGAAGTGGATGCCCGGGTGGAAGAGGAAGGGCTGGAAGAAGCGGGACGGCAAACCGGTGCAGAACGTTGACCTGATGAAGGCCATCGACGGGGCCATGGCCGGGCGGGACGTGACCTTCGAATGGGTGAAGGGCCATGCCGGGCACCCGATGAACGAAGCCGCGGACACCCGTGCCAACGGGGCGGCGACCGCGTTCTCCAGGGGGAAGGCGCCGGACGCCGGCCCCGGGCTCAGCGGCCACGCACCCAGTGCACCGGACGCGACGGACTCACCGGACACAACGGACACAACGGACACACCGCGAACAGTGGACACGTCGGCCTCCGCGGGGTCGGCCGCCGACCGGGAGATCGCCCTCTACACCGACGACGTCCGCGGCGACCCCGCGATGGCCGCAGGACTGCTCCATCCCGGCCTCACCGTGGTCGACGCCACGGGCACACGTCTGGACCACGATGGGTTCCTCGCATCGCTGAAGCCCCTCCGTGGGTTCAACCGGCTCGATCTGTCCGACATCGTGTCCGAGGAATTGTCGCCGGGGGTTGAACTGGTCACGTCGACCGCGACCGGCCCGTACGGGACCACGTACCGGGTCTCGGTGTGGGTGGAGCGGGACGGGGTTCCCGTCCTGCGCCATCACCAGCAGACCCCGGTGACCTAGCACCACCCCCGGATTGGGGTTAACGATATTTTGCATTGCGTGCAAGTTTTCACTCGGTGTAGAACGGTCCGGTGACTGAGACACGGAACGAACCCCAGAACGACCCGGTGCCGGACGCCGGCGAGTGCGGACTGCGCGAACGCAAGCGACGCGAAACCAATCTCCGGCTCGAGGACTGCGCCACCGAGCTCATCCTCGAGCGCGGGTTCGACCAGGTCACCATCGACGAAATCTGTGAGAAAGCGGACGTCAGCCGGCGGTCCTTCTTCAACTACTTCGACTCCAAGGACCAGGTCGCCGCCGGCCGCGGCGTCCCGCCCATCCCGCCCGACATCCTCGAGACCTTCGCGACGACGGACTCCGGCAACATCGTCCGGGATGTGCTGCGCTACATCGGCACCACCCTCGACAACGACCCGGAATCGTCGCTGCGGCTCTCCCCCGACCGCACGGTGAGCCTCAGGGTCCGGGCACGCAGACGCCAGATCGTCCAGGAGACGCCAATACTCGCGGCGGCCAACATGCGCCGCTTCGACACCCTGGCCGGGGAGATCCTCACCGCCATCACCGAGCACCTCGGCCGGTTCCCGGACCGGCGCCACCGTCCGGAACTGTCTGCGGAGCAGGAGGCACTGCTGCTGACCTCCATCATCCGTGAGGCACTGGCCGTCGGAGGGATCCTGCACCGCGAACAGCCCGAGATGAGCAAGCTGGACATATTCACCAGGACCGGACAACAACTGACCAGCCTCGCCGCCGCGTACAGCGACGGATGGAACTGACACGCACGACATCACGAGAAGAGAGCACCAATCATGACAGCCATCGAGAAACTGGACGACAGTTCCCGTGAGCCAGAACGCCCGAGGAAGCACGGCAAGACAAACGCCGAGCACCTCGCCGCGAAGAACAACGTCCCACTGGTCTTCGTCAGCCTGATGCTCGGCATGCTGCTGGTGTCCCTGGGACAGACCATCTTCGCCACCGCCCTGCCGACCGTGGTCGGCGAGCTCGGCGGCGTGGACCAGATGAGCTGGGTGATCACCGCCTTCCTGCTGGCACAGACCATCGGGCTGCCGATCTACGGCAAACTGGGTGACCAGATCGGCCGCAAGCCCCTCTTCATCTTCGCCCTGAGCATGTACCTCGTGGGATCGGTCGTCGGCGCCCTGGGCCAGAGCATCTGGGTCATCATCGCGGCACGTGCGATCCAGGGTCTCGGCGGCGGCGGCATGATGGTCCTGTCCCAGGCCATCATCGCCGACATCGTTCCCGCCCGGCAGCGCGGCAAGTACATGGGCCTGATCGGATCGGTGTTCGGTTTCTCCTCCGTCCTCGGCCCGCTCCTCGGCGGCTTCTTCACCGACGGCCCCGGCTGGCGCTGGGCCCTGTGGTTCAATGTCCCGCTGGCGCTGGTCGCCATCGCCATCGCCGCGTTCTCGATGCACCTGCCCGCCCGCGGTTCCGGGAAGCCCAAGCTGGACATGTGGGGCACCGTGTTCATGGCCGGCTTCGCCACCACCCTGATCCTGGCGATCACCTGGGGTGGCAAGGACTACGCCTGGGGCTCCCCCACCATCATCGGCCTCATCGTGGCCGCGGTCGTCTGCGCTGTGTTGTTCGTCGCCGCGGAGCTGAAGACGGAGCACCCGCTGATCCCGATGTCACTGTTCACCAACCGAAACTTCGTCCTGTGCACCCTCGCGGGACTGGTCATCGGCGTGGTCATGCTCGGAACCCTGTCCTACATGCCCACCTACATCCAGATGGTCCACGGAATGTCACCGACCAAGGCCGGTTTGATGATGATCCCGATGGTCGCCGGCATGATGCCCACCTCCATCATCCTGGGGTTCGTTGTCAGCCGCACCGGGCGGTACAAGTGGTACCCCGTGGTCGGGATGCTGGTCACCGCCGCAGGCCTGTTCCTGCTGGGGAACCTCGAGACGCACGACGGTCTCGTCCACCTCGGCATTGTCCTGTACATCTTCGGATTCGGCCTGGGCTGCGCCATGCAGCTGCTGGTGCTGATGGTGCAGAACGCCTTCCCGGTGTCCATGGTGGGAACGGCGACGGCGTCCAACAACTTCTTCCGCCAGATCGGCATGTCGGTGGGATCCGCGGTTGTCGGTTCCGTGTTCACCTCCCGGCTGCAGGACGGGATGGGCGACCGGGTCCCCGCCGCGATGGAGGAGATGGGGCCGGACGCCGCGAACTACGCCGACACCTTCTCCGGGTCCGGGTCCCAGAACCTCACCCCGGAGATGGTGACCGGACTCCCCGGCGTCCTGCACGAGGCGGTCATCACCAGCTACAACGACGCCCTGGTGCCGATTTTCGCGGTCCTCGCCCCGCTGGCGGTGATCGCCGCGGTGATCCTGTTCTTCACCCGGCAGGAGAAGCTCAAGGAGACCGTGGAGTAGCTGCCGCGGGATCGTCCCTGCCGGGCGGTCAGTCCGCCACGCGCTCCCGGTACTCCGGGTGCGCCGGACCCCCCTCCAGCACCTTCTCCATCATCACGATGTCACGCCAACGTCCCTCCATGGGGCCGTAGTCCATCCGCGCCATGGTGTGCGCGATCCCGATGTCGGTGAATCCCCTCGACCTGTGGAGCTTCAACGATCCCTCGTTCTCGGGGAAGATCGTGGAATGCATCGACCAGCACCCCTGTGCCGTGGCGGTCTCGAGGAGATGGTCCAGCAGGGACCCCGCCACACCACGCCCGGCGGCGTCGGGCGACACGTAGATCGAGTCCTCGATCACGCCGCTGAACACCGGGCGGTGCGACGCCTTCGACGCGGAGACCCAGCCGAGGATGGTCCCGTCCTCGTCCGCGACGAACATCAGTTCCTGCAGTTTGTGCTCCAGGAAGTCCTCCCACGGCAGGATCTCCCCCTCGTAGGTCGCATGCCCGGTGTTCATCCCGGACATCTGGATCTCTGCGACCTGTTCGTAGTCGTCCTCGCGCATGGGACGGATCGTGAATGTCATGACGGCATTGTAGACGCGCCCGGGCCACCCACGCAGCGCTACAGCGCAGCGTGGGTGCGGTCACCCGTTCTCCAGCAGGTTGGTCACCAGTTCAGCGATGGCGGAACGCTCGGAACGGGTGAGCGTGACGTGGGCGAACAGGGGGTTGCCCTTGAGCTTCTCGATGACCGCCTGGATACCGTCGTGGCGCCCCACCCGCAGATTGTCGCGCTGCGCGACATCGTGGGTGAGCACCACCCGGGAGTTCCGCCCCATCCGGGACAGGACGGTCAGCAGGACGTTGCGTTCCAGGGACTGCGCCTCGTCGACGATGACGAAACTGTCGTTCAGGCTGCGGCCCCGGATGTGCGTCATCGGCAGCACCTCGAGCAGGCCGCGGTCGTCGATCTCGTCCAGGACGTTCTCGCTGACCAGGCCGTCGAGCGTGTCGTAGACCGCCTGGGTCCACGGGTTCATCTTCTCGTTCTCGTCACCGGGCAGGAAGCCGAGGTCCTGGCCACCCACCGCGTACAGGGGGCGGAAGACCACGATGCGCCGGTGCGTCCCGCGCTCCAGCACGGCCTCGAGCCCCGCGCACAGCGCCAGGGCGGATTTCCCGGTGCCGGCCGAGCCGCCGAGTGAGACGATGCCGACCTCCTCGTCCAGCAGCAGGTCGAGGGCCACACGCTGCCGGGCACTGCGGCCACGCAACCCGAAGGCCTCCTGGTCCGGCGGGACCTGGCGCAGCACACCGTGGGGGGCGACCCTGGCCAGTGCGGACTGGCTGCCGGCGGTGAGCTGGACGCCGCAGTGGACCGGGAGGTCAACCACGTCCTCCACCACGCCGGTACCGTCCACGGCACCGTCGGAGAACAGGGAGTCGATCGTCCCGCCGTCCACGTCGGCGGCGGTCATGCCCTCGTAGCCGGTGAGGACAACGTCCTGAGCCCGGTACTCGTCGGCATCGAGGCCGACGGAACCGGCCTTGACGCGCAGGGGGACGTCCTTGGTGACGAGTGTGACGGGATTCCCCTCCGAGCGCAGGTTGATGGCGGTGGCGAGGATACGGCGGTCATTGTCGGCGCCGCCCTCCTGCCGGGCGCGCAGCCCGGCGGGGAGGACGGAGTCGTCGACGTGGTTGAGTTCGACCCGGATGGTTCCGCCTTCCGGGGTGACCTCGATTTCGCGGTCGAGGCGTCCGCTGGTCCGGCGGAAGTCCTCCAGCAGGCCGAGGGCCTGGCGGGCGAACCAGCCGAGTTCGGGGTGCTGCCGTTTGGCCTCCAGCTCATTGATCACGACGATCGGGAGGACAACGCTGTGCTCGGAGAACTTCAGCAGCGCCCAGGGGTCGGAGAGCAGGACGGAGGTGTCAACGACATAGGTGCGGACCAGACCGGGGGTCCCGGTGTGGTCCGCACCTGCGGGTGAGTGGTGTACGGCGGTGGATTCGGTCATGATGCCGACACTAGCCAGTCCGCATGTAAATTACACGGGTGTCAGATGAACTCTGAGTTAATCCCTGTGCCGGCCCGTGCCTACTCGGCGGCGGGCTGGACGTCGGCGTCCCAGTTGCCTGCACCGTCATTGACCCAGGCAATGGTCCCGTTCTCGAAGGTCTGCTCCCAGCCGGTGGCCGGGTCGCCCGTCTCCGGCGAGGTCGGAAGACCGACCTCGTTCTCGAGACCGCCCTCGCTGTTCCAGGTGTTGCCGATCTCACCGATCAGCGGGACAACGCCGCCGTCCGCGGACTCCACGAGCCAGCCGTTGTCGAAGGTCGCCAGGGAGCTGCCGTCGTCACCGGTCTCGACGCCCTGGACCGCGCCCAGCTCGCCGGTCTCTCCGCCGGCCTCGTCGTACGCGGCCTGCAGTCCCTCGGAGAGTTCAGTGTCGGAACCTTCCGCACCGCCGGCGTCCGCACCCTCGGATGCGTCGGCCGCACCGGATGCGTCTGCACCGTCGGACGCGTCGGCGCCACCGGCCGCGGCGTCATCGGAGGCACCGGCGGCACCGGACGCGGCGGGTGCGGTGGTGTCGGCGCTGTCGCTGTCGTCGTCGGAGCATGCGGCCGCTCCGAGCAGAAGTCCGCCAGCTGCAATGGCTGCGGCTGATCGTTTGAGCATCGAGGTCCTCATGTGGAGAGCCCTTTCTTCGGGATGGAGTGGATATCGTGCACCGACCTGTCTATCAGAAAACTCACGGGCGCGTGTGATAACCATCACTGAAAGTGCAAAAGAACCGCCGCAACACAGTCACCATCCGGGGTCTCAGCGCGAACTCGACGCCCGGCGACCCCGGCAGATTCCGACGAACTGCTGGATGACCTCGTCATCGCGGTCCCGACGCCACACCAGCCCGATCCGGGTCCCCGGCGTACCACCGAGATTGCGGTGGACCACGCCCCGCCGGTTCACCGAACGCAGCAGGGGCCGCGGCGCCACGACGATGCCGACATTCGCGGCAACCACCTCGAGGTTGTCCCGTACCTGGGCCGGGTCCACACCGCGGTACAGGAGCATGTCGTCTGCGATGTCCTCCGGGGTGACCGTCTCGTTCTCACCGGTGGCCTCCAGTGCATGGTCCCTGGGCGCGGCCACTCCCGGCTGCTCCTCGTAGAGGAGCACCCGGTGCAGGGACTGCCGTTCCATCTCTCCGGCGTCGATCTCGTGGCCGGCCATCCCGTCCCACTCCCCGGGGAACCTCAGCAACGCGATATCCGCCCGTCCGGCGCGGACGTGGGCCAGCGGGTCGTCCGACTGGGCGGCGGCCGCCTTCCATCCGTCCATGCGCCCGTCGAACCGGCCGAGCCATTTCCCGGGGACGACACCGGGCGCGAAGACGACCCTGAGATGATTCATGGTCACCATCCTAGGACCCCCGGCCGGGAGCAGATAGACTCGGCGTCCATGAGCGACCAGATGAAGCCACAGACCGCGGCGAAGAAACTGAACATCTACCTGCCCGCGACCCCGCAGGAGTTCCGGGACGCATCGCTGACCCACGCGGAGTTCACCGAACTCCAGCAGAACCCGCCGGAGTGGCTGCAGACCCTGCGCCGCGAAGGCCCGCACCCGCGTCCCGAGGTGGCCCGCAAGCTCGGCATCACCATCACCGCACTGAAGGCCAATGACATGGACCAGCCGTTGACTACCTCCGACATCAGGGAACTGCTGGCCGACCAGCCCGAGTGGCTGCGCAGTGCCCGGACGTCCCTGGCGCAGAACCGCGGGACGCCGACGCAGGAGGACTGAGGTTCCCTGCACATAGGTTGAGGCCCCGTCCTACCCGGGTGACGAACCGGGAGGGCGGGGCCTCGGTGGAAGGGGCGCACACCGGGTGACGAATCCGGTGGCGCGGAAACTTCCGCTGTGCCGCTCAAGCAGGTGAACTGCAGTCCAGGGCAGCGCGTTGGAGGTGCCGCAGTCCGAGCACGCCGGTCCGGTGAGAAGAGGAAGCCGGACCATGTGGATTCGGACTGAACCCTGGGTTCCACCTGCTGTTGCGGCTGATCCACAACTGCAGTGCGCCGAGGTGACTAGCCTTCGACACATCCATGAGGTTAGCGAGACCTAAACCCAGGTGTCAACAATTACACAACGTGAATGTTTCCTAATTCACCCACGGTCCGGTCCGCATTGCCGTGACCAGCGGATATTTTTAGCAACAGGGTCCCGTCCGGCATTACCCCCGACCCCCTCCCCCGATCCTCCGGCGCCGCCGAACCCCCTGCCCCGACCTCAGTCCGCCGGGACCTCGGGCAAACCTGCTCCCCGCGACTCTCCCCCGAATAGGCTGAAGTTACGTGTTTGGCGCACTCCCCGGTTAGTATGAAAATGTAACAAGCAAGAGACGTGGGTCACACCGGCTCCCCCCTGTCACTCACGCCCCTGGCGCTCACGCTCCAGGACACGATCCGCCCCGATCCGGAAGGACACCATGAAGAACTACCTGCCCCGCACAATCTTCGAAGAAGAGCACGACATGTTCCGGGACACCTGCAAGGGGTTCGTCGACACCGAGGTCCGCCCCAACGTCGACCGCTGGCACGAGCAGGGCTACAGCGACCGCTCCATGTTCAAGGCCGCTGGCGACCTCGGCCTGCTGGGCATCACCGCCCCCGAGGAGTTCGGTGGCGGCGGCATGCAGGACTACCGCTTCAACGCGATCCTCTCCGAGGAACTCGCCGAGGCCGACTGCGGCTCCGTGATCGTGTCCATCCAGGTCATCAACGACCTCGTGATCCCCTACCTGGAGCGCTTCGCCAACGACGAGCAGAAGGAGCGGTTCCTCCGCCCCCTCTGCGCCGGCGAGAAGATCGCCGCGATCGCCATGACCGAGCCGGGCGCCGGCGCCGACCTCGCCGGTATCCGCTCCACCGCCCCGAAGGACGAGGACGGCAACTTCGTCCTCAACGGTTCCAAGACCTTCATCTCCAACGGCATCCAGGCCGACTTCACCATCGTCGTCGCCATCACCGACCCGTCCCAGGGCCGCGCCGGCGTTTCCCTGCTGATCGTGGAGGACGGCATGGAGGGCTACACCAAGGCCGCCCCCCTGAAGAAGGTCGGCCTGAAGGCCCAGGACACCGCCGAGCTGTCCTTCGAGGACGTCAAGGTTCCCGCCGAGAACCTGCTGGGCGAGGAAGGTGCCGGTTTCGGCTACCTGCGCACCAACCTGGCCCAGGAGCGCGTCTCCATCGCCGTGGGCTCCATCGCGACCTCCCGCCGCGCCTTCGACCTCGTCTACCAGCACTCCCAGGAGCGCAAGACCTTCGGCAGCCGTCTGGTCGACCACCAGGCCTACCGCTGGGAGCTCGCGAAGATGGCCACCGAGATCCAGTCCGCGCAGTCCTTCGTGGACGCCGCGGTCGCCGCCAAGGTCGAGGGCACGCTGGACGAGACCACCGCATCGATGGCCAAGTACCTGACCACCGAACTGCAGATCAAGGTCGTCAACACCGCCGTCCAGCTGCACGGCGGCTACGGCTTCATGATGGAGTACCCCATCGCCACCCACTACCTCGATTCCCGCGTCCAGCCGATCTACGGCGGCCCGAACGAGATCATGCTGGAGATCATCTCCCGCAAGCTCGCCAAGGGCGAGAAGAAGTAGCGCTCCCGGGGACCCCTCGTCCCCGCACGCGCAGCGGTCACTCCCCGCGGAACTGCGGGGCCCGCTTCTCCAGGAAGGCCTGCATCGCCTCCACATGGTCGGAGGTGCGGAACAGGCGGGCCTGGGCGTCCGCCTCCTCCCCCGCCCGGACACCCACCGCACCGGTGTCGCGCACCAGCGCCTTGATCTCCCGGTAGGACGCGGTCGGCCCGGTGGCGAAACCGGACGCCAGCGTCGTCACCGCGTCCCCCAGTTCTGCGGGGTCCACGACGGAGGTGACGAACCCGGCCTCCGCCGCGTCCTGCGCGGTGATCTTCTCGTCCAGCAGGAGCAGCTCCAGGGCCTTCGCCTGGCCCACCGCGTCCGCGAGCGACCGGGACAGTCCACAGTCGGAGGCGAGCCCCACGCCGCTGAACGCGCCCTTGAAGCTGGCGGCGGAGGACACGACCCGGAAATCACAGGCCATGGCAATCCCCCAGCCCGCCCCGGCGGCGGGCCCCTGGACGGCGGCGATCACCGGCACCGGGATCGACAGCAGTGCGTCCATCATCGGGTTGTACTCGGCGACGACCTTGTCGCCACCGGTTCCCTCGCGTGCATCCGTGAGCTGCTCCTTCAGGTCCTGGCCGACGCAGAACGCCTTACCGGACGCGGACAGCACCACCACGCGCACATCCCCTCCGGACGAGGAATCCGCGGCGGCGGCCCCGAAAGCCGACCGCAGCGCCAGGCGTAGCTCGCGGTTGAGGGAATTGTAGGCGTCGGGACGGTTGATCGTGATGTGCCGGACGCCGTCGTCGGTCCGGATGTCAACAAGACTCATGGGGCCTCACACTAGTGCACGGCCACGCCCACATACGCCATCTGCTCGATGGCCACGGCGCCCCCGGGATCGGTCACCGGGGCACACAGCTCCCCGAGCAGATCCACCCCGAAACCCTCGGCCACAGCGTCCAGTGCCGTGGCGCGCACGCAGAAGTCCGTGGCAATGCCGCAGACCGTGACATGGGTGATGCCGCGGGACCGCAGCCAATCCGCCAGCCCGGTCTCCTCCCCCTCCAGATGCCCCTCGAACCCGGAGTACGCGGCCGTGTACTCCCCCTTCAGGAACCACGTATCAACCAGGGAGGCGTCCAGACCGGGGTGTGTTTCCGCCCCCGGCGTCCCCACCACGCAGTGCACCGGCCAGGTCAGGTCGAAGTCCGGCTGGGTGCCCTCCGGGGCGAAATGCCCCTCGGGGTCGATGTGCCAGTCCTTCGTCCCCACCACCGTGGCGTAGTCACCGCGGTGCGCGCGGACGTACTCCGTGATACCCGCGGCGACGTCCGCCCCCTTCTCCGTCCCCATGGAGCCCCCGGGGCAGAAGTCATTCTGGACGTCGACGACGATCAGTGCATGGTTCCCTGCGGCGTGGTTCGGAGCGTTCATGGCGCCCCAGACTAGCCGATCCCGGTCAGCTGATCTTCCAGTCCTCCAGACCGGGGTACAGCGGGAAGTCCGCGGCGACCTTGTCGACCCGGGTGCGCAGTGCAGCGGTGTCGGCGGCCTTGCCCTGGGCCAGGGCGGTACCGATGATGTCGGCGACCTCGGTGAACGCGGCCGCATCCAGACCGCGGGATGCCAGCGCCGGGGTGCCGATGCGCAGACCCGAGGTGACCATCGGCGGGCGGGGGTCGAAGGGCACGGCGTTGCGGTTGACGGTGATGCCGACCTCGTGGAGCAGGTCCTCGGCCTCCTGGCCGTTGAGCTCGGAGTTGCGCAGGTCCGCCAGCACCAGGTGGACGTCCGTGCCACCGGTGAGCACCTGCACCCCGGCGTCCGTGGTGTCCTTGGCGGTCAGTCGCTCGGCGAGGATCTTCGCACCCTCGATGGTGCGGGCCTGCCGGTCGCGGAAGTCGTCGGTCTGGGCGATCTTCATGGCCACGGCCTTGGCGGCGACCACGTGCATCAGCGGACCACCCTGCTGCCCCGGGAACACCGCGGAGTTCAGCTTCTTGTGCAGATCGAGGTCATTGGTCAGGATCATGCCGGAACGCGGCCCGCCCAGGGTCTTGTGGACCGTGGTGGAGGTGACGTCGGCGAAGGGCACCGGTGACGGGTGCAGGTCGGCGGCGACAAGGCCGGCGAAGTGCGCCATGTCCACCCAGAGCTTCGCACCGACCTCGTCGGCGATCTCGCGGAAGGCGGCGAAGTCCTGCTGCCGGGGGTAGGCCGACCAACCGCCGATGATGACCTGCGGCTTCTCCTTGATGGCCTGCTCACGGACCTTGTCCATGTCGATCCGGAAGGTCTCCGGGTCCACCTCGTAGGCGGCGACCTCGTAGAGCTTGCCGGAGAAGTTGAGCTTCATGCCGTGGGTGAGGTGGCCGCCGTGGGCGAGGGACAGGCCGAGGATCTTGTCGCCCGGGTTCGCCAGCGCCATCAGCACCGCGGCGTTGGCCTGGGCGCCGGAGTGCGGCTGGACGTTGGCGTAGCCGGCCCCGAAGACGGCCTTCGCCCGGTCCCGGGCCAGGTCCTCGACGATGTCCACGTTCTCGCAGCCCCCGTAGTAACGGCGGCCCGGGTAGCCCTCCGCGTACTTGTTGGTCAGCACGGACCCCTGCGCCTGCAGCACGGCGCGCGGAACGAAGTTCTCGCTGGCGATCATCTCCAGGGTGTCACGCTGGCGGGAGAGTTCACCGGCGATGGCCGAAGCCACCTCAGGATCGAAGTCGGCCAGTTCCGCGTTGTGCTGGGTCTGGTCGGGGTGGTTCGTCTGGCTCATGGAGTTGGTCGCCTTTCGCGGTGGTACAGCGGTGGTACTTAAAGGAATCACGGCTCAGATTAGTCGAATCCCCGCCCAGGTAGCACAATGGCCCCCATGGCCGAAGCCCACATTCCCGCCGAGCACTCCCCGTACATCGAGCTGCGCCGGTCCCAGTGGCAGACTCTTCGCAGATCAATGCCGCAGGTGCTCAGCGCGGAGGAACTCGAGACCCTCCGCGGTGTCGGCGAGGACATCGACATGAACGAGGTCAGCGAGGTCTACCTCCCGCTGTCCCGGTTGATCGACCTCAGGTTCCAGGCGATGCGGCGCCTCAACGACGCCACCGAGACCTTCCTGGGCGAGGACATGCCCCACGTCCCGTTCATCATCGGGGTCTCCGGCTCCGTGGCTGTGGGCAAGTCGACCACCTCGCGCCTGCTCCAGGTGCTGCTGCAGCGGTGGGAATCCCGTCCCCGGGTGGACCTGATCACCACCGACGGTTTCCTCTACCCCGCCGACGAACTCAACCGCCGGCACATGATGGGACGCAAGGGCTACCCCGAGAGCTACGACCAGCGGGCACTGCTGAAGTTCGTCACCGCCGTGAAGTCCGGTGCCCCGCGGGTCCCCGCGCCGGTGTACTCCCACGAGCGCTACGACCGTCTGGACGAGCAGCACATCGTCGACCGGCCGGACATCCTCATCGTCGAGGGGCTCAACGTGCTGCAGACGGGGCCGACGCTGATGGTCTCCGACCTCTTCGACTTCTCCGTGTACGTCGACGCCGAACGCGGCGACATCGAGCGCTGGTACATCGAACGGTTCCTGAAGCTGAAGAACACCGCGTTCCAGAAGCCCGGCGCACACTTCCACTACTACGCGGGACTCTCCGACGAGGACGCCCACGTGGTCGCCCGGGAGATCTGGCAGACCGTGAACCTGCCGAACCTGGTGGAGAACGTCCTGCCCACCCGGGTCCGCGCATCCCTGGTGCTGCGCAAGGGGCCCAACCACCTCGTCGAGTCCGTCCGGATGCGCAAGATCTAGCGGGTCACTTCCCGAAGCGGCGCTGCCGTCCGCTGTAGTCGCGCAGGGCACGCAGGAAGTCCAGCCGACGGAACGCCGGCCAGTAGGTGTCGGTGAACCAGATCTCCGAGTACGCCGACTGCCACAGCAGAAACCCGGACAGCCTCTGTTCCCCGGAGGTGCGGATCACCAGGTCGGGGTCCGGCTGGCCGGAGGTGTACAGGTGGTCGCCGATGGCGTCGTCGGTGATGTAGCCGCTCATCTCGTCGGCGGGGACGCCGCGGGACGCCAGTTCGTCGACCAGCTTCTGCACGCCGTCCACGATCTCCTGGCGTCCCCCGTACCCCACCGCGATGTTGACGTGCACCCCGCCGTGGTTCGCCGTACGGGACTCCGCGTGCCGCATCCGTTCGCGCAGTTCCTCGGGCAGCAGTTCCGGACGCCCCATCACGTGCAGGCGGAAGCGTCCCTTCGCCGCGGCGAGCTCATCGGAGACGTCTCCGATGATCCTCATCAGCAGGTCGAGTTCGGTGGCGCTGCGCCGCAGGTTCTCGGTGCTGAGCAGGTAGACGGTGACCGCCTCGATGTCCTGCTCGTCGCACCAGTCAACCACCTCCACGATCTTCTTCGCGCCGACCCGGTGGCCGTGGGAGACGTCGGTGAACCCGTTCTCCTTCGCCCACCGGCGGTTGCCGTCGCACATGATCGCCACGTGCTTCGGTCGCCGACGGTCACGCAGCTGCCGCTGCAGCCGCTGCTCGTAGAGGGTGTAGAGGATCACCGTGTCTCGCCACCCGGTCCGCCCGTGGCGCCGGGATCGGCGTCCTGCTGCTCCTTCTCCTGCTCCTCCGGATCCTGCGGCCGCTCCGTCACCGAGATCCCCGCCGCCTCGTCCGCGGCGATCCTGCGGTCGAGGGTGTCGATGTCGAACGGGTCGATACCGTGCAGCTCGGCGTAGGTGTGCCGCTTCCTCATCTTCTTCATCCGCCGGTTGAAGAAGTAGCCGATGAGCAGGATGACGACGAGCAGGCCCACGATCACCAGCAACCCCACCGGGGCCGCCTTGCCGAACTCCGGGCCCTGCGGTCCGTCATTGACCTGCTCCTGGGCGACGACGGCCGTGTTGGCGAGTGTGGATGTGAACGGGGGAACCTGCGTCATACGTCAAATCCTATCGAAGGCGGGGCCGCAAAGCCTCATTCGGGAAGCACCCCGGCGAACAGGTCGTCCTCCGGCAGGACGGAGTGGACCCGGGACTTCGCCAGCTCGAACTCCTCGGTCGGCCAGATCCGCTGCTGGAGTTCGGTGGGGACGGCGAAGAACGGGCCGTCCGGGTCGATCTGCGTGGCGTGTGCCCGGAGGGCGTCGTCACGCTGCCCGAACCACGCGGCGCAGTCCACCCGCGTGGTGACCCGGGGCATGATGTCCGGCATCTCGTTCCACCGTTCCATGGCCCGGAACGCCTGGCCGCCGCCCTCCTCGAGGTCCGCCTTGGCCAGCAGTTCGAAGCGACGGCGGATGAAACCGTGCGTGTAGTACACCTTCTGGATCTCCCAGGGCTCCCCGAGTTCGGGATGGTAGGACGGGTCGGCGGCGGCCTCGTAGGCGCGCATGCTCACCGCGTGCGTCTTCAGGTGGTCCGGGTGCGGGTAGCCGCCGTTCTCGTCGTAGGTGATCACCACGTGGGGACGGAACTCGCGGACCACCTGCGTGACAGCCTGCGTGGCCTCGTCCGTGTCCACCAGGGCGAAGCACCCGTCCGGCAACGGTGGCAGCGGGTCGCCCTCGGGCAACCCGGAGTCGACGAAGCCCAGCCAACGGTGGGTCACCCCGAGCAGTTCGGCGGCCCGCGCCATCTCCTCGCGGCGGACGTCATTCATCCGCTCCACGACACCCGGCACATCCATCTTCGGGTTCAGGATGCTGCCGCGTTCACCACCGGTGCACGTCAGCACCATCACATCCACGCCCTCGTCGGCGTAGCGCGCCATCGTCGCGGCACCCTTGCTGGATTCATCGTCGGGGTGTGCGTGAATGGCCATCAGACGCAGGCCCTGTCGCACACCCCTGTCCTGCGCCGTGTCCTGCAGACCTCGGTCGGTCACCGGATGCACCCCGTTTCTCATCGAATCCGCTCAACCCTACATATTCAACAACTTCACGCGTGGCCCGTCCAATTCCCCCGTCGACTTCCCATTGCCCGGTGCGCCGCATACGATCAGTGGAATGAGCAAGGCGACCTACGGTTCCGCCCGTAATCAGGGTGTCAGCGGAAAGTTCATCGTCATCGGCATCGTGATCGTCCTGATCGCGGCGGGTGTGTACGTGTTCTCCCAGTACCGCAACAGCACCAGCGCGGATGTCACCGGTGACGCGGCCGGTTACGAGACCCTGTCGGACGACGCGATGCGCATGACCGTGGACATCACCCGCGACGACACCGACAAGCCGGGGGTCTGCATCGTCTCGGCGCTGAACATCTCCAAGGCCGAGGCGGGCCGCCGTGAGGCGATCGTGCCGGCCGGCGGTTCCGAGACGACCCGGCTGGTCGTCGACATCCCAACCCACAGCCGGCCCGTCGGCGCGGAGGTCTACGGCTGCGGATCCACCGCCCCGAGTTACCTCGACGACGACACCGAGTCTTCGACGGACTGATCACCGGTCGTCGGGGCCGGTGATACACTGTGCCCCGACATAATCGAAAGAACCCCCGACACCATCGACACTGTGGTGAACCTGCAGGAGGACGCGAACGCTCATGGCTGAAAACCAGACGACCTGGCTCACCCAGGAATCCTTTGACCGTCTCAACGACGAGCTCACGGCGCTGAAGAACAACCGCCCCGCCCTGGCCGCCGAGATCAACGAGCGGCGTGAGGAAGGGGACCTCAAGGAGAACGGCGGCTACCATGCCGCCCGCGAGCAGCAGGGCCAGGAAGAGGCCCGTATCGTCTACCTCGAGGAGCTCCTCGACAGCGCCACGATCGGTGAAGCCCCGGCCGAGTCCGGCGTGGCACTGGTCGGCTCCGTCGTCCACGTCTACTACGACGGCGACGAGGACGACAAGGAGACCTTCCTGGTCGGTACCCGTGGTCTGGAGTCCTCCAACCCCGACCTGGAGACCTACTCGACCGACGCACCGCTGGGCGCTGCCCTGGTCGGTGCGAAGGAGGGCGAGACCCGCGAGTACAAGAGCCCGACCGGTGACACCATCTCCGTCACGCTGGTCCAGGCGGAGCCCTACGACCCCGACCGCGACATCCCGCGCGCCGAGCAGTAGCTCCCGGGTCGCCCGCCCATGAACAGAATGCGCCCGGGGCACGGTCCTTGCAAGGAAGCCGTGCCCTGGGCGCTCAACTGTTTCCTGTTTCCGATGGCACCACACGCCGGTTCGTCCTCGCTGACACAGCGGAGCCCCCGCACACTGTGACGTGTGCGGGGGCTCCGCTGGTTCCTGCCGGGGCAGCTAGTCGTTACTGAAGTACGACAGCAGGCGGAGGATCTCGGTGTAGAGCCAGACCAGGGTCACGGCCAGTCCCAGGGCAACGCCCCAGGAGTAGCGGGACGGGGCACCGGCGCGGATCAGGCGGTCGGCCTGGTCGAAGTCGGCCAGGAAGCTCAGCGCGGCCAGGCCGATGCAGACGAGGGAGAAGATGATGGCGATCGGGCCACCGTCGCGCAGCATGCTGGCCTCACCGGTGAACATGCTGTAGACGAAGTTGCCCAGGACCAGGACGAGCACACCGATCAGCGCACCGACCAGCATCTTCGTGAACTTCGGGGTGACGCGGATCGCGCCGGTCTTGTAGACCACGAGCATCCCGGCGAACACGCCCATGGTGCCCAGGACGGCCTGGAAGACCAACGCGCCACCGTTACCGCCGGCAATGCTCGTGCCCGCGAAGATGTAGGTGAAGCCGCCGACGAAGAGGCCCTCGAAGGCTGCGTAGACCAGGGTGACGACCGGGGAGCCGAACTTCTTGCCGAAGGACGAGACCAGCACGGCGATCAGGCCACCGATCGCACCGACGAAGGTCAGGCCCATCGCCACGCTCGGGTTGCTCAGGCCGATCATGAAGTTCACGGCGGCCATGACCACGATCACGGCCAGCGTGATACCGGTCTTGGTGACCACGTCGTCGATGGTCATCGGGCGGTCGGAGGTGCCGGCGGACGCACCGTAGTTCGGGGACTGCTGGTAGGGCTGGCCCTGCTGACCCCACTGCTGACCGCCTGCCTGGTAACCCTGCTGGTAAGCGGCGGACTGGCCCCCCTGCGGCTGGCCCTCAGCCTTGGTCAACGAGCTCATGTACGGATTCGAGCTTCTCACGTGCGTCCTATCCTTCCCTCAAGGGTGTTCATCATCTCCCCCGCGCCCCTCCACCGCCGGGTGAACCCGGCAGATGGTGAACACGGTTAGTCACATACACCCTAACAACGCGCGGGAGGCCCCGCGTGTTCCCGTAGCCCGGGTTCCACAAACCGGGGACAAGAACCGGACCGCTGGATTACGATGCTTCCCATGACAAAAAAGAGCCTTTCACTTGGTCCCCTTCCCGAGGCGCTCGCCGAGGAGCTCAGGGGACTTACCACCAATTCAGTAACCGGTAACACGGAGAGCGGCGATCGACTGGAGATTGAGGGGCCGTTCACCGGGGAAACCATCGGCTGGGTCGGCCGCGGTACCGAGGACGACGTCAATGAGGCGTTCCGGCGCGCCCGCGTCGCCCAGGAGCGTTGGGCGAAAATCGACCCGAAGCAGCGCGGCAAGATCCTGTCGAAGTTCCACGACCTCCTGCTGAAGAACCAGGCCCAGGTGATGGACATCATCCAGCTGGAGACCGGCAAGAGCCGCGACTCCGCCTACGAGGAGCTGATGCACTGCGCCATCACCGCGCGCTACTACGGCAACCAGACCCACAAGATCCTCAAGCCGAAGCGTCATGCCGGTGCGATCCCGGTCGTCACCAAGACCACCGAGCGCCACGTCCCCAAGGGCGTCATCGGGCAGATCAGCCCCTGGAACTACCCTCTGACCCTCGCGGTCTCCGACTCACTGCCCGCCCTCGCCGCAGGCAATGCACTGGTCGCCAAGCCGGACTCGTCCACCCCGTTCTCCGCACTGATCGCCTACAAGCTCCTCTTCGAGGCCGGCATGCCCCGCGACGTCGTCCAGCTGGTCACCGGCCCCGGCCGCGTGGTCGGCGAGGCCATCGCCGAGCAGGCGGACTACCTGATGTTCACCGGGTCGACCTCCACCGGCAAGCACCTCGGAGAGATCGCGGGACGCCGCCTGATCGGCTACTCCGCCGAACTCGGCGGCAAGAACCCGCTGATCGTCACCAAGGACGCCAACGTGGACAAGGTCATCCCGGGCATCCTCACCGGCTGCTTCTCCAACTCCGGCCAGCTGTGTGTCTCGATCGAGCGCATCTACGCCCACAAGGACGTCTACGACGAGTTCGTGCCGAAGTTCGCCGAGGCGACCAAGGACCTCAAGCTCGGCTCCGGCTTCGACTGGAACATCGAGATGGGCTCCCTGGTGGGGGCGAACCAGATCTCCACCGTCGAGAAGTTCGTCGACGACGCCGTGGACAAGGGCGCGACCCTGGTTGCCGGGGGCAAGGCACGTCCGGACCTCGGACCGTACTTCTACGAACCCACCATCTTCACCGATGTCTCGGACGACGTCCTGCTCAAGCGCGAGGAGGTCTTCGGACCCGTCGTCTACATCGAGCGGGTCGACTCCCACGATGAGGCCGTGGAGAGGGCCAACGACACCGACTACGGTCTGAACGCCTCGGTGTTCGGCCCGTCGAGGACCGCGACCGGAATCGCCGAGAAGATCTACTCCGGCACGGTGAACATCAACGACGGCTACGCCGCCGCGTTCGCTTCGGTCGACAACGAGATGGGCGGTACACGCGAGTCCGGCCAGGGCCGTCGCCAGGGCAAGCAGGGTGTGCTGAAGTACACCGAGACCCAGAACGTCACCGACGAGCGGGTACTCCCGATCCGCGGCCCGGTGTTCCTGAAGGCCCGCCCGTACGCGCTGATCATGACTGTCCTGCTGCAGCTCGGCAAGACCTTCAAGATCCTGAAGTAGGTACCATCGCTGCCTATGCAGCATGAACCCGAACCGGACCCCGTCAACCACCTGGTTGGCGGGGTTCAGCGCCGTCACTGGGACCGGGACGCGGAACGCTACCACGCGGAGCACGCCGATTACCTGGACACCTTCCACTGGTGCCCGGAGCGGGTGACCGAGGCTGACGCACAGCTTCTCGGGGCGCCGCAGGACCTGGCGGGACGCACCGTCCTCGAGGTCGGTTGCGGGTCCGCACCCTGTGGAACCTGGGTCGCGGACCACACCGGTGCAAGGGTCATCGGTCTGGATGTTTCGGTGGAGATGCTGCGCCACGCCCCGGTGTCACCCTCCGGTGGAGGGATCTCCCTGGTGCAGGCCGATGCCGCCGTCCTGCCGCTGGCCACCGGCAGCATTGACCGGGTGTTCTCGTCCTTCGGGGCCTACCCGTTCATCGCGGATCTGGGGCCGGCGCTGGCCGAGGTGGCACGCGTCCTACGCCCGGACGGATGGGCCGTGCTGGCGGTGAACCACCCCTCGGCGTGGGTGTTCCCCGACGATCCAGGGTCGCTGACCGCCGAGATCCCCTACTTCCAGAGCTCCTACCTGGAGTTCGACGACTCCGGTGAGGACACCGGGAGCGCGCCGGAGAGTGGTCAACTGGACTACGCCGAGTTCCACCACACCATGGGTGACTGGATCCGCGCGGCCGCCTCAGCGGGACTGCAGATCACGGACCTGGTGGAACCCCGGTGGACGCAGGGCACGCCCGACTGGGGCCAGTGGTCCGGGCGCCGCGGGGAGATCTTCCCCGGTACCGCGATCTTCGTGCTCAGCCCCGCACCGGCCGGACGCTGACCTCCTCGACGATGGCCTCGTCGGTGGCGTCGACGGCCAACCGGACTGCCGCGGCGATGGATTCGGGACGCACGTAGAGGGAACCGTCGTAGTCGGTGTTGCCCCGGGATTCCTGGAGTGCGACCTGCATGTCGGTGTCGACGCGTCCCGGGTGTACGGAGCTGACGCGGACCACGCCGCGTTCCTCCTCACGCAGGGCCTCGGTGAGCGCACGCAGCGCGAACTTCGTCCCCGAGTAGGGGGCCTGCCCGATGCCGGAGCGGTAGCCGGACCCGGAGTTGATGGCGACCACGGTTCCGTGGGCCGCGCGCAGTGCCGGAAGGAGGAGGCGGGTGAGTTCAGCGAGGCCGAAGACGTTCACCCGGAACATCTCCTCCCACTTGTCCCAGGTGGTGTCCTCGATGCGGGAGTCCGCGGCGAGGCCAGCGGAGTGCACCAGGACGTCGAGTTTCTCGACGGGTGCGCCGGTGTCCGGGTCGCGGAGGTTGCTGACGGCCGCTGCGATGGACTCGGGGTCCCGGAGGTCGATATCGTGGCTGGACCAGGAGATCACACGGTGGGTGCGGGACAGGTCATCGACGGTTGCCGCCCCGATTCCGCGGGATCCTCCGGTCACCAGGGCGAGTGGTTTCTGCTGGGTGGTGTCGCTCATGCCACCGAGCGTAGTGATCTTCAGTAGGGTGGGTGGCAGCACTTTTCCGGCCCCGTAGGAAGGACCATCATGTTCGGCACCGCTATCACCACACTGATCCTTGGAGCGCTGTCCGGTTTGGGCGCGTGGTGGGCCTGGGAGCAGAATCGCAAGGGCCTGTCCGTGGCATTGGGCGCCCTGACACTGATTTTCGCCGTGGTTGCGATCAGCACGGCTTTCGCCGGCGCGGTCGGCGTCATCTTCAAGGTGCTGCCATTCCTGTTGATCGCTCTGGTCGCCTGGCTCGGCTTCAAGCAGCTGCAGAACAAGGCCGGGCGCGACAAGTCGGTCACCCGGTAAGCGAGTGGCAGTGGGCAGAATGCAGTAGCTGACCGGCTGCGGCACCTCTGGAGGCGACCGGGGGCGGACATCGATGATGGAGGCGTTGAGTTGCCTGACTCAGCGCCTCCGTCATTGTCGTCCGTCCCGGTCCGTTCCCCTACTCCATCAACGCCCGGATGTCGGCGGCACTCAGCCCATCGGCCTCGACTGAGCCGCCGCCGTCGAGGACACGGTCGAAGAGGGCGGCCTTCGACTTCTTCAGGTCCATGACCTTCGATTCGATGGTGTTGGCGGACACCAGGCGGTACACCATCACCGATCGGGTCTGGCCGATGCGGTGGGCACGGTCCACCGCCTGCGCCTCGGTGGCGGGGTTCCACCACGGGTCGAGCAGGACCACGTAGTCCGCCTCGGTGAGGTTCAGGCCGAATCCGCCGGCCTTCAGGGAGATGAAGAAGACGCCCGCGTCCCCCTCCCGGAACTCGTCGATCACGGTCTGCCTGTTCCGGGTGGTGCCGTCGAGGTAGGCACTGTCGATCCCGGCGTTCGTGGCCACGTCGCGGGCTTTCCTGAGGAAGCGGGTGAACTGGCTGAGCACCAGGACCTTGTGCCCCTCGGCGGTCACGGAGGTCAGCAGTTCCGACAGTGCCTCCAGCTTGGCCGAGGGTGAGGTCTCCTCCCCTGCCAGTTCACTGTCGAGGGCGAGCTGCCGCAGCAGCGTCAGCGACCGGAAGACCTCGAAGCGGTTGGAGTTCATGTCCTGGATCAGGCCGAGGACCTTCTGCCGTTCCCGCTGCAGACGGCGGTCGTAGATCCTCCGGTGCTTCGGGGCCAGCTCCAGTTCCGTCACGTTCTCGGTCTTGGCCGGGATCTCATCGGCGACCAGGTCTTTGGTACGACGCAGCAGGAACGGACGTATCCGGCGCTGGAGCAGGTCGAGACGGTCGCTGTCACCGTCCTTCTCCACCGGTGTCCGGAAGAAGTCGGTGAAATGCTTCCTCGAGCCGAGCAGGCCCGGGCACGAGAGGGACGCCAGCGCCCAGAGTTCCAGCAGGTTGTTCTCCAGCGGGGTGCCGGTCACGGCGATCTTGACGGGTACGGCGAGCTTGCGGGCGCACGCGTAGGCGCGGGACGCGTGGTTCTTGATCATCTGCGCTTCATCGAAGATCGCCGCGGACCAGTCGATGTCGTTGTAGGCCTCGAAGTCCAGCCGGAACAGGGTGTAGCTGGTGACCACGACGTCGGCCCCATTCTCCCCGGCCGTCGCGACAACGTCCGTCAACGGCAGTCCCCGCTTCTTCTCCGTCGCATCCACGGCGACGGCGGAGAGACCCGGCGCGAACTTCTCCACCTCCTTCACCCAGTTACCGACCACACTGGTCGGGGCGACGACCAGGAACGGTGGGGCCTTCTCCCCCTCCGCCCGTGCTTCGTCACCGGCGGCAACCATCATGGCGATGACCTGCAGTGTCTTGCCCAGTCCCATGTCATCGGCCAGGATGCCGCCAAGATTGTTGCGTCGCAGGGTCTCCAGCCACCGGAAACCCTGGACCTGGTAGTCGCGCAGTGTCGCGTCCACCCCCTGCGGGACAGTGAGGCCCGCGGAGTCGAAACCGTCATCGTCGACGAGAGCATTGACCCGGCCCCACCATGCATTGGTCTGGGCGTCCACGATCCCGGACTCCAGCAGTTCAGCCCACAGGTCCACCTGGTATCGGCTGATTCTCAGGCCGTCCACGGTGACGTCGTTGAGGGTCTTCGCCTCCTCGATGATCCGTCGAAGCTGGTCCAGTTCCGGGGTGTCCAGCGGGAAGTATGTCCCGGACGGGAGGACGAAGATCTCCTCGTCCCGGCTCAGTGCGGTGAACAGCTCGGCGAAGTTGACCTCCTCCCCACCGACACGGACGGTCACGTTCAGGTCGAACCAGTCATTGGAACCGTCCCCGGTGGACCCGACCGTGACGATCGGAGCGTCCTGCGCCGGACGGAAGTCCGGGACCTCCTTGGTCACGGTCACCTCGACGTGCTCCATCCCGTCGAGCCGAGGAAGAGTCTCCGCCAGGAAGGGGATCGCCTCATTGCGGGGCAGGGACCAGTCATCCACGCTGACTCCGGCGTCCCACACGGCGGCCTCGACGGCAGTCTCGTGACCGCTGTCGTGGACGCCGCTGCTGTAGTCCCATTCCCAGTGCAGCCGGACACGGACGAGGCTGTCGTCCTCGTCGACGACGGGGCTGACCTCCAGGGTGAGCAACGGCGGACGCGGCTCCGGGGGCGCGTAGGACTCATCGGGGGACTCGATGGGAAGGAGATCCCGGATCCGGGGCAGGTAATTGCGTTCGAAATCGTCGATGCCGTCGCGCTCGATCCGCAGTGACCGGACCTGGTTGATGAGACCGAGGGTTTCAGTGGTCGCCGGCTCATCCAGGTGCCGCAGGGTGATCTCCTGGTTGCTGGCGGACGTTTCCCTGACCTCGGCGACAACGGTCGCGGGATCACCGAGGAAGAAGTGGTTCATCCCGGCGAGGTTGGGTGCCGCGGACTCCCCGTACCGCAGATCCGCGGACAGGACGAGCGCCGATTCCTCGTCCTCCAGGCGCGCGGTCATCCGGACCCTGGCGGGGGTGTCGTCGAGAGCCACCGAATTACGGCCGGTCCAGGTCACCATCTCCACTCCGCCGTCGCGCAGGTCCAGCAGCAGGTCCCAGAGGTGACGGGCAGGCAGTTCGTCCAGCGGGAGCCAGTCCTGGGGCTGCCCGTAGGCACCGAAGCCCATGCGATGGCGGTGGAGCTCCGAGATCCACAGTAGGGTGTCCTTCACCGTCGACGGCAGATCACGGTAGATCAGTCGGTCCCACCGGATCCTGCCCTTCACCCACTTGCCGGTGCTCCCCCGTTCACCCGGACGGATGCGGACCGAACCGTCCTCGTAGGAGAAGAACAGGCAGATCTCCTGGGCGGGATCGGGAGGTCGCGGCGTGCGGTCCGTCAGCACGGACTCGAGACGGTCACGCCACCCCGGCTCCCGGCGTTCCACCTGACCGGGGTCGGTGGTCATGACCAGTTCGTCCTCCGAGATAAGGTGCATGATCGACGCGATCTCGTGGACGCACCGGGGTTGCCCGCAGGTGCAGCTGCTCCCCAGTTCGCCGGTGGAGTAGCGGAAGAGATTGACCTCGTAGAACTGCGCGGAGGAGCTGCCCGAGGTGGTCATCAGGCGGAAGAGTTCCCCGTCCTCGTCGGCGTCCCTGCCGGTCAGAATGACGCCGTCCGCGAGGAATATCCTCGACGCCTGCTCGACCGTGTCCTTGGAGGTAAGACCCGTGAGCAGGTTCAGGGTGGCGGGATCGAGCGTGCGACGCGGCATGGCGGCCATTGTGCCAGAGGGGGTGGACACGGAATGTTTGCGTGTTCGAACAGAGTTGCTGACGTCGTTGACCGGATCGTTCCGGACATTGACCTGACAATCCCTTGTAGTTCCTCGTGGCGGAGACGATCCTTGGATGAATGACAATGGCCCTGATCGTGATCGACCTCCAGCAGTCCTTCCTCCGGCGACCCGTATGGGCGCAGGTCTCCAATCCCCGGATCCTCGACAGGGTCGGCAGTCTCGTGAGCAGCGCCCGCTCGGCGAACAACCCCGTTTACTGGGTCTGGCACGCAGAACCCGGCACTGGATCCGTATTCGATCCTGAGGTGGGATTCGTCCGGCCGATGCAGGGGCTCGATATCCGACCCGGTGACGCGCAGTTCACCAAGACCTCCCGCAACGCCTTCACGACAACCAACCTCTCGCAGCGGCTGACCACCGACCACGTGGATCATCTCGTCATCGCCGGCATCCAGACTGAACAATGCTGCGAAACCACGGCACGGGTCGCCGCCGACCTCGGGTACACAGTCACCTTCGTCACCGAAGCGACGGCCACCTTCCCCATCACCCGCCCTGACACCGGGAAGAAACTACCGGCCCGGGAGGTGGTCGAGCGTACCGAATTCGCGTTGGCCGGCCGGTTCGCGCGGATATCGACGGTATCCGACGCCTTCACTACACCCGGAATATCGTGAACTCACCTCGCTCCTCGGCTCCGGTGAGGGTCGTGTTCGTACTGTCCCCCGACGTCCACCTCCTCGATGTCTCCGGACCAGCCCAGGTGTTCGGAACCGTGGGGGAAGTGTCGGCGGAGACATGGCAGCTGAACTACGTCGCCGACACACCTGAGGTGCGCTCCGCCCAAGGACTCACACTCCGGCCGGACACCACATGGCCGGCACTGGAGACCAAGGACATTGTCGTCGTCCCCGGCTGGCAGGTCGGGACCGGCAGCACCGACAGCCGACTCACCGCGTCCACGCTCACCAGAATCGCCGACCACCACGCACGGGGAGGAACTGTCCTGAGTATCTGCTCAGGAGCATTCGCCCTCGCCGACGCCGCGATTCTCGACGGCCGCCGGGCGACCACACACCACCAGCTCCAGGACACTCTGGCAGCTCACTTTCCTGGCATCCGGGTCGTCCACGACGTTCTGTACGTCAGCGATGGAACCGTCCACAGTTCCGCAGGCATTGCGAGCGGTATAGACCTTGCCCTTCACATCATCTCCCAGCGGATCGGAGCCCGGGAGGCCTCCGCCGTCGCACGGGCGATGGTGGTGTACGCACGCCGCAATGGCCATGAGGATCAATCCAGTGCACTGCTGAGGCACCGCGACCACGTTGATGACCTGGTGCACCACATCCAGGACATCATCGACGACCGGTACACCGAGCCACTCCCCCTCGCCGAACTGGCACAGGCCGCGCAGGTCAGCGAAAGGACATTGACCCGCAGTTTCACCCGCTCACTGGGCATTACTCCGCTGCAGTACCAACAGGTGCTGCGGCAGGAGCGTGCCGAACACCTCATCGGCGCCGGCTCAAGTGTGGAGTCTGCCGCCCGCGAGGTCGGATTCCGGGATGCCCGTATGCTCAGGACCCTGCGGCACAGGGCATAGGACTTTGACCACCGCTCGCCTTCACCCGGTCCGGCAGTATCTTCAGTGGCCCTGAGCACCCAAGCCCGGACTCGGTGAGTTCGTGGTCGGCCCGCGCCGGCACTTAAGCTCGCCGGGGCGGTGCCCAGCACATGGGGGCGGGGCAATACGACACGATTGGCGCCATAATGGCGCCATGCCCACGATCCAGATCAAGAACGTCTCGCCGGGGGCTCACGCCGTTCTGTGCCGACGGTGGCACCACGCGGGCA
>NZ_JBQEDF010000029.1:0-17708 GCF_052107835.1 Corynebacterium sp.
TGGTGTTCACCGACTGGCCGCCGGGGCCGGAGGAGCGGTACACGTCCACGCGCACCTCGTTCTCGTCGATGTCGACGTGGTCGGACTGCTCCACGACGGGGAGCACCTCCACCTCGGCGAACGAGGTCTGGCGGCGTCCCTGGTTGTCGAAGGGGCTGATGCGCACCAGCCGGTGCGTCCCCTGCTCCACGGACAGCGTGCCGTACATGTAGTCGCCGTGGACCACGAAGGTCGCGGACTTGATGCCGGCCTCCTCGGCGTAGGAGATGTCGTAGACCTCGACCTTGTGGCCGTTCTTCTCCGCCCAGCGGGTGTACATGCGCATCAGCATCTCGGCCCAGTCCGCGGCATCCACGCCACCGGCCGCGGAACGGATGTTCACCACGGCCTCACGCGAGTCGTACTCGCCGGAGAGCATGGTCGTCACCTCGAGCGAGTCGATCTCCTCGCGCAGTTCACCGAGCTCGGTGGACGCCAGTTCCAGGGCCTCCTCGGCCTCGGCGCCCTCGGATTCGTCCGCCATCTCGTACATCACCGGCAGGTCGTCGAGCCGTCCGCGCAGGCCACGGACCTTCTTCAGGCGGGCCTGGACGTGGCTGAGCTGGCTGGTGACCTGCTGGGCGTGGTCGGGGTCGTCCCACAGTGACGGTTCGGCCGCCTGGGATTCGAGCTCACGGGAGCGCGAGTCCAGTTCGTCGAGGTCGAGCACCTTCTCGATGGTGGTGAGGGTGGAGTCGAGGTCGTCGATCGCTTGGGTCACATCCGGCTGCATGGTGCCCCACTCTACCGCCCGTGGTTTCCAGCCCCGTGGCGTACCCGCTCCTGCACCGGTGTACCCCGGCGTGCACAATGGCCCCTATGAGTTCGCCGATCCCCGCCGATGCCCTCAAGGCAGTCACCAAGACGTTCATCATCTCCCACGAGCAGGCCGACGACGCCGCCCTGGCCCAGGCCCTGGTCTACAACGCCGGACGGCTCGCCTGGCGCATGCGTGAAGCGGGCGTGACCACGGAGTACAAGACCTCGGTGTCGGACGTGGTCACCGCCGCCGACCGCGCGGCGGAGGACTTCGTCGCCGAGACGCTCAGGACGCTGCGTCCGGACGACGGCCTGCTCGGCGAGGAGGGCACGCAGTCCACGGGGACCTCGGGACGTACCTGGGTGATCGACCCGGTGGACGGCACCTACAACTTCACCACCGGCTCGGACTACTGGTGCTCGGCACTGGCGCTGGTCGAGGGCGACCCCCACGACCCGGACACGCTGCTGTTCGGCGCGGTGCACCGTCCGGCGATGGGTTACACCTGGTTCGGTGGCCCGGCGATCCCCACCACCCTGGACGGCACCGCGGTGGCGGGCATCACCGACCTGCCTCCGGAGAGGACCTGCCTGGCCGGCTACCTGCACCCCACCGACATCGCGGACCCGGATCTCAACCACGCGTTCACCTCCGTGGTCCAGCACTTCGCGTCGGTGCGCTTCAACGGTTCGGCGTCGGTGGACATGGGGTCCCTGGCCTCGGGCAACGACACCTGCTGGATGCAGCACAGTCTTCCGCCGTGGGACCTGCTGCCGGGCCGGGCCCTGGTCGAAGGTGCTGGCGGGCGCATGGAGACGGTCGATGCCGCCGGGAAGACCTGGACGGTGGCGGGCTCGCCGTCCAGCGTGGACCGGGCCACCGAGATCCTGACGGGCATCTGATGGATACCCGGTGGTGGCGCGACGCGGTGATCTACCAGGTCTACCCGCGCTCCTTCGCCGACTCCGACGGCGACGGCATGGGCGACCTGCCGGGCATCACGTCCCGTCTGGACCACCTGAGGGACCTGGGGGTGGACGCGGTGTGGATCTCGCCGTTCTACCCCTCCCCGCAGAAGGACGCCGGCTACGACGTCTCCGACTACTGCGGGGTGGACGACCTCTTCGGCACCCTGGAGGACGCCGACGCCCTGGTCAAGCGTGCCCATGAACTCGGCCTGCGGGTGATCGTGGACCTCGTCCCGAACCACACCAGTGACGAACACCCGTGGTTCAGGCGCGCGCTGGCCGCCGCACCGGGGTCCCCGGAGCGGGACTGGTACATGTTCCGCGACGCCGACCCCGCACATCCGGACGTACCCCCGAACAACTGGGAATCCAACTTCGGCGGCCCGGCGTGGTCGACGGTGGACGATGCCCCGGACGCACAGTGGTACCTGCACCTGTTCGACTCCAGTCAGCCCGACCTGAACTGGGAGAACCCGGAGGTCCGCGACGCGTTCCTGGACATCCTGCGCTTCTGGCTGGACCGTGACGTGGACGGCTTCCGGGTGGACGTCGCCCACGGAATGGTCAAGGCCCCGGGGCTGCCGGACGTGGAACCCGGGTCGCACCAGTCCGACGCCATGGCCGAGGAAGCCACGCCCTACTGGGACCAGGACGGTGTCCACGAGATCTACCGCAGCTGGAGGGACCTGCTGGACAGCTACCCCGGCGAACGCATCATGGTGGCCGAGGCATGGGTGCAGCCGGTGGACCGCATCGCCCGCTACGTCCGCCCCGGCGAACACCACCAGGCCTTCAACTTCTCCTTCCTCGACGCCCAGTGGGACGCGGACGTCCTGCGGGAGACGATCGCGGAGTCCTACCGGGTGACCTCGCAGGTCGACGCGCCGACCACGTGGGTGCTGTCCAACCACGACGTGATCCGGCACGCCACCCGCCTGGCCCTGCCACCGGAGCACTTCGCCACGCAGCTCGGCCCGTCCGTCCCCGCCCCGGACCCGGTGCTCGGGCTCCGCCGGGCCCGTGCCGCGACCACGCTGATGCTGGCCCTGCCCGGCAGCGCCTACATCTACCAGGGCGAGGAGCTGGGCCTTCCGGAGGTGCTCGACCTGCCGGACGAGGCCCGCCAGGACCCCACTTTCCGCCGCACCGCCGGGGAACGCCTGGGACGCGACGGCTGCCGTGTCCCTGTCCCGTGGAGTGCGGATGACCCCGGGTTCGGCTTCAGCCCGGCGGACAGCGCACCGCCGTGGCTGCCGCAGCCGCGGAGCTTCGGTGGGCTGGCGGTGGACGTGCAGCAGGGCGACCCGTCGTCCACCCTGGAGCTCTACCGGGGCCTGCTTGCCGCCCGGCGGGAACGGGGGCTGGGCCGGGGCAGTCTGGCGCCGGTGGAGGCCGGGCAGGACGTCCTCGCCTTCGATGTGTCGGCCAGCGCCGGCACCACCCGGGTCGTCCTGAACTTCGGGGCGCGACCGTGGGCGGTCCCGGAGGGTTACCGGACGCTTCTCTCCAGCGCACCGGGGGTGGAGCAGCAGATGGGCAGCGTCCCCGGCGACTGCGCTGCCTGGCTCGCTCCCATAGGATGAGGGGACATCCCCGCTGGACCTAGACACCTGGAGCACCATGGCAGTACCACCGGCAGACAATCTCCCGGTTCACGGAGTGGAGCAGGACGACCTCTCGCTCCCCGAGCCCACCCCCGACCATTTCCGCTGGTGGCTGCTGCACCACCTGCAGTACACCGTGGGCAAGGACCCGGAGCACGCCTCGAAGACCGACTGGCGTCTGGCACTGTCGCACACCATCCGTGACCGCGCACTGACCCCCTGGTTCGCCTCCACCCGCCGCACCTGGGCCGAGGACCGCAAACGCGTCCACTACCTGTCGATGGAGTTCCTCATCGGCCGGCTCCTGGAGGACGCGGCGATCAACCTGGGCCTGCGCGACGTCGCCGCCGAGGTGCTGGACGGACTGGGGGTGAGCTTCACCGAGCTCACCGACGACGAACCGGACGCGGCCCTGGGCAACGGCGGGCTGGGACGGCTCGCCGCCTGCTACATGGAGTCGATGGCCACGCTGGCCTGCCCCGGCTTCGGCTACGGCCTCCGTTACGAGCACGGCCTGTTCAAGCAGGGCTTCGACCACGGCCGCCAGATCGAGACCCCGGAGGACTGGCTGGCCACGGAGAACCCGTGGAACTTCACCCGCCCCGAATCGGCCTACGACATCGGCTTCGGCGGGCACGTGGACGACTCCGGGGACGGGCGGGCCGTCTGGCACCCGCGGACCCGCGTCCGGGCCGCCGCCCACGACACCCCCGTGGTCGGCTACGGGGGCAACTGGGCGAACACGCTGCGGCTGTGGGCGGCGATCCCCACCGCCGACCTGTTCAACCTCGACCGGTTCAACGCCGGCGAGTTCGTCGCCGCGTCCAACCACGAGGCCCTGGCCCGCAGCCTGTCGCGGGTGCTCTACCCCAACGACTCCACGGAGGGCGGCAAGGAGCTGCGGCTGTCGCAGGAGTTCTTCCTGACGTCCGCCTCGGTGCAGGACATCGTGCGCCGCTACCTCACCGCGCACGACGACCTCACGAAACTGCCGGAGTTCGTGGCGATCCAGATGAACGACACCCATCCGGCGATCGCCGGGCCGGAGCTGATCCGTCTGCTGGTCGACGACCACGGCATGGGCTTCGACACGGCCGCGGACATCACCACGCAGGTCCTCGGCTACACCAACCACACGCTGCTGCCCGAGGCACTGGAGCGCTGGTCGGTCGGTCTGATGGCCAAGTCCCTGCCGCGGCACCTGCAGATCATCGAGCGGCTGGACCAGCGGGAGATCGAGCTGCACGGACCGCGGCCGGACGGTGTCGGCCTGATCGGTGACGGCGACGTGAAAATGGGGGAGCTGGCGTTCCTGACCAGCCACAAGGTCAACGGCGTCTCCGCGCTGCACTCCGACCTGGTCAAGCGCGACCTGTTCCCCTCCCTGGACGAACGCCACCCCGGGCGGATCCTGAACGTGACCAACGGCGTGACCCCCCGGCGCTGGGTGAAGCTGGCGAACCCGCCGTTGGCGGAGCTGATCACCGACACCGTCGGCGAGGGCTGGGAGACCGACCTGGACCGGCTGCAGGGCATGGAGGGCAGGGTCGAGGACCCCGGTTTCCTGGCCGCCTTCGGGGAGACCAAACGGTTCGCGAAGGAGCGCCTGGCGGGATGGCTCGTCCGGGAGCACGGTATCGAGGTCCCCACCGATGCCCTGTTCGACGTGCAGATCAAGCGCCAGCACGAGTACAAGCGCCAGCTGCTGAACATCCTGTGGACCATCGCCCACTGGCAGCGGATCAAGCGCGACCCGACCGCCGGCTGGGTGCCGCGGGTGAAGATCTTCGGTGGCAAGGCGGCGGCGAGCTACGAGGCGGCCAAGGACATCATCCGGCTGATCAACGACGTCGCCGAGGTCGTCAACAACGACCCGGACTCCCGCCACCTGCTGCGGGTCATCTACCCACCGAACTACGACGTGTCCATGGCCGAGAAGCTCATCCCCGCGGCGGACCTGTCCGAGCAGATCTCGACGGCGGGCATGGAGGCGTCCGGCACCGGGAACATGAAGTTCGCGCTCAACGGCGCCCTGACCATCGGCACCCTGGACGGTGCCAACGTGGAGATCCGGGAGCATGCCGGGGCGGACAACTTCTTCCTCTTCGGGCTGACCACCGACGAGGTCGCCCAGCGCCGTGGCGTGGAGGGGCACTCCCGGGCGGCGATCGAGGCCAGCCAGGCGTTGCAGGACGTCCTGCAGGCCATCGCCGAAGGCACGTTCAGTCCCGGTGAACAGCACCGTTACGGCGGACTGGTGGACAATATGTGGAACAGCGACTGGTTCCTGGTCGCCTCCGACTTCGACGCGTACGACGCCGCCCAGACGGAGGTCGACCGGGCCTACGCGGACCCGCCGCGGTGGCAGCGGATGGCGGTGAGGAACATCGCCCGGATGGGCTACTTCAGCTCCGACCGGTCGGTGCGCGAGTACATGGAGAGGATCTGGGACATCGGGCCAGCCCTGTAGACACCCCCGGCACGGCACTCCGGGACAAAACATGGTTCGATGAAACTAACGTCCGTCATGCGAAGGAGCCGAGATGCAAGCCGACGACCCAGCGGTACCTCCGCCGGACGGGAAGGACATACGCCGTCTCGACACGGGCACCCACCCGGACCCCTTCTCCGTCCTCGGCCCCGGCGGCGGGAACCTGGTCGTGCACTTCCCCGGCGCCGAACGGGTCCGCGCGGTCAATGACACCGACGAGGTCGAACTCGGGCGTGTGGGCACCTCCGCCGTGTTCACCGGCGCCACTCTCCCCTACTACCGGCTGCGTGTCACGTGGCCGGACGGGACCACCGGGGAACGTGAGGACCCCTACCGTTTCGGCCCCGTCATGGGGCAGCTCGACGAACACCTGATCGGCGAAGGCACACACCACCGGCTCTGGAACGTCCTCGGCGCCCACCTGGTCACCCACGAGGGTGTCGACGGAGTCCACTTCGCTGTGTGGGCACCGAACGCGTCCCGGGTGTCGGTGGTCGGCGACCACAACAACTGGAACCCGACCGCGCACCCGATGCGGGCCCGGGGCGCGACCGGCGTGTGGGAGATCTTCCTCCCCGGTCTCGGCGCCGGCTCCGTCTACAAGTACGACATCCTCGACGCCGACGGGAACCACCTGCCGCAGAAGGCCGACCCGGTCGGCTTCGGTTCCGAACTCCCGCCGGCCACCGGCTCGGTCGTCCGGGAACTCGGGACGCACGACTGGCAGGACGGTGAGTGGGTCGCCGACCGCTCCGCGCTGAACGCCACCGACGTGCCCATCAGCATCTACGAGGTGCACCTGGGCTCCTGGCGCACCGGGCTGTCCTACCTGGAACTCGCGACGGAGCTGGTCGGGTACGCCGCCGACATGGGCTTCACCCACATCGAGGTCCTCCCCGTCACCGAGCACCCCTTCGACGGTTCGTGGGGCTACCAGCCGATCGGCATGTTCGCGCCCACGGTGCGCTACGGCACCCCGGGCGAGTTCGCCGCCTTCGTCGACGCGGCCCACGCCCGGGGGCTCGGCGTCCTGGCCGACTGGGTCCCCGGCCACTTCCCCACCGACGCACACGGCCTCGGACGATTCGACGGCACCGCCCTCTACGAGCATCTGGACCCCAGGTCCGGGTTCCACCCGGACTGGAACACCCTGATCTTCAACTACGGGCGTCCCGAGGTCCGCAACTACCTGGTGTCCAATGCCATGTACTGGATGGAGGAGTACCACCTCGACGGCCTGAGGGTGGACGCGGTGGCCTCGATGATCTACCGCGACTACTCGCGTGAGCCGGGCGAATGGATCCCCAACAAGGACGGCGGCCGGGAGAACTACGAGGCCATCGACTTCCTCAAGGAGACCAACTCCATCGCCTCGGGCCTCTACCCGTACTCCGCCATGGTCGCCGAGGAGTCCACCACCTACCCCGGGGTCACCCGCCGCCCCGAGGACAATGGCCTGGGGTTCGGCTACAAGTGGAACCTGGGCTGGATGAATGACTCGCTGACGTACTTCGGCAAGGACCCCGTCTACCGCAGGTACCACCAGGACCAGCTGACCTTCGGGTTGACCTACGCCTTCACCGAGCAGTTCGTCCTGCCCATCAGCCACGACGAGGTCGTGCACGGCAAGGGGTCGATGTACGGCCGGATGCCCGGCAACCACGCCGACAAGCTCGGCAACCTCAAGGCCTTCTACGGCTACATGTGGGGCTACCCGGGCAAGAAGCTGCTGTTCATGGGCCAGGAGTTCGGCCAGCCCGCCGAGTGGGCCTACAAGAGCGAACTGGACTGGGACGTGCTGGACGATCCGGGTCACGCCGGCGTGCAGACCGCAGTCCGTGACCTGAACCTGCTCTACCGTGAGCAGCCCGCCCTGCACACCCGGGACGGCGACGGCGGGGGTTTCCAGTGGCTCACCGTCGACGCGGTCGAGGACCAGGTCTTCGCCTGGCTGCGCCGCGGACGCCCCGGGGACCCGCACGTGGTCGTGGTGCTCAACCTCACGCCGGTCGAGCGCACCGGCTACCGCATCGGCTTCCCCGTCCCCGGACGCTGGACGGAGGCACTGAACACCGACTCGGAGTTCTACGGCGGCGGGAACCGCGGCAACACCGGGCGCATCGAGACCGAGGACGTGCCCGCGGGCAGCGAGGCCCAGTCCGCCATGCTCACACTTCCCCCCTTGTCAGCCATCTTCTTCGTGGAGGAGCAGCACCCATGACAACACCGACATCACCGACACCACCCGCCCACATCGGGGCGTCGCCGCGCCTGTCCAACCAGGCCATGGCCTTCGTCCTCGCCGGCGGACGCGGCAGCCGTCTGCAGGAGCTCACAGACCGGCGCGCCAAACCCGCCGTCCACTTCGGCGGCAAGACCCGCATCATCGACTTCGCCCTGTCGAACGCGCTGAACTCCGGCATCCGCAAGATGGCGGTCGCCACCCAGTACAAGGCGCACTCCCTGATCCGGCACATGCAGCGCGGCTGGAACTTCCTGCGCGCCGAGCGCAACGAGTTCCTCGACATCCTGCCCGCCAGCCAGCGCGTCGAGGAGACCAAGTGGTACATGGGTACCGCGGACGCGGTCACCCAGAACATCGACATCGTCGACGACTACCAGGTCAAGTACGTCATCGTGCTCGCCGGCGACCACGTCTACAAGATGGACTACGAGGTGATGCTGCGCCAGCACGTCGAGTCCGGGGCCAACGTCACCGTCGGCTGCCTGACCGTCCCGCGGGAGGAGGCGTCCGGCTTCGGCGTGATGGACACCGACGCAAACGGCCGCATCATCGACTTCCTGGAGAAGCCCGCCGACCCGCCCGGCACCCCGGACGATCCCGAGCAGTCGCTGGCCTCGATGGGCATCTACGTCTTCGAGTGGTCCTTCCTGCGCGACATGCTCCGGGAGGACGCCGACGACGTCAACTCCCGCCACGACTTCGGCCACGACATCATCCCCGCGCTCGTGAAGGACGGCACGGCCTACGCCCACCGCTTCAGCGAGTCCTGCGTGATGACCGGCCTGGAGACCCGGCCCTACTGGCGCGACGTCGGCACCGTCGACTCCTTCTGGCAGGCCAACATCGACCTCACCGAGTTCGTCCCGGCGCTCGACATGTACGACACCTCGTGGCCGATCTGGACGTACTCGGAGATCGTCCCCCCGGCGAAGTTCATCCACGACGACGCCAACCGGCGCGGCCAGGCGATCCAGTCCATGGTCTCCGGCGGCTGCATCATCAGTGGTTCGGAGGTGTACAACTCCCTGCTGTTCACCAACACCCGCGTGCGATCCTACTCCATGCTGGACCACGCCGTCGTCCTCCCCAGGGTGCACATCGACCGCAAGGCCCGGTTGAGCCGGTGCGTGATCGACAGCGGCGTGCAGGTTCCCGAGGGGCTGGTCGTCGGCGAGGACCCGGACGAGGACGGGAAATGGTTCCGCCGCTCACCGGGTGGCATCACGCTGATCACGCAGCCGATGCTCGACCGGCGCGCGTATGAACTGGACAGGTGACCGCCGGCCATGAAACGCAGGATCCTGTCGGTGGCGTCGGAGTGCGCCCCGCTGCTGAAAACCGGTGGACTCGCCGATGTCGTCGGCGCTCTGCCCTCCGCCCTGGAACCCCTCGGCTACTCCACACGCATCCTGGTCCCCGCCTACCGCGGGATCATCGACACCGTGAAGGCGGCGTCGCCCGGTTCCCGCATGCGCCGCGTCTGGTACACCGAGGACCTCTTCGGCGGTCCCGCCACGGTCCGTCGCGCGTCCTACGCCGGGCTCGACCTGCTGCTGCTGGACGCCCCGCACCTGTTCGACAGACCGGGTGGCCCCTACAACGTCGACGGGAACGACCATCCGGACAACCACCTGCGGTTCGCCGCACTGTCCTGGGTGGGTGCACGGATCGCGATCGAGGGGACCAGCGACCGGTGGCGCCCCGACCTGGTGCACGCGCACGACTGGCAGGCCGGGCTCGTGCCGTCCTACCTGACGTACGGCCTGTCGGACGTGCCCAGTGTGATGACCATCCACAACATCGCCTTCCAGGGCATCTTCGGCCCCGACCAACTCGACCGTCTGAACCTGCCGATCTGGGACTTCCACCCGGACGCCCTGGAGTATCACGGCCTGGTCAGCGCACTGAAGGCGGGGATGGTTCACTCCAGCCATCTCACCACCGTCAGCCCGACCTACGCGGAAGAGCTGACGCGGCCGGAGTTCGGCTTCGGTCTGGAGGGCGTCGTCGCGTCCCGGCGTGACCGGGGTGAACTCACCGGGATCCTCAACGGTATCGACACGTCCGTCTGGGACCCGTCGGCAGACCCGGACGTGCTTCCGTACTCCGCGGACGACGGCCCCGGGGCGCCCGGCAAGCTGGCCAACCGTGCCGCACTGCTCGACGAGTTCGACCTCGAACCCCCGTCCGGCCCACTCGCGGTGGTCGTGACCCGCCTGTCGCACCAGAAGGGCATCGACCTGCTGCTGGACGCCCTGCCCGGGTTCATCGGCGCCGGTGGTGCGGCGATCGTGCTGGGGTCCGGGGACCCCGGCTACGAGAACGGACTGAACGAACTGGCCGCGCGCTTCCCGGACAGTGTCCGGGTGTGGATCGGCTACGACGAGGCCCTGAGCCACCGGATGTACGCCGGCGGCGACGTGGTCGTCGTCCCCTCCCGTTTCGAACCGTGCGGCCTGACCCAACTCTACGGGCAACGCTACGGGACGGTGCCGGTGGTCGCCGCGACCGGCGGGCTGCGCGACACCGTCACCGACGCCACCCCGGAGGCCCTGGCCGACGGCACCGCCACCGGCTTCAGTTTCGGTGACGCAACCCTCGGCGGCACGATCGATGCCGGTGGCCTGGGGTTCGCCCTGGGACGCGCCGCCGACCTGTACTCCGACACGGAGGCGTGGTCGACCCTGCGCTCGCAGGTCATGCACGCCCCGGTGGACTGGGGAACGTCCGCTTCACGCTACGCGGGGTTGTTCGATACTCTTCTGCAATGAGCACAGAGACAGTGTCCCCCGGCCGACCCTGGCCACTGGGGGTGACCCCCGAAGGTACGGGGGTCAATGTGGCGGTGTGGGCGCCGGAGGCCGACCGGGTGGAGTTCTGCGTCTTCGGTGGTGACGGTGCCGGTGAATCCGAGCAGCGCCACGTCCTGCCCTACCGGGACAGCGAGATCCGGCACGCACACATCCCCGGCGTCGGCGTCGGCACCCGGTACGGACTGCGTGCCACAGGACGCTACGAGCCGCAAAACGGCCTGCGGTTCAACGGCGACAAACTGCTGATCGACCCCTACGCGCGCGCCATCGAGTCGCCGTTGCGCTGGGATCCCCTGATGGCCGGCTGGGCGCCGGGTCCGGACGACGACATGCGCCCCGACCACCGGGACAGTGCCCCGGTCGTCCCCAAGTGCATCGTCACAGGTCCCGGGGACTCCCCCGACCCGTCGGCGAACCGTCCCGGCCACGCACTCCAGGACCTGGTGGTCTACGAGACCCACGTGAAGGGGATCTCGGCGACCCACCCGGACGTCCCGGAGCACCTGCGCGGCACGTACGCGGGCATGGCCCACGAGTCGGTCGTCGGGCATCTGGTGTCACTGGGGGTCAACGCCGTCGAACTGCTGCCGATCCAGGGATTCATCGACGACCGCCACCTGGTCGACAAGGGCCTCCGGAACTACTGGGGCTACCAGCCGGTCACCTGGTTCGCCCCGGAACCGCGCTACGCCGCCGGCGGGGACGGTACCGCCGCCCGCGCCGAGCTCCGCCACCTCGTCCACACCCTGCACGCCGCCGGTATCGAGGTGATCGTCGACGTGGTGTTCAACCACTCCGGCGAGGGGGACGAACTCGGCCCCACCCTGAGCCTGCGCGGACTGCACAACACCGGCTACTACCGCCTGCTCAGCGACGGGGACGCCGGCGACGGCCGCCACTACGTCAACGACACCGGCACCGGGAACACCCTGGCCGTCGACCGTCCGATGGTGATGCGGCTCGTCCTCGACAGTCTGCGGCACTGGGTCACCGAGTTCGGCGTGGACGGGTTCCGCTTCGACCTGGCCGCCACCCTGGGCCGCACCACCGGGGGTTTCGACCCCGCCGCACCGTTCCTCCAGGCCGTGCGCCAGGACCCGGTGCTGGCACAGGTCAAGCTGATCGCCGAACCGTGGGACATCGGTCCGGGCGGCTACCAGCTCGGCCGTTTCCCGCATCCCTGGTCCGAGTGGAACGACCGTTTCCGCGACGGGGTGCGCCAGGCCTGGCGCGGTGACCCGCACGGGCACACCGACATCGGATCCCGCCTGCTGGGGTCGGCGGGGCAGTTCGACCACGGCCAGCGTCCGGCGACGGCCTCGGTGAACTTCATCACCGCCCACGACGGATTCACCCTGGCCGACGTGGTCTCCTACTCCCGGAAGCACAACGAGGCCAACGGCGAGGACGGGCGCGACGGCCACGGCGACAACTACAACGACAACCTCGGCGCGGAGGGCCCGACCGACGACCCGGGGATCCTCACCGCCCGGTCCCGCCGGGCGCGCGGGATGCTCGCAACGCTGCTGGTGTCCCAGGGAGTGCCGATGCTGCTGGGCGGCGACGAGATCGGCAATTCCCAGGGAGGCAACAACAACGCCTACGCCCAGGACAACCGAACCGGCTGGATCGACTGGTCCGACCCGGACACCTCCCTGCTGGACCTGGTCCGTGAACTCATCGCACTGCGCCGGCGCCTGCCGGTGCTGCACCAGACGGGGTTCCTGCATGGGCGCAGACGTGGGGACGGCCACCGGGACGTCCGCTGGTGGAGGCCGGACGGCTCCGCCCCCACCCACGAGGACTGGCACGACCCGGAGCAGCGCACCATCGCCATGGAGGTCCGTGGTGCCGCGGGCGACCCGGCCGGGGAGGCGCTGCAGGACGTGGCGTTGGTGGTGCTCAACTTCGGCGGCGACACGACCGTCGTACTGCCGGAGGGGGATGACGGGAACAACCGCTGGACCCTGGAGATCGACACTGCCCGTCCGGACGCCGCCCCCGGTGCCGAAGGCACCTTCAGCGGCCGCTACCCGGCGCTTGAGCAGTCGGTGGTGGTCTTCTCCGCCCACGGGATGCGGTAGAGCCACCCCATGTCCTGCACCAGCGGTTTCACCGGCCTATCCTGGGGACCATGAGCGCGCCTGAGACCGAGCCCGGAACCGACTTCGCCGACGACCTGACGCTGGCCCTGAACCTCGCGAACGCCGCGGACGACATCACCATGGACCGGTTCGAGGCCGGCGACCTGAAGGTCGAGTCCAAGCCGGACCTGTCCCCGGTGTCCGACGCGGACACCGCCACCGAGAACCGCCTGCGGGAGCTGCTCGGGATTCACCGTCCGGACGACGCCGTCCTCGGCGAGGAATTCGGCGGGGCCACCGGCGACGAGGCGAAGGTCGGGCGCCAGTGGGTGATCGACCCGATCGACGGGACGAAGAACTTCGTCCGCGGGGTACCGGTGTGGGGCACCCTGATCTCCCTGGTCATCGACGGGAGGCCGGTCGTCGGTGTCGTGTCCGCACCCGCACTTGCCAGGCGCTGGTGGGCCGCGGAGGGCATGGGGGCGTGGCGCACCTTCGGAGCCCACGAGGCCCGGCAGATGCACGTGTCCAGGGTCTCCGAGGTCGCCGACTGCTCGATCTCTTTGTCGTCCTTCGGCGGGTGGAAGGTCGTCGGACGCAGCGAACAGCTCCTCGACCTGACCGAGTCCGCCTGGCGGCTGCGCGGCTTCGGCGACTTCTGGTCCTACTGCATGGTCGCCGAAGGGACGGTCGACGTCGCCGCGGAACCCGAGGTCAACCTGTGGGACCTCGCCGCCCTCGACGTCCTGGTCCGGGAGGCCGGGGGCTCGTTCACCGACCTCGACGGGGAGCCGGGACCACACAACGGTTCGGCCGTCGCGTCCAACGGACTGCTGCAGGACGCGGTCCTGGAAGCACTGGCTCAGCCGGAACCGAACCCGGGGCAGTAGACGGGGAAGCTGCGTAGCCTGGGAGGTATGACCACACACAGCGCACCACTGTCCGACACCGCCCAACAGCTCCTCTCCCTCCACCACCGGGACGCCCCCGTCGTCCTGCCCACCGTGTGGGACGTCTGGAGCGCCCACCTCGCCGTCGACGCGGGCTTCAGCGCCCTGACCATCGGCTCCCACCCCGTCGCCAACTCCCTCGGCTACCCCGACGGGGAGAACACCCCGCTTGACCTGTACTTCGCGACGGTGGGACGGATCACGGCGGCGGTGGATGTCCCCGTCTCCGTCGACGTCGAGTCGGGCTACGGGCTCGACGCCACCGACCTGGTGGGCCGCGTCCTGGACGCCGGTGCCGTCGGGGTCAACGTGGAGGACTCCGTGCACTCCGATGGCACCTACCGCCCCGCCGGGGAGCACGCCGACTACATCCGGGCGATCCGCGCCGCCGCCGACGACCGCGGCGTGCACCTGGTCATCAACGGCCGCACGGACGCTTTCACGAAGGACGGCGACGATCCGGCGAAGCTCGACGACGCCCTGAACCGCCTGGCGCTGCTCGAGGACGCCGGGGCCGATTCGCTGTACCCGGTGGGGATACCGTCCACCGACGCACTGACCACGATCCTGTCGGCGGTCTCCACACCGGTGAACATCACCGCCCACCCGGTCGACGGCGGCACACCCGACGGACTGGACCTCGCCCGGGCCGCGGAGCTGGGCGTGAAGCGCATCTCCTTCGGGCCCCTGTTCCAGGCCGCACTCGCCGACGCGTCCGGCCCCGTCCTCGCGTCCTGGCTGCAGTCGTCCTGACGCCCCGACGTCTTCGTCGGCACCGGGTGCTCCGCAGTCATCGCTACAGTGGGAAGAACCCAACCCAACCGGAAAGGACGCACACCATATGTCCAGTACCGACCGTGTTTTCACCAGCCCGTCCCGCTACGTCCAGGGGCCCGGGGTCATCGACCGTGCCGCCGGGTACCTCGCCCCGCTGGGGTCCTCGCCACTGATCATCACCGACGAGGTGGTGTGGGGGATCGCCGGCGAGGAACTCGAGAACTCCCTCGTCTCGAACGGGCTGTCCGCCACCCACGAGATCTTCGGCGGGGAGGCGTCCCACTCCGAGATCGACCGCATCACGTCGGTGGCCTCGGACCGCGGCTCCGACGTCATCATCGGACTCGGCGGCGGGAAGACCATCGACACCGCCCGCGCCGTCGCCGACCACAGCGGTAACCCGGTGGCCATCTTCCCGACGGCGGTGTCTGCGGACGCACCGACGGCCCGCGTCTCCGTGATCTACACCGACGACGGCGTCTTCGACTCCTACCTGTTCTACGACCGCAACCCCGACCTCGTGGCGGTGGACACCACGGTGATCGCCAACGCCCCGGTGGCGACCCTGCGTTCGGGCATCGGCGACGCCCTGGCGACCTCCGTCGAAGCCCGGGCGGTGGCCCGTGCGAACTCCCGGCGGATGGACGACACGGCACGGCCCACGCTCGCCGGACTGGCACTGGCGGAGAAGTGCGAGGAGACCCTCTTCGCGTACGCCCACCAGGCACTCCGCGACAACGAGGCCCACATCGCCAGCCGCGCCCTGGAGAACATCGCGGAGGCGAACACCCTGCTGTCCGGGCTCGGTTTCGAGAACGGTGGCCTGGCCGCCGTCCACGCCATCCACAACGGGTTCACCGCCCTGTCCGGCGACGTCCACCACAAGTCGCACGGCGAGAAGGTGTCCTTCGGCATCGGCGTGCAGCTCGTCCTGGAGGGTGCGCCGAAGGACGAACTCGACCGCTTCATCGGTTTCCTGCAGTCCGTCGGCCTGCCCACCACCCTCGCGGAGATCAACCTGCCCGAGGTGTCGGACGGGGACCTGCTGCGCATCGCCGAACTCGCGGTCTCACCGTCGGAGACGCTCAAGCAGCTGCCCGGTGAATACACCGCCGATGATGTGGTCCAGGCCATCAAGGCGGCCGACGTCTACGCGCGTGGTCTCCAGGAACAGGGGAACTGAGCCGCTGTCACGGCGCATTTTCCGCTACCGTGGGGCGGTAGTAGACCGATGACACCATCGTGACCAGACGTACATCGAAAGGGCGACACCAGTGACGTTCACCGTCCCGAACACCACACCCGTGACCAAGACCCCGGAATGGCAGGCACTCGTCGCCCATGCCACACGCTTCAAGGGGACCACCCTGAAGGAGCTGTTCCGGGAGGACCCGGGCCGCGCCGGCGACATGACCTTCGACGTGGGCCCGCTGCACCTGGACCTGTCGAAGAACCTCGCGGACGAGAACACACTGCGCCTGCTGATCAACGTCGCCCGCACCATGGGTATCGAGGACTACCGCCAGGCGATGTTCAACGGCGAGCACGTCAACACCACCGAGGACCGTGCCGCGCTGCACACCGCGCTGCGGATCCCGCTGGAGCAGGATCTCACGGTCGACGGTCAGGACGTCGCGGCGGACGTCCATGACGTCCTCGGGCGGATGCGCGACCTGGCCCGCGCCCTTCGCCGCGGTGACTGGCTGGGCGTGACCGGCCACACGATCAAGAACGTGGTCAACATCGGTATCGGCGGATCCGACCTGGGACCGGCGATGGCGGCGCAGGCGCTGCGCCCCTACTGCACCGCGGGGATCACCCCGTACTTCGTGTCGAACGTGGATCCGGCGGACATCACCGCCACCCTCGACGGGCTGGACCCGGAGTCCACCCTGTTCGTGGTGTCGTCGAAGACGTTCACCACCTCGGAGACCCTCGCCAACGCGAACAGTGCGAAGCGCTGGCTGCTCAAGTCGCTCAGCCACATCGGCGTCAACGTCGAGGACGAGGCCACACTGAAGGACGCCGTGGCCAAGCACTTCGTGGCGGTGTCGACCAACGCGGAGGCCGTCGAGGAATTCGGCATCGACCCCCGGAACATGTTCGGGTTCTGGGACTGGGTCGGCGGCCGCTACTCGGTGGACTCCGCGATCGGGCTGTCACTGATGGCGGCGATCGGCCCGCGTGACTTCATGGAGTTCGTCGCCGGCTTCCACGAGGTGGACAACCACTTCTACTCCGAGCCGCTGGAGATGAACGCGCCGGTGCTGATGGGTGCTCTGGGCGTCTGGTACACCTCGGTGCTCGGCGCCCAGTCGCATGCGGTGCTGCCGTACTCGGAGGATCTGGGACGGTTCCCGGCCTACCTGCAGCAGTTGATGATGGAGTCCAACGGCAAGGCGGTCCGGCTCAACGGGGACCTGGTCACCGCCGAGACCGGCGAGGTGTACTGGGGCGAAGCGGGCACCAACGGCCAGCACGCGTTCATGCAGCTGCTCCACCAGGGCACGCACCTGATCCCCGCGGACTTCATCGGTTTCGTCAACCCCCACACCGACCAGATCGGTGCCGACGGCGAGACCAGCATGCACGACATGCTCCTGTCGAACCTGCTGGCCCAGTCACGGGTCCTGGCGTTCGGACGCAGCGGGGATGACCTGCGTGAAGCGGGCATCCCCGAGGACCTGGTGCCGCACAAGCTGATGCCGGGGAACCGCCCGTCGACGACGATCATCGCCGATAAGCTGACCCCGCGGACACTCGGAGCACTCATCGCCCTGTACGAGCACATCGCCTTCGTGCAGGGTGTGGTCTGGGGCATCAACAGCTTCGACCAGTGGGGTGTGGAACTGGGCAAGACCCAGGCCAATGAACTGCTGCCACGGCTGCGGGACAACGGTGCCTCGGACGTCGACACCGGCGACCCCTCGACGGACTCGCTGCTGCGCCACATCCTGCGCAAGCGCAAGCGGTAGGC
>NZ_JBQEDF010000029.1:17808-28644 GCF_052107835.1 Corynebacterium sp.
GCGCCACACCTGGGTCATGTGCCCCGAGTTAGTGCACGGACGTGGTGTTCCAGGGTGGTTTCTCCGACCGCCGCCGACCTTGAACGCCACCCTCAGATCCCTCCAGCCGTGCCGACGCCCTCTCATCCCCTCCCCTGTCCTGACGCTTGAGCCTCGACCGCCCGACCGATCACCGCGGTGACCCGTTCGCGAAGTTCCGACGGGTCCCGGAGGTGCTTCCTGTTGAACCTCAGCACCTCCCACCCAAGGTCACGCAGCGCATGGAACTGGTCGAAGTCCACGTCGGTCTGGTGCATCGCATCATGATGGGCACCGTCGTAGTACAGCGCGATCCTGAGTGCCGGACAGCCCAGGTCCGGGAGCGTCCGACGCGTCCAGCCTTCCGCCGCCCCCGGCTCCAGATCAACCCGGATCTGAGACTGCCACTGATACGGCGTTGGCAACACATCCCGGACCATCAGTCGCATCACCGTCTCCATCGGGGATTGGGCACCGGCGTCCGACATCTCCAGGAGCGTCGCGAGAACCCTCCTGTTCACCAGGCCCGCCGCCGCCGAGAGAACCTCGTCCCGCGTGACCCAGGTGCACTGGGCGAAGGCATCGAGGAACTGGACGGCCCGGACCTCGGTCCAGCTCATGCCGGGCACATCGTGCACCCACCATCGATGGCGGCCGGTGAGAATCGTCCGCAGACACTGAGCTGCAGCGAGGCCAGGAAGAACCACCTTCAGCTCCGGGAAGCGAGGTTCGGGGCGAAGCACGCGCAGATCATCCGGTAGCGGACGGATGACGGGACGAAGGGGTCGCCGCACTGCACTGCCCGTCGTCTCTGACCCGGATTTCCATGTTCCCTGCAACAGAAGCACCGGCGCAGAATCACCCCAGTCAGGACGAAGACCGTGCACCTCAGCGGCACCCCAGCCCCCGAGTACCGCATCCGGCCTGATCAGGTGATTCGCCCATGATCGGGTGACACAGTCCGCGCCGAATCCACCGTGCGCCGTTGGATCGTGCCCACCCTCGGCAGCGGGCACCACGACACCTGGCGCCACCTGCGTGTACCTGTGCCTGAGTTGCCAGTCCGTGACCGTACCGGAGCTCTTGAGTTCCGCCCGGACCTGCGGCAGGACGGTCGGCATCACCCGCCAGGTGTACTCCGGTCCCCTACCCCGTGGCCGTGGTGGCTGTGCACTGCCGTTCTCCCCCATGGTCCCCTCTGTTCGTCCCGGTGTGTCGGCACCACCATCATCCCATGCCCGCGGTCCATCGTGCCTCGACAGCAAGATCCTGTGGATAAGCTATCCACAGGCCCAGGGACAATTCCGACACATGTGCCCGCAACTCACACCGGCTGGCAGACAGGGCACCACCAGATGACGCGTTCGAGCTCACCCTCGTCACCATCAGCGTCCACTCCCCCGAGGAAGCCCTTGAGGATCGGGGAGCCGCAGCGCCGGCACGCTTTCTCGGCGCGTCCGAACACGTAGTTCCCCATGCCCGGCCGCCGGTCGCCGGTGAACAGGCGACGCGGTTCCAGCCGGTTCTCCCACATCACCTTGCGTGACAGGTCCAGTAGGTGGGACGCCGTCTCCGATGCCTCAACCCCTGAACCGACCGTGCGCCGCGGATCCACCCCACCCAGGAAGCACACTTCAGCACGGTACTCGTTGCCGATCCCCGCCACGTTGCGCTGGTCAAGCAGAGCGGCACCGAGACTGCGCTCGGGACGGGTGAGGACGCGACGGATCGCCTCTGTCCTGCCCCCGTCTCCATTGTCCCAGTCCGGGTCGAGGATATCCGGACCGAGATGGCCGGTGACCCGGTCATACTCGGCCGCATCGAAGAGCCGGACGAAACCGAGACTGTGCCCGACGACCTCGATCTCGGGCCCCCCGGTGTGCTGTGGAGCGAAGCGCAGAACGACCCGTGCGGTGTGCCCGGGACGTCGCCAGCGGGTGCCCGCGGTGTGGATCGACCAGACCCCCTCCATCTTCAGGTGGGTGTGGAGGATGCGTCCGGAGACGTCGATGAACAGGTGTTTCCCATAGGGCCAGACGCCCATGACCGTGCGTCCCGCGAGGTTCTCGGTAGCGAAGCGGGGGACGCGGATGTCCGAGCGGGTCAGTGTGCGTCCCCGCATCCACTGCAGCCGGTTGGACAGCTGCAGGACCGAATCCCCCTCGGGCATGTGCGGCTCCTTGGTGTGCAGACAGGTCGATTTCCGAGGACCTACAATACTCTCCCAGGCCGTGCATGCAGTGTTCATGCTATGATCATGCGATGAGCACACTGCAAGTCAGGAATCTTCCGGTCGACCTCCACGAGAAGCTCAGCGAACGATCCAAGCGACTCGGCGTGTCGATGTCCGAGTACGTGACCCGGGTCCTTCGGGATGATCTTGCACGACCGCTGCTTGACGACTGGGTTGCTTCGCAGCGCACCGACATCCCGCTCAGGGACATCGATGTCGCCGGAGTACTGAATGATGTTCGTACCGAGTACGATCCGGCGACTGCATCCCGCGAGCATCACCCGTGAGGCTCGTTGTCGATGCCAGCGCACTCGTCGATGCCCTGACCCCCACCCTCCGCCACAATACTGCCCTCGATGCTCTACAGGGATTCGAGTTGTGGGCGCCGCACATTGTCGACGTTGAGGTGTCGTCGGCCATCTGGCGCATGCAACGAATGGGTCTGATCAGCAATGTTGAAGCGGACAATGCAATGCGGGGGTTTCAGGACGCTCCCATCAAACGGCTGTCGCACCCTGCGCTTCTGCCCGAGACCTGGTCACTTCGGCATTCCCTGCGGATCAGCGATGCCTTCTACGTGGCGGCTTCCCGACTTCTGGACGCGGGGCTCCTGACATCGGACGCTCGCCTCTCTCGCGCTCCGTCGCTCGGGGTGACCGTTACGCTACTGCGTTGACGACCCAGGAAGCGTCGACCCTGGCTATGCTGGGCACATGATCCTCACCAGCGCCATTGCCCACGGAGTTGCCTCCGGTGAGGTCGCGGTGGCGTTCCGTCAGTGGCCGAAACCCCGTGTCGCAGAGGGCTCGACGTTCCGGACGGTGGCTGGGGTTGTTCAGGTCGGCACCGTGGAAGCGGTGGACGTCGGCACGATCACCGAAGGGGACGCGCACGCGGCGGGATTCACTTCCGTCAAGGAACTCACTGGCACGTTTCGCGGGGACGAGGATGATCCCGTGTTCCGCATCGGGCTGACCTGGGTCGGTCCGGACGGACGGGACGACCTCGCCCAGGACGCCGAACTGTCGGAACAGGACGTGGCCGACATCGGTGCACTGCTCGACAAACTCGATGCCCACACACCCTGGGCCCGAACCACTCCTCGGATCGCCGCCGAACCCGGCATTCCCTCAGTTCAGCTGGCAGAGGAGCTCGCGATGGACAAGGATTCCCTGAAGCGACGGATCCGCAAACTCAAGGAGCGCGGACTGACCCGCAGCCTGCAGGTCGGCTACGACATTTCGCCGCGGGGACGCGCCTTCCTTGACTCTGACATTGTGTGAGATGGGAGTAATGGGACCATGTTGCCCATTGGAGCGTTCGCGCAGGTCGGTCAGGTGTCCCATCGCCAGTTGAGGCACTGGGACTCGATCGGCCTGCTCGTGCCCGCCCATGTGGACGGGTTCAGCGGTTTCCGCTCGTATGATCCGTCGCAGCTTGAACGGCTGCACCGGATCGTCTCTCTGCGTGCCCTCGATTTCGGACTCGACGACATCGCCCAGATCCTGGATCAGGGTGTGGACGTCGACCGGTTGGCCGTGCTTCTGCGCGCCCGTCGGGACGAGGTCGAAGCAGAGCACCGGGTGGCGACCGCTCGTCTCGCCGACGTGGAACGGCGGCTCCACCTCATTGAACAGGAGAAGCAGATGCCCGGTATCGAAATCATCCAGAAGCCCCTGCCCGCCCTTCGATTGGCCTGCCGTTCGGCGGTGGTCGAGGATCAACCGGCAATTGCGGGAGTGGTCGGGCCGATGTTCGACAACATCGCCGGCATCATCGGCGATGAGTGTGGCGCGTTGGACGTCGCGATCGCGCAGTATGAATCGGACGAGGCCGGGGTGCACGTCACTGCCGGCTACGAGTACTCGGGGCCGGAACACGGGACGAACAGTGAGGGATTCGACATCGTCGCGCTGCCTGACGTGGAAGACGCATTCGTCGGCGTGCATCTGGGCCGTATGGACCGGATCCACGAGAGTTGGCAGGCCGTCCACGCCGAAATCCTCGCCCGTGGGTTCGTCCCGGACGGCCCCTGCCGTGAGAACTACCTGCGCGCGGAGTCCGAGGACCAGGCCGATTGGGTCACTGAACTGCAGCAGCCGGCACGTCCGGCATAGCGCGCCTTCAGACGTCAGATCCCTTGTCAGTGACCCAGTAACCACAGTCGAAGCCCCGTCCAGCGGGAACCCCGGTTCATGACCGACTATCTCGTCGACAACTCCGTAGGGCCAGACCCGCCAACGGAAATGGCGCGGTAACCGCCCGGCTTGCGTCGATCGTCCGAGCCCCGGCGGACCTTTTCGTCCCCTGTCCCCCACAGGTCCTGGAGTTCTGTCACAGCGCACGCACCCCGGATGAGCACACTCAGTACCGGGAGAGCATCTCCCTGGGATTTCCACTGGAACGGGCACCCGACGAGTCCCTGGTTCTTGATGTCCAGGCTGCGCTGGGGAGTTCCGGCCTTGTCCGGGCTGCATGCTCCACCGACATTCTCATTGCCTGCTATGCCCTCGTGAACGGGCCACCGTCCTCTCTGCGGACCACGACTACGGGTGTATTGCCCGCGTGACCGAACCTTCAGCAGGAATACGTTGGGCCTGCAGGACTCCCACGACCTTGACCTGGCCAGGTCGGCAGTGGACATAGCGGCGATAACCCCACTGAACGTCACCCTCGAAAGGTAGAACCGAACCGTTCACCTAACCACCAACCCCTTCGGTGTCAGCCGCGCCCCGGCCTCGGTCCAGGCGCGGGTAACAACGGGTCCAGCAGCCATCACGTCCACCCCGTTGAGCTTCTCCACGGTCACCGGCGACAACCGACCGGCAGAGACCGCAGCGGCCAGCGCCGCCACCACGGCCTGCACGTCACCGGGGTCCACCTCGGCCCCCGCATCGCTTAACCCCGGACGCCCGAACACCGTCACCGTCCGTCCGCCGCGGGTCAGGTGTGCGAGCAGGCGCCCGTCCTGCACCACCACCAGCGCACCGGCACCGCGTGTGGGACGCGCTGAACCATCGCGCGGGGCATCCTCACCATCACCATCCGCACTCGGCCACGGCACCGCCGCGCCGAAGGGGTTCGCCGGGTCACTCGCCGCCAGCAACACGGGTGCCGACCGTTCGGCCGGGGCAGGCTCCTCCTCCATCTGCCGCAACCGGTCGATGACCTCACGTGAGGCGAACTGCGCCCCACCCAGACCGTCGACCACGTAACCGCGCAGGACCGTGCCGTTGTCCTCCCAGGCGGTGAGCATCCGGTAGGCCGCGGCGAAACCGCCCTCGGTGTGCTCGGCCACGATCGAACCACGCGTCACGACCGCATACCGGTCGAGCCACGCCTCGCCGCGGGCGATCGCCCTGTCGGTCACCGCCCCACCCACGTCCGGCACCAGTGACCAGCGGCCGGGCACTCCGGCATGGGCATTCATCGCCGCCCGGCGCGACCGCACCTCCTCGGAGCGGACGGTCTGCGCGAAGGTGGTGCGCCCCATCCGCAGCCGCCGTGTGGAGCCGCGTCCGGTGTTGCGGCGCGGCGCTTTGTGCGCGCCCTTCGAGGACGCAGCGCCGGTCGCCGTCCCCGTCCGGTCGGTGAACCCCGTCCCCGCCAACCGGGCACGGACAGGCGCGACCGAGTCCGGCATGAGCAGTCCGGCGTCGAAGAGTTCCCAGATCGCCGAGTCGATTGCATCGTGGGACGGGGTGCCGTGGGAGGGACCGTCCCCGCCGAGTGAGCGTTCCATCTCCGCGGCGGAGAACGCCCCTCCCCCGCCCAGCTTCTCCCGGATCATCTGCGCGACCGGTCCCAGGGCAACGTCCGCAGCGTCCTCCGCACCTGCCGTGTCCAACTCGTCGACCAGCAGCGGCGCCAGATCGGCGGGCAGCAGCATGATGCGCGGATCCGTCGCCGAGGAAGCACCGGCCCCCACGATCACGACCTCCCCGGACGCCACAAGGTCATCCAGGTCAGCAGGTGTGTAGGAGGGGATCCGCGACGGCAGCACCACGGTCTCCCAGGCACTGGCGGGCAGAGCGACACCCGCAAGCTGCTCGATGACCCCGGGCAGGTCCTCGCGCTCCCCGGCCCCAAGACCGTGCCACTGGGTCAGGAAGGACGCGTAGGTCTGCGTGCTCACCGGCTCCAGTGCACCGCGCGCCTTCGCCAGCGTCGCCGCCCGCAGACGACGCAGGACGCCCGAATCCACATAACGGTCGTCGTCGGATCCGGACGCCCCCAGCGACTCCAACCGCCGGCCGGACACCCACCGCCGGGCCAGCCCATCCGCCGTTGCCACGCCCAACCCGAACTCGGCGGCGATGTCGGACGCGGTGAATGGCCCATGCGTCCTCGCCCAGCGCAGCACCAGCTGGTCGACCGCGTCCACCACCCGTTCCTGGGATGCGGCGACACCCGGTGGCACCGGGATGCCGAGCCCGTCGCGCAGCAGTGCGGCGTCCTCCACGACGGCCCAGCGCAGCGTCCCGCCAACCTTCACCTCGCAGATCCTGCGGGGGATCATCGCGCGGACCTCGTCGAGGTTGACCGCCTCGGTCCGCCGCGCGACCTCTTCCGGTGACAGCGGTCCCAGGGCACGCAGCATGTCCACGACCTGCTCGGCGGATCGGGCGCGGCGGCCGTCGGCAAGCCACTGCAGCCCGTCGACAATCTCGGCGAGCACCGACGGGTCGAGTTCCAGCCCCTCGCCACGCTGGCCCAGCACCGCCGCCAGCAGGGAAGGGTCCACCGACAGCGCCGCAGCCCGCTCCGCCGAGTCCCCCTCGTAGAGGAAGGCACCTGTGTAGCTGAACAGCAGGGATTCGGCGAAGGCGGACGGGGCATCCGTGGTGATCTCGGCGACGCGCATCCGCCGCGACCCCACCGCGGCCACGATCCTCTCCAGGGCGGGCAGGTCGTAGACATCACGCAGGCACTCGCGCATGGTCTCCACCATCACCGGGAACTCCGGGTGCGGACGCGCCACGTCCAACAGCTGGGACGCCCGTTGCCGCTGCTGCCACAACGGCTGGCGCTTGCCCGGGTTACGCCGCGGCAGCAGCAGGGAGCGGGCGGCGCACTCGCGGAAGCGTCCGGCGAACAGGGCGGACGATCCCACCGCATCGGTGACCTCGTTGACCACGGGCGTCGCCGCGTCCGCACCGTCGGAACCGCCGGTCAGCAGCTCCACCCCCGGCGGCTCCTCGGTGTAGGGCAGACGCAGCACGATACCGTCGTCACCGGCCACCGCCATCGCGTCGATCCCGGAGCGCCGCGACAGCGCCGCACCGATCGCCAACGCCCACGGAGCGTTCACCGACCTGCCCCATGGCGTGTGCACGACCACGCGCCAGTCGCCGACCTCATCGTGGAAGCGCTCGATGAGGATCGTCCGCTCATCGGGGACGACCTGGGTGGCCTCGCGCTGCTCAGAGTAGAAGGAGTCCAGGTTCGCCCGGGTGTTGTCGTCGACAAAGGACGCACCGCGCAGATCCCGCATCACGCCACCGTCCCCGGTGACACCTCTGCCCCACCCGCGACGAGCCTCACCGATCACCGGACCGAGTTCGGCGGGACGCCCCTCGGCATCCCCGACCCAGAACGGCAGGCGTCCGGTGTGCCCCGCCGCCGGGGTAACGATCACCTGGTCACGGGTGATCTCCGAGATACGCCAGGAGGACGCCCCGAGGGTGAACACGTCGCCCACCCGGGACTCGTAGACCATCTCCTCGTCGAGTTCGCCGACCCGCCTGCCACCGGCGTTCTCACCGTCAGAGGGCAGGAACACGCCGAACAGCCCCCGGTCCGGGATCGTCCCGCCACTGGTCACCGCGGTGCGCTGCGCCCCGGGACGCGGCTCGATCTTCCCGGTCGCCGCATCGTAGACCACCTTGGGACGCAGCTCGGCGAAATCGGTGGAGGGGTACCTGCCACTGACCAGCTCAACCACCCCGTCGAAGGCCTCACGCGGCAGGGCGGCGTACGGGTGAGCGCGCCGGACGGTCCGGAACCAGTCCTCGACATCCAGCGTGCCCGTGTCGGTACGGCTGGCCTGCACCGCCATCGCCACGGTCTGCTGCGCCAGCACGTCCAGGGCATTCGACACCACATGCAGCGGCTCCAGGTCACCGGCGAGCATCCGGTCGATGATCACCGTCGCGGCCTCGGCGTCCTGCCGGTGCAGCGGGTACACCGTCGCCCGGGACACCGCGCCGACGGTGTGACCGGACCGCCCGCACCGCTGCACCGCCGAGGACACGCTCGGCGGAGCGCCGACCTGCACCACGTGGTCCACCAGGCCCATGTCGATCCCTAGTTCCAGGGAGGACGTCGCGACCACGCAGCGCAGTGAACCGTCCTTGAGGGAGGTCTCAATCTCGGCCCGCTCATCCTTCGACACCGAGCCGTGGTGGGCCCGGGCGATGACCTGCGGGGCCGCGGCGACCGAACCGGACTGCGCCATCATCTGGGCGGGATCGCGCCGCGTGGGGGCGGCGAGGGAACCGGGATCATGCTCCTCGGCCCACATCTCGTTCAACGCCCCGGTGAGACGTTCGGCGGTGCGCCGGGCGTTGACGAAGACCAGGGTGGAACGGTTCGCCATGATCTGTTCGTAGATCGCGCGCTGGACGTGCGGCCACACCGACTTCTGCTGCGGCAACGCGGACTCCCTGTCCACCCCCGAGGCAACCCGGCGTCCACTGCCGGCGTCGGTGATCCCGCCGACGCCCTCACCGATGAGCGTGGGACCGAGCAATGCATCGTCAGTAATGGCGTCATCCAGTACCCCGTCCTCGGAGGAGGCCTCATCACCCTCCGCCGCAGCGGGGGAGTCCAGTACCGGCGGGTCCCGGAAGTCCTCGACCACGCTGCGCACCGCCACGTCCCACAGCTTCTGCGTCGGCGGATTGACCACCGTCACCGGGCGGTCGCCGCCCAGGAAGGACGCGACGGTGTCCACCGGGTTCACCGTCGCCGACAGGCCGATACGCTGCACCGGGGCATCCTCGCCGGCGAGCTCCTCCAACCGCTCCAGGCTCAGGGCCAGATGGGTGCCGCGTTTCGTGCCGGCAACGGCGTGCACCTCGTCGACGACGACGGTGTCGACATTGGCCAGCGTCCCGGCGGCCTTCGATGTCAGCATCAGGTAGAGGGATTCCGGGGTGGTGATCAGGATGTCCGGCGGGGTGCGCAGAAGCTTGGCACGTTCGGCCTGCGGGGTGTCACCGGAACGCACCCCGATGCTCACCGGCGCGATATCCGTGTCGGACGCGGCGGCGGTGCGGGCGATGCCGGCCAGTGGAACCTGCAGGTTGCGTTCGACGTCCACGCCCAGGGCTTTCAGCGGGGAGATGTAGAGGACCCTCGTCGCGGAGTTCCGGTTGGCGTCCCCGTCGGTCGCCCCGCGCATCAGCCCCTGCGAGGTCAGACGGGACAGGGCCCACAGGAAAGCGGCGAGTGTCTTGCCGGACCCGGTCGGCGCGACGACCAGGGCGTTGTCCCCACGGCTGATCGCGTCCCACGCCTGCGACTGCACCACGGTGGGTTCGGCGAAGACCTCACGGAACCACGTCGCCACGGGGGCGAAGAAGCGGTCGAGCGGCTCGGCTGTCATGGCCCCCAGTCAACCACCCGACGCTGCTCTGCGGCATATTGGCATCCATGGATGGTCTGTGGTGGCCTGGACCGTCCCTGGATGCCGATATGCCACGAGACATGCGGCGACCTGTGATCACCGACACTCCCCGACCCGCCCGCCGCGCCAGCACACAGGTCCTCTGGCTAGACTGTTGAGCCATGACGTCCTACATCGACGACGAGACCCTCGCCCTCCGCCTCGCCCAGGGAACCGGTGAGATCCTCAAGGGGGTCCGTAACGTGGGCCTGCTGCGCGGGGGCGAACTCGGTGCGGCGGGGGACGCGATCGCCCAGGACTGGATCGCCCGCGTGCTGGCCAAGCACCGTCCGGACGACGCCGTGCTGTCCGAGGAGGCCACCGACGACCTCGCCCGGCTCGAGCAGGACCGGGTGTGGATCATCGACCCCCTCGACGGCACACGCGAATACGCCGGGGTCCGCCAGGACTGGGCCGTGCACATCGCCCTGGCGGAGAACGGCAAGGTCACCCACGCCGCAGTGGGCATGCCCGATCTCGGCCAGGTCTTCACCTCCGCCGAGTCCAAGGCCGTGGAGGGCCGGCCCACGAACCGGATCGTGATCTCCCGCAACAGCACCCCGGAGATCGCCCCCTTCATCTCGGAGAGGACCGGCCACGAGATCACCACGATGGGCTCGTGCGGCGCGAAGGCGGTCAGCGTCCTGCTCGGGGACAATGACGCCTACGTCCACGCGGGGGGACAGTACGAGTGGGACAATGCCGCTCCGGTCGGCGTGTGTGAGGCCGCCGGACTGTTCTGCAGCCGGTTGGACGGCTCCCCGCTGGTGTACAACAACGAGGACACCTACCTGCCCGACCTGCTGATCTGCCGTCCCGACATCGCCGAGGACATCCTCGCCAGCGCCGCCGCCTACAAGGAGGAGAACGGCACCTTCGGGCCGCTGCGCGACTGACGGCACTCAGTCGCCCCGGG
>NZ_JBQEDF010000029.1:28744-40023 GCF_052107835.1 Corynebacterium sp.
CGTCCCCGACCTCGTCCTTGACCTCACCGGTGATCTGGTCCTCGAGCTTCCCCGGGGGAGCGTCCGATTCGTCCAGTTCCTCGCGCAGTTCGGACCTCTCCTCGGCACCGAAGTCGCTGTCACCGTCCTCGCGCTGCTCGGTGAGCGTCCGGACGGTGTCGCGGTGCCCGCTCTCCGCGGCAAGCCTCCTGCGCGCGTACAGCCACCAGCCGACCAGCACCACGACCATCGCCATGCCGAGATACCCGAGTACCGGGTAGACGTACGTCATCAATGTGTCGAAACCGACGAAGCTCACGGCGTAGCCCGCACCGCACAGGGCAAGGAACACCGGCGTGTACCATCCCGGCCGCGCCGACGTCACGCGCTTCCCCAGCGCGTAGAACATGCCGATGGCCGTGTTGTAGATCATCGCGAAGATGACGAAGACCATGGCGTAGGCCATCACCGGGTGCATCGAGTCGAAGAGTGTCAGCATCGGGACGTCGTCCCCGGCGACGATGTCGATGTTGGCCAGCAGTGTGAACGCGGCGAGCGCGAGCAGGACGGTGTAGACGACCCCACCCAGCAGCCCGCCGCGACCGGCCGCCCTGAGATCAGCGTGGTTTCCGCCGATCACCAGCGACATCGATACCCCGAGCAGCAGGGCCAGCCCGTTGTAGTTCAACGCCGACAGCCACCACGGACTGACCGGGGACTCCTCCAGCGACGCCGTCTCGCCGGCATCACCGATGCTGGCCGGCAGGTTGAAGAGTGTGTACACGAACCCCACGATCACCGCGATGATCAGCAACGGGGTGAGACCGCCGATGATGTCGCTGACCTTGTCGACGTCGAGCAGTCCGGTGACCATCACCAGGACCGTCATGATCAGCGACCCGATCCAGGTCGGCATGCCGAACTGCTGCTCCAGGTTCGACCCGGCCCCGGCGAGCATGACGAACCCGATGCAGAAGAGGGTGAGGACCACAACGACGTCCATGAAGCGGGAGACTGCCGGATGGGCGATGCCCCGGAAAACCCTGTAGTGCTCCTCCGCCAGGAAATAGCTTCCCAGCTGCAGGATCACGGCCCCGGCGACAGCCATGACCACCCCGGCCAGCAGTGCCCCCCATAAACCGGTGAGCCCGAACGACGCAAAGTACTGGATGACCTCCAGGCCGGTCGCGAAGCCCGCGCCGACGAGCAGCCCCAGAAACGCCATCGAGATCTTCAGTTGTTCTTTCATGGGGTTGCTGTCTCCTTCAACTCGACGTGCGGATCGGCCAGACGGTAACGCAGACCCCCGACAGAAAAACCACCCCTGAGGGTGCCCCGGCGGATTGCGGCGGCAAGGTGCCCCACTGGATGACGGGACGACACCGCACACCTATTCTGGTACCCATGAGCGCCCCCTCCCCCTCCACCCCGGTGCCGACCCCGTACGAGGACCTCCTGCGCGAGATCCTCGCCGACGGTGCCTCCAAGTCCGACCGCACCGGTACCGGCACCCGCAGCCTGTTCGGACGGCAGATCCGCTTCGACCTCTCCGAGGGCTTCCCGCTGATCACCACCAAGAAGGTGCACCTGAAGTCCATCATCGGTGAGCTGCTGTGGTTCCTGCGCGGTGACTCCAACGTCGGCTGGCTCCACGAGCACAAGGTCAGCATCTGGGACGAATGGGCGGACGGCAACGGGGACCTGGGGCCCATCTACGGTGTGCAGTGGCGCAGCTGGCCGACCCCGGACGGCCACCACATCGACCAGATCTCCCAGGCCCTGGAGACTCTCAGGGAGAACCCGGATTCCCGCCGCAACGTCGTCTCGGCGTGGAACGTCTCCGAACTGTCGAACATGGCCCTTCCCCCGTGCCACCTGATGTTCCAGCTGTACGTGGCCGACGGGAAACTGTCGTGCCAGCTGTACCAGCGCAGTGCGGACATGTTCCTCGGCGTGCCGTTCAACATCGCGTCCTACGCGATCCTGACCCACATGTTCGCCCAGCAGGCGGGTCTGGAGGTCGGTGAGTTCATCTGGACCGGCGGCGACTGCCACATCTACGACAACCACGTGGAGCAGGTGGAACTGCAGCTGTCGCGGGACGCACGCCCCTACCCCACGCTGCATCTGAACCAGGCGTCCGACATGTTCAGCTACACCTTCGACGACATCGCCGTGGAGGGCTACGACCCCCACCCCGGCATCAAGGCCCCGGTGGCGGTGTGAGTGCGGCACAGGACCGGGCCCCGGCGCTGACCCGGGACGCGCTGAGTGACGCCGGTTTCCCCGACGGCGTGGAGATCGCCATGATCTGGGCGCAGACCACCGGTGGCGTGATCGGCGACGGTGCGGACATGCCCTGGCACCTCCCTGAGGACCTCAGGCATTTCACGGACTCCACCACGGGCTGCCCCGTGGTGATGGGGCGTATCTCCTGGGAGGCGCTGCACCCGAGGTTCCGTCCGCTGCCCCGGCGGGAGAACTTCGTGATCACCCGGAATTCGTCCTACGACGCTCCCGGCGGGACGGTCTGCGCCTCCATTCCGGACGCACTGGTCGCCGCTGCCAGGCACGGGGCCGACACCAGGGAGAACACGGTGTGGGTACTCGGTGGTGGCGAGATCTACCGCCAGTGCCTGGCCGTCGCCGACCGGGTGGTGGTCACCGAGATCGCCTGCGGCGCCCCGGAACGTTTCAGCGTGTCCGCCCCGGACATGCGCGCCGAGCGGTCCTTCACCGTGGAGGACGGCCCGTGGCTGGAGTCGGAGAGGGGCACCGCTCTCACGGGCGAGGATCCCCTGCGCTACCGCATCAGTGAATTCACCCGCACCACCCGGGCTCGGTAAGCCCGATGGACCCCATTAAATAAGGAGAGAAAAGATATGTCCGACGTCACCCTCTACACCACCACGTGGTGCCCCTTCTGCCAGCGACTCACCTCCGACCTCGATTCCAGCGGAACGTCCTACGACCGCGTCGACGTGGAGGACCACCCCGAGGCCGGCGAGTGGGTGAAGTCCGTCAACGACGGCAACCGTGTGGTGCCGACCGTGAAGTACTCCGACGGGACCTACGCGACCAACCCGCCGGCCGACGATGTCCGGGCGAAGCTGGCTGCACTGGCGTCCTGAGGCCGCCCCGGAACACAACGGGGGGACCACGGGCGTGGGAACACCCTCGGTGCGGACCTGAAACAAACAGGTGGGGGCACCTTTCATGGGATACTCAGGGCAGCACGTCCGAAGTACACATGTTTTCGCAAGTAGTTCCCACATTCCACGGTCGGCAGGGGTCCGCCGTGTGACATGGACCACCCCCGACATGCCCCGGGGTACGTGCATGTCACGGCAATCTACGGGGGTGAATACCCTCCCGGACCTCCGGAAACCAACCTTCTGCCTTGAAATTGTTTCCACCGGTTCTGTAATTTGTCACCCATCCGCAGCTCTGCTGTGACCATGATCACTGACAAGAAAGGGAGCCGATGTCGACACCCGACGCCCGGCATACGCCAACACCGGAGGAATTCGTTGAGGCCCAGGCCAGCCCCGAATTCCAGGAGCTCAGGAAGAAGCAGCGGGGCTTCGCCTTCCCCGTGACGATCGCGTCCCTCATCTGGTTCGTCGCCTACGTCCTCCTCGCACTGTTCGCTCCGGGCATGTACGGCACCGCGGTGTGGGGAAACATCAACGTCGGCATCATCCTGGGGCTTCTCCAGTTCCTGACCACGTTCATCATCACGTACGCCTACGTGAAGTTCGCCGACAAGGAGCTCGAGCCCCGGACCGCAGCACTGCGTGACCGCCTCGAGCGCACGGGCGACTTCGCCCCGAACGATCCGAAGCCGGCCTAGTCCGTCAACTGAGAACTGAGAGAGATTAATGCACACACAGATCCTCGCCCAGGCAGATGCGGGCAACCCCATTCTCAACATCGGCATATTCATCGCGTTCATCGTGGTCACGATGTACATCGTGACCAGGGCCAGCAAGTCCCAGCAGAAGGACTCCGCCAAGGACTTCTACACCGGCGGCGCGAGCTTCTCCGGTACCCAGAACGGCCTCGCGATCGCCGGTGACTACCTCTCGGCGGCATCCTTCCTCGGCATCGTCGGCGCGATCGCGCTGAGCGGTTACGACGGATTCCTCTACTCCATCGGCTTCTTCGTCGCCTGGGTCGTCGCCATGCTGCTCGTCGCCGAGCCGCTGCGTAACACCGGTAAGTTCACCATGGCGGACGTGCTGTCGTTCCGCCTGAAGCAGCGACCGGTCCGTCTGGCCGCCTCCATCGCGACCCTCTTCGTGTCGCTGTTCTACCTGATCGCCCAGATGGCCGGCGCCGGCTCCCTGGTCTCCGTGCTCCTCGACATCCACGAGACCTGGCAGCAGTCCCTCGTCGTCGCCATCGTCGGCGCGGTCATGATCGCCTACGTGCTGATCGGCGGCATGAAGGGCACCACCTACGTCCAGATGATCAAGGCCGTGCTGCTCTGCACCGGTGTCGTGATCATGGCCGTGATCATCCTGGTCATGGTCAAGGGCAACTTCTCCGAACTGCTGCAGCTGGCCGTTGACGAGCACGAGAAGGGTGCCACCGAGAACCCCGAAGGCATCCTCGAGCCCGGCATGAAGTACGGCGGCTCCTTCATGGCCCAGATGGACTTCCTGTCCCTGGCCATGGCCCTGTGCCTCGGTGTCGCCGGCCTGCCGCACGTGCTGATGCGCTTCTACACGGTGCCCACCGCACGTGACGCCCGCAAGTCCGTCACCTGGGCCATCGTCCTGATCGGCGGCTTCTACCTGCTGACCCTGATCCTGGGCTTCGCCGCCGCCGCCTACGTCGGCGTCGACAACATCAGGAACGCACCGGGTGGCGAGAACGCCGCGGCGCCACTGCTGGCCCTCGAGCTCGGCGGAAACATCTTCATGGCGCTGATATCCGCGGTCGCCTTCGCCACCGTGCTCGCCGTGGTCGCCGGCCTGGCCATCACCGCATCCGCGTCCTTCGCCCACGACTTCTACGACTCGGTCATCCGAGGCGGAAAGTCGTCCGAGGCGGAGCAGGTCCGCGTCTCCAAGATCACCGTGGTCGTCATCGGTGTCGCATCGATCATCCTCGGCATCCTGGCGATGAACCAGAACGTGGCCTTCCTGGTCTCCCTGGCATTCTGCATCGCCGCGTCCGCCAACCTGCCGACCATCCTGTACTCCCTGTACTGGAAGCGGTTCAACACCACCGGCGCGATCTCCTCGATCTACGTGGGCCTGGGTTCCTCGCTGATCGTGCTGTTCTTCTCCAACGCCGTCTCCGGCACGGAGACCGCGATGTTCAACACCAGCGACTGGTCCATCATCGACCTGACCAACCCGGCGATCATCTCCATCCCGCTGGGCTTCCTGGCCGGTATCGTCGGCACCTACCTGGGCAAGCCGGACAACAAGGACGCCCTGCAGGCCGAGATGGAGGTCCGCTCCCTCACCGGCGTCGGCGTCGAGGCCGTCGTCAAGCACTAGGACCCACCTCCGCACCACCCACCACCGGTCACCACCGCGGCCCCCTTTCCCACCCGGGAGAGGGGGCCGTCCCGTTGGTGCTGCAGGCGCCGGGAGCCCTGCCCCCGCCGAACCCCGACCACAGTTCCCACCCCGGCGAGCCCACGCGCTAGACTGTGCGGGTGCGCCCCAGTAGCTCAGGGGATAGAGCACCGCTCTCCTAAAGCGGGTGTCGCAGGTTCGAATCCTGCCTGGGGCACAACAGAACAACCAGTCGTCAGCGCTGACGGCCGAACTCACTCTCCCTGATGACCCGGGCCATGGCCATCCCCTGCTTCTTCGTGCGCTGCTCGTCCCACCTCGCCTTCAGCGCCTCCGTGCTCGGGTATCCGGCGGCACGGGCGTGGGCGTCGAAGTGGGACGTCCAGCGCAGCATGAACGGAATCCTGCCCACCGCAATCGACGTGACGTGCAGGACGTCCCACGTTGCCTGCCGGGTCGGGACGAAGTCCTCGATGATCTCCAACCCCACGAACCGTTGGACGTGCCCCGCCTCCCAGAGCTCCCGCATCGCGGGGGCGGAGGCCCGGTACTGGCTCTCGTAGTACTCGGCGCGGGTCTCCGGATCCGAGGTCACGTACTCGTAGACCGTCAGCGACGGCAGCTGCTCCCCCTTGGCCTCCCACATGTCCAGGCCGTCCTGGATTCTGGCGTGCGCCGCCCTGGTCAACAGTACCCCGGCGCCCGCCAGCTTCCTCAGCACGCTGACCGTGTGATCCTCCGGCACCAGCGGGATCACCGCCGTGGCGCGCCAGGGCACCCGCCGGTGCCGCAGCAGCAACGTCCCTTCGGGGAGCAGCCCGGAAGGGAGCTTGTCGGCGGTCAGGATCAGGACGTTGGCCACGGCCTCCATGTCGCCCATCCTGTCACTTGTCGCGCTGCACCGTCAGTCCGGCGATCTCGAACGGGCCCCCGTCACCGACACCGTCGGGTCCACCGACCACGATCCCGTGGAGTCCCACCCTGTCATCCGGCCCCACCTCTCCGAAGCGGATCTCCGCGCCCGGCAGCTCCACGGTCGTGCCGTCGACGGGACAGCCGATCACGTCCCCGACCCGCCTGGCCTCTCCCTCCGGATCGTCCGCCCGCACCAGGATCGCCACCAGGTCCGGGACGCCATCGAAGGTGATGCCCTCCTTCGCGCGGTGCTCGGCACGCATCGCGGCGATCTCCTCCCGCGGCGGGTCGTAGGTGATGAAGAACGGGACGTAGTCCCGTTCACCACGGAGGAAGACCTCGACGAAGCCGGCGTCCTGGTCCTCGAAACGGACCTCGATCTCGTCGACCTCGTGCCCCGCCGCGTGCAACCGCTTTGCCGTCGCCCGGGCATCCGTCACATTGACGGCGAAGGAGACCGGTCCGGGGCCGTTCCTGGCGTCGATGTGGGGCTTCAGGATCGCCAGGCTCCCCGCGTACGTCGAACCGGTGACGGCGTCCCAGTCCCCGACGGCAGCCTGTTCCACGTAGCGTTCGTCGTCAATGCCCCAGGCACCGTTGCGGAAGCCGGGCATGGTCAGCGCCTCGTGGGACGGCAGGCCGTGGTCGTTGTAGGACGCGATGCTCTCGTCCAGGTCCTCGACCCAGTGGATGAGGTGGTCGAATGCGGGGTGCTGATCGGACTGGTCCGGCACGGTTCCTCCCGGGGATTTAGGTCAACCTAACTCATTGACGTCAATGTAGCATGCCGCGCCACCGCGCCCGTACCCTCTTGCCCATTTTAGACCACACAGTCTAATATTGAACCATGCAGTCCGATAATGAACCGAGCGGTCGAACCTTCATTGAAGAGGCACGACGCGCCCAGATCCTCACGGCGACCGCCGAGGTTGTCGCCAACGAGGGATACTCCAGGGCCTCCCTGTCCCGCATCGCGACGCAGGCCGGGGTCAGCAAAGGCGTGGTGACCTACCACTTCACCAACAAGAACGAGATCCTCACCGACATGGTGCGGGACTACTACGGGCGCGGCTGGGAATACATGGAAGCCCGCATCGCCGCCGAGCCCACCGCCGTGGGGCAGGTGAACGCCTGGGTCAGCTCCCAGATCGAGTTCTTCACCACCAGCCCCACCGAGTTCTTCGCCATGTCCAGAATCGTCGAGAACCTCCGCGACGAGGACGGCACCACCCACTTCGCCGACGACGACCACGAGGCCACCGAAGCAATGGCCGAGATCCTGCGCGCCGGACAACAGGAGGGCCAGCTCCGCGACTTCAACGCCGAGAAGGTCGCCAATGTGATCCTGAGCAGCGTCGACGGTGTCCTCGGTTCCTGGGCGCTGTCCATGGCCCCGGACCGCACAACCGACCTCACCGAGCACATCGAGGCCCTCAAGGACTTCATCGCCCACGCCATCAGGAAAGTGCCGTCATGAAAGACATGAAGCAACCCGCCCACGGTATCGACCGCAGGGCCATCGGCTGGTGGATGCTGCAATCCACCATGATCTTCGTGCCCATTCTCATCGGGATCGGCGTTGCCGGGTGGTTCTTCGACGCCATCCGTCCTGCCCTCCCCTGGGCGTTCGCACTCGCCGCGGCATTCTGGCTGGTCGGTGTGTTCGTGGAGCCGTTCTGGCGCTTCCGCGTCCACCGCTGGGAGACCACCGACACCGCCGTCTACGCCCGTACCGGGTGGGTGGTCCGCGAATGGCGGGCCGCACCACTGTCGCGCGTGCAGACGGTGGACGCCACCCAGGGGCCGCTGGAACAGATGCTCGGACTCTCGACACTGTCGATCACGACGGCGTCCTCATCGGGGGCCGTGGAGATCAGTGGGCTGAGCAGGCAGACCGCCGACAGGGTGGCTCATGAACTCACCGAGATAGCGGAACTGATCCCGGGGGATGCGACATGACCGGGATCATGCCGACCGCCTGGAGCCGCCTGAGCTCCAGGGTGATCTGGGTGGACCTGGCCCTGACCGTCCTGTCCCTGGTCCCTGCTCTGGTCGCCATCGCCATCACCCGCGCCTCAGCGACCAACGACGTGGTGTGGCCACTGATCGCCATCGCCGCCTTCGGTGTCATCGGCGCCGTCGGCGACCTCGTGCGCTGGATGTTCACCCGCTACCGCGTCTCCGACTCACACATCGAACTGCGCACCGGGGTGATCGTCAAACAGCGCCGCTCACTGCGCCGTGGACGCATCCGCAGCGTGGACATCGAGGCGAAGCTGCGCCACCGGCTCTCCGGGCTGAGGATGGTGAAGATCGGTGCCGGGCAGCAGGCTGCCGCGGGCGAATCGGCGTTCACCCTGGACGCTCTTTCGCGCGAGGATGCCCTCGCACTCCAGTCAGCACTTCTGAGCGCGGCGACACCGGACACAGCGCTCCCTGACGATGGGACAGCACCGGACGCGACTCCGGGTGCCACTGACGAGCATGTGTTCGCGACCATGAATCCCCGGTGGGTCATCTACAACATGTTCAACATCTGGGCCTACCTGCTGGCCCTCGGCGTGATCGGTGGCGCCTGGGGCATCACCTCCATGGTCGGCGTCGACCTTGCCGGGCTGGTCAGCGACCTGTATGACTGGGGTTCCCTGGGCTGGCTGGGCATCGCCGTCGTGGTCGTCGTCGGGGTCACGCTACTGGGCTGGGTCGGCCTGACGTTGAGTTTCTTCACGGAGTTCTGGAGGTTCGAGCTCGCCCGTGTCCCCGGCCCGGAAGGCACCCAGCTGCGCACCCGCCAGGGACTCTTCACCACCCGCGAGGTCAACCGCGACGAGAACCGCGTCCGCGGCGTGCAGATCGCCGAGCCACTGTTCTGGCGGTGGCTGCGTGTCACCGACACCCACGTGATCACCACCGGGCTCGATGTATGGTCATTGTCCGACCCGGCGGCAATCCTGCCGCGTGTCCACCGGGATCTCGCACGTCGGACCGCCGCAGAGGTCCTCGGGGAAACCGCATCGCTGTTCGACGTCCCGCTTCGACGGCATCCCCAGGTCGCGCTGGCCCGTCGGCTGTGGTGGGCCACGCTGTTGACGCTGGCCATGGCTGCCGTCCTTGGTGCCGTTGTGTACGCCGACCTCCTTCCCACCTGGGCTCTCTGGAGCCTCCCCGTTGTCTGGAGTCTCTGCCTGGCGGGCGCGTTCATCGCCTACCGGGCACTGGGGCATGCGGAAGTGGGGCCGTACCTCATCATCCGCTTCGGCCTGTTCTCCCGGGCGACTGTGATTCTGCGGCGGGACGCGGTGAGCACCATCGCCGTCCGCGAATCCGTCCTGCAGAAGTGGTTGGGTCTGCGCACCATCACGGTTGCCACGGCCGCTGGCTACGGCGGCTACGACATCCCCGATGTTGCCTCTGTGGAGGCCACGGAGCTCGCCGATGCCTCGGCGCCGGGGTTACTGGACGGCTTCACGGTATCGACCAACTCCTCCGAAGCAACCGCGGCCGAGCGCTGACGGGAGTATGCGTCCGCCGCGCACCACCAGCGGGCTCCAGCGCACCGCTTTCGACACCTCCACTGCAGTAAAGGCCCCAAAAACGGTGCGCCCAGGGACGCGATGGCGGGACATTAGGCAAGGTCGAGCAGGAACGGAGGTCAACGGCGGAACGCTAAGACCCGGAGTGCCCCTTGAGCAGTGAGGCGAATCCGCCATCGGGGACGGTGAAGTCACTGTCCGGTGCCCCGGACCCGTCAGAATCAGCCGTGAACCCCTCGACCCGGCCCGTGGTGGTCAGCTGAATGGCCAGTTCCCCGGCCGCCCGGCTGATGCGCGCCGGCAGTTCGGAGGATGAACCGAACTCCTGCGTCGCCACGAACACGCCGGTGGGCAGAACAACCGCATGGAGGAACGACAGCAACGGACGCATCGCGTAGTCCAGCACCATCGAGTGCCGGGGCGTTCCGGCCGTGGCGACCAGGGACACCGGAATGCCGTCGAGCGCGTGCATGTCCAGCGCATCGAAGAACATCTTGAACAAGCCGGAATAGCTGCCCTGGAACACCGGGGTCGCCGCGATCAGCGCGTCCGCCTCCCCGACGGTGCGTCGGGCCTCCTCCAGGGCAGTGGAGGGGATGAACGTGGTCATGAAGGACGCCAGGTCCGTCGCCAGGCCGCGCAGGTTCACCGTCTCGATCTCCAGTCCCTCACCGGCGGCGGCGACCTCGCGCAACGTCGCGTCCGACACCCGCTGCGCCACGTCCAGCGTGGTGGACGGGTCGCTGAGCCCGGCGTTGATGATGACGAGCTTCTTCATCGTGCGTCCTCCTTCGCGTCCTGCGCGGTGCTCTCCTTCGTGGGTTCAACGGCTGCCAGTCCGGCATGCGGCGGGTCACTGGGCACGTGCGCGGGACGCCGCGCTTCAAGCTCCTTACGCAACACCGGCACCACCTGCGTCCCCAGGATCTCGATCTGCTCCAGCACCACGTCCTTCGGCAGCCCGGCGTGGTCGACGAGGAACATCTGGCGCTGGTAGTCACCGACCGCATCGGCGTAGCCCAGGTAGCGTTCGATGACCTGGTCCACGGTGCCCACGGTCAGCGGTGTCATCTCGGTGAAGTCCTCCATCGACGGCCCGTGGCCGTAGACGGGCGCATTGTCGAAGTAGGGGCGGAAGAACTTCTTCGCCTCCGCCTCGGTGTCCCCGATGAACACCTGACCACCCAGCCCGACGATGGCCTGATCCGCGGCACCATGGCCGTAGTGCTCGAAGCGCTGCCGGTAGAGCTGCACCATCTGCTGGGTGTGCTCGATGTTCCAGAAGATGTGGTTGTGGAAGAAGCCGTCGCCGTAGTAC